>JBDNDQ010000069.1:0-15957 GCA_046719055.1 Aggregatilineales bacterium | reverse complement strand
GTGGAACGTGGGAACGCACGGGTTATTCTAAAAGACCCGCGCATCCTCGTCTTGGATGAGGCTACTTCACACCTGGACTCACAATCTGAGGTGCTCATCCAGAGTGCGTTGGAGCGTGTGATGCAGGGGCGCACCAGCCTTGTGATCGCTCATCGGCTCAGCACAGTGCTGGCAGCTGATCTAATCCTTGTCTTGGATCGTGGGCGAATCGTTGAACGCGGCACACACAGCTGGCTGCTAGCGCAAGGTGGCTTGTACGCAGCACTCTACGAGACGCAGTTCAAGCGCAGCGCTGAACAGCCCGCTTAAGTGATGAATTCACCGGCGTGTCTCGCCCATCTTCGTGAAAAATGGTACGATCTGGGCTGCGTGGAACCCGAAAATCTATCTGTACGAGTCGCTTAGAGAGGTTGAGAGGCATACCGCATGTCGCTTGCACACCTGATTCCTTCCCTAGAGCCAAAGCTGCGTAGCTTGTACGATGCGCACCATGAGCGCGCCAGGCGCATTGATTGGTCGTACAGCGAGTATTTACCGCTCGACGAGCTGAAGGCAAACCCTGAGAGCATCCCGCAGCTCTCGCCTGTCGTCTATACTGCTGTCGAGACAGCTCTGCTGACCGAAGTGAACCTGCCATGGTTCACCACGCACCTATACGCTGCTTTTCGCGGGTCGCTCAGCGTAATGATCGACTTCCTGCACACGTGGACGTCTGAGGAAGATCAGCATGCGCTGCTGCTAGAGACTTACCTGCTGCTAGGCGGCAACGGCGATCCCAAGCGGCGCGCTGCCATGCGCAAAGGCGTGATTCGGCAAGGCTGGGCGACCAACATCGACTCGCATTTCGGCGCCATCGCTTACACTGCTATCCAAGAGCTAGCAACACAGACTTTCTACCTGCGCGTAGCCGATATCGCCGAGTCAGAAGACCCGCGCCTAGCGCGCGCCTTGCGCCGCCTAGCTAAAGATGAGACGCTGCACATGGCTTTCTACCGCGATGCCGTCAAGTATCACCTCGAGGTGGAGCCGAACTACGTCTATCCACTAGCAGAGGTCATCATGAAGTTTGAGATGCCTGGCAGCGGCATGCCCAACTATCAGGAGCGCGCCGAACTGCTGGCGGCGAAGGCGAACTACGGCCCAGCTGAGTACTATACGCAGGTTATTGATGCACTGTGGCGCTACTGGGGCATCGACCAGCTAGAGCCGACGCTTGCCCGCGCTCGCGAGGCACAGCTCAAGCTGATCAAGCACCATCAGAAGTTGGGGCGTATTGCCGCACGGCTGATGGAGCGCCGTAGGAAGCAACAGTCAGGCGCTGCCGACTAGCGCACACAGTTGGCTGATCGCCCTGCAGGCGTTAAGATCAAGGCATTCAGAAGTCTGAACAATTGGAGAAGATTTTGGGATGCCTGAATACGTCACAGTGGCGAAAGCGGCTGATGTCCAGTCGGGCCAGCGGATCGTTGTTGAAGTCAGGGAGCGCTACATCGCCATTTTTAATGTGGGTGGCACGTACTACGCCATCGAAGACGTCTGCACACACGATGACGGCCCCCTGGCCGAAGGTGAGCTGCACGGGCTCGAGATTGAGTGCCCGCGCCATGGCGCGCGCTTCGACATCCGCACTGGCAAAGTGCTCTCGATGCCTGCCACCCAAGATGTTGAGCGTTTTGAGGTGCGTGTCGAGGGTGATGAGCTGCAAATCCTGATCTGAGGGCTGCGCCTTGTGAAGGCATGGTGTGCTATAATACATCGCCATGCCTTACCTCACACTCACACCCACCGCCGCTCACTGGGATGCTTTTGTATACGCACACCCTGATGCACATGTCTTGCAGCTCTCGGCGTGGGGCGTCCATCAGAGCCGCTTCGGCTGGCAACCCCAGCGCATAGCTATCGCTACTAGCTCAGGCGAGTTGGTCGCCGGCGCACAAATTTTGCTGCGCCGCTTGCCATTAGGCATAGGTACACGCGCTTATGCACCTGCTGCACCGCTCTTCAGCCAACATGAGGCTGCAAACGCACTCCTGTGGCGGGCGTTGCGGCGCTGCCGAGCTGCCTTCATCAAGTTTGAGCCGTGCAATTGGTATCGCCCGCGCCCTGATCTGCCCGATCGCCTGCTTCAAGCAGGCTTGCGCCACTCGCCCCAAACCGTCCAGATGCCGCGCACCATCGTGCTAGACCTGAGCGGCACAGAGGAAGATATCCTCAAGCGAATGAATCAATCGACGCGCTACAAGTGCCGCCTTGGGCCGAAAAAAGCAGTGACCGTACGGCACGGCAGCTCAGCTGATGCTTTGCGCTTCGGCGAGCTGATGCAGCTTACAGCCCAGCGCGATGGTTTCCATGCCCGCCCGCCAGAATACTATCAGAGCGCCTACGAGGCTTTTGCGCCCAGCGGTGGGGCTGCCTTGCTGATTGCCTCTTATAACGGGCAAGACCTGGCTGGCGCGATGATCTTCCGTTGTGGCGAGAACGCCTACTACTTCTACGGCGCCTCGTCAGATGCTGAGCGCAACCGGATGCCGACCTACATCCTACAATGGGAAGCCATCCGCTGGGCGAAAGAACAGGGCGCTTTGCGCTACGATCTGTGGGGCATCCCTGACGCGGATGAGACAACGCTCGAGGCAGAATTCGAGGCACGCCAAGATGGACTGTGGGGAGTCTATAAATTCAAGCGCGGCTTTGGCGGTGAGGTGCGGCGGAGCGTTGGCGCATGGGATTTGGTGAATAACCGCGCGATCTACGCGCTCTACATGTGGTATGTGCGGCGGCGACTGGGAAGAAATGCATGAGCGGCTATAGGCTGGCGCGCTTTGAAGGCTCGGATTCGGCGTGGGATGAGGCGATCAGGCAGCTGCCAGGCGCACATCCCCTGCAGACGGCCGCTTGGGGCGATTTCAAGCGGCGCAAGACGGGCTGGCAGCCTGAGAAGCTCATCTGGCGTGATGCAAGCGGGTTACTCCACGCTGCAGCAATGCTTCTGACGCGCCGAGTAGGGATTGTGCGCCTGCTGTATGTGCCAAAGGCGCCCATGCTCGACTACACCAATCACAAGCTGCTGGAGCAAGTGCTGAGCGATCTAGAGCGTTTGGCGCGGCGCCGACTGGCTTTGCAGCTCAAAATCGACCCTGATGTGGTACAGCATACAGGTCTGCCCAACACCGACTCCTGGCACGACGAACCGAATGGCGCGGCGGTGGTCGAGATTCTGCGTCGGCGGGGCTGGCGCTTCTCGCCTGAGCAGGTGCAGTTCAAAAATACTGTGCTGATCAACCTGACGCCCTCTGAGGAGGAGCTTCTCGCTGCCATGACACAGAGCAAACGCCGCAAGGTGCGCTACGGCGCTCGCCACGGCGTAACCATTCGCGCTGGCACACCTGAAGACTTGCCAGGAATGGTCGCGCTCTACCTTGAAACGGGCAGGCGCAACAACTTTCTCACCCGCCCCGCTGAATACTACCTCGACGAGTGGTATAGCCTGATGAAAGCGGGCTTGGCACACGTTTTGATCGCCGAAGTGAGAGGGCAAATGGCGGCGCATGTGGTCTTGCTAGCCTTTGGGTCGAAGTGTCTATATTTCAGCGGCGCTTCAACCTCAGATAACGAGCTACGCAAGCTGATGCCCGCTGATGCGCTGCAATGGGAAGCAATGCGCTGGGCGAAGGCGCACGGCTTCAAGGTCTACGATATGTGGGGCGCACCAACTCACCTCGACGAGTCCGATCCGCTCTGGAGTGTCTGGTTGTTCAAGCGGGACTACGGTGGCACGCTAACGTGGCACATCGGCGCGTGGGACTACGCGCCGATGCCGCTGCTCTACTGGCTATACATGCGCGGAATGCCGCGTCTGCGCGCCTGGCTGCGCCGTAGGCATGCAGCCCAGCCAAGCACAGGCATCCCTTCAGCGCGGCGTGATGACTTCTAAGCCACCTAAGTATGGGCGCAGAACTTTTGGCACGCGCACACTGCCGTCGGCTTGCTGGAAGTTCTCTAGAATGGCGATGATCACGCGCGGCATCGCCAAGCCGGAGCCATTCAGCGTATGGACATACTCAACCTTGCCGCCACTCTCAGGGCGGTAGCGAATCATAGCGCGGCGTGCCTGGAACGCCTCAGCATTCGAGATCGAGGAGACCTCTAGCCATTCGCCGCAGCCGGCTGCATACATCTCGATATCGTAGGTCTTCGCCATGCCGAAACCGAGATCGCCTGTGCAGAGCGTCACCACTCGATAAGGGATCTCCAGCAGGGCACAGAGCCGCTCCACATCAGCGCGCATCGCCTCGTGCTCGATGTAGCTGCGCTCGGGCGTTGTGAACTTGTAGAGCTCCACTTTCTGGAACTGGTGCACGCGCTTGATGCCGCGCACATCGCGCCCGGCGCTAGTGGCTTCGCGGCGCCAACATGGCGTGTTCGCTACATAGTAGAGCGGCAAGTCAGCTGCACTCAGGATTTCATCGCGGTGCAGGTTGGTGATTGCCACCTCAGCTGTCGGCAACAGATACAGCTCTGCATCAGGATCGGTGTAAATCTCATTGCGGAACTTGGGGAACTGCCCGGCTCCGTAGAGCATCTCCTCTTTGACGATGAAGGGCAGGTATAGCTCTGTGTAGCCGTTCATGGCGTGCTGGTCGAGGCAAAAGTTGATCAGAGCGCGCTGCAGCCGTGCGCCCATGCCCTTCAGCACATAGAAACGTGAGCCGCTCAACTTGGCGCCGCGCTCGAAGTCGATCACATCCAGCGCCGGGCCCAGCTCCCAATGCGGCTTGGGCGTGAACGTGAAGGTGGGCAAGGCGCCGATCGGCTCACTAACTGGATTATCCTCGCTTGTGGCGCCCAACGGCACAGACTCGTGAGGTAGATTGGGCAGCCATAACATGTGATCGCGCATTTCCGCCTCGATGGCTTCTGCCTGCTTAGTCAGCGCCTCGACCTTATCGCCAATGCCGCGCAGCGCATCGGTGAGGGCGCTCAGGTCGGGCTGGGCGTTTGGATCGGGGGTTTCAGCAGGCGGGTTGGCGAGTAGATCGGCGGCGCGGGCGAAAGCCTCTGCTTGGATGGCGCGCACAGCCTCCTGTATGGCGTGCGCTTGTGCGGCGAGGCTGAGATTGCGGTTGCCTTTCATACGTCCGAGCGCCTTGTTGATCTTGTTGCGCTCTGCTTGTAGGGCTTCGCCTTGCATGAGCAGGGTGCGGCGCTGCCAGTCGAGCGCCAGGATAGCGTCGACGCGGGCGGCGAGTGTTTCGTCGTAGCGCGTAGCGAGGCGCGCCTTGACCTGCTCAGGCTGTTCGCGGATCAAGTTGATATCCAGCATTGTTCCTTCTCCTAGATGTGAAAAAGCCCTCGCGCCGTGATGCGCACACGGGCGCATCAGGGCGAGAGGGACTCGCGGTGCCACCTGACTTCACAGCACAAGGCTGCGATCTCATTAGGCGCTGTAACGTGCGCACACGGACTGCCTTAACGGCGCTTGAGCGCCTTTTCGTCAGCCAACTTATCAGCGGTGGACTTCGGCGGTGCGCTCACTGCCTCGCAGCGAACGGCAGCTCTCTGGAAAGCGCATGGTGCCTACTAGGCCGCCTCAGAGTTATTGGTAGTATTCTAGACATAAGTGTAAGTGGATGCAGAGAACCTGTCAAGTGCAAGAGAACGCCGATGCTTTAGCTCAGGCCGTGCTACAATCTGCCTGTATTGTCCGTCTAGACCTTGATTGGAGAAGACAAGATGCCCACACGCATTGCTATGCGATGGTCAGCAGCGCTGCTGGCAGTAGCGCTGCTTAGCGCTGCGCTGAAGATGCCTCTCACAGCGCAGGCGCAGCCCGCGCAGACCCCTACGGCAAGCCTGGAATCTACACCTGAACCAGAAGCCACTAAGTTCCCGCCCTGCCCGCCCGCTGACGACGCTGGCGGCACAAGAGCGACCGAAGAACCGACCTTCGAAGCCACTCCTGAAGGGACGCCCACTACCACGCCCACCTTCGACGTACGCACGGAGTTCGCGCCCGCCTATCTGGGCATTGCTGCTGAAGATGTAGCCGATTGCGGTAGCCGTGTGATCGAGATCATCAGCGGCTCGCCCGCTGATCGAGCTGGCTTTCAACTGGGCGACGTTATCGTAGCCGCCGACGGCGTGCCGCGCCGCAATGTCTTCGAGCTGCGCGCCTACATCACTAGCCGTGCAGCTGGGCAGCGTGCTGTATTCGTGATCAAGCGTGATGGTCAAGAGCTAGAGATTAGCGTCGTACTGGGATTGCGCCCGCGCATCACGCCACCGACCGTCACACCCGCGTCGACCGACGCTGAGCCAACCCCCGAAGCTACTCAGAGCAACTAGCCTGACACGCTCCCACAGAGCGCCGATCGCTTGAAAGTCCGCGCGCTCTGTGGGAAAATCAGGCGTTGTCAGCTTCCGTAAAAATGGAGCAAAATACTATGTCTAGAGTTTTAAGCCGTCTTTTCCTCATTCTCAGCCTGCTCAGTCTGGCGCTCGGCGCGCTGCCCAACAGCTCGCCTGCGTTGGCACAGGACCAGCCACAATCAGTTACAGTGATCGGCTCTTTCCAGACTCAGCTTGGCTGCTCTGAAAACTGGCAGCCAGACTGCGACGCAAGTGCCCTGAAGTACGACCAGATTGGTGACGTCTGGATGGCCACTTTCAAGCTGGAAGCAGGCACCTATGAGTACAAGGTCGCCCTGAATGGCAGTCAGGATGAGACCTATGGCGCTAAAGCAGAGCGCAATGGCGCGAACATCACGCTGAGCCTGCCTGAGGGGCGCGAGGTTATCTTCTTCTACAGCCATCAGACAAACTGGATCGCCGATAATGTCAACACGATCCTAGCCAATGTGCCCGGCAGCTTCCAGAGTGAGATCGGCTGCCCAAACGACTGGATGCCCAGCTGTCTGCGCACCTTGCTACAAGACCCAGATGGGGATGGCAAGTATGTATACGTCACTGGCGCGATCCCTGAGGGCGCCTACGAGGCGAAGGTGGCGCTGAATCTGAGCTGGGCGCTGAACTACGGCGCGCGCGGCGCCCGTGATGGCGCTAACATCGGCTTCACGTCGATTGGCAGCCAGATCACCTTTATCTGGGATTCGGAGACCAAAGTCATGAGCATTGAGGTGGAAGGCGCGCCGAAGGGTGATTTGAATACGGCGCGGGCGCATTGGGTGCTGCGCAATCTCTTCGTCTGGAATGCCAACACACCCGATCCGCGCCGCAGCACCTTCCGTCTGCACTACGCACCTGAGGGCAGCATCCGCCTTGAGGAGAACCGAGTAGTCGGTGGCGAGTCAGTTGAGCTGCGCTACGTGATCGGCGTCGACTCAAGCGTTACGCGTAAGTTCCCACACTTGAACAACAGCTACTCGCTGCAGCTGCCGCCTGAGCTGCTCGATCAGGTGCCGCAGATACTCAAAGGGCAGATTGCCCTCTCAGTCACAGATGCAGAGGGGGCGCTCTTGGATGCAACGGGCGTGCAAATTCCCGGCGTCCTGGATGATCTGTATACTTACGACGGTGTGCTGGGCATGACTGTGCCAGATAGCGGCTTGCCATTCTTTGCGCTTTGGGCGCCTACGGCGCGCTCGGTCACGCTGCACATTTTTGAAGATAGCAACCCCGAGACGTCCAGCACCACCTATCCGATGGAGTACAACCCGTCACAGGGCGTCTGGACATATTTGGGCGAAGGCGATTGGCTCAACAAGTTCTACTTGTACGAGGTCGAGGTCTATGTGCCCAGCACTCGCCGTATCGAGCGCAACCTAGTTACCGATCCGTACTCGGTCAGCCTCTCGCTCAACAGCAAGCGCAGTCAGATCGTGGATATGTACGACCCCGCGCTAACGCCCGAAGGCTGGCAGACTCTGCAGAAACCACCCCTCGCTGCCCCT
Source organism: Aggregatilineales bacterium (assembly GCA_046719055.1). Classification (GTDB taxonomy): domain Bacteria; phylum Chloroflexota; class Anaerolineae; order Aggregatilineales; family UBA2796; genus CP2-2F. The sequence continues at coordinate 8,047 of JBDNDQ010000069.1, read as the reverse complement.
GAAGACATCGTCGTCTACGAACTGCACATCCGCGATTTCAGCATCATTGATCAGAGTGTGCCAGAGGAGCTGCGCGGCACTTTCCTCGCCTTCACCAACCCCGAGACGAACGGCATGCGGCACCTGAAGGCGCTGCAAGAAGCAGGCTTGACACATGTGCATCTGCTGCCGTTTTTTGATATCGCCACCATCGAGGAAGACCGCAGCAAGCAGATCAACCCTGATTTCAACGCGCTAGCCGCTTTTCCACCCGACTCAGACCGCCAGCAAGCGATCATCTACGAGACGCGCGATCAAGATGGCTTCAACTGGGGCTACGATCCGTTCCATTACAATGTGCCTGAGGGTAGCTATGCCGTCAACGCGGATGGCAGTGGGCGCATCCTTGAGGTGCGTCAGATGGTGCAGGGGCTGAACCAGCTCGGTCTGCGCGTGGTGATGGATGTGGTCTACAACCACACCAACGCCGCTGGGCAGGATGACAAAAGCGTGCTGGATAAAATCGTGCCGGGCTACTACCATCGCCTGAACGAGGATGGGCGAGTTGAGACTTCCACCTGCTGCCCTAACACAGCAACTGAGCATGCCATGATGGAACGCCTGATGATCGATTCAGTCCTCTTCTGGGCGACTCACTACAAGATCGACGGCTTCCGCTTCGATCTGATGGGCCATCACATGCTCTCGAACATGCGCAAGGTGCGTGCCGCCCTCGACACGCTCACTCTTGAAGAGCACGGCGTAGACGGCAAGTCCATCTACATTTACGGCGAGGGCTGGAACTTCGGCGAGGTGGCCAACAACGCGCGAGGCGTCAATGCCACACAGCTGAACATCGGTGGCACGGGCATCGGCACCTTTAACGACCGCATCCGCGATGCAATTCGCGGCGGCAACCCCTTCGGCGATCGCGAGAAGCAAGGCTTCGCCAACGGCTTGTTCACCGATCCAAATGAGGTCGATCAGACGCCGCTTGAAGCGCAAGGGCGGCGCTTGCTCCTGCTCTCGGACCACATCCGCATCGGTTTGGCGGGCAACCTGCGCGATTTCAAGCTTGTCAATGCGCAAGGGCGCGAGGTGGCGGGACGTCAAGTGCTCTACAACGGTCAGCCCACAGGCTACACCCGCGACCCGCAAGAGAACATCGTCTACACCAGCAAGCACGATAACGAGACGATCTTCGATCTCATCCAGTACAAGGCGCCGCGCAACACTAGCATGGCCGATCGGGTGCGCATGAATACGCTAGCCCTCTCGCTAGTGATGTTCGCGCAGGGCGTGCCGTTCTTCCACGCTGGCGACGATATCTTGCGCTCTAAATCCCTCGATCGCGACTCCTACAACAGCGGCGACTGGTTCAATGCCATCGACTGGACGCTGGAGACAACCAACTGGGGCAAAGGGCTACCTGTTGCTGATAAGAACCAGGACATGTGGGATATCATGCGCCCATTGCTGGCGAATCCTGATCTGAAGCCAACCCCTGAGGCTATGCGCGCTGCCCACGAGCGCTTCAAAGAGCTGCTGCAGATTCGCCGCAGCTCGCCGCTCTTCCGTCTGCGTACGGCAGAGGACATCCAGGCGCGGCTTGCCTTCTATAGCACAGGCCCAGAGCAGATACCCGGCCTGATCGTGATGAGTCTCTCGGATATGGAAGGCGAAGACCTCGATCCTAGCCACAGCCTGATCGTCGTGTTGTTCAACAACGCGCCTGAGACGCGCACGTTCACAGTAGAGGCGCTGAAGGGCATGGCACTAGAGCTCCATCCAGTGCAGGCGAACGGCAGCGACGATCTGGTTAAGACCGCCACCTTCGATCCTGCCACTGGCACGTTCACGGTGCCGCGCATCAGCGCTGCCGTGTTTGTGGTGCGTCAGTAGGTGTGCTCACCTGGCTGCGTGCAGCGCTCAAGATGCGCGCTGCACGCGCTGACCAGGTATACTGCGCGCTCTGTGCTTGGGCTGCTGCACCTAGCCGAGCGCGCAGCCTCTCGTCTTCATACAGCCGAATCAATGCCACACCAAACGCAGCTGCATCCGCAGGCGGGCAGAGCAGCGCCGTCTTTTCATTGCAGACCACTTCAGCGAGCGCGGGCAAATCGCTGGCGAGGATCGGCTTGCCTGCTCGCATGTACTCAAAAAGCTTCAGCGGCGAGGCATAGTGCGCAAAATGCTCTGTGTAGGGCAGCGGCAGCGCACAGACATCGAACGCAGCAAGATAACGCGGCACCTCAGCGGGCACCACCTGTCCCGCGTAGAGGAAGTTCGCTTCTGGCAGAGCGTGAGCGCGCCATCGCTCATGTAATTGCGCCGCTATCTGATCCGGTCCACCGACCAAACATAGGCTGATCGGGCGCCTGCTGGCTGCGATTGCATCAATCAGCGTATCCACCCCTTTGGACATGCTCATGGTGTGCAACCTACCCACATAGCCGACGATAAAGGCATCAGCGGGCAGGTTGAGCGCACGCCGTGCTGCCGCCTGATTCGGTAGATCGGTGAAGCGCTCAGCGCGGAAGCCATCGTGCTCAACAATGATGCGCTGTGCGCCCCGCTCGCGCAGACGCGCCGCCAAATGCCCTGTGATTGCCACCACCAAGCCCACACGCCGTACACATAGGCGCTGCAGCCACTCTCCCAAGCGCGCTTGGGAGAGCGCGTGCGCCTCGTAGACTAACTTGCAGCGCGGCTTGATCAAGCTGAGCGCCACTAACGTCAAGACATCGCGGCTGTAGTACAGTTCGGCACGCCTGAAGAACATCAGCACTAGCAGAACAAGCGTGAAGCTGAGCGCCTGTACAGCGAACAGCAGACGCTCTGCCCTACCAAGCGGTAGCAGGTCTAGGCATGGAACACGCCGCACTGAGAAGTTACGCGGCACGCCGTAATGCGCGTAGATATCCTGTACAGCGCGCAACTCAGGTGTGTTGATGCGCCGCGCCACATAGAGCGTCACTTGAGCGCCATTCTCGGCGAAGGCAGCGCAGTTCTGCATGATCTGTAGACCGTGCGCCTTCTCCGTCGGCATTCGGATGTTAGCTAGATAGAAGAGCTTCAACGCAAGGCATCCCTGAAGAGCCCGATCAGCCGATCAGGCAGACTCGCCAGGCTGTGTACAGCAAGAGTCCGCGTACGCAGAGCGGCGCCGAGCGCTTGGCGTTCAGCTGAGTCGGCGCGCAAGAGTGACTCCAACCGCTTCGCCAGTCCGTCTACGTCGTCGGGTGCGCTGATGCGCAAGCGCTCAGCCTGATCGCCTAGCAGACTGTTAAAGCCTGCATGGCTGACCACCGTCGGCACGCCGCACAACATCGATTCGAGTGCTGCCTTGTCAAATAACCCCTGTGGAGTCAGGTTGACGGCGAGAGTCGCCCGTCGATACCAGCATACCACTTCCATTTGAGGCAGGGCGCCCACGAAGTGAACCCGCTCTGTCACGTCGAGCTCAGCAGCGAGCTGCGCCAAGTACTCTGCGTAGGCTGCATCATGCCCTGCGGGTACACCGCCGATCAGCGCGATCTGATGCGGCACATTCAGTTGTGCCGAGGCGCGGATCAGGGTCTCTTGATGCTTGATGGGCGCTAAGCGGCCGACCTGTACGATCAGTGGCGGCGTGTCAAGCGGCACAGCAGGATCAGGTGTGAAGCGCGTTGTATCGACGCCATGCCCGATCGGATGGACTTTCGGGCTGCGCAGCGGGAAGCTAGTTGGGTCAGCCGTTGCCACAGCCCGCGAGACGGCAAGTGCAGCACGCAGCTCAGCGCCTGCATGCTGATGGACATACCACAGCACGATCGGCACGCCGTGCAGGCGGGCCAACGGCGCCGCCAGCCATGCATAGCGCGGCACCATATGACAGAACAGCACATCGATATGTGGCAGGATGCGCCGTAAGATCGCCCAGTAGCGCAGTGCCATATGCAACTTGCCGCTCCCTTTGCCCATGTGATCAGCTTGTACGTTAGGTGGCAACGCACAGCGCGCTTCCGAAAGCGTGATCAGGTACAGCGCCTCAAGCCGGCTCGCCAGCGCCTCAAGCCAGGTCACTGTGAAGCCCAGAATCGGATCAGACGGGTCAGCCTGCTGGGTGACCATCCCTACTCGCATGGGGCTAGCCCTTGTGCCACACGCTTCCACATACCGATCCAGCGCTCCATCAGCTTTTCGGGCGCGAAGTGATTCATCACATACTCATGGGCACGTGCCGCCATCTGGCGAGCCCGCACGGGATGCCTCAACACGTCAAGGATCGCCTCAGCCAGCTTATCGGGATCGCCGATGGGCGTTAGGTAGCCTGTGATACCGTGCGCAATGATGTCGAGGGCACCTTCGTTAGCCGTGCTGACCAATGGCACGCCTGCGGCGGCTGCCTCTAGCAGCACACGCCCCAGACCTTCATAGTTGCTGGCCAAAGCATATACGCTGGCAAGCCGATAGAGTGGCGGCAGATCGTCGTACTTTATGGCGCCTGGAAAACGCGTCACTTCAGCTAGACCGTATGCAGCAGCCTGCCCAACGATGTTTGTGCCGCTCATATCGCCGCCAATGACCAAGCGCGCCTGCGGCATGGCAATATGCACGCGCTTGAAAGCTTGCAACAGCATCGGCAGGTTCTTGAAGGCCACCGCCCGCCCAACCCACAGCACGACGGGCGTCCCTTCAGGCAAGTCGAGCTGTTGGCGCCACATGGCAACCCGCTCAGGATCCGGCGGCGCAGCGAAAGACTGGATATAGGTGACGGTCGGCGCCACACACACACGACTCGGCTTCACGCCCAGCCGAATGCAGGCCAGGCGCTCGCGCTTGTTCATCACACGCACAGCATCCGCGCGTAGTAAGGTGAAGCGCGCCATCAGACGCAGTAGACGGTTGCGTGGGCGCTCCCGCAGGAAGTATGGGCTGCTCACAAAGCATGAGAAGTCCTGCACAATCAGCGGACGGCGCGTCTTGGCGCGCAGCCGTAAGCCGATCAGTGCGCTCAGGAACGGGTCTTGCGAAGTGATCAGGTCTATAGGGTGCTCGGCGTGACGCGCCATCCCAATCTGCACGCCCGACGGGATGTAATTAGCATAGCCGCGTGACTCAGTCGGCTGCACCGAGAGCCGCTCGGAGCGATAGGGCGTCAGTGGGCGATCGGCCTGCCTGCGATTGCATAACACGATGCTGATGCGCCCGTCGGCGCGCAGCGCGTAATCTTCATGGCGCGCTAGGGTGTTATCGATACTGCCAGTGAGCAGCGTGGTATCCGTGCCAATCATCAAGACGTGCATCAGGCTTCCTATGTGGGTGCGAAAGTCACGCCCAGCGCGCCAATCAGCTGATTGAATGAACATGGGCTTTTTCCAGCAAGGCGCGCAAGGCTTGGTCAGTTTGATCGAGCATAGTTTGCCACAAAAAGCGCTCCAAGCCAACGGCAGCTTTGGCAGCCAGCTGATCGCGTACACCATCGCTGAAGGCATGCCGCAAAGCAGCGCGCAGCCCACACAGATCGGGATGCGGAACGAGCAAACCGTTCACGCCATGCATTACCACCTCAGGATTACCGCCGCGTGCGCTGGCGATCACCGGCGTGCCGACGTGCAGTGCTTCCAGGAGCGTGTGGGAGAGACCCTCTGTGCTGGAATACAGAGCGACATAGTCAGCGGCGCGCATGAGCAGCGATATTTGCGCATGTGGCACCCGACCCAAGAAGTGCACACGCCCCGTAACGCCACACGATTCGGCTAGGGAGCGCAGATGAGCCGAGAATTCGCCATCGCCGGCCACCATAAGCTGCACATCGGGCACAGCATCGAGCGCTTGGATCAGGTACTGTACCCCTTTGAGGGCAATCAAGCGGCCAACCGTGAGCAGATAGCGCCTTCCAGGCTCCCAGCCGAGAGCGATGCGCGCCTCTGCTTGCGAGAGATTAGGAGTGTGTAGAGTCGGCTCGAGGGCGTTGTAAATGACCTCGACGCGCTCAGGGGGCACGCCCCAATTGCTCACCAGGCGGTGCAGATGTTCGCTCGGCACGATAATTTTATCAGCCTGACGCGCCTCACGCGTCCGGCGTGCCTTGAACCAAGCCACGTGCGGCAGATCGCGGCGCCTTTGAAAGGCATCCAGATCGGTCTCAGGTGCGATCCAGCGCCGATGCAGCGCGCGCTCCCAGGCGTAGTCACCTACGATCTTCAGAGCGAGCGGCTTGCGAACTTTTGGACGCGGCAGCCCCAGCGTATTCACATAGATCAGATCGGCGTCAGCGGCAAGCTGTGTGTAGCGGCGCGCATAAATATACCAGCGGCGCAGCGCGCTCTGCTTGAATGAAATGCGCTCTACCGGATAGCCGTAACCATCACAGGGCGCATCGCCGTAGGTCAGCACGTGGAACGTGTAGCCGCGCGCCGCCAAAGCTGGCAACAAACTGTGTAGATAGGTAGCCGGGCCGCCAGAGTCGGGATGGAAGATACCAGTGGCAATCAGAACATGCATGGCAATGTAGCAACGACGGCGCAGCCCGCCTAGCCTTGCTTGGTCTGCTGCGGCATCGGGATGAGATAGGCGCAATTGTCGTCCGCCTTAGCAATTCGGCCCAGCCTGTGTGGCACCACGCCTAACAAGCCACTGATCAAGCGCATGTCCATCGCGCACAACTCGTCATGCTCAGCCGTCAGGTGATGATACGGGCAGTTACGTGTGCGCAGAATGTAGCCCTCAGGAGTGCTCTCCCAGCTTGCCTCGTAGCCATGCCCATTCAGGTAGTCAACAATGTGATCGAGGCGCGCCGACATTGGGATACCGTTCAGCGCAGCATCAGACAAGCCCGCTTCTACTACCATCTGATCGGCGACACCCTCTAAGATGACGTTGACCTGCGAAGAGGCAAGGCGGGCTTTGAGCTGTTGAAGTAAATGCTGCATCAGGTGATGGTAGTTGTTCGGGAATTGCGCGCGCGCTTTTTCGGTCAAAGCATAGACGTATTGCGGGCGGCCAGGCGCGCCAGTGCGACGGACTTTCGGCTCGGTGACAAGCCCTTCGCTACGCAGGATGTCTAGATGATGGCGGACGGTAACGCCGGTGATGTGATGTTTGATGCGTGTGTGCAGGGCTTTCACGAGCTCATCAACGGTTGCCTGGCCGCGTTCGCGTAAAATTTCTAAGATATGTTGGCGTGTTTGCTGCATGTGCTCACCCTAACAATGCACACCTGCTTGAGCTGATTTGATCATATCATTTTTTCAATAATTTTTCTAGCCGCGCTGTACTCCAAAAGGCGAATCACAGCTGCGCCAGTACGAGATTATAACGTAGGCAGCTTGCCGCAATTGCCAGAGATTGCATATACTGTTAGGCATGAGAAACTTCACTGAACTGAAGGGCATGTCGTGGCAAACGAACGTATCCTCGTCGTAGATGACGGGCGCGAAAACCGCGAGTTTATTATCAAGTACATCTTGCAGCCGAACGAGTATCGCGCCCAAGAAGCCCGTGATGGGGTGGAGTGTCTTGAGATTGTGCGCCGTGAGCCACCCGATCTGATCCTGCTCGACCTGCAGATGCCGCGCCTAGACGGCATGGGCGTGCTAGAGGTACTGCACCGCGAACGCTCTGAGATCCCTGTCATCCTGATGACTTTTCACGGCTCAGAAGATATTGCGGTCGAAGTTTTCCGCATGGGCGTGCGCGACTACATCAGAAAGCCTTACACAGCTGAAGAAATGCTGAACGCCATCGAGCGCAGCCTTGCTGAGGTGCGCCTGCGCCGCGAGAAGGAAGCCCTCACTACTCGCCTGATGAACGCCAACCGTGAGCTGCACACCCGCATCAAAGAGTTGAACACGCTCTATAACATTGGCAAGAGCGTGGCGGCACTGCTGGACATGCAACAGCTCTTAGCGCGCATTGTGGATGCCGCTATCAGCCTGACCAACGCCGAGCAAGCGCGTTTGCTGTTGGTTGAAAACAACGCGCTCGTCTTGCGGGCGCAAAAGGCGCGCAATGAGCAACCCGCTCAAAGCGTTGCTGAGGTTATCCAGGATCGGCTGGCAGAGCGCGCCATCAGCACAGATCG
>JBDNDQ010000068.1:0-15961 GCA_046719055.1 Aggregatilineales bacterium | reverse complement strand
AGGGCGGCGCTGATGTTAGCGCGTGCGCTGCGTACCAACCCTAGCTTGAAAAGCGAGCGGGGCGTGCAAGGCTTAGCCGCAGCGCTGGTGGGCGGCGATGGTAGAAACTCAGTTGAGCTGGTCCTGGAAGCTGCCGAGCGCGTCAGGGTCAAGGCACCCATGTTCGACACTGAATTGATCGATGTTGTGATTGCGGCGGCAGTGTTGTTTGTGATGATTGTGATATTCAGTGCAGCAGTCTTCTATGGCTCGGCTATCCTCACCCTTCAGATTGCTTTGTTCTTTCTGGGTCAGCCCTTCGATCCAGTCAGTGTGCAGAGAGAGGTCGCAGCCACCACGCTAGAAATTTTGCCTGAGGTGGCGCGCAACACCTCTGTGATGTTGGTAGGCACAGTCTTCAACTTGATGATCGTCTACTGGGTGGGCACGCTAATGGGTGGCACAGGCTCTGTGGTGCGCTATTTGAAAGTCATGCTCAGCTTGTATATTGTTTTCTACTTGTTGATGGCTATCGGGTTAGGGATGCTAGCCTTGAGCCTTCTCAATCCGAGCATAGGCGACAGTCTTGGGCCTATCGGCATGCTAGTGCTGACTGGCGCCCTGCTGTCTTTCCTAGGCGGTCAGGTGTACCTGACGAGCCGCGTTCAGGAGTTCAGCATCATCAACGCGGCTGGCAGCGTCCTCGTTGGCAACATTGCTGCAGGCCTGCTCGTCAACCTTATGGGCTTGGTTGGTATTCCGCTGTAATGCCTGTCTAGCAGCATTTTTTGAGGTACTCGAGCAGGAGCGCGTTGGTTAGCTCGGCTGGGAATTTGCCGCGCCCTTCGCGCATCACCTGCCCGATTAGGAACTTGAGCACCTTTTCTTCGCCGCTGCAGAAGCGCGCCACTTCAGGGGCATTCGCTTCCACCACCTTTGCGATCGCTGCCTGGATCAGCGCTGTATCTTGGGTCTGTTCCAGCCCGAGCTGGCTGACTAGCTCAGCTGGCTCGCCACCGCGCTCAAAGAGCGCATCCAGCACTTTTTTGGCGGCGTTGTTGTTGATGGTGCCGCGATCGACTAGCGCGATCAGCTCGGCGAGTGCTGAGGGCCTCACACGTGTCTCGGCGATGCTCTCGCTGGGCAGGGCAGCTTTGTTCATGCGCGCAAAGAGCTCGTTGATGATCCAGTTAGCAGCCTTTTTCGGCTCTGCCCCACTGGCGACCACCGCCTCGAAATAATCGGCGACTGAGCGATCGCTGACCAAGACAGAGGCTTCGTAGGCGCTTAAGCCGAGCGCAATCAGGCGGTTACGCTTGGCATCGGGCAGCTCGGGCAAGCTTTGCCGAATTTCCTCGATCCACTCGCGGCTGACGACCAGCGGAGGCAGGTCTGGCTCTGGAAAGTAGCGGTAATCGTGCGCCGACTCTTTCTCGCGCTGCATCACAACTGTGCCACGCACCTCATCCCAGCCTAGCGTCGCCTGAGTGACCGTCCCGCCGTTCTCGTAAAGTTTAATCTGGCGCTCGATCTCGACGGCGCTGGCGCGCGCCAAGCTGCGAATGCTATTCAGGTTCTTGACCTCTGTGCGTGTGCGCAGTTCAGCGCTGCCGATGGGCCGCACGCTGATGTTCGGCTCCATCCGCAGCACCCCCTTAGACATATCGCCGCTGTTGACGCCTAAATACTGCAAAATTGCGCGCAGCTTGCGCCCGTAAGCTTCAGCCTCCTCGGCGCTGCGGATGTCGGGCTCGGTCACAATCTCTAGGAGCGGGACGCCCGAGCGGTTGAAGTCGATCAGGCTGCTGCCGCCCACGTGGATGGACTTGCCCGTATCTTCCTCCAGGTGCGCCCGCCGAATGCCGATGCGCTTGGTGCTGCCATCGGGCAGGTCGATCTCCAGCCAGCCGTTGACGGCTAGCGGCAGCTCATATTGGCTAATTTGGTAGCCTTTGGGCAGATCGGGGTAGAAGTAGCTCTTGCGCGCAAAGACGCTCGTCGTAGCGATCTGGCAGTTCAGCGCCAAGCCGACCCGAATAGCGAACTCGACGGCGCGCCGATTGATGACAGGCAGCACGCCGGGCATGCCCAGGCAAATCGGGCACACAACTGTGTTTGGATCAGCTGTTGTGCTATCCACAACGGCACAACCACAGAACATCTTGCTCTCGGTCAGCAGTTCGGCGTGAACTTCCAAGCCGATCACAGCTTCGTAGGCGGTCATAGCATCATCACTCACGAGTTAGCACTCAGCACGCTGATGCGCGCTGCTAATTCCTCTGCCAGCTTAGTCATCTGCGTAGCAACGATTGAAGTGGGCTGGAGCAAGACCATAGGCGTGCCCGCCTCGACGGCTTGGGCGGCTAGCTCTGGTGCGGGCGTGACAAGAGCAAGAATCTCGTGCCCAAGTGCCTGCTCCGCGCCTTGCCAGGTGATGTGTGTTTGAGAAGGGACACGATTCACAACGACAATGCTCACGCGCCCGCGCCCTAGCCCTAAACCTTCCAGCTCAGCCATCATTTCACGGGCCATGTGCAGCGCGATACGGCTTGTTTCCGTCACCAACACGATTTGATCAGCCTCGCGCGCCAGCCGTGCACTCAGACGCGTCAGCCCGCTCCCCAAGTCTACCAGGATGTGGCGTGCCAAGCTGCGTAGACTCTTCAGAGCGGCGACGGCTGAGTCAAGGTTTACGTTGAGCAAGCTATCCTTCGGGCGCGCGGAGCTGAGCAAAAGCCGTAAGCCGCTAGCGTGCGCTACTAGCTCGGCTTCTACCGTGCGCGGATTGATCTCTGTGGGTGCGCGCCCTAACAAGCTGACCATACCTGTAGCCCGTGAGGCATTCAGCATCAAGCCCAAGCTGCTCTGCCCAAGCCGCGTGTCGGCAAGAATGCTGGCCTCCCGCTGCTGCATCACCGCAGCAATGTTCGCCGCGAGTGTGCTTGTGCCGACGCCCCCCTTTGCACCGATGAAGGCAATAATCGAGCCACCCTCAGCCGCCATGCGCCGCTGCGCTGCGCTGCGCAGCAACAGCGCCTTCACTCGCGAGGCGAGCTCGGCAGGATGCGTTGGCTTAGCCAGATAGTCGTCAGCTCCCGCCTCAAAGCCTTGCACCTTATCGTCGATCAGCGTTTTGGCAGTGAACATGATGATAGGGATGGGCTGCGTCGTGGGGTTAGCCCGCAGCCGACGGCATATCTCGTAGCCATCCAGATCAGGCATCATCACGTCGAGGATGATTAAATCTGGGCGTTCAGCTGTGGCACGGGCGATCGCCTGCGCACCATGACTAGCAGCAACCACCTCGTAGCCCTGCCGCTGGAGCATCAAGCCAATCAGCTTCAGGCTATCAATGTCGTCATCAACTATCAAGATTTTCTCAGCCATGCTCGATTTGTCCTTCGGGTGCCTTCCACTTTTGCAGTTTAGCATGAGGTGCTGCTCCGCGCAATGCAGTACCTCGTAAAGGCGCAGTAAAGCTTATGTTGAAGGAGTGTTAGCGCGCCCAGCGCCGTTGGATCAATGCATCGAAGGCGTCATCGTAGCTGGTGATGAGGTTTCGCCAGTCAAACTGTGCGATGTAGTCGCGCAGTGCAGCAGGGGCGGGCGTGTTCAACGTCCGCAGAAGCGCTGCCACCAGCTCGCCCTCATTGTACAAGCATAAAGCGTGATAGGCGCTGGGCAGCAAGGCCGGGTAGTTCAAGCGGCGCGGCATGATCGGCAGGGCGCCGCAGTAGATCGCCTCTGCTATGCTGATGCCGAAAAAATCCTGATTGGCGCAGCTGATGGCGTGCGTGGCCTGCCACAGCAGGCGCGCATAGGCGCTGAAAGGTTGGGCGTAGCCGTAGTGCAGCAGACGCGCGCCCAATTTCTCGCGCAGCGGCGCAAAGGCGCCCTCGCTAAAGCCAACCGGCTCGCCAGCCAGGATGACGCGGAAGTCTACGCCAAGCGCCAGCAGCTTTTCCAGGGCACGGGCAAAAACTTCAGGCTGCTTGTCGTGCTCCCAGCGGTGATTCCACAACAACGTTGGGACGGTGTAATCTTTCGGGGTGGCGTAGGCATCATAAGCTGCGCAATCGATGCCAACAGGCAAAACGTGCGCCTTCGCCGTGATCTGATTGATGCTTTCTAACTCGTTGTGATCGGGATAATGTTTGAGCAGGCGAGGCAGCGCACTCAAGAAGTCCTGCTTGTGAAAGGCGCTATTGAAGAAGACGGCATCAGCGGCGAGCGCGCTGGCATAGTTGATGAAGGCCATTTGCAAGTCCCGCTTGAGGCGCTTGCCGGCCGGATAGGTCAGCTGATTCTCGTGAAAATAGACCGCACATGGCAGATTGGCTGTGCGGCGGCGCGTCAGGGCCAGGAACGTCCTCAGGTCGAGCATGTCCGAGACGACGATCAGGTCGGGCGCATGATCGCTCTGATTGAAGTAGCGCGCCAACGTCACTGCGCCACCTTGCATCCGCCACTGCCAAAAATTGCCTGGCAGAGTCAGTGTGGTGATGGTGTGCTTGCTGAAGCGCTGCAGATTGTCCAGCCAGGCGGCGTGCGAACCGGTGTTATAGGGCTCCAGAATGAGGACATTCGCCATAGCGAGGAGACTGCGCCGCCAAAATCGACGCGGCGCAGCAGGGGGTGTGTCATTCAGCGGGTGGGTAGGTGCTGACTACAGAGTTATCGCCGCTGAACGGATTCGGCACGTACTTGTCAGCTTCCCAGTCGTTGTGCCAAGTAGTGCCGTTCACCAAGAAGCGGTACTGGAACTCACGGTTGAGGGGCAAATCCACCACTAGGCTAAACCGCCCGTTCTTCTTCTTCTCCATCGGATGAGAAGTTTCGTTCCAGTCGTTGAAATCGCCCACAAGGTAGATCGTCTCCGCGCCATCGGCGATGGCAGGCGGCGCCTCGAAGGTGACTTTGCATTTGGTCTTCAGGAAGCTTTTTTTGATCATCGCTTCGCATTCCTTGCTATGTGAAGGTTTCCTTAATGTACATTCTATCACAAAGCGCGGCGAAAAATGTAGGGTGAACGCAGCAGGGCTGGGCAAAAAGGCACAAAATCGCACATTTGCTTTCAGAGCGCACATTTGATTTGACATTTCTGCACAGAACGGTTATGCTCTGATCCAAAACGTTTTGGAAGAACTATTTATGCGGGTTCGGCTGAAAGATATTGCCAAATTAACGGGCTACTCCCTCACAACCGTCTCGCGGGCGCTGGCGGGCTACAGCGACGTGAACGCCCAGACGCGTGCCTACATCCTGGAGACAGCGCAGGCGCTTGGCTATCAGCCGAACGGCGTCGCGCAGCAGCTGCGGCGGCAGATCACGAACACGCTTGGGTTGGTTATCCCTGCTAATGCGCACGACTTCAGCGGTGATTTTTTCAGCCAGCTGCTGCACGGCATCGGCGCGGAGGCCGCTGAGCACCATTTCGATGTGCTGATCAGCTCAGCGCGCTCGGTTGAAGAAGAGATGTGCATCTACCGGCGCTTGGTTGGCGGTCGGCGGGTGGATGGGATGATCCTGGCGCGCACACGCCGTCATGATCCGCGCATCGCCTATCTGTGCGCCCAGAAGTATCCTTTCGCCGTTGCTGGGCGCGCTGCGCTCGACGAGCCCTCTGATTTCCCCTACATCGATACAGATAGCCAGGCGGGCATTCGCAGGTTGGTGGCGCATTTGAGCGCGCTTAGGCATCGCCACATTGGGCTGATCCTGCCGCCGGCGGAGATCGCCTTCACAGGCTACCGCTTGCTGGGCTACCAGGAAGGGCTAGCGGCGGCCGGCTTGCCCTTCCAGCCCAGCTACATCGTGTACAGCGATCTGACGCGCGGTGGCGGCTTCCACGCGGCTCATCAGCTGCTCGATGCGCATCCACACCTGACGGCGCTGATCGCCTGCAACGATCTCATGGCGCTGGGCGCGATGAGCGCAGCACAAGGTCGCGGATTGCGCGTCGGGCGTGATCTGTCTATCGTTGGCTTCGATGATATCCCAGCCGCTGAGTACAGCCATCCGCCGCTCACGACCATCCGCCAGCCGACCTATGAGACCGGGCGGCGGCTGACCGCGATGCTGGTCAGTTTAATTCGCGGTGAACAGCCCGCCCAAACACAGATCGTCATACAAGGCGAGCTGATCGTGCGCGGCTCTAGCGGTGCGGCGCCTGATCAGGGTGAAGGAGGTGATGCCTAGGCACATGTGAAGGCACTCAAGAGATGTTTTTTTGCAGTCAGTCAACTGGTGTTACGTCGTCAAAAGGCTTTAAGAGTCTAACTTTTGGAGGCATTGCCATGAAACATTTCCGTCTTGTTCTGGCTGCCGCGCTGATGGCAGCATTGGTGCTGAGTGGCGCTGGCGTTACTGCCCAGAGCGAGGTCACATTCCTTTCCACGCAGTTCAACATCGTAGAAGAAGCAGCGAAGGCGCGCGCCATCTTTGAGAGCTTTGAGGGCAGGGTCAACTTTGTGCCGACTGAGGAAGGCCCGATGATCGATCTGCTGCGCGCCGAAGGGCAGGCTGGGCGCGGCGCTAACGATGTGATTGGTGCCTTGCATGGCACCTTCCCGACCCTTGCCGCAAGCGATCTGCTCTTGGATATGACCGACCTGTTGGAGACGATCAGCGGCTCGGTTGATGTGAACGAGTCGCTGGTGACGCTGGGGCGGCTGGGCACCGAAGACTTCCAGTACTACATCCCATGGATGCAGGCAACCTACACGATGGCGGCGAACATCGAGGCATTGCAGTATCTGCCTGAAGGCGCCGACTTGAACAGCCTAACCTACGAGCAGCTGGCCGCTTGGGGCAAGAACATGCAGGAGGCGCTAGGCCGTCCGGGCTTGGCCTTCCCCGTGCGCGGCCTGTGGAACCGCTTCATGCAAGGCTACGCCTTCCCTTCGTGGACGGGCGGCATGGTGACCGGTTTCCGCACGCCTGAAGCCGTTCAAATGCTAACCTTCCTGCGCGATGAGCTATGGCCCTTCGTCAATCCTGAGTCAATCAACTACGATTCGATGGGCGCGCGCTTGCTCAGCGGCGAGGCGATGGTCACATGGGATCATGTGGCGCGCCTGAAGCCCGCCTTCGACGCCGAACCTGAAAAATTCGTCGCCTTTCCGGCGCCAGCCGGCCCAGCTGGGCGCGGCTATATGCCAGTCGTAGTCGGCGTGGGCATTCCTGCCACGGCGCCCAACCCACAAGGCGCTGAGGCGTTCGTCAAGTTCCTGCTCGATCCCAAGACTCAGGGTGCCATCATGCGGGAGCTGGGCTTCTACCCGGTGGTGAGCGGCGTCGATACCAGTGACTTGCCGGCGGGCGTCGCCAAGCAATTCGGGGCGGTGCAGATGCAAGGCTTGGCATCGGATGCTATCCCATCGCTGCTGCCCGTCGGCTTGGGCGGACGCGGTGGCGAGATCAATGAAATCTACCGCAATGCTTTCAGCCGCGTCGTTTTTGATGGCGAAGACCCACAGACCGTGCTGAACGATCTGGGCAATGCGCTCCAGGCGCTGCTCAACGAGACAGGCGCGTCGTGCTGGGCACCTGACCCCGTCAGCGACGGCCCGTGCCAGCTGAAATAAATCCTTTGGACGGCGCGGCGCAAAGGTGTGGCTGCGCCGTCCATTCGCTCTGTGAAGTAGTCTCTTAGCTTTTTTGCGAGGTCACTTTGAGCGAAAAAAAGCCTCAACGTCGTTTGAACATCGCGCCTTACCTGCTGCTGCTGCCCTCAATGCTCTATCTGCTGCTCTTCTTCGCCTATCCGATGGTGCAGGCCTTCCAGTTGGCACTCAGCAGGAATGTGGATATCTTGAATCTACGCGCTGAGCCAAACTTTGAGGCAGCTCCAACAGGCAGCCTGGCCCTGCAGACCGCAGCGACCGTTCTTGAGCGTGAACGGAGCGAGGAAATTCTGCCGAATGGTGCGCGGCGGGCCGTCTTTTGGTTCAAGGTCGAGGCGACTGATCTAGATGGCAACACGGTGCAGGGCTGGATCAATCAGCGCAACGTCTTCATCGAGAATCGCAGCACTTCCACAATGCTGCGCATCACTTCAGGTGAGGTCGGCGTCCGTCAGTTCACCACAGAGTTCATCCAGCGTATGCTCAACGACTCGCGCTTTCTGCCCGCGCTGGGCACCACAATCTTGTTGGCGGTGCTGATTTTGCCGATCCAGTTTGTCCTGGCGATCATCATCGGCTTGGTACTGCAGAGTCAGATACGCGGCAGCAGCCTTTTTCTGTATATTTACGCCATCCCGCTGGGCGTCTCCGACCTAACAGCAGGCATCGTTTGGTTTGCTGTCTTCACACAGCAGGGCTTCTTGAACTCAGCCTTGGTGGCGGCAGGCTGGCTGGAGCGCCCGTTCATCTTCCTGCAAGTCAGCAATATGGGCTGGATGATCGCGGCAGTGGTGATCGCGGAGGTGTGGCGCGCTACCTCGCTAGTGATGGTGATCGTGGTGGCGGGCTTGCAGGCGATCCCGCGTGAGTATCTGGAGGCGGGCGAGGTATTCGGCGCTACGGTCTGGCAGCGCCTGACGCGTATCGTCTTGCCGCTGCTCAAGCCGAGCCTGCAGGTGGCATTGATCCTGCGCACAATCCTGGCTTTCCAAGTCTTTGCAGTGGTGGTGGCGCTGACGGGCGGCGATGTGCTGACCGTCCTAGGGAATGAGACCTTCCGTTGGTACGACCCGGGGCGCTTCAACAACCCGAATGTGGCAGCGGCCTACGCCGGGTTGATTCTGTTGATCTCGCTGGCTATCTCGTTCTTCTACTTGCGCGCCGTGCGCGGACAAGAGGAGGCTCTGAAACACGCATGAGTGCTGAAAGGCAACTGGCTAGACCCATGCCGCTTGTGCTGGATGCAGTGCAACGGCGCGCTAAACTGCGCCACAACCTGCGGCGCGCTGCGATCTACGCTGTGGCAGTGGCTATTGCAATTTTCATCCTGCTGCCGATCTGGCTGATCACGGTGATGGCGTTGAGCACGCCGCAGAATGTGCGGGCCTTCCCCAAGCCGATCTTTCCCAGTCCCGTCTCGACGGGCACGCTTGAGTTCTTCCTGAGCGTGGAGGGCATCCTGCGTGCGACCGGCAACAGCTTACTGGTGGCGTTCATCACGCTGATCCTGTCATCGCTGATCGCCATCCCGGCTGGCTACGCCATTGCGCGCTATCTCTTTCCGGGGCGGGATGCAATACGGCTGGGCATTCTCTCAGTGCGCGCCTTTCCGATCCTGATCTTAGCAGTCCCCCTAGCCACGATCTACATTCAAATCGGCATCTTCGATAGCCCACTCAGCCTTGCGCTCATGCACGTGGCGCTCAGCCTGCCCACCACGATCCTGGTTGTGGCGAGTGTCTTTGCGAGCGTGCCGTACGAGCTGGAAGAGGCGGCGCAAGTCTTTGGTTGCACGCCGACGCAGGCTTTCTGGCGGGTGGTGCTGCCGCTTTCGATACCGGGCATTGCCGCGTCGGCCATTTTGACCTTCGTGCTGAGCTGGAACGAGGTCTTCGCGGCGATCACGCTCACCTTGCGCAATCGTACTCTGCCCGCCGAGATTCTCTACACGCTGGATAAGTCCGACGATGCGTTTAAGTTCGCAGGCGCCTTCTTCATGCTGCTGCCGGCGATCATCTTCATCTACTTCA
This sequence comes from Aggregatilineales bacterium, assembly GCA_046719055.1. Lineage (GTDB taxonomy): Bacteria > Chloroflexota > Anaerolineae > Aggregatilineales > UBA2796 > CP2-2F. The sequence continues at coordinate 6,327 of JBDNDQ010000068.1, read as the reverse complement.
TTCGGCGCTACTTGTTCAACATGTGGGGCCAGGTGACAAAGTAAAGGGATTTACCGATCATGGCAGAATTGGTCATTCAGCATGCAACTAAGCGTTTCGGCAAGTTTGTCGCTGTTGATGACGTCAGCCTGACTGTCAGCGATCGCGAGTTCGTCGTCTTGCTGGGGCCGAGCGGCTGCGGCAAAACGACCCTGCTGCGCGCAGTGGCAGGCTTAGGCATGGTCGATAGCGGCAAGATCACGGTTGGTGGGCGCGATATCACCTATTTACCGCCGCGAGAGCGGAATATCTCAATGGTCTTTCAGAACTACGCGATCTTTCCGCACATGAGCGTCTACGAGAATATCGCCTTCGGCTTGCGCATGAAGAAAATGCCGCAAAACGTGATTGAGGAGCGCGTCCATCACGCGGCAAAGCTCTTGCACATCGAGAGCATGCTGCAGCGCAACCCCAGCCAGATGAGCGGCGGTCAGCGCCAGCGCATTGCGGTCGCGCGTGCCATTGCCGTGCAATCTGAAATCCTACTGATGGACGAGCCGCTCAGCAACCTTGATGCACTGCTGCGCCTTGAGATGCGTGCCGAGCTGAAGGCGCTGCTAGCCTCGCTGGGCGCAACCACGATCTATGTCACGCACGATCAGATCGAGGCGCTCAGCATGGGCGATCGCATCGCCGTGATGAAGCAGGGCAAAATTTTGCAGTGCGATCATCCCACTAAGGTCTACGACATGCCGGTCGATCAGTTCGTAGGCGGCTTCATTGGCAATCCGCCCATGAATTTCCTGCAGGGGCAGGTGGTGCGGCAAGAAGGAGGCGTGCGCGTGCAGGTCGGGGCCTTCCAGCTGACGCCCAGCGAGGAATATCTGCCAGTTTTGCGCGCTCACGCGGGCAAGCCGATCATCTTGGGCATCCGCGCTGAAAACATGGAGGCACTTGCGCAACCGGCTGCCGACGCGCTCGAGGTGACGGTTGAGGTGGTCGAGCCGCTCGGATCGCAGAACTTGCTGACCATCCACGTCAATGGCGATACGCTCAAGGTCTCGACACACCCGGATTTTGCTGTGCGTGCGGGTGAACGCGTCTGGCTGCGCTTCCCGGCGCACAAAATCCGTTGGTTCGATGCACAGACACGCCGCTCGCTGGCACCAGACCTGCAGCAGGTGCTCTCGCCAGATCACAAGAGCGCCGAAAGGCTGTAGCAGACTGCTCAAGCGGCGCTGAGCTGGCTGATTGTGCCAAGCTTGGCATAATTGAGCGTGCCTGCTTGAAAGAACGAGGAGTTTTGGATGACTACAGCCCATGAGCGTCTGCGTGCGTGTCTTGCGTCCATTTACCCAACCGACCTTGCCGAAAGTGCCTATCAGCGCACGCTTAGCCTGCTGACGAACGCACCGCCACCGCCCTCGCCCAAAGGCGAGTACTTCTCCGAGCAGACTGTCACGCTCATCACCTATGGCGATACGCTCAACGCCGAAAATGAGCCGCCTTTGGCGACTCTACATCGCTTCTGCCAAGCCCATCTCACTGATGTCCTCGATACGATCCATCTCCTGCCTCACTACCCGTATTCCTCTGATGACGGCTTCTCCGTGATAGATTACTACGCCGTTAATCCGGCGCTTGGGACATGGGCAGATGTACGGCGGCTCGGCGCAGATTTCCGCCTGATGTTTGATGCCGTCATCAACCACATGTCGGCGCAGAGCGACTGGTTCAAGCGCTTCCTGGCGGATGAGCCCGACTTTAGCGGTCTGTTCTTTATCGAGGCGCCTGAGGCAGACTTGCGGGCTGTGGTGCGCCCACGCACGACGCCGCTGCTCACACCTTTCACCAAAGCGGATGGCAGTACGGTTCACGTTTGGACGACCTTCAGCGCCGATCAGGTAGACCTGGATTACAGGCAGCCTGCTACACTCTTGCGCATTTTGGATGTGCTGCTTTTCTACGTGGCGCAAGGCGCACAAGTCCTCCGTCTGGATGCGATTGCCTTCATGTGGAAACAGGCGGGCACAGCCTGCATCCATTTACCACAGACGCACGCAATCATCCAGGCGATTCGCGCCGTGATGGATATCTACGCGCCGCACGTCATCTTGATCACCGAGACTAACGTGCCCCACCCTGAGAACATCAGCTACTTTGGCGATGGCACAAACGAGGCCCAGTTGGTCTACAATTTCACGTTGCCGCCATTGCTTTTCTACAGCTTGACCGCCGGCAGCGCCGAGAAGCTGTGCGCATGGCTGAACACACTGCAGACTCCTTCGCAGCGCACGGCTTTCTTCAATTTCACAGCCTCGCACGATGGCATCGGTGTGCGACCTGTCGAAGGCATCCTGAGCGCCGATGAACTGGCGTTGTTAATTGATGTGGTGCGGCGGCGTAATGGGCGTGTCTCTTATCGGGCGCAAAGTGATGGCTCGCAGGTGCCTTATGAGCTCAACTGCACCTATGTGGATGCGATAGCCGACCCTGCGCAGCCGCTCGAGCTACAAGTGCGCCGCTTTTTGCTCTCGCAGGGCGTGATGCTGGCGATAGCCGGCGTGCCTGCCGTGTATATCCACAGTTTGCTCGGCTCGCGCAACGATTTGGAGGGCGTGGCGCGCACAGGGCACAATCGGAGCATCAATCGCGCCAAGCTCGCGCTGCACGAGCTTGAGATGGCGCTCAACGTGCCGCAGAGCTTTCGCGCACAGGTCTTTGCGGGCTACAAGCGCCTGCTGCAGGTTCGACGTGCGCAGCGCGCCTTCCATCCACTGGGCAGACAGCGCGCTTTTTTGCTCAACGGCGGGGATATCTTGGCGGTTGAGCGGTGCGCACCTGATGGTGGACAGACGATTGTGGCGCTATTCAACTTCAGCGACGAGCCGCAGCAGGTGGCGCTCGATCAAGCTGTGACGACAGATGTGATCGGCGGTGTGCCGATCACAGATCACAACGTGGCGCTCGCCCCCTACGGCATGCGCTGGCTTGCGACGAAGGCGTAACTGAGGCATCGTCGCCTTTTGAAGATCGGCCTGGGCTAGGGTCTGGCAGGGCGGTTACCGTAGATAAACAGGCGCGGATCGGCGTAATCGCGCTCAATACGCGTCATGTCCAAGCCGGGCCAGTCACCGGGCGAGCTCTCTAGGATGCGCGTCGGGCTGATATCGAAGTGCAGATGCGGCGCCGAGCGAAAGACGCCATAGGCATCGCTAATCACGGCAATACGCTGACCGCGCACGACCCGGTCGCCAGGGCGGACTAGCATCTCGCCGACGTGCCCATAGCGGCTGTAGACAACCTGCCCTGTGCTGATGAGCGGATCGTGCCGGATCACGATCACATCGCCCCAGCTGCCCGAGAGTCGGCGCGCGTTAGTGACCACGCCGCTAGCCATCGCAAAGATAGGCTGCCCGAGCGTGCCGCCACGCCGCATGACCAGGTCATCGCCTGTGTGGATGGTCGGCGTGCCGAGTAACAAGTAGCGATTTTTATACGGGTTGGTGGAGAGCCACGTCTCAGGCCATGTGGTGCCGCCGGGCGCTTGACGCTCTTGTGGCAGGCCGACGGGCGAGTCGAAGCCATCAGCGAGGTAGCGCGGCGGTTGGTTCCAGCCCAGCACTTGCCGCCAGCGCATGGCATCAAAGGCGATCTCACGCCCGCGCTCGCCCGTCAGATCGTTGAGGAAGACCACGCCTGCATTGGGATGGTTGGCGTCGAATTGGTAGATGCCCAGCGAGACCCAGAGCGAATCGACCGATATTTGCGAGATGCGCACCTCGAAATCGGCTTGCTGACCGAGAATCCCGTTGATTTTGTAGCGCGCGTTGCGCGTCGAGCCGTGCTGCGAAGGGATGTAGGCGGAAATCTCGTACCAACCGCTGGCAGGTAAGCGCGGCGCCCAGCGCACCCAGACTCGGCTGAAGGAGTCATTCGTGGCGATGTAGCGGCTCGTCCAGCCTTCTTCATTTTGAAAGCTCTGGAGCGGGTTGGGAGAGCCATCGTAAGTGCCTTCGGCGTAGCCACTCTCGCCGGGCTTGAGTACAACCTCTGCGCCGTAGCGCCCGTTAATCGGTCGCCCGCCGATGCCGCTCGGGACTTCGCCGGTCATCCGTACATTCACGGCGGGGAAGAGCGTTCGGTTGAGGGTGCCAAAGCGGAACCAACTCAAGCCAGGCGCTTTGTAGGTAACCGTGGCCACCACGCGCGCCCGATCCATATCCTCACGCGTTAGGCGGTTGCCTGGGCCCTGATAACCTTGCAGCACAGGAATGATCGGCAGCCCGTAGTCGCCCCAAGTGTTGTAGACCATCTGCAGAGCAGCATCAGGCGTCTGGCTGAAGTCAGCCCAGTAGGTCTGAGGATGGATGCTGTTGATGTAAGGGCGCCACTCCTGCGGGAAGATGCTGTTGAAGTGCCACGGACGCGGGTCAACGCTCATGCCGATGTGGAAGTTGGCGGGCAAGCCTTGGCGCAGGCGTGTCATAAACGGGCGGACGTTGTTGCGCCCGCCCACCCAGTAGCCCGTGAACGGCTCCACATCCAAGATGAGCGAACGCACGCCTGGTCGGCTGCAGGCTTGTGCCACGAAGTCCGCTTCTGCCGTCGGATTGGTGCCCTTGGGGATGTGCCAGGCGTGGAACTCAAGATTAGCGGCTGCCAGCTTGCCAACCCAGCGGTCGATATCAGCAGCGCCGCGAATGGCGAGGTCGGGCTTGGGATCACCACGCCCGATGTTGCCCATCCACTCGTTCCCCTCACCGATCTTCACCCAGACTGCTTCTACAGCTGGCGCGAACTCCTGCAGCACCCCGATAACATCGTCGATGGTATTTTCAGCGACAGTGCGCCCGTGCACATACCATACAGCCACTTTGCCGTTGTAGACGGTCATGGCCAACTCCCTTCAACGCGCAAACTTTTTCATAACCGTGAATTGTAGCCACGATCGCGCCTGAGAGAAAGTTAGGGGTCTTCAGGAAGCCCCCAAGATGAAGCAGATAGGCACATGCCTGTGCCAAACAGCTTACATCCAAGACAATTGTTTGCAGAAAGTGCATATAAGAGACAAATAGCCGTATAACTACGCCGCGCTATCTGCGGGGCACGCTGTAGGCGTACACTTGAGTTTCAGTACCCTCAACGGGTCGAATAAAGCTGCAGCCAAGAGGCAAACCTGCACGGCAAGCGGTGAATGCCGCGCTGAGGGGGGCTTTTGAGCACCTGCGGCGAGCATTCCGATGCAGTTGCATCTGGGGCGGATGGCAGCCTTATCCTGCGTGTGTCCAAAACTCCCTGTCTGTTTCAATCGCGGACGTTCCCTAAGCGTCCTTCTTCGCCCTCTGATAATCTCATGCTATACTGCACTAAATCGTTTGACTAAGCTGGCAGACAGGACTTGTACTGTGTCGCTCACACCTACTCAATTCCGCCAGATCATTGACTTGTGCACCCCGCGCATGCAGACCATCTCCGAACGCCAGGCGCTCTTCGACCGCGCCTTCTTCAATGCGCCTTTTAGAACCCAGATCAACTGGGAAGGCCCAGCGGCTACCTTCGTGCAGCACCTGCTGAGCGTACTGCTCAAGCACCGCTACAACGGCGAGCATCCGCTGCGAGCCCTACTGCTAGAGCTCAAAGCTGACTGCAGCCCCGACCTGCATCCCCAGATCGAGGCCTTATTGCCGCTCATCGACGCGCTGCTGCCTGACGCCATGCTGCCCTCTCAGCTGCCCCAGACGCTCTTCCTGAGCTACAGCCGCGCCGACGACGAGCCTTTACGCTCAGACCCTCAATAACCGTGCGGTACTGCTTCGTGAGTTGGCACGGCTGCCGGGCCAGGATCGCCGTGCGCGCCTGCTTGAGGCGCTGGCCGACTACACCAGCGCGCTCGAGCTTCTCCGCGACGTGCCGCTCGATTACGCGATGACGTTAGGAAACATGGGGAATCTCTACAATACACTGGAAGACTACAACAAAGCACTTGATTGCATGTGGAAGGCATATCTCGGTTTCGTGCAGTCACAACACGCGCCATACATCGAGCAAAGCCAGCGTATCTTGAGGCAATTCAAAGGTCAGCTTGGTGCGCGCTTTGGTGCGCTCTGGCAAGAGGTCGTCGGTCAGCCACAGCCAGCATGGCTGCAGGCAAGCGCGGCACAGGCCTCGCCTGAAGACATGATGCGCTTGCAGCAGCTGCTCATTGAGTGGGTGCAAACACCGGATTGGGAGGCCTCACGCGCCTATCTCGAGGCGCATCAAGCTGAGCTCTTGACCGATCAGGCTGAAGCGGCACTCCAACTGCTGATACTGGCTAACAACAACCATCCCATTTTGGTGAAGCAC
>JBDNDQ010000067.1:0-16281 GCA_046719055.1 Aggregatilineales bacterium | reverse complement strand
TAGAAGCTCATCGCCGCCCAGGATGCGGCTGCCGCGCACATCCGTGTAGATGTGCACGCTCCGCGCGCTCGGATAAGCCATCCAGACTGTCTCCAGGCCGAGAGCTAGCCATTCCGCCACTTTGGCTATCACTTCAGCGCCTCGATCGTTGGGCGAGACCACCTCGACCACTAAATCGGGCACAAGTGAGCTGAAACCTTCAGGCAAGCCCGCTGCTGGCAATTTCTCGCTATGGATGAAGGCAACATCAGCGCCGCGCACAGTGTGTGGATCGTTGCGCAAGTAGAAGCCCGACCTCGCCCACGAGGCCTGCCCCAGCCTGCGTTGCAGCACATGCTGCCCAAGCAGCAACGCAATCCTAAACTCAAGCGCGCTGTGTGATAATCCCGTTGGTGTCACTTCCACCAGTTTTCCGTCAATCAGCTCATAGCTTTTGCCGGTCTGCGCTTGAATCTCAAGCAGATCGTTGCCCGTCAGCTTGGTATGCGCTTGTCCCTCGCTCGTCGCTCCCCTCTAAGGCCACCTTTCTACGATCATAATCGCCTCTGCCTTGACCATGCAAGCAACAAAGGCTATAGTTCAAGCCACTGCTATTTCGCTGACCAAGTGGAGATCGCTTTGCCGAAAACGCTCATCGTGGTGCCGACCTACAACGAAGCTGAGAACATCGAGCGGCTCGTTTCTACCCTGCTGAATTTGCCCGTCCCCGACTTGTCTGTCTTAGTCGTAGACGATAACTCACCCGATGGCACGGGCGCAATCGCTGATAGATTGGCGGTGCAACATCATGGGCGCGTCCATGTTATCCATCGAGCAGGCAAACAGGGGCTGGGCACTGCCTACGTGCAAGGCTTTCGCTGGGCGTTGGCACACGGCTATGAAGCAATCGGGCAGATGGACGCCGACTTCTCACATGATCCGAACGATGTGCCGCGTCTGCTGGCTGCGCTTCAGACATGTGATGCTGTGATCGGTTCGCGCTATGTGAAGGGCGGCCGGCTGGATGAGCGCTGGAGCCTCTGGCGCAGACTGCTGAGTTGGTGGGCTAATCGGGTGTGGGTAGGCGTTATTTTGCGTTCGCCAATACGCGACAACACGGGCGGCTTCCGCATGTGGCGCCGCGAGACGCTGCTCGGCATGGATTTAGACCGGGTGCGCTCAAACGGCTACGTCTTCCAAGTCGAGATCACCTACCTCGCCCTGCGCTTAGGCTATCGCTTTGCCGAAGTGCCGATTTACTTCGCCGACCGCAAATATGGGCAATCCAAGATGGGTTTGCGCATCCAGCTGGAGGCGGCGCTGGGCGTCTTCAGGGTGCGCAACCGCTACCACCGCCTCACACCAGCACAACGCGCTCAGCATGCCTAGCGAAAGGCGCCGCACGCGTTTATGTCCGCACGCCGCCCCGACCTGCTCAATCTGCTCTACCTGTTCGTGCTGCCGCTGATCCTGTTTTGGGAAGTCACGCTGGGCGGGCGTACGCTCCTGCCAGCTGATAACCTGTATCAATATCAGCCGTATGCGGCCTACCGCGCGCAGTTGGGCGTCCCTGAGGTGCCTCACAACGCGCTGCTCTCTGACCTGGTGCTGCAGAACTGGCAGTGGAAACAGTTCATCCGCGCAAGCCTTGCCAGCGGTGAGCTGCCGCTGTGGAATCCGTATTTGTTCGCAGGCGTACCGTTCCTGGCGGCTGGGCAGCACTCAGCCTTGTACCCATTCAGCTTGATCTACTACATCTTGCCGTTAGAGAGCGCCTACGGGTGGTTCACAGTGGTACAGCTCTGGCTGGCTGGTGTGCTGATGTATGCTTTCTTGCGCGGGATTGGGTTAGGGCGCTTTGCTGCGCTGATCGGCGGCATCGCCTACCAGCTGAACAGCTTTTTCATCGCTAGCGCCGTCTTCCCGATGATCATCGCAGCGGCGATCTGGCTGCCCTTCCTGCTCTTGATGTGCGAGTGCAGCCTGTTGCAGCGGCGATTGTTCGGCAGGGCAGCGCAGCCGCTCTGGATTGTGCTGGGCGCGCTTGGCCTGGGCATGTCGATCCTGGCAGGGCATGTGGAGTTCTTCTACTACAACCTGCTGGTGATGGCGTTTTGGTGCACCGCCCGTCTGCTGATCGGCTGGCTTAGCAAGCGCGAGGCACTCACAGCCCTGCCGGGACGGAGCGCTGCCCTTTTGAGTATGGTCGCGCTTGGAGTTGGGCTAGGCGCTGCACAATTCGTGCCCTTTTACGAGCTAGTCAACACGAGTTTCCGCGAGGGGCGCGCCAGCTTCGAGCAAATTTTGAGCTACGGCCTGCCGCCGCGCCATGTGCTCGCCTTTCTGATGCCGAACATTTACGGCTCGCCCGCCCAACACACCTACTTCGACCTATTCACCGGTCAGTGGACGGAGCTGCGCTGGCTGCGCGCCGACGGTGCGCTCATCACGAACACTTTTATGGAAGGCGGCAAGAATTACGTTGAAGGCGCCTCGTATAGCGGCGTGCTGACGCTGATCCTAGCTTTGATCGGCGCGTTCAGCCGTAATCGGCGCGCCCAGGCGCCCTACCGCCCCCTCTTGCTGCTGATCAGCCTGTTTTCGGTCTTGTTCGCCTTTGGGACGCCGCTCTACGCCTTGCTTTACTATGGCTTGCCAGGTATCAGTCAGCTGCATTCGCCCTTCCGCTGGATTTTTCCGCTGATGTTCTGTTTAGCTGCGCTGGCGGCGTATGGGGCGCAGGCACTACAGGATGCGCACGCCCAGCCGAGTTCCCGCTTGTTCCGTGCTGGGCGCCCGCTGGGCTACGCGCTGATCGCTGCAGGCGCTGCTCTGCTCATCGGCCTGATCGGCGCCCGAATCGCTTATGAACAAGTCAGCAGCCTGGTTCAGAGCCTCTACGACAACTTGGCGGGCGCAGCACTGGCCTATCCATCGCCTGAGGTCTTTTTCAGCGTTAAGGCACGCGAAATCTTCCTGTTTGGTCTGCTCATCATAGGCAGCGGGATTGTAGTGCGGGCCAGTCGCTGCCCAATATACATACGCAGCGTCCCGATCTGGCAGGTCATGGCGGTGGCACTACTAGGCATCGACCTGATTAGCGCCTCGTACGGCTTTAACCCAGCTGCCGACCCCAAGTGGCTGCATTTTGAGCCGCCTGCTATCGCCTGGCTGCGCGCGCAATCGCCGCATGAGTGGCGCCTGACAACCTATCAGGCGCCTAACGCAGCTGCCACGCTGAACGCGAACATGACTTGGCGTTTTGGGCTGCAGGACATACGCGGCTATGATAGCATCATCACGCGGCAATACGTCGAGTACATGGCGCAGATCGCGCCCCAGAGCCAGCTGCTCTACAATCGCATCGCCCCAATCTACCCCGATACGGCTGACGCTCTCAACGCACCGCAGCTAGACTTACTGGGCGTCCGCTATGTGTTGAGTGAGGTGCCGCTCGATCTCGAGCGCTTCACAGACTACCGTCTGGCCTACCAAGATGAGGCAGTGCGCATCTACGAGAACACGCGTGCCTTGCCGCGTGCCTTCGTCATCTCGCCGATGCTTGATAGGGTGCCGAGACTTGCGGAAGTCATCCCGGCGCGCCTTGAGCGCGCGGCGCACAACGAGGTTTTGGTGCGCGCACACGCCAAACAAGCCAACAGTGCCCTAATCCTTGCCGACTCATACGCAAGCGGCTGGCGCGCCTACATCCGCCCGCTTGGTGCGCCTGAGGAGGCTGAGCAGGCGGTCGAGATCGCCCTTGCTTATGGCAATTTCCGCCGCGTGAGCTTACCAGAAGGCGAGTGGCTGGTGCGCTTCCGCTATTCGCCGCCCGCCTTCCAGATTGGCGCGTTTGCCTCGTTCTTGAGCGGCGCGATCGCACTCTTTGCGCTCATGATCTGGGCGTGGCGCGCCTTCTACCGAGAGGCGCAAGGCGAGGCAGGCAGCGTGCAACGTTTCGCTAAGAACAGCTTGGCACCGATTGCGCTGAACCTGTTCAATCGCTTGATCGATATGGCTTTCGCCTTCATCATGCTGCGCCTGCTCGGGCCCGCTGCCGCTGGCACCTACTATTACGCTGTCGTGATCTTCGGCTGGTTCGACATTCTGACCAACTTCGGGCTGAACACACTTTTGACGCGCGAGGTGTCGCGAAACTTAGAGGCAGCAGGCAGCTACCTCCTGAACAGCAGTCTGTTGCGGCTTGGCTTAGCGGCAGCCGGCGTGCCATTGCTGATCGGTTTCCTGGCGGCGCGCGGCGCTCTAGAGCCGGCCCTGGATCAGACCACCATCCTCACCATCGTGCTGCTGTACGTTGGCTTAGTGCCGAATAGTATCAGCACGGGCCTGACGGCGCTGCTCTACGCCTACCAAAAAGCAGAGATACCCTCTGCAGTGGCGACAGTCACCGTCATTTTGAAGTCGGCAGCCGGCGTTGGCGTGCTGTTGGCGGGCTTCGGCGTGATCGGTTTGGCAGCGGTGAGCATCGCGCTGAATATTGTGACGCTCGTCTTGCTGGCGCTGAGCGTGCGTGCCGCGATGCGCGAAAATCAGCCTAAAGGCGCCATAGAGCCGGCCCTAGTACGGCGCGATCTGCTGCGTGGCATGCTGGCAGGTGGCTTCCCTCTGATGCTCAATCACTTGCTGGCGACTGTTTTCTTCAAAATTGACGTGGTGATCCTAGAGCTGCTGCAGGGCGACGCGATCGTCGGGCAGTACAGCACCGCCTACAAATGGCTGGATGCACTCGGCGTGATTCCTTCGCTCTTCACGATGGCGCTCCTGCCGATCATGGCGCGGCAGGCGCGCGAGGATCGGGATGGCTTGCGGCGCAGCTATAACTTCGCTGTTAAGCTGCTGGTCAGCCTAGCTGTGCCGATCGCTGTGCTCACGACCTTCAGCGCGCACGTGCTAATCAACTTGCTGGGCGGCGCCCGCTACCTACCGAACGGCGCCATCGCTTTACAGATTATGGTCTGGTTCATGCCGATCGGCTGGATCAATAGCCTGACAAACTATGTGCTGGTGGCGCTTGATCAGCAGGCGCGCATGAGATGGGCGTTTCTAGCGGGAGTCAGCTTCAACATCGCCACAAATCTGCTCTTCGTGCCAATTCATGGCTTTCAGGCGGCGGCGATTACGACAATTCTCTCAGAGCTGGTGCTCTTGATTGCCTTCTATCGTCTATTGCGGAGCGCTTTAGGCAAAGTGAGCTGGCTTGGGCTATTGTGGCGTCCGTGCATCTCAGGAGTCTGTATGCTAGGTATGCTGGCTGCGCTGTGGTCAAGCGCGCCGATAGCTGCAGCGCTTGTCTCCGGCGCAGTCTACGGGGGAGTGTTGTGGTTGCTGCGCCCGTTCACCAGCTGGGAGCGAGGGCGCCTTGCCTTGCTGCTGCCGCAGCCGCTGCAACGCGCCCTACTGCGAAGTGGCTAGTGGTTAGCGGCTTCAACGTCCGAGTGGACAACTTGCAAGCCATGATCCATGACTGTGCGCAGCACAAACGGGCTGCACACGATGGGCAAGTGCAGCACACGCCCATCTTTGCTCAGGGTGAAGTGATAGACCGAGACGCGCCGCCCTGCGCCCAGCAAAAACGACTCGACCGTCACGGTCTTGGCAAGTTGCCAGCCAGCACGCAGGTACTGCTGCAACACATCTGCGGAAGTGTAGGTTTGCGAACGCGGCGACCAATGCCGATACTCTTCAACGTTGAATTCCTGCGCAACGCTCGTCAAAGCGCTGTAGAAACTGCTAGACATAAGCACCACCTATCTACTACACAACACTCTGCGGGGACATTTGGTAGCGTTGCTTGTTACAACTTTCACTATACATTCGATTTTGTTATAAGAACATAGTGAAAGCATTGAGAATTAGATAAGAAAACATACTCAATTCATTTTTGCGACGAATCATGAGCACATTTTTGTTTTTGATGCTTGCCTTCGCGCCAGCGATCTTAATGATCGGATTTTTAGTGCGTCGCAGGCAATTGCGGGGTTGGCTGAACATCTTACCCGCCCTGAGCGGTCTGCTCTACGCCTGGCCTTACGAAGGCGCCCTGATCGCGGCGCGCTTCTGGCAGGTGAATGCAGCGACTGCCTCAGGTATCATTGTGTTGGGCGTGCCGCTTGAGCGCTTGGCGCTGGATGGCATGGCTATCCTATTGGCAAGTGTTATGGCACAATGGCTATGGCGCGTAAGTTCGGACGAGCAGTAGGTGTAGTGCTCTGGCTGTGGGCGATGCTACAAAGTACGCCGGTCAGCGGACAAGCTGAGCTGCCACGCACGCCGATCAGCGCTTTGTGGAGCGATGGGACGCGCCTCTTGATTGGGCAAGGCAGCACGCTCTCTGAAGTTGTCCCGACGGCTGATCGCCTGTTGATAGGCTGGCAAATCGGGATAGGGCGCGGCGCGCTGCAGGCCATTTCTGTGTGTGCGCCTTTCACCTTCGTGCTGAGCGCCGACGGTCTGAGCGTGCTGGATGACAAGCAGCGCGAGCGCGCTTTTGCGCGTGGCGGCGGGCATCGCATGGCCTGCAGCAGCGATCAGGTATGGGTTGCGGCGCTAGGCGCGGGCGTGCGGCGCTATCGCGTCGGCGCTGAGGGGCGTCTGACGGCGCTAGAGCCACTCAGGACAGCTGCGCCCGCCTACGATGTGACGCCCAGCGGCACAACTGGTTTTTGGGTTGCTGAAGGCACGCAGGGCGTGCGCCGATACGATTTAGACGGGAGGGTGCTGCTGTGGCTGAACGCTTTCGCGCCTGCTCAAGTGGTGCGTGAGCAGGATAACACGCTGTACATCGGGCATGGAGCCCAGCTGAGCATTCTGACGCTAGGCGGGCAGCCGCGCATGCTTGGCTCAGCAACGTTAGTGCCAAGCGATGCTGCCCTGTCCGATGTGTTGATCGTCGGCAGCCGCATCTACACAGGTCGGCAACACGCCTCGAGGAGCGGCCCGTCAGTCCTCGCCTTTGAGCTATCCGGCGCGGGGCTGCGCTTGAGCGGAGAGTTCGGCCAAAATGGCGATGGCGCACGCCTGGGCGCAGTCGGCAGGGAGCTGTTTGTGGTCGGCAGCAGTACCTTCGCATGGCTGCGACTGATTGAGGCGACTCCGCGCGTCGTCATGGAGTGGTCAGCTGTAGTGCCGCGCTGCACGCTCAACGCGCCAACTGATCCGCAGCCCGCTGATGGGGCGCAAGTGCTCGGCGGAAATGTGACATTCCAATGGCGCGCCAGCTGTGCCGAATCGTTTGAGCTGTGGCTAGACGGGGTGCTGATCGCAGCCGTGCCGCCCACACAGGCGCCTGAGGCTGAGCGTCCGCTGCACAGCTACACCTTCTGGCTGAGTGAAGGCACACATCGCTGGCAGATCATCGCACTGGATGCGAATGGGGCGCGCTTGGCAAGCCCGGTGTGGCGCGTGACGGTCTTCAGTGAGGGCTTGCTGAGCACGGTGAGCGCGCCGCGCCGTGAACTGCTCTACCAACCGCCGCCTTTGGCTGTCCAAACGCTCGGCGAGGCACTCGCGCTGCTGGGCGCAGCTGTGTGCGGCGGCTTGTCAATTGTAATTTTAGCGGCGTGGTGGCTCGGTATGCGTGCACAACGTCGCTACTGGTGAGGCTATCCGATGCGCTTCGAGATTTTCACACTCTTCCCCGCCATGTTCGAGAGCGTGCTCAGTGAGAGCATCCTGAAGCGCGCCCGCGAACGCGGCCTGCTGACTGTTAACTTGCACAATTTCCGCGCCTACGCGACCGATAAACATCAAACGACCGATGAGCCGCCTTATGGGGGCGGAGGCGGTATGGTGTTGAAGGTCGAGCCGATTGTGCGCGCCGTAGAAGACGTGCTCAGAGGCGACCCTGCCCCGGTCATCTTGACGACGCCGCAGGGTGAGCGCTTCACACAGCGCATGGCGGCCGAATTCGCTCAATATCCGCGCCTTGCCATTATCTGTGGGCGCTATGAAGGCGTGGATGAGCGCGTGCGCGAGCTAGTCGTGACCCACGAAGTGAGCATTGGCGATTATGTGCTAAGCGGCGGCGAATTGGCGGCGATGGTCATGCTAGACGCAATTGCGCGGCACATTCCGAACGTGTTGGGCAACGCCGAGTCGGCGCCGAACGACTCGTTTAGCAGCGGCTTGCTAGAAGGCCCCCACTACACGCGTCCGCCTGAATTTCGCGGCTTGCGCGTGCCAGAGGTACTGCTGAGCGGCGATCACGGGGCGGTGGCGCGCTGGCGGCGCGAGAGCGCTCTGCGCCGTACCTGGCAGCGCCGCCCCGATCTGCTGTTAAACGCGCCCCTGAGCGAGGCTGATCGCCGCTTTCTGAGCGAACTGGCTGAAGCTCCGGAGTGCCACGAGGACTCGGCAGATGGCTGGGCAGGCTGAAAAGTCGCTCAGGCTCGTTTGCAATCTCAGCCAAAGCAGGGTAAACTCTCAGTCGTAGCTGTGTGGCAAGTGCCGCACCTACAAAGTGCCTGTAACCATAAAGGAGTTACTCGATGCCGAAAAAGATTAAGTTGTTCATCCTTTTGCTGATCGCAGCCTTTGTGCTAGGTGGCGTCTTCAACGGTGCTGCTATGGCCCAAACGAAGCCGACTTTGCGTGTTTTCTACGGCAGCGTCGGCGACATCGCTCAGGACGAAGCGATCCTCAAGCGCTGGGCAGATGAGAACAACGTTAACGTTGAGATCGTCTACGCCTCGCAGAGCGCTACAGAGTACCTCGCTCAGCTGCAGCAGTTGTTGGCTGCACGCTCCACCGATATCGACCTGATCCAGTTTGACGTGATTTGGCCAGGCATCCTGGCGCCCAACATGCTAGACCTCGGGCCTGCTCTTGAGGCGAGCGGCATGAAGGATATGTTCTATCCACGCATCCTCACTAACAACACAGTGGATGGCAAGGTCGTCGGGCTGCCGTGGTTCACGGATGCTGGCTTGCTCTACTACCGTACAGATCTGCTGGAGAAGTACGGCTTCAGCGCCCCGCCCAAGACTTGGGACGAGCTAGAGCAGATGGCAAAGACCATCCAGGACGGTGAGCGCGCTGCTGGCAATGCAGAGTTCTGGGGCTTTGTCTGGCAGGGCAACGCCTATGAAGGCCTGACCTGCGATGCGTTGGAGTGGGTCTTCAGCAACGGTGGTGGCTCAATTGTTGAGGTGGATAAGACCATCAGCATCAACAACGAAGCAGCGATACGAGCGATCGAGCGCGCAGCTAGCTGGGTTGGCACTATCTCGCCTGAGGGCGTGACAACCTACCAAGAAGAGGACGCCCGCCGCGTCTTCCAGGCTGGCAACGCCGCTTTCATGCGCAACTGGCCGTATGCTTATGTGTTAGGTCAGGGTGGCGCCGATGGCACGCAGGAAACTGCCATCAAGGATAAGTTCGCTGTCACTGCGCTGCCAGCTGGCGATTCGGGCAAGCCAGCGGCCGCATTGGGCGGCTGGCAGCTGGGCGTGAGCGCTTACAGCCAGAACCCGGAGCTGGCTACGCAGCTTGCCCTATGGCTGACTGCCCCCGAACAGCAGAAGGAGCGCTGGCTGAAGCTGAACAACTTGCCCACTATGCCTGCTATCTACCAAGACCCTGACGTCTTGGCAGCTACGCCATGGGTCGCCGACTTGATCCCAGTCTTCGAGAACGCCACGCCGCGCCCCTCGACGGTGACGGCTGCCCTCTATAACGACGTCTCGGTCGCGTTCTTTACCGCCGTCCACGACGTCCTTACGCGCAGGAAAGACGCCGCCACCGCGCTGGAAGACCTTGAGCTGCAGCTCGAGAGCATTCTCGGCAGTGAGTTCACGCCTGGCCCACCGCCGCCCATTAACTGAGAGACTGCTGAGGACAGCATAACGCAGGTTGCAAGGGCAGGTCGTATGACCTGCCCTTTTGTGCTACAATCGGCTGCTATATTGCTGAATTGAGGAGGAAAGCGCCTTGCATTGGCGCGTGTGCTGATATGAGTGCTCCATCTGACGATCCGCAGCTGATCGAACGCCGCAAAGCTGATCACATTCGCATTAATCTCGAAGAAAACGTGCAGTTTCCGCGCCTGACCACCGGCTTAGAGCGCTATCGCTTCATGCACTGCGCCCTGCCGGAGCTAGACCTTGCCGAGATCGATATCTCGCTCACTTTCATGGGCAAGCGCCTGAACGCACCGCTGCTGATCAGCTCAATGACGGGTGGCACCAGCCTAGCCAATCCGCTCAATCTCGTGCTGGCAGAGGTGGCGCAGGCGCACAGCATTGCTATGGGCCTCGGCTCCCAGCGCGCCGCGATCGTTCATGAAGACCTCGCCGCCTCGTTCAAGGTGCGCCATGTGGCGCCGGATATCCTGCTCTTTGCCAATGTGGGCGCCGTACAGCTGAACTACGGCTTCACTGTGGATCACTATCGCCGCGCCGTCGAGATGGCAGAGGCAGATGCGCTGATCGTGCACTTCAACGCCCTGCAAGAGGCTGTTCAGCCTGAAGGCGATGGCAACTTCAAAGACCTTCTGCCCAAAGTGGAGCAGCTGTGTCGGACGATCGGCGTGCCGGTGATCGCGAAAGAGGTGGGTTGGGGCTTCTCGGCTGAGGATGCCCGGCGTCTGGCGGGGGCAGGCGTGGCAGCTATCGACGTGGCAGGCGCTGGCGGCACCTCGTGGAGTGAAGTGGAGTATCACCGCGCGCCGACGGCGTTCCATGCGCGTGTGGCACGCGCCTTTGCTGATTGGGGCATCCCGACAGCGGAGAGCATCAAATTGGTGCGCGAGGCGGCGCCGAGCATCCCGATTATTGCGAGCGGCGGCCTGCGGGA
Organism: Aggregatilineales bacterium; assembly: GCA_046719055.1. Classification (GTDB taxonomy): domain Bacteria; phylum Chloroflexota; class Anaerolineae; order Aggregatilineales; family UBA2796; genus CP2-2F. The sequence goes on along the minus strand of JBDNDQ010000067.1, from coordinate 5,490 downwards.
TGGCATTGACGTCGCTAAGTGCATCGCGCTAGGGGCACAACTATGCGGCTTGGCAGGCCCATTTTTGAAGGCGGCAGCACACTCAGCCGAAGCGACGCACGAGCTCATCCGCGAGCTGACGGCACAACTGCGCATCGCCATGTTCGTGGCGGGCGCTCGCGACTTAGCAGCCCTAGCACGTACGCCGCTCTACAGCGCCTGAAATTTGGGCATAAGCAAATATCCCTATTGGCAAGCTAACCCACACCAGGTCGAGAACAGCTTGAACCCAGAAGCGCACAAAACAAGACAGACAGCCGCACAGCCGTCGTGCTGTTATGCATCCAAGATTCCAGCTGTTTCAACTTAGACACTCCCAGCTTAGCTTGGCGGGGACTTGACAGGCCCTCCAAAGTGTGTCGGGCTGCTTCCAAGTGCGACGCTCTCTAAAAAGTGCATGAGAGAGGGTAGAGTAAGGTGCCTGAAAATGCCTCTAGGTTAGGTAGGCGCAGGGCGTTCTTGAAAGTCTCTGTTACAGCCCCATTCCACCCGTTGAGGATACTGAAGCCCACAGCTGATTGAGGTGCAAACGGTCGTGTCGCGCTGTGAAGTGTGCCATCTCTAGCAGGGTTGTCGGCCCAAAGATGGCGTGCCGAGCAGGTCGCGACCACGCCTCAAGCGGCAGTTGCTCGAGGAAAGCAAGGGTCTGAGAGCGTTCGCGCCAGAAGTCGGCAGCGATTTGCTCTGCCGTCTCGGTCAGGGTCACGCTGTTGGGGCGGAACGGTTCAGGCGGCGTTGGCAGAAAGGGGTTCTCCTCCGCTAGGATGCGCTGTAAGCGCGGGCGCTGCACCTCACGCTCGCTCTGACGCAGGTGGTGGACAACTTCCAACGGCGTCCATTCGTCGGGCTCGGGGCGCATATACCAGACCTGTGGCGGCGCAGCATTCACGATGCCAAAGAGCGCTGCTGTGTTGCCCAACAGGCGCGGCACAACCTGTTCACGTTGCTCAGACGGGAGCGGTTGGCGCGCCAGGCGCTCTAGCAAGCCATTTTCGACCTCAGCGGCGAAAGTTGCCAACGTCTGCAAGCCGTTCAGCCAGTAGGCGTGCATGCCAATGGCCTGTGTCGGCGCGATGTCGTTCTGGAAGTCATCGCCGACCATGAGCGCCTGATCGGCTTCATAGCCAACCCGCGCCAAGACCTCCTCATAAAGATGCGGCTGCGGCTTGGCGAAATGCACCTCATCGAGGCTGGTGATCAGCGCGTAGGGCAGATCGAGCGGCAAGCCGCCCCAGCTCATGCGCTGATGGACCGTCTCTAGCGAGAAGATGGGGTTAGTGACAATCGCGCAAGCGACTCCGCGCTCTAGGAGTCGGTACAGCAGCGGCGAGGCAGCAGGATCAGGCGCAAAAAAAGGCGCCAAGCTCGGAAAAATCTCTGCCTGAGCGCGCTCGAAGGCATCTCGCAGCACGTCTGGGGGCATGGTGAGTGCCTCAGCCAAAGCGCGCTCGAAGACGGCCCGATTGCTACAGGATGGATCGCGATCAGCGCTGACAGCCTGTATCGCTGAGCGCAGCGCTTCAGCACAGCGCTCAGAGGGCCCCTGAAGATGACGCCCAAGCGCCTCCCCAAGTAGGCTGATATATTGGCCCACAAAGGCATCGGTGTGAACGCGCACCAGCGTAGCGTCGAGATCGAACAGCACGATTTTGATCATTCGCTATCCGTCCCGCGCAGCGCGTCTAAAAAGAGCGAGACGCCAGGACGCTCGGCGTTGCACTGCTCGCAACCGACGTAAGGGTCTTCAATCTCGACTTTGTGCTTCTCACAAAAGGCGCTCACGACGAGAGTCCGGCCGATGCCCAAAAAGCCAGGCTTGACTTGTAAAGTCAGCCGTAGGAACTCGCTGGCATTTGCCCGGAGAATATCCGGCACACTGCAACGGGTGCAGTCGCCGGGGTGCCAAGCTGCACTGCGCGGATTGCGCTTGATCAAGCGGCACTCTTGCACGCGCCTACCGCGATGGAAGTCGGCATGATATTCTGGGCATTCCTTGCCAGCTGGCGTTTTCATCAGGCGATCCTAAGGGTCATACACGGGTGATGTAGCTGCCATCTCGCGTATCGATGCGGATTCTATCACCAACATTGACGAAAAGCGGCACAGTGACTTGCAGCCCCGTCTGTGTGGTCACTTTTTTAGTGGCGCCAGTGGCCGTATTGCCTGCTACCGCCATCTCGGCTTCAACAACCTCGTGCTCGACGGTTGTCGGCAGCTCGTAGTCAATCACCTCACCCTCGTAAGTGCTGAGCGAGAGCTGCATGTTTTCGTAGAGGTACAGCAAGTCATCGCCGAAGATGCTGGCTGGCAGTTCGTACTGCTCGTAGGTGGTTGTGTGCATGAAGTGCAGCATTTCACCGTCGCTGTAGAGAAACTCGACTGGGAAGCTCTCTACGCGGATGTCTTGCACGCGGTCACCAGAGGTGAAAGTGCGCTGGATGGTAGCGCCTGTGCGCAAGTCGCGCAGGGTGGTGCGGATGGTGGCGTTGCCGCGCCCGGGTTTGTGGTGTGAATACTCTAGGACGCGATAAAGTGCGCCGTCTACAGTGAAGGTAACCCCTTTGCGCAGGTCGTTCACATCGATCATGCGTTGTCTCTTACCTTTTCCGTTCAGATTGACACTTTGATTATACCGAGTTCAGCTGAGTGCGGCTAGGCTGACACAACAAAGATGCCCACTTTGACGTGGGCACCTTCGCTAACTCTATAGGTGGGGGAAAATCTATAGGCGTTAAATCTTTATGTAGTGCCTATTCTAGCGAGGCGATTTCAAGGCTCAAAGGCGCTTTAATTGAGAAATAATTGAGGAAATATTAACGATAATTTTCACATCAATGCTCCGCGTAGGCTTTGCAAAAATTCAGACCCTGCACGGATGTGCATCTAGCTCATGCTGATCAAATTGACTACTGTGACGCCATCGCCGCCTTCGCTCTCGTCGCCGCGCTGATACCTGCTGACCAGCGGATGCCCCTCGAGCGCCTGACGGATAGCCTTGCGCAAGGCGCCCGTGCCCTTACCGTGAATGATGCGCACAAAGGGCAAGCCGGCCAGATACGCCGCATCGAGGTATTCTTCAACACGCTCGAGCGATTCCTCGACGCGTGCCCCGCGTAAGTCCAGCTCTAGGCCAGGCGATGGGCCGCGCTCGGGCAGTTTTTCGCGTCGCTTTTCGCGCACCGAGCCGCTAGCCTTACCACGGCGCTCGATCTCATCCAGCTTGGCGCGCACACGCAGCCGCCCCACCGTCACTTCGACGTCGCTCGCGCCAATCTCGCTGATCTGCCCTTCCGAGTTAAGCGGCAAGACCCAGACCGTCTCGCCCAGCCGATAGGTCGGTGGCTCATCTTCGAGGTCGGGGATGTTTGGCGGGCTGATGGCAGGCGCCTCTAAGTTCGGCTGCACGTCGAAGGCAGCGGCTTCCAGACGCTTGACTGCCTCTGCTGATTGACCTGCACTTTGAAGGGCGTGGCGCAGCTTGCGGATTTCCTTACGGACGTTCTCTAGTTCGCGCTCGGCCACGCGGCGCGCCTGTGCAAGGATGTCTGCCCGCTCTTTTTCGGTTGCTTCCACGCGCTCGCGCAGCTCACGGACGAGGTTTTCAGCCTGCTGACGTTGAGCAAGTGCTGCCTCACGGGCAAGGCGCGTCTCCTCGCGTGTTTGTTGCAGTTCATTCAGCAGATCGTCGGTGATGAGCTCCTCGACGCCGATCAAGCTGCGTGCCATCTCAATAATTGATGCTGGCAAGCCCAGCCGTGTGGCAATTGCCAGCGCGTTAGAGCGCCCCGGCAGGCCAACGATCAGCCGATACGTTGGGCGGAGTGTCTGCAGATCGAACTCAACGCTGGCGTTGCGCACACCCGCCTGCTGCTGGCTGAAGACTTTGAGCTCTGGGTGGTGGGTTGTGACCAACGTGGTGATGCCGCGTTCCAGCAGATGCAGCAAAATGGCGCGTGCCAGCGCCGAGCCTTCACTCGGATCGGTGCCAGCGCCCAACTCGTCGAGGATGACCAGCGAGCGAGGCGTTGCTCGCTCCAGAATCCTGATTGTGTTGGTCATGTGCGCTGAGAAAGTCGAGAGGGACTGCTCAATGCTCTGCTCATCGCCGATGTCGGCGAAAATACCCTCGAAGACTGACAGCTCGGCACCGGGATTAGTGGGGATGTGCAAGCCGCACTGAGCCATCATCGCTAGCAGACCGACCGTCTTCAGCGCGACCGTCTTGCCGCCGGTGTTCGGCCCTGTGATGACTAGGATGTAGGTCTTTTCATCGAGGATGAGGTCAATTGGCACGACCTTTTCAGGGTCTAGCAAGGGATGTCGCGCGCCTTCGAGCTTGATCGTACAGCCAGGATGCGGCGAATCGGTGCGAGGCTGGAAGCTGACCAGCTTAGGTGGCGCAGCGCGCAGCTGTGCAGCGTACTGCGCCTTAGCAAAGACCATGTCAAGATGCGCCAAGCCCTCTACTGTACGCGTGATGAACTCGCCCTCGTGGCTGACCAGCGCGCTCAGCTCTCGCAAGATGCGGCGAATTTCGTCCTCTTCGGCCAGCTGCAGCTCGCGGACGGCGTTATTCAGCTCAACAGTGACCAGCGGCTCGATGAAGAGCGTGGCGCCGCTGGACGATTGATCGTGCACGATGCCAGGAATCTTGCCCTTGTGCTCGGCGCGCAGCGGGATAACATACCGTCCGTTGCGCTGAGTGATCAGCTGTTCTTGTAGGTATTTGACGTAGTTAGGGTTCGTGATCAGGCTCTGTAGACGGCTCTGCAGGCGCTCTGAGGCGGCGCGCATATCGCGTCGGATGATCGCCAGCTTGGGCGAGGCAGCGTCGTTGATGTTGCCAGCGTCATCCAGCACGCGGCTGATCTCGGCTTGTAGGGCAACACATTCCTCAAGGCGCTCAGCAATGCCTGCCAGCATAGGGAATTGGCTGCGCAAGCGGGTGAGCATCCGCTTGAGGGTGGTAGCGCGGCGTAATGTGGCGCGAATATCGAGCAGCGTATGCGGCTCTAGGATAATGCCCCGCTCTGCCTGCCCAACCGCCTCGCGCACATCGCGCACGCTGCCCAGCGTGATGTCGCTTCTAAGTTGGAAGAGCGTGACGGCTTCGGTTGTCTCCTTTTGCCAATTCAGCGCCTCGTGCAAGTCACCAGTTGGTCGCAAGGCACGGATGCGCTCTACACCACCCGAAAAGCTGGCATGGCGCGCTAGCTGCTCTAGGATTTTGGGCAGCTCTAAGACGTGCACCGATTTTTCGTCTATCACCATTGCGAGAAGGCTTTTCCTACGTGAACGCGGGCACTGCTTGAATCGTAAGGGTAGGCGGGCGGAATGTCAATTCTCAATTCTTGAGGAGTCGCTGAGCAAGCCCAGAAGCGTAGGCGCTGGGGTGAGCAGAGGAAGTTGGCGATGACCTACTCTCCCACTCCGTCGCCGGAGCAGTACCAT
>JBDNDQ010000066.1:0-16403 GCA_046719055.1 Aggregatilineales bacterium | reverse complement strand
GCGATCGGCCGATCGCGCGGCACTTCGGCCAGGCGGCGCGGCAAATGTCCAACGGGGATGTTCCGCGCGCCGCTGATGTGCCCTTGGGCGTACTCGGCTGCGCCACGTACATCCAGCAAAAAGACCTCTGCCAGACGCTTGGCTAAGCTTTCAACGTCAAGCGCGGCTAGGCGCTCGGTCGGGCTGCCAAGCTCTTCGGCCGTGAGGTAGCCGCACACGTCATCCACGCCGATAGCGCGCAGCGCGCTCAGCAAGGTCGGCACATCCGAGTCACGCTCGGTCACGAAGTAGAACGGTGCGGTGTAGTCCACGAACCAGCCGACGTACGTGCTGAAGCGCTGGCTGGTGGCAGGAATGCTGAGCGTCTTGGGCAGGCTTGCCTTGCAGAAGGCCTGTTCGGGGCGAAAATCGACCACGAGGGCGCCTTCAGCGAGCAGCGCGTCAACTTCAGGGCGGCTCAGGCGGCGGGGCGGGGGCAGATCGCGCTGCAGGGCGGGCCCATGTTTGTTGACCCGCTTCATCTGGGCGAAATAGCGCGGCGCCTCAGGCTGACCTTCCAGCAACCAGGCCATGAAGGCAGATTCATCCTCAAACTGGAAGGCTGGGTTGAAGAGCTTCTCGTAGCCGAGCGTCGTGGTTGGCATGGCGCCGAGCGCTTTGCCACAGGCGCTGCCTGCGCCGTGTCCGGGCAAAATCTGCAGGTAGTCGGGCAGACGTTTGAAGCGCTGGATGGTGGCAAATTGCTGGCGCGCGCCGCTCTCCTTTGTGCCGAGCTGCCCAGCTGCCTCTTCCAGCAGATCAGGCCGCCCAACATCGCCGACGAACAGAAAATCGCCCGTGAAGATGCCGAACGGCTTATCGGCGACGGCGGTGTCGGTGATCATGAAGCTGAGGTGCTCGGGCGTGTGACCAGGCGTATGCAGCACCTCGACCTTGACGCTGCCGACCGTCCACCAATCACCCTCGCGCAGGAGCACGGCGCCGGCTGCATCGGCGTAGGCGTACTTCCACTCGGGCGTCCCCATGTCGCTCAGGTAGAGCGCGGCGCCAGTGCAAGCGGCGAGCTCGCGCGCACCACTGACAAAATCGGCATGAATGTGCGTCTCGGTGACGTGCGCAATGCGCAGGCCGTGTGCGGCTGCCACTGCCAGGTAAGGTTCGACGTCCCGCGCTGGGTCGATCACCAGGGCCTCGCCGCTCTCAGGGCAGCCAACCAGGTACGAAGCCTGCGCCAAGCGCTCATCGTAAAAATATTTCAAAAGCATCGTAGCTCACCTGTGTGTCACGCTCAGCAGACCGTTTGAGCAGCCTCGACGGGTCGAATTGTCACACATCAGCTGCTCCTGATACATTTAGCGATAAGCTGCATCCTATCTAAGGACTATAGTCTAAGTCGAGTGCCTTTGACAGCCTTGAAGGCTTATTCCTAACGTAAGCGGCTGCTTATTGGGTAAAACACCATGCCTTACGATCCGTTTCTGTATCGCTCGCGCGAGGGCTACGCTGTGCTAGAAAAATGGTACGACGAAGCGCTGCGCGCCTTTGAGGTGCCGATCACAACAGGTTACATCCCGACGCGCTTCGGGATGACGCACGTAATCTGCGCAGGCGATGAGTCTGCGCCGCCGCTCGTGCTGATACACGGCTACGGAGCAGGTTCGCCGCTGTGGCGCCAGCAGATCGAAGGGCTGGCGGGGCATTACCGCCTCTACGCGCCGGACTGCGTGGGGCAGCCCGGTCGGAGCGCCACAACGCCGCCCAGTTTGCTGGATGATGGCTGGTCGTGGTGGCTGGAAGATGTGCTTGACGGGCTGGGGCTGGCACGTACCGCCTTAGCAGGCACCTGTTTGGGCGGCTGGATGGTGATGCGCTTTGCTGCCTATGCGCCACAGCGCGTCAGCCACGCCATTTTGCTGAGTCCGGTGGGCATTGCGCCCTTCCGCATTTACTGGCGCAGCGGAGTGCCGCTGGTGCTGAACTTGCACAACGATCCGACGTACTACGGTCAGCGTTTGATGCGGATGGTCTTTGTGCCGCCGCGCAGCGGCTTGAAGTTCAACCGCGAGGTGTTCTACGCGCTCAGCTTGGTTGTCAAGCATTACAATGCAGGCGCGCTGGCCGGCATGAGCACCCAACCGAACCTGCGCGAGGTCTTACGGGGCACGCGCGCCCTGATCAAGTTTGTGCGCGGCGAGCCGAGCTGGGTGCTGCGCAAGGTGCCAGTGCCAACTCTGCTGTTGGTGGGGCAGCACGAGGGGATTTTCGATGCGCGCAAGGCGGTACAGCGCGCCCTGCGGCATATGCCGAATGTGCAAGCCGAAATTCTACCGAACGTCGGCCACGCTGCCATCTACGATGCAGCCGAGCAGGTCAATGCGCGCATTCAGCAGTTCCTGACGAGATAGTGTTCTACTTCATCAGAGGACTTGTCGATAAGTTTCTAGTTGACGGGCCTATCTTTCCGTGATATGCTTGTGAAACAATAAAGATGAAACATAGTATATTGCTAACTTTTTGAGAGAATACCGTTATACGGAAGCAGCAGCTGGGTGCCAATTTGCGCGTATAATGCATTTTGAGCTTGCATCCGCTTAACGTGACCGCATTAACGGTGCCACGAGTGTTGAGATGAGAGGAAGTATTTTAGAATGGTCACGCTGCTTCTGATTGAGGATGATCACAACACTGCGCGCATGGTTGCTAAGGTGCTGACGCCGCACGGCTTTGACGTCCATCACGCGCCCAACGGCCTGACAGGCTTGCGTCTTGCCCGCGAGGTGAGCCCTGAGATCATCCTTGTGGATATGGATTTGCCCGATTTAGAGGGTAAGGTGGTGGTCTCGCGGCTGCGCGGGCTGAGCGAGTTGGCGCGTTTGCCAATTGTCGCTTTCACAGCCGAGTGCAGCGCTCGCGCTAAGCGGCTAGCACTCGCCTTTGGCTGCGATGCCTTCATCAGCAAACCGATCGATACGCGTGCCTTTGCAGGGCAGCTCCAACAAATTATGACGCATCACAAAGGGGGAAAAACGCATGTCGGCGAAGCGAATCCTCTACATTGAGGACAACTTTCAGAATCGGCGCCTGGTGCGCAAAATTCTAACAGCGGCGGGCTACCATGTGATCGAGGCGGAAGACGGTCTGACTGGGATTGCCGTCGCCAAGCGCGAGGTGCCTGACCTGATCCTGATGGATATCAACATGGCGGGCATGGATGGCATGGAAGCTACCGCTATCCTGAAAAGCTCGGAGCTCAAGCACATCCCGATCATCGCCCTGACCGCCGCCGCGATGAAAGGCGACCGCGAGCGCATCATGGCATCCGGCTGCGATGAATACATGCACAAGCCGATCAACCGCGCTGAGCTGCTGCAGGTCGTTGCCCGTTTCCTCAACTGAGCAAAATTTCTGCGCACTTATCAAGATGACAGGCCCGCATCGGGGAGGCAGGCTTGCTGTTCTCGCTCAAGCGCGCCTGTCTCGTTCCCGTAGGTACTTCTCGCGATTGGCGCTGCGCGCAATCTTGCCGCTGCTGGTTTTGAGCAGCCACTTAGCATCCACAATGTAGACGTCGCCAAGCGTGACGTCAGTCTGTTGTGCCACGCGCATGCGCACCTGCCGCGCGATCTCGAAGCGCTCGTCTTCATCGTCCGTCTCTGCCTCGCAGACGAGCACAATCGCTTCAGTGCCCAGCCGCTCATCTTCCACGCCAAAGGCGACCGTCCGCCCCGCCTTGACGCCCGGCACATCGTTAGCGATTGCCTCAAGGTCTTGCGGGTAGATGTTCTTGCCGCCGACGATGATCAAATCCTTCTTGCGCCCAGTGATGTACAGCTCACCGTCGGCAATGTAGCCGTAATCGCCTGTGAGGTACCAGCCGTTGAAGATCGCCTGTTCGGTTAGGTCGGGGCGGCGGTAGTAGCCGCTCAACATGCTATCGCTGCGGACGGCCACCTCGCCGATGTGCCGCTCTGGCAAAGGCTGCCGCGCCGCATCCACAATTTGAATTTCGCAGTTCGGGATTGGGGCGCCGCACGAAAGCATCTCGACAGCCAGCTCGCCCTCTACAGCCGGACGCGCAATGTGCTGCGCGCTGAGCGCCTCACGGCTGATCAGATCAACGTTGGGGAGCGCGTCGATGCCGCCTTGTGTCACAGCGAAGGTATTCTCAGCCATCGCGTAGCAAGTTGCCAGCATTTCAGGTCTGACGCCGTAGGGCGCGTAGCGCGCCACAAATTGGCGGTGGCTCTCGGCGCGCATCGGCTCGGAGCAGTTGATGAAGGCGCGCATACTAGCCAAACTGACGCCTTCCAGCGCGTTATCGCGCACACGCTGTGCCAGAAAGTTATAGGCGAAGTTGGGCAGCCAGCACAACGTGCCGCCATACTGGCTGATGGCGTGCAGCATCACTTTCGGATCGCGCACCCAGTGATGCGGCGAGATCAGGACCAGCCGAATGCCCTGCACCAACGGCAGCACAAAGGCAGCGATCAGCCCCATATCGTGGTAGAGCGGCAGCCACGAGACGATGCAATCATCCTCGCGCAGCCGAATCGCCTGGCTGTAGCTGGCGACCTGGTTCAGCACGGCGCCATGTGAGAGCGCTACGCCCTTTTGCAGACCGGTTGTGCCGCTGCTGTGCTGCAGAAAGGCGATATCCTCGCCGCGCACCGCAAAATTGAAGTGTGGCGCGCCCTCGCTGGGTGGGAGCGCAGATTCGCTCACGATGGGCACGCCGGTGTTCAGTGCAGCGAGTGAATCAGCGTATTGGGCAGAGGCAATCACGACTTTGGCGCCCGAATGGCTGATCAGTAAGCGCACCCGCTCGAAGTACAGGGCAGGATCGAGCTTATCGGAGAGGAACGGGAAAATAGAGGGCATGGCGCCGAGCATCAGCGCGCCCCAGAAGGCGTAGAGCAGCGCCTCCGAGTGATCCATGACCAGAATCGCTAGATCGTGCCGCCCGATGCCGATGCTCCGCAAGATCTCGGCGTAACGGGCGGCGTTATCGAAGAAGGCGCGGTAGCTGATCGGCTTGTGCGGCGCGTTGCCCGCCGGCACAAAGATGACAGCGGATGCTTCGGGACGCTCGTGATAGTGCTGTGCAGCGCGCTCCAGCAGGTTTTGGTAGGCGAGGCGCGTATGCGGCAGGACAAACCTAGCGGTGTGCTGCGACATAGTCAGCGATCATCCGCACTGTGTCCATATTTTCGACGGTCATGTCTACGTCATCGGGGCGGAAGCCGTAGGTCTCTTCGATGAAGAGCTGGACTTCCACCAGCGAGAACGAATCCATCAAGCCGCCCTTGATCAGCGAGTCATCATCGCCCAGCTTGTAGTTAGGGCGCCGCAGGATGTGATTCAGGATGAAGGCGCGCACAGCATCGCGAATTTCAGCGCTCATTGTCTGTCAGTACCTCTCACGAGTCAATCTAGCATGAGCGCGCCTGCACAGTGTGGGTCGTAGAAGACTCGAACTTCTGACCTCGTCGATGTCAACGACGCGCTCTAACCAACTGAGCTAACGACCCATTTTACTCTGAGTATAGATCAAGATGCGCCGCTTGGCAAGAGTCAACTCTCCACGAATCTGGGTTATAATCGAGCGCCAGATGGATATGAGGAGCACACCATGTGTGGCCGATACAGCCTTGCCACGCCACCAGATCAGCTGGCTGACCATTTCCAGGCAGCGCTGCCCCCTGACTGGCAGCCGAGCCTGAATGCGGCCCCCGGCCAGAGCCTGCCCGTCTTACTAGAGCCAGGTCGCTTTGCGCTGCTGACGTGGGGCTATACGCCCAGCTGGGCAAAAACGCGCTTGATCAACGCCCGCGCCGAGACGCTGACCGAAAAACCAACCTTCCGCGCAGCTTTCCAAGCGCGCCGCTGCCTTGTGCCTGCTGATGGCTTCTACGAGTGGCAGACCCTGCCCAACGGAGCCAAGCAGCCGATCCGCTTTGGTCTGCAGGATGGCGCCCCATTCGCCTTTGGCGGCTTTTGGCTGCAAGAGGGCGACTCGCCACCGGCTTTCCTGATCATCACCACTGCGCCCAACGCGCTTGTAGCGCCAGTTCACAACCGAATGCCCGTCATCCTGCCGCCTGAGCGCTATGCCGCCTGGCTGGACCCTGCAGCGCCGCTCGCGGCGCTGCAGCCGGCCTTGCAGGCCTATCCCGCTGAAGGGATGCTCAGCCAGCTTGCCGATCCAGCCGTCTTGCGCCGCTTTGTTTGAGCTGAGGGAGACTGTTAATGCGCCGACTCTTGCCCTACCTAGCCCTGATGCTCGTCATCGCCTGTGGCAGCGCTCCGACAGCACAGCCAGTGCCGCCACCGCCCCGCGCCGTCGTTTTCGCGCCCAGCGGCGAGCGCCTGCCCAGTGGCAGCCTGCTCGTCGTCGAGAGCGGGCTGCCACGCGCCATCTTGCCCGACGGGCGCGCGATCGCGCTTGCCGAGCCGCAGCAAGGTTGGCGCGGCGCACCCAATGGCGCCTATGGCGTTGCGTTTGCCAAGAGCGGCAGCACATTCGACCTTGCCCTAGTCGACTACACACAAGATCCCCCCGCTCTGCGCGAGATTCCCGAAGGGCGCGGCTTGATCAATCCTGTTATCCTCTGGCAGCCTAGCTCGGCGGGCTTTGTCTTCCACGATCTTCCGCTCTTAGGCGGCGTGCAGAGCCCGCTCGAGACGCTCTACTACTACCGCCTGAGCGATGGCGAGCGGCGCCCTCTATTGAGCGCTGAGCGGCGCGTTGTGCCGCTAGCTTTCTCACCCGATGGGGTGTACCTGCTCTACGGCGAGCTGCGTGAGGACTCAGAGGCAATCGGAGCGCAGAGCGGCACAGGCTATTTGCTCAACTTGCTGGGCGGGCAGCCCATCGCCCTGCCAGAAGGCGCCCTGCTCGGCTTCAGCGGCTGGCTGGGCGATAGCAGCGGCTTTCTGAGCTTGCGCGATGATCCGCAGACGGGGCGGGGCTACCTCACGCTCTACCGCCTGACCCAGCTGGCTGAGCCCCAGCGCCTGAGCGCTGAGCGCGATAATGTCACGCTGGCAGCTAGCGCGCCTGATGGTGCACACATCGCGCTTGCCATCCGCACGGCTGAGGGAGACTCCACGCTCGGCATCGTGAGGCAGGATGGCTCTGGCTGGCGCGAGGTATACCGCTTTGCGCAGGGCGAGAATCTCGTCGTGCTGCTCTGGACTGCGCCCGAGACGATTTATTTCAGCACGCTGGGCAGCCAAGGGGAGCGAACGTGGCGCATTACGCCGAGTGGCGGCGCGCCGACGCAGGTGGCAGAGGGCCTTCTGCAAGGCGTGGTGCGCTAGTCAGCAGGATATGCCAACATGGACGATATTATCAATCGCAAGCGCAAAGGCATGGGCTGCACATTGATCGTGCCGCTCGTCTTTGCCTGCATCACAGCAACGACCATAGCGTTGGATCGCCTGTGCGTGGAAGTGCTGCAGTGGCGCATCCCCGTGCACCCTGAGGCGCGCATCATCCGCCAGACCTACAACTTCCTGACGCCTAACGGCTTGGGGCAAAGCGTGACAACATATTTTGTGCCGGGCAATCCGAGCGAGGTTGATTTATGGTTCAATCGGCAGATCGGCGAACGGTTGCGCGCCCTAGAAAAAGAGCCCGAGCGCTCGTTCTACTACAACATCAGCGCTGTTGGTAAGAGCGTCGGCCCGGCTGAGGACGGCGTTAATACACAGCTGATCGTGATCGCGCAATGTCTGAGCAGTCGGGGCGAGTGAAGGGCGCGGGCTGCAACTTTCCTGTGACACACGTTCAGAAAAAGTGTGGTATAATCCGCCTGAACGAATGAACCAAGCAGGAGGCGCAACGCATTCCAATGTCCATCTTGCCCGGACTCGACTTCTTCAATCGCCTCAGTGAACGCTCAGACGACTACGCCGGCATGATCAGCGACCTGATCGAGCAGGCGAACACGAACTACCTCCATTACCTTGCAGCGGCCGCCACCACCGATGTGGAAGAAGTCTGGCAACGCTTTCACGAGAGCTTCGCCCTCGAGCACGACATTGACACCCTCTCCGCGCTTTACGAACTAGTGCGGCGCAACTCGATGCGCAATTTAGCTTCCTAGCGCAGGGCGGGCAAAGTGCCCGCCTTGTGTTCAGCCAGGCAGCTCGATTGAGTTGGCGCCTTGGGAAGTTCAGGGCACCTGAGCCTTTGGCGAGCGGCACGCATGTGGTAAAGTCACCGGCTGCGTGCCGCTTTTGTGGGAATTGCCAATGAATCGCAGCGCCTTGCAGGCTTACTTTCGTTTGGGCATGTTGATCGTTATCGGATCGGTGTTATTATTGATGGTGCAGACGCCCGACACGGCTGAGTACGTGATAACAGTGCTGAGCCTGTGTGTTGGGGCGCTGCTGGTAGCATTGGTTGCGCTGGTGGCGCGTTTCCTGTGAAGCCATGTTGCAATTAGGAGAGTTTTCAAAATGAAGCGTCTTTTCAACCGTCTGACCGTCGTCCTAATCCTTGCAGCGCTGGCGCTGGCGGGGCTAGCCGCGCCTAATCAGGGCGCGCAAGCCGTCGACCCTGATACGTTCTATGGCGGCTGGCCGTACAGCGTGCCGCCGAAGGGGCATCTGAACACCTTCGTGCCCGACGGCTTAGCGCTGGGCATCTACCAAGACCTGCTGGAGCCCTCATTGGCCATGTTCGTCTGGGCAGCAGATACCTATCGCGGGCTGCTAGCTGAGTCGTGGGGCTTTGAGAGCAACGATACCTACGTGGTGCGCCTGAAGAGCGGCGCGCGCTGGAGCGATGGCAGCCCGGTCACAGCCCGTGACGTGGTGGTGACCTACGCCATTGGGCGGCTGCGCAACTTCGCCGACTACACTTACGTGGATACTGTCTCGCAGCGCGATGAGCTGACCGTCGAATTCAAGCTGAAGAATCCGTCTACGCTGGTGGAGCGCTTGTTGCTGCGTACGCGCATCCGTGCAGCGGGCACCTATGGCGCGATTGCCGAGAAGGTTGAGGCATTCATCGCCGCTGGCAAGGATCGCGCTGGTGCCGACAAGGCTGAATGGGATGCTCTGGTAGCTGAGATCAACGACTACCGCCCAGAGAAGATGCTCAGCAGCGGCCCGTACACCCTCGACCTGGCTGATGTGACCGACGCTCAGCTCACGCTGCGCCGCAACGAGTTCAGCATCTTCAAGGATGCCAAGTTCGATAAGGTGGTGCTCTACAACGGCGAGACCGAAGCCGTCACGCCGCTCTTCCTGGCTAAGGAGATCTACTACGGCACGTACTTCTTCCCACAGTCAACTGAGCGCGCCCTGATCGAGGCGGGCTTCACTATCCTGCGCTCGCCCACCTACTCCGGGCCTGGTCTGTTCTTCAACTATGAGAAAGTGCCCGCTTTCCAGGATGTGCGCGTGCGGCATGCCATTGCCTACGCCATCAACCGCGCTGAGGTTGGTGCCGTCTCGTATGGCGATCTGAGCGGTAACCCAGCTAGGTACATGGTCGGCATCAGCGATAGCGCCGTGCCAAACTGGATTCCGCAGGATGTGATCGCCACGTTCAACACCTACGAGTACAACCCCGAACTGGCGGCCCAGCTGATGCAAGAGGCAGGCTACACTAAGAGCGGCGACGTCTGGACGAAAGACGGCCAGCCCTTCGAGGTGGAGCTGCTGGTGCCCTCTGACTTCACTGACTGGGTGCCAGCCGGCGAGAACGTCGCTGAGCAGCTGACCAACTTCGGCATTCGCACAACGGTGCGTGGCACGCCGCGCCCGCAGCAGGTTGCTGATGTGAAAGCCGGCAACTTCGATATGAGCATCCTGCTCTGGGGCTTCCCCAATCCGCATCCGTTCTATGCCTACCGGAATATGTACATCACCAACACGGTAGGCAAGCTGCCCGATGAAAAGGGCGCCAGCATCCCGCTAGTGCAAACGGTGGATGGCGTGGAGTACGACTTTGCGGCGCTGATCGCCGCCTCAGGCAGCGGGATCGACTTCGGCCCACAGCGCGAGGCAGTCACCAAGCTTGCTGTGAGCTTCAATAAACTGCTGCCCATCGTGCCGCTGGTGGAGCGCTTGGGCAATACGCCACTGCTCGTCGAAGCCTTCGAGAGCGTGCCGCCGCTCGACGACCCGCTCTACATCAACGCCTTCGGTCAGGATAGCTACATTGTGCTGTGGCTGATAGACGGCACACTCGCGCCTAAGCAGCGGTAAATAGCAGATTTCCGACCTGGCGAGGCGGGCTTACGTCCGCCTCGCAGGGTGCAGGTGTCCTGCTAAAACTCCCTTGACAAACGGCTGTAAGGCGAGTATATTTCCGCCAACATACGCCACCTTAGCTCAATCGGCAGAGCATACGCTTCGTAAGCGTGAGGTTTTGGGTTCGAGTCCCAAAGGTGGCTCAAGCTAGGCGCCCAGAGAAGCTCTGGGCGCTTTATTTGATGGCGCGCAGGGTTGCCAACAGGCCATCGGCGGTCAGGTCGTCCACAGGGAGGACTTGATCGGCGGCGGCGAGAGCTGCCCGATCGGCTGCCATGCCGCAGGCAATGGCGTAGAAGCGCTTAAGACGCGGACGCAGTTCAGCAAGCGCCTCTAGCCAGTCGTCGGTGAAGCCACCATCGCTGAACAAGTACAGCACAGCCGCTTTGCTATCTGGCAGCGCTTTGGCTAGGTGGCGCAGGGCCTTGCCCAAGTTAGAGGCGCCGGCTGGCTCCAGCGTGGCAAGGACTAAGTTCACATCGGCATTGAACAGCCCTGTGTGGACGTCTTGCGGATCGGTGACAACAGTGGGCTCGCTCTCGAAGGCGATCAAAGTGGCACGCAGCGGCCGCCCGGTGTAGCTTTCAAGGGCGCTGAGCAGCACCTGAGCGCCCTGTCGCAGCGCCTCCAGCGCTGCGCCGCCCATCGAGGCGGAGTGATCCAGCAGGATATACAGGTGCAGCGGCTCAGGCATCAGTATTATCGGCGGGCTTGGGCGGCGCCAGCGGATCAGTTTTGATGCGCTTTGCCGCCGCTAAGGCGCTCTCAGTCACCTCGACGGCGACCGCCCATTCGCGCCCGTGCGCACTGACGATCACGCCGCGCGGATCATGCCAGGCGAAAGAGATTGCCTCAGGCAGCAGGCGCAGCTCGACGCCTTGCGTCTCTTTCGGCTCTAGCGTGACCTCGCTGAGCGAGAGCGCCAGCCAAGCGGCGCCATTCAAGTTAAACGTCCACTCACGGGCGCTGTTGTTGGTTAGTTTGAGCTTGGCGGGCTTCAGGCTGCTCAGGGTGATGCGCGTTGGCGTCAGGCTGAGGTGCGGCACCGCCTCGCTGAGGACGAACTGCGCAGCAAGGCTCAGGCGCCGAGTGCCATCTTCGATGACCAGGGCGTTTTGCATGGCGCAGGGGCCGCTGGGCAGCTCTAGGGCGTGTGCGTTGACCAAGACCTTGAATTCGGCAGCGCTGGCAGGCGGGATTTCTAGGATGAAGCTGCGGCGCGCCGTCTCGAAAGAGAGCCACTCGGCATTCAGGGCGACGCTGCCGCGCCAGACCTGCGCACTCGCATTCAGAAGGCGCACAGTCTCGGCAGCGGGCTCGGCATGGAGCGGATTAACTACGCCGAAGTTGAGGATAGGCGTCTCGAGGACGGGCGTCTGGGATAGATCACGGATATCCAGCAGGACGGTGATGGGCACTGGCTGACGGACGTTAGTCAGGCTGAGGACGGCCTCGTGGCGGCTGACGCCCAGCGGCAAGCTGCCGAGCTGACGCTCATTCAGGCTGATGGGGATATCCAGCGCGCTGCCAACAGGGCACTCGAAGACATCGTTCGGCACAGCTAGCCAGGCAGCATGCCGCTGAAGCGTGCCTCGCCAGACCGACGGGCCGCGATTGTAGAGACGCAAAATCGCCTCGCTGGGCGGCTCGCCGCGCACAAAAGGCGGGAAACTGACCGTGCGCGCCGTCACGAAGGGCGGCCGCTCGACCAAGATCATGCTGATGGGCAAGCTGGCGCTGAAAGGCGCGCTGCGCGGATCGCTGTCGATCAGGATGTTGTCGAGCGCGATGAGCGTCTCCAGCGGGATTTGATCAGGGATGTCGAGCAGCTCAAGGCGGATGCGGGCGGTCTGAGCGGGCGGCACACGCAAGGATGGGGCATTGATCTCGCCGCTGAGATCAGCGTTGTGTGCCTCGACGATCTGCACCCAGCCGCGCTCAGCGCGCAGCGTCCCGAACCAGTCGGCAGCGCCCTCGTTACGCACCTCGATGAAGGCGCTGGGCAGGTCGAGCCCTCGCTCCACCTGGTCAAAGTGCACAGAGTCGGTTAGCAGGCGCAGATGGCCGCGCGGCGGCAGCACTTCCAGGCGGACGGGCACGGGCACATCGGGGAAGGCGCCGCCGCCGTCAATGACTAGGGCCTCGGCAAGCTTGTGTATGCCACCAGTCAGTTGAGCTGTCTCTTGCGGCTCCCAGCGCAGGCGCAAGGCCACTTGAGCGCTGATCTGCGCCCAAGGGCCGCCGCGCAAGGGCATAGGCGAGAGCACATGCAGCCAGGACACTTTGGCATACAGCTCACCCGACCACGCGCTCCGCCCCAGGTTGGCGATCGGCAGCTCGACGGTCTTCTCGATCGGCCAGCCAATTTCGACTTGACCGAGATCGAGCGGCTCGACATGCAGCGCCACCTCAGGCCGCTGGATGCTCAGCTGAATATCTACAGCCTGCACCTGCTCAGTGCCAACGGCCAGCACACCGCCTGAGAGGAAATATTCGGCGTTGGGCAGTTTGAGCGCCTCGGTGTTCAGGCTGACCTGCCAAGTATGTGTTCGGTTCGGCGGCAGACGGAACTGCCCCTCTGGCAAGATGCTGAGATAGGGCGCGCTGGCAATGACCTCGCCTTTCCAGCCCGTTTTGAGGGTCTGCAGAGTGAGCGACACGGGCTCTGGCACGCGGCTGGTGAAAGGTGAGAAGCGCAGCAGGGCGGGCACCTCGATGCTGGGCGGTTCGCTGGCTTGAACAACCTGCAAGGTCAGATTGCCAATGCGCAGTTCATCGTGCTCGTGCAGCAGACGGCGCACGTTGCGCTCGATCGGCAGGTTGTTCAGCTTGATCGGGGCGGGCGGCTGCTGTGGCAGGAAGAGGAACAGCGCGCCGCTCGGATCGCTTTGCACAAAGCAGTAGTCGCCTTCGGGCAGGCTGGAAATTCCCAGTGCAGCCAAGTGCGCCGCCGAGAGCAACAAGCCGCGCATAGGCGGATAGAGCCGATATTTCTTAAGGGCGAGGCACAGCAGCCGTTCAGGCGGGGATTGCTCTAGGACGATGCCCGTCAGCCACAGGCTGCGCCGCTGATCGCCTTCGCGTAGGGCGATCTCGCCGAGCAGCACTTCGCCCCGCTGCAGCGCCCCCTCTTCAATGCTCAGCAAGACAAGATGCGTTCCGCTGGTGGGCAGCACAGCCGGCTCGAACTTGGCGCCGTGCAGTCCGCTGGTAACCAATTCAGTGCGCGCCTTCACAGTCAAGCGTAGGGGCAGATGAACGGCAGCGCCGGGCAGCAGCTCGCCTAAGTCGATCAAAGTGTTCTCATCTAACTGCATCGAATCAACTCCACTGGGCTGGCAGTTAGGGTGGTGAACAACACAGGCGCCATCTTGAACTGTCCGCTCAATGCACACATGCTCAAAGTGCACCTCAGGCGCTCGCACGTAGACGACCGGCGCCGCCTGGCGCCACAGCACAGTCTGGCGGCGCAGCCCGCGCAGCGTAACAGGCTTATCAACGATGAAAGGGCCGCTGTACTCGCCCCCCGCCAAGCTGATCAGGCTGTGCGGCTTGGCAGAGCGCAGGGCAGCCTTCAGCTCGGCAGCGGAGTGCACTTGCAGGGCAGCCATCTACGTGCTCTGCATGGTCACAAGGGCAAGCCGAGCCGTATTGCCGCTGCCCAACAACCACTTCTGCCCCTCGCGCAGCGGTAAGGCGGCACCAGGCGGCACGCGCTGCACGCGGCTGGCCTCTGCCAGCCGCAAACCCTCTAGGGCGAGGTTATGTAACACCCAGCCACGCCGCCCATCATACTGAAACTCGACTAGCGGCGCCCGATCCTCGCTATGCATTGCCTCATGCTCAGAGAAATTGCTCTGCACGTGCCAGCGATGCAAGGTACGGCTTTGCCAGCCAACAATGCGCCCTTTATCCTGCTGGAAGTGCCCCGTCTGCCCAACGCCGTAGTACAGGCGCAGCACTGGAATTTGTTTAGGATAGCTCAGGCGCGTGTTGCACCACGGGCAGACAGCCGGATGATCGCGCAGCAAGATGAAAGCTTTGCCCTCGCAGGCAGGGTTTGGGCATGGCACGTGCTGATCAGCCATGCGCGAGAGGGCATCGCGCCACATGGCTGCCAGAGGGCGCTTGCTCGGATTGCGCAGGCCCTCAGTGAAGGCGCGGCGCATCAGACTCTCTACCTCTTCGCCGAGCAGCCAAGCGCCGCGGAAAGGGTCTTTGGGGCGATTGGAGCGATCGATCGGGTCTTCGGTGTAGAGCGCGCGCGCACCAAAGGCAAGCTGATCATCACGCTCAGGGTTTTCGGGATCGTACACCTTCGGCCCGCGCAGCGGATGGCGCATCAGCAGCAGCTGATAGATCAGGACAGCAAGCGAGTGTAAGTCAGTTTGGATGGATGGACGGACGTCAGTTTGATTGTGCATAGAGGCGATCACAATCTCAGGCGCCATGTACTCGGCTGTGCCCATCATAGCGGGTGGCAGCACATCGGGCACCACCAGATTGTCCAGATCGATCAGGACGATGCGCCGATGCGCCACATTCACCAAAAAGTTGTTGCCGGAGAAATCCGAGTGGCACAAGCCCGAGCCGTGCAGCTTCCAGGCGATGCGCGCCATCTCGCTAGCCACACAGGTGCGATCAAACCAGTTGCCGCGCAGCTCTTCAGAGATTCGGCGGGTCGTCTTAGGCGAGAGCCACCACTTCAGCTCCCGATGAGGCAAGTCGTAGTTGACGTTGCGCATGCGCACGCCCAGCTTTGGGCTTCGCACGATCCCGTTGATCCATGCGAAGAGCGAGCTGGCGCTTGGATCGTGGCGCGTGATGTTGAAATTGCCCATGATCTTCTGCAGGACGGGCAGGCGCCTGCGATCCCCGTTGTGATACAGCTTGACAACGTGCTTTTTATCCCGAGAGAGGTGCAGGCTGCCCTGCCCACCATCTGTGAAGGGCTGATCTTCGTATTCTTCAGTGGTGCCGTCATCCAACGTGACTTGCAGCATACCGACCTGCCTTGCCCAGCTACAAGGCTGCCTACTGCGTCATGTATGCAGTCACAGGCTAGGCTTTGAGCTTTGGACTTTCCAGAATTTTATCGACAAGGCCGTATTCGCGTGCACGCTCAGCGCTCAGGTAGAGATCGCGATCGGTGTCACGCTCCAGCACGCTGCGCGGCTGTCCTGTCGCTTCCACCAGGATATCCAGCAGTTTTTCCTTCAGGCGGATGATCTCTTTGGCCTGAATGGCAACGTCGGAGGCCTGCCCGCCGCCGCCGTAGCTGAGCGGCTGATGCATGTGGATAGTGGCATTCGGCAGCGCATAGCGCATGCCCTTAGTGCCTGCTGCCAGCAGCACCGTGCCGAAGCTCGCCGTCATGCCGATAGCAGTCGTGGAGACGGGTGCCTTGATCAAGCGCATGGCGTCGTAGATCGCCAGGCCGGCATAGATCTCGCCACCGGGCGATTGAATGTACATCTTGATCTCGCGATCGGGGTCTTCGTGCTCAAGGTAGAGCAGCTGCGCTACGATCGAGTTGGCCACGAAAGCGTTGATCTCCGTGCCCACGAAGACGATTCGCTCCTTCAGCAGCAGGGAATAGACATCCCAAGCGCGTTCATAGCGCCCAGTATCTTCAATGACAGTTGGGATGAAAGTCATGTGTGTTGCTCCAATTTTCCAGTACTCTCGAGTTTCAACACCCTGAGCGGGTTGAGTAGGATTGTAACAGTATACCCTGCGCTTGTCACTTTTCTTTCTTTCATTCAGTACCCTCAACGGGTCGAATAGGGTTGCAACAGCAACTCAAGGCTGAAATCCAAACGCTGAATAAGGTTTCAGTACCCTCAACGGGTCGAATAGGGTTGCAACCTTGGCGTGAATCTCGAAGAGCTCCGCCTCCCAATGTTTCAGTACCCTCAACGGGTCGAATAGGGTTGCAACCGCATCCAGAATGGCGCGAAAGCCTTACAGCCGTAGGTTTCAGTACCCTCAACGGGTCGAATAGGGTTGCAACGCGGGCGAGGAGTGTCAAAGCATGACCGCTAACATAGTTTCAGTACCCTGCCGGACAGCACCGCGCCGCAGAGATTGCGTCTTTCACAACCAGGCTTCTCCGCGCAGCCGGGTTGTTCGTCTTA
>JBDNDQ010000065.1:0-16869 GCA_046719055.1 Aggregatilineales bacterium | reverse complement strand
ACCTACAGATACTTCCAGGTGCCCTCTACCCGCTTACCTGCTTCTTTTATGCACTTTATTATCGAAAGGCGTCCCACTTGAAGACAACTTAACATAGCTTAGAGGCGTTGTCAAGCGTGTCAACTTAGAAGATTACAGCGGCTAGGAACAGCGCTGCGGCTTGGCAGCTCTGCCAGTTTGATGCTACAGTCCTACGCAAAAGATTATGGCACAAGAGCAACGCGAACATGTATATCCCAGAGCGCTCAGCCCTTCTGGCAATCGATATCGGCAATACGAACGTCACACTCGGCCTGTGGTACGGCGGCCTATGGCACCACGACTGGCGCGCGCGCACCGTCCACGATAAAATGCCCGACGAGTATGCCGTGTTAGTGCGCAGCTTCCTGCGCGATGCAGGCGTGGATTATTCGGTAGTCGGCGATGTGGTGATGGCAAGCGTGGTGCCGCCCCTGACGCATGCTTTCGCCGAGCTGGCGCGCAAGAACATTGGCCTGGAGCCGCTGATCGTCAACCCGCACATACAGTTGGGCATTCAAATCGAGGTGGACAACCCGGAGCAGGTCGGCGCGGATCGCATCGTGAACGCGGCGGCTGTCCAGCAGCTGTACGGCGGGCCTGCCATCGTGATCGACTTCGGCACCGCCACCACTTTCGACGTGATCTCACGGCAGGGCAACTACATCGGCGGCAGCATCGCGCCGGGTATCGGCATCGCCCACGACGCGCTAGTGCGGCGCGCTGCACAGCTCTACAAGGTGGACCTAGCGCCGCCGCCCTCGCCGATTGGGCGCAACACAACGCACGCCATCCAGAGCGGCTTGTTTTTGGGCTACCTGTGCTTGGTGGAAGGTCTGGTGGCGCGCCTGAAAGCTGCTATGCCCGATGGCGACGAGGCGAAGGTGATCGCCACAGGGGGCTTGGCTGGTCTATTTCAGCAGCACACCCCCGTGATCGAGATCATCGCGCCGATGCTGACACTAGATGGCTTGCGCCTGATCCACGCCTTGAATGTGCCCTCACAGCCGTTAGCGCAGGCTTAGCTGCGCATATCGGCCACCAAATTCACGGTGTGGTGCGTGCGGAACAGGCTGTATAAGCCTGGCTTGCCGTGAACCGGGTTCAGCACGTTCTCCGACTCCATGATCGAGAGCCATAGCGAGAGCTCAGCGTTGCTCAGGCGCGTCTCGCGCGCGAGGTTGGCGGCATTGATGGGCAGGCGTTGGTCGTAGAGTCGCAGCAACGCCTCGATGAAGGCATTGCGCTCGCGCAAAATCTCTTGAGCAGTGCTGGAATCGGCAACCACCGAGATGCCTTTGGTTTTGTAGGGGCTCTCAGGGTTGTCGTACTCCGCAATCTTGACGGCGCCCAGCTCTTGCAGCCACTCGACAGCACGCTGGAAGGTCACGCCCGAGTCAAACTGGCGCAAACGGCGATGTAAGCTGCCCAGCGGGCACCAAGTGAAGTTGCGGTAGCTGGTGAATTGATCAACGCTGACAACAATGCGCTTCATCATTTCTTCCGTCTCAAGGTCGCGCTTGACGACTTGCGTCGAGGAAGAGTCCAGATCGTCGTAAGAGGGCTTGCTGCCGTTGATAGTCGGCTGCGGGCGCGCCATCGGCGGTAGGTCGGGCGCCAACTTGATGACCGGCACAAGGTCTTCAGGGTTGTGGCGATGAGGGATCATCTCGCGGATAAGGATGCCCTCACGCACCAGGCAATCCACCCACTCAGAGCGCCAGGCATCGTCGACATTCAAGCCGGGTCCATCCAACTCGCGATCCATAGCGATGCCCTTGAGCAGGAAGCCATAGTTGACGTACTCCCAGCTGCGCACCTCCAGCGTGTTCGCCACACGCAAGACGATGCGATCGCGCACTAGGCGGGTGCGCTCTACAACCGGATGATCGTCGACAGGCTGCACAAAATCCAGCCCATTGGCGTGCTGCAGGCGCAGAATGCCCATTGCCACAGCTTGCATGATCAAATCGCGTCCGCGCGCCGCTGAGACGACGGCGTTCATGGCCTGGAGCTGCTCCTGCAGCGCCTCGAGGGTCACTTCGGGCGCTCCCAGACCGATCACCAGCCGATCGTGCTGCAGGATCAGACTCGACCACTGGGAGGGTGTGAAAGGCGTGCTGGGGCTGCTCGCCAGCACAGCGGCAGTGCTCACCTGAGCCAGGAAGGCATCGTAGCGCGGCAGACCTAAGAAGTCGTCGAGGTATTCCACCTGCAGTGCAGGATTCATCTCTAGGACGCGGCTGGTGCTGCCGCGCACCCCCCAGACGATCACTTGCTTGTTGCGCGCCCGCAGCGCCGAAAAGACCTCGTTAAAATCGCGATCGCCGCTGGCAATGATGAACAAATCGGCCGAGTTAGGCTGGGCGCTGTCGGCGAGCACATCTTTGGCGATGCGCATATCGGCGCTGTTCTTGCCCGGCAGGTTGAAGACGGGATCGATGTTGGCGAGAGCTAGGCGGCTGCTCGCCTCGTCCGAGACCTCCCGCCCGCTCGAGTCGATCAGCGGTGGCAGACTGCCGCGCTTTCCCCAAGGCGCATAGGCAGCCATCTTGATGATCTGGCCGTGCGCTTTGGCGTGGGCACTCAGCCCCTCGATCAGGCGGTCGAGGTTGATGGCGTAGCCTTGCTCGTTCAGGCTGATGGCAATGTTCTCGAAGTCAATATAGAGCGCTACTGTCTTGGTTTGGATGCCCAGCACAGCCTGCAGCGGCTGGTAGATGACTTCATCGGCATTAGGCGGTTCGCTATCCGCCCAGACGCGCACCCGCGCATTTGGGCGCTTCGGCACGCGCTCAATCAGCGCCAGGACTGCTGGGCTGGTTGCCACCACGATCAGCTCATCAACTGGTTGTGAGCCGGCGCTGAAGTAGCGCTCCATCAGCGCCTCAGCGAAAGCTGCCCGCTCAGGAGCATCCAGCGTTTGGAAGCCGGCGCCTTCTAAAATCTGCCGCGCCGAGCTGTAGAGCGCCTGGACAGCTTCCCAGTTTGCCACAGCCACCGCCCACAAGCGATCTACGCTCACCAATCCGGCAGCTAGTGCAGCTGTGTTACGCAGGCGCGAGGCTAGATCGTACAGATCAATCGAGAAGGCGCGCCGCTGCAGTCCAGCCAGTAAATCCTCTATATCGACGATCAGGTAAGCAGACATCCAAAAGCCCCCGAGTATTTTGCAAGTGAGCATGCATTAAGATAGAATAAATAAAGCATTGTTTTATCATGCGCCTCAAGGCTTGAGCTATTTGTGAACTTAAAAACACCTTTAACCCTTAAACGGAAGCACTGCCCCAGTTTTGGTTTCAATTGTACCGATTTGAACGAGTGTGTGCAATAAGCAATTTTGTGCAAGTTGCTTAATCTGTCAAGTAAGTCTGCGAGGGATGAGCAACTGGCCGAACTGTGTGCGCCGACTTCAGGTATAATCAATGCCCACTTGCCTTATCTTATAGTATAAGGATTTCGGACTATGCCCGCCGATTTTGAAAAAAGCTTCATGGAGCTGGTGCAGCTGCATGAGCGCGAATGGGGCACTGAGCTGTACCCGAATCGCCCCAGCCTGGTCGATCTGTTGAACGCGCCCATCGTCGTGGTGTGGACGGCGCCCCAGCCGCTCGGGGCCCAGCAGCGAGCACCTAAGCTGCGTCAGCCTGCTGAAAGCCACACGCCGAGCCGCTTCACCTTGAGCGTGCACCGGCGCCTTGAAGAGCTCGACCCGATCATCTTGGCGATGGTGGTAGCCGGTAAGGCAGCAGCCTTCAGCAGCCGCAAATTGCTTTACCTGTTTGTCGAGAAGCACCCAGTGAAGGTTCTAGGCGTGCGCCTGCTGCTCGAATCGGTCACTTAGCCGCTGCCTTGTGCTATAATAGGCCGCAAACGAGCCAACTTAAACCCACGAGGAAAAAGCCCATGTCTGGACACAGCAAATGGTCTACCATCAAACGTAAGAAAGGTGCGCTAGATGCCAAGCGTGGCAAGCTCTTCACGCGGCTAGGGCGCGAGCTGACCATCGCAGCGCGCGAGGGTGGCGCCAATCCAGAGGCGAACACGCGTTTACGGCTCGCCATCGCCAAGGCGAAAGCTGCCAACATGCCCAAAGAGAACATCGATCGCGCCATTGCGCGCGGCGCCGGCGGCGGCGATGATGGCCTGGTGATGGAAGAAGTGACCTACGAGGGCTACGGCCCGCACGGCGTGGCTATCTTGATCGATGTGCTGACCGACAATCGTAATCGCACACTCTCAGCCATTCGCACGCTCTTTAACCGCGCTAACGGCAGCTTGGCAGAGGCGAACGCCGTTGCCTGGCAGTTTGAGCGCAAGGGCTACATCGAGATCAGCGCCGAAGGAGTCGATCCCGATCAGCTGCTCTTGGATGCCGCCGATGCTGGTGCTGATGACGTTGTGCCGGGCGAGGAGATGCACATCGTCTACACACCGCGCGAGTCGCTTGCCGCTGTGGAGAGCAAACTGAGCGAGGCAGGCTACAAAGTCACCGACTCCAGCCTGAGCTGGGTGGCTAAGAACGAGATCGAGCTTGGACTTGAGGAATCCATGCAGGTGACCAGCCTGCTAGAGAAGTTAGAAGACCTGGACGATGTGCAGAGCGTCGCCAGCAATCTGAGCATCAGCGATGAAGTAGCCGCCGCGATGGCTTAGCGCTTCTGAGCCAGACGCTTGGCGCGCCTGGCGAACTTCGCCTCGATCTCGCGAATAGTCTCGCGGGCGGTCGCCTCGAGGTAGGGAAAGGCAAGCCAAGCGTTCATCAAGCCGAAGAGCAAGCCGGTCACCACCCGAAAAGTCGGAGTCGTCTCGCGCAGCTCCCACAGTCTGCCGCTCAGCAGCTGTGAAAAGCCATCGATACCGATCGGGCCTAAGCCGAGCCACACATACAGCCACAGCGGGACGGGGCGCAGCTGCCGCCGCACGCGCGGGATCGCATAAAGGGCACCGCCGATGAACAGCCCGACGTAGATCGCCACATCACGCTGACAGATGGCAACCTTATAGCCCAGCTGAGGATTGCCTAAGAACTCGCGGGCGTACCACTGATCCGGCAGGATGGGCGAGTCGGGTGGTGGCAGGCGATTCAGCTGCGCCATGATGGTCGGCAGGATCGCCTCGTAGGTCAGCGGGGCGCCCAGGCCAGCCGCTTGGCGCGGATAGATACTCTGTTCGCCATACAGGAACCACGAGCGGAAGGCGAAAGTATGGCAGAAGGGTCGGTAGAAGCTGTATAGCGCCTCAGCCAGGCCCGTGGCACCGATTTTCATGAGCGTGGGTGCGGCGAAAGTCAGCAGGATGAAGATGCCGAGCGGGATCAGCACGATCTTCAAGTAGTGACGCGCCCACGCCAGCGCCCAGCGATTTAAGCGCACTTTCCAGTGCCCGTCGTGGGGCGACCCAGTTTGCAAGCAAAGCCTCCCAAAACACGATGAGCGCACTATAACACGCACCGACTCGCCTGTCAAGCGCTTGGCTCGCGCTGCACGCGCAGCCGCGCCTGGTTAGCGCGCAGCCACAGACCGCCGCCTAACTGCACTCCGCCGGCTGTGCGCAAGCGCCGCACAAAGCGCAGCGCCGCCTCAACGCGCTCGAAGCTCAGGTCGTGGTCGGCAGCCAGGTGTAGCACAGCCGCGCGCAGCCATAGACGCTGTTGCGCAGGCAGCAGGCGCAGAAAGTCCTCGCGGCGGATGCTGGGCGGCACGTACGGCGGCAGAGTCGCCATTAGGGCAGCGTAGTCATCGCGAAGCGTCTGCGCCGTGCGCGCTAGGGCGGCTGCCACTGCCGGATTGATCTCCCGCAGCAACGGCAGGATGGCGTGGCGCACTTTGTTGCGCGCATACTGCGTATCGTAATTGCTGGCATCTTGGCGCGCGGCGATGCCCAGCCCTCTGACGTACGCCTCGAGCTCATCGCGCCCGATCGTCAGCAGAGGGCGCACTACACGCAGCCCATCGCGCTGGCTGCACGGCAAAATGCCGCGCAAGCCCGCCAAGCCGCTGCCGCGAATCAGGTGTAATAGGATGGTCTCGGCTTGATCGTCGCGCTGATGGGCTGTGGCAATACACTGCGCCCCGATCTGCGCTGCACAGGCGCTCAGGAAGGCATAGCGGGCGCGCCGCGCCGCTGCTTCCATACCCAGCCGCCACCTGGCAGCCAGATCGGGCACATCAGCCCGCCCGGCTGTGCACGGAATGCCCCATCCTGCAGCGATCTGCGCCACAAAAGCGGCATCGGCTGCGCCCTGCCCGCCACGCAGACCGTGATCGAGCGTAGCGGCCTGCAGCGTGATGCCCAACTCGCCTTGCAGCACTTTCAGGATGTGCAGCAGCGCCAGCGAGTCTGCGCCACCGGAGACCGCCACCACAACGCGCTCTTCAGGCGTGAAGAGCCCCTCAGCACGGCAGAATGTCAGCACGCGGAAATGCAACTCTAACATAAGTGTCTTCTAAGCGTTCGGCGAAAAGCCGCTTTTTGCGTTATCATGGTGGCCTTAGTGTACCTGAAAGTGAGCGCGGGCGCCCTTTGTGCGTGCCGCTGTGCGTGAAGCTATCTTATGTCTGGACCGATCTCGGCTGAAGCGCCCCATGCCAACTCTTACCCTGCTGAGCATCGTCTGTTGTGGCTCAAGCTGGGCTTGGGCTGTCTGGGCTTAGGCATGCTCTTGTTCACTAGCCTGGCCTTCCTCGTCCTGATCCTGACCCCGATCTGGTTTCGCAGCCTGCCAACCAGCGAGCAAGTCATCTGGATGAGTCGTGTGCCGCTGCTCGAGGCTTTCAAGCCGACCCGCATCTACAGCGCTGATATCCTGCCTACAGCTGTCAGCCGCGATGAAGACGCCCTCGGGCTGCTTGCCACCGTGCCCGCTAGCCCAACGGCTCAGCTGGGTGGCGCTCTGCAGGCAGGCGGCAATGCTGAGAACATCTCGGCGGCGCCCACGCGCGGGCTGCCTAACACGCCTAGCGGCCCGCGCCCGACCTCAGTCCTGGTCACCAACACGCCGGTGATCGCCGCGCTGGCTGCTACGCCAACACCCTTCCCAACCTTCTCGCACCAAGCGCTGCCGACCGCCACCACCACGCCCACTCTGCCGCCCTCCCCCGTGCCGACTGAAATTCCTATCCCGGTGGCTTGGCAAGGGCAGGGCTTCCGCTTTGTGCAGCAGACCTGGAATACCTGCGGCCCAGCTAACCTGACCCAAGCGCTCTACTACTTTGGCTGGGACGGCACCAAAGAAGAGGTGATCCAGTACCTGAAGCCCAGCACTGAGGATCGCAACGTCAGCCCTTGGGAGATGGTCAACTATGTGAATGAGCATCTCAACGGCGAGCGCGGCGTGCCGCTGCGGGCGCTGATGCGCGTGGGCGGCGAGCTGAATCTGATCAAGCGCCTGGTGGCGAACGGCTTCGGCGTGATCCTCGAGAAGGGTTACATCGTAGCCGGCGAGGGCTGGATGGGCCACTACCTGACCATTCAAGGCTACGACGACGCGCGCGGCGAGTTCTACGTGCTGGATACCTATCGCGGCCCGCGCTGGGAACGCTACCGCGATATCGATGAGCGTTGGCAGCAGTTCAACCGCCTCTACATTGTAGTCTACCCGCTTGAACGAGAGCGCGAGTTGGCGCTGCTGCTCGGCGCGCACCAGGATGTGACCTACAGCATCCAACATGCGCTCAGTCGTGCCAAAGCAGAGGCGTCGATGCAGCCTGATAATCCATTTGCCTGGTTCAATATGGGCAGCAGCTACGTGCTCCTGCGCGACTATCGCAGCGCGGTGCGCGCCTTCGACCGTGCGCGCAGTGTCGGAGCGGGCTTGCCCTGGCGCATGCTGTGGTATCAGTTCACCATGTACGAGGCCTACTACCACGCTGGTCAGTTCAGCGAGGTGATCGCCCTGGCCGATGCCACGCTGGGCACCTCTAGCGATTTAGAGGAGTCGCACTACTGGCGCGGCATGGCGCTGGCGGCTCAGGGCAACATGGAAGAGGCGCAACGCGCCTTCCGCCGCGTGCTGAGCATTAATCCGCGCTACAAGCCCGCTGCCGATCGGCTGGAAGAGATTCGGGCTGGGCGTTTCCGCCCGCCTAATCCGTAAGATCGCCGCTCTCTGACGGTTTTCCTACGCAGACCTCGACAGGCGCAGACTTTCTAGGTATGCTATAGCGCGCTGTAAGAGGGAACTCTAGCGCAATCTGACAACAAATTCGTGTGGAGTAGTATCAATGGCTTTGCGAGTGAACAAGTTCGTGGTGGCCCTAACGGCAATCAGCATCGCCCTGACGATGTTCGGTCTGCCTGCAGTGAGCATCACCAACGCTCAGAATCCGACGCTAACGCCTGCTATTATCATCGTAACGGCAACGCCGATCGGTGGTGGAGTGCCGCCCGTCCTGACTGCCACGCCAGGGGCGCCACCCGCTGCCGATGCAACTGTTGCCCCGCGCGAGTGGCAAGCCTTCAACGTAGCCCGCGCCTACCTCTCGCGCAAGATCAACACCAACTTGCGCTATGTCACGAGTTGGCAGTGGGAATTGGCGCTCTTCCCTGACAGCGCGCTGGGCTGCCCGCCGCCCGAAGGCGAGACCGTTATCAAGGGTAACACAGCTGGCTATCAATTCATCATCCAGCCGCTGGGCAACCCTAATCGCTATGATATCCGCGTCACGTACGATCTAGAGCGCGTTTACGATTGCGGCATCGCAGGTACGGCGCCAGGCGGCAGCAATCTACCGCCAGCGGCAGGCTCAGCGGCGGGCGGTGGCTTCGAGCTGGGCGGTCACGTGCTGGAGCTAGGCCCAGGCACCGTTGCAGCCATGAAACAAGCAAAGATGCGCTGGGTCAAGAAGCAGGTGCGTCCGGGCGACGGCGCAGCCTTCGGACACATCGCGGCGGCGAAGGCGAATGGCTTCAAGATTCTGCTCTCGGTCGTCGGCAAGCCTGAGGACATTCTGGTGCCGGGCTTCTTCGATCAGTACGCAGGCTACGTGGCGGAGCTGGCTGGTGCCGGCGCGGATGCGATCGAGATCTGGAATGAGATGAACCTCGATCGCGAGTGGCCTAACGGGCAGATCAACCCAGCGCGCTACGTTGAAATGCTGGCGAAGGCTTATAACGCCATCAAGGCGCGCAACCCGAACACGCTAGTCATTAGCGGGGCGCCCGCCCCAACTGGCGCAGCCGGGCCAGGCGGCAAGACGGCTGCCTACTGGAACGACGACGTCTACATGTTGGAGATGGCCCAAGCAGGCGCGGCCAACTACCTCGACTGCGTCGGCGTGCACTACAACGAGGGCATCGTCAGCCCGAACCAGAGCAGCGGCGATCCGCGCGATAACTACCCGACGCGCTACTTCTCGACCATGCTGAATCGCGCTCTGGCGGCCTTCCCAGGCAAGCAGGCTTGTTTCACCGAGCTGGGCTACCTCTCGCCTGAGGGCTACGGCGCGCTGCCGGGCGGCTTCGCGTGGGCGCAGAACGTGACTGTGGCCCAACAAGCACAGTGGCTGGCAGAGGCTGCTGTGCTCTCGGCGCGCAGTGGGCGCGTGCGTCTGATGATTGTCTGGAATGTGGACTTCCCATTCTTCACCGGCACCGATCCGATGGGCGGCTATGCGATCATCCGTCCAGGCGGTGCCTGCCCGGCTTGCGCCACGCTCGGCTCAGTTATGCCGTAAATTCGCGGCGCAGTTGGTAGCAAAGCAGGGGCGGATCGCTATGATCCGCCCTTGTCCCCCGGCCTCAGCCGCCCAGCTGAGCGCGCAGTGCCTCAGGCGTATTGACTGGCAGTTGGCAGGTGAACTGACGGCAGACGTAGGCGGTTGGCTGCCCGTTAAGGAGCACCCGTTCGCCCAAGAGCGGCGGGAAGACTTCGCTCTCATCGGCGGTGTACGCCACAATCGCATTTGGGTAGTAACCGCGCCGCACCACTTCAAGTAGGGCCGCTGTCTGAGGCGAGTCGGGCGCACCGATGATCGCCACTTCTTGGAGGCCGTGCACAAGCAGGCGCACAGCGCCGAGCGCCTCGCCGAAGGCAAGCGGATACTCGCGCATAGCGCCGGCTAGCGGGGTCAGAGCTGTTTCTGCGGCTTGCCTGTAGCCGACCTCGCCCGTGTAAGCTGCTAGCTGCAGCAGCACTTTGGCGAAGGTGCTGTTACCGCTGGGCATGGCGTTATCTTGCAGGTTGCGTGGCCGCGCGATTAGCCGCTCGTGATCGCTGCTGGTATCGTAGAGACCGCCATCTTCAGCGGCAAAGAAGGCTAGCACCGTCTCGGCGAGGGCGATAGCTTCTTCCATCCAACGCGGCTCGAAGGTGGCCTGATAGAGCTGGAGCAGCCCGTCGATCAGGCAGGCGTAGTCCTCAAGGTAGCCGTTCAGCTGGGCGCGCCCATCGCGGTAGCTGCGCAGCAGGCGCCCATCCGAGCACATGTGCGTCAGGATGAAGTCAGCGGCGCGCTCAGCCGCCTGACGGTAATCAGCGCGCCCCAGCACGCGCCCTGCTTCAGCAAAGCTGGCGATGGTCAAGCCGTTCCAAGCCGTCAGGATTTTATCGTCGCAATGAGGCGGCACACGCTCTAGACGCTTGGCGTAGAGGATCTGGCGCGCCTGGGCTATGTGCCCCTCGAGCGTCTCGACCGGCAGACCGAGCCGGAGCGCCACCTGACTCGGCTCAGCAGGCATGTGCAGAATATTGTGCCCTTCGAAGTTGCCGCTCTCGGTCACATCCCAGTAGGCGATGGCGCTCTCAGCCACCTCAGGCGGCAGGGCAGCGCGCAGCTCGGCTGAGCTCCAGATGAAGAACTTACCTTCCTGGCCCTCACTATCGGCATCTGTGCTGCTGAAGAAGCCGCCTTCAGGCGCCTGCATCTCGCGCAGCAAGTAGTCGTAGATATCTTCGGCAATGCGCTTGAAGAACAGGTCGCCCGTCGCTTGCCAGGCGTGCAGGTACAGACGGCTGAGCTGGGCGTTGTCGTAGAGCATTTTCTCGAAGTGGGGCACCAGCCACAGCCGATCCACGCTGTAGCGATGGAAACCGCCGCCAATCTGATCGTAGATGCCGCCGCGCGCCATCTTTTTGAGCGTGAAAGTCACCACATCCAGCGTCCGAGCGCGCAGCTCGTCATCGGAGAGGTAACGCGTCATGCTGAGCAAGAACTCGTAGTTCATCGGAGCGGGAAACTTCGGCTGGCTGCGCGATAAACCACCGTAGACGGGGTCGAAGTCGCGAATCGCCTTGCGCACAGCCTCTTCCAGCAGTGCGGCATCCAGCGGGCTGCCCGATGTGCCAAGCCCGAGCACATCGCGCTGCAGCCCTTCAGTCACCTGATCGGCGACGTAATAGACCTGCTCACGCCGATTGCGCCAGGCGTCAATCACCGCTGCCATGACCTGCTTGAAGGTCGGCATGCCGTAGGCCGACTCGCGCGGATAGTAGGTGCCAGCGTGGAAGGGCTTGCCCTCAGGCGTCAGGAAGACGGTCATTGGCCAGCCGCCGTGCCCGCGCGTGAAGATTTGGGTCGCCTGCATGTAGATATCATCAAGATCAGGGCGCTCTTCGCGATCGACCTTAATGTTGATGAAATCGCGGTTCATGATGGCAGCGGTCTCGGGGTCTTCGAACGACTCGTGCGCCATGACGTGGCACCAATGGCAGGCGCTGTAACCGATGCTCAACAAAATTGGCTTGTCCTGCTGGCGGGCCAGCTCAAGCGCCTCTGTGCCCCACTCGTACCAATCGACGGGATTGGTAGCGTGCTGGCGCAGGTAGGGCGAACTGGCGTGCTGCAAGCGATTCATATGGGTTGTCCCTTTCACTGATTGGCGGGAGACTTTTTACAATTTTCAACACAAAGTGCTGCGGCTTGCAAGCGCTCCAGGCTAGCAAGAAGGCGCTTGTGCCTGAAAATGCGGTATGCTTAAGTCATCGCAACCGCTTTTGAAAGATTTTGAGGATATCATGAGCCAAACAAACGCTGCTGAAAACGTGATCTGGGATTTAAGCGTCTTCTACGCCAGCCCGGAGGATCCTGCCATCCCGCGCGACTTGGCCGAGGCGCAGGCGCAGGCTGAGCGCTTTGCCGAGCGCTATCGTGGGCGTGTCGCCAGCCTAAGCGCCCACGAGCTGGCTGAGGCGCTGCGCGAACTCGAGGCAATCTACGAGAAGATGGGCCGCCTGAGCGCCTATGCTACCCTACATTGGACGACCGACACCGCCGATCCCCTGCGCGGCGCCCTGCTGCAGCGCGTAAACGAGGCCGACTCCCAACTCGACCAGACTTTGCTCTTCTTCACCCTAGAATGGGCGCACACCACCGATGAGACTGCCCAAATCGCCGATGACCCTGCCCTCAGCCGCTGGCGCCACTACCTGCACAAGCAACGGCGCTATCGCCCGCACCTGCTCAGCGAGCCTGAGGAGAAAATCCTGAACGAGAAGGCCGTCACGGGGCGGCAGGCCTGGTCGCGCTTCTTCGAGGAGACGGTCAGCGGCTTGCGCTATGAGTGGGACGGTCAGCAGGTGCCGCAGGCTGTTGTGCTGCGCCAGCTCTACGCGCCCGACCGAGATGTGCGCAAGCGCGCTGCCGATTCAATCACAGCCGGCTTGCGTCCGCACGTACGGGCCCTCAGCTACATCTTCAACACGCTCCTAGCCGATAAAGCCAGCGAGGATCGCCTGCGCAAGTACCCAACCTGGCTCAGCGCGCGCAACCTCTCCAACGAGACGACCGATGAAGCCGTCCAGGTGCTGGTGGAAGCTGTCACCAGCCGCTACGATATCGTCCAGCGCTACTACACCATCAAGCGCCGCCTGCTGGGCTTGGATGAGCTGTTCGACTACGACCGCTATGCCGCCCTGCCCAGCGCCGAGACGCGCTACGCATGGGAGGTAGCCCGGCAAATCGTGCTGGATGCCTTCGGGGCGTTCTCGCCGCAGATGGCCGACGTGGCGCGCGAATTTTTCGACAAGCGCTGGATTCATGCACCCGTCGTGCCTAACAAGAGCGGCGGCGCCTTCTCCCATCCAACTGTGCCGAGCGCGCACCCGTTCATCTTGCTCAACTACACCGGGACAAGCCGCGATGTGATGACTCTTGCCCATGAGCTGGGGCACGGCGTCCATCAGTCGCTCTCGCGCCCGCACGGCTTTTTCGGCGCCTACACACCGCTGACAACTGCGGAAATGGCTTCCGTCTTCGGCGAGATGCTGGTCTTCAACGACCTGATGGCGCGCGAGAGCGATCCGTCGGTGCGCTTGGCGATGCTCGCCAGCAAGATCGAGGATACTTTCGCCACCGTCTTCCGCCAGATCAGCATGAACCGCTTTGAGCAGGCCATCCACACCGCCCGCCGCGAGGAAGGCGAGCTGTCAGTCGAGCGCTTCAACCAGCTCTGGCTGCAGACTCAGCGCGCCATGTTCGGCGAGAGCCTGACGCTGCGCGAGGATTACGGCATTTGGTGGAGCTACGTGCCGCACTTCATCCGCACGCCCGGCTACGTCTATGCCTATGCCTTCGGCGAGCTGCTGGTCTTGGCGCTCTTCAGCAAGTACAAGCAGGAGGGTGCATCGTTCGTGCCGCGCTACCTAGAGGTGCTCTCAAGCGGCGGCTCAGATGCGCCTGAGCGCATCTTGGCCAAGGCGGGCGTCGATCTGACCGATCCGACGTTCTGGCAGCAAGGTCTGCAGATCATCGACGACATGGTCAGCGACCTCGAGACGCTCACCGTGCAAGTTCCATGAGGAGGGGCGATGCCGTTGCAACGCATTCTCATCGATCAGGCGCGTTTCAAGGCGCTCCCACCTCAGGGCGATATCCAGGCTGCGCTCCAGGCGCCTGAGGGCTGGCAGCCTGCCCAACTGAGCAGCTGTGTACACCTCGACCTGCTGCGCAGCGGCCAGATTGCCGATCCATTTTTCGGCTTGAATGAGGCAGCCGTGCAGTGGATCGGCGAGACGGACTGGCTCTATGAATGCACCTTCCACCTGAGCGCTGAGCAGCTGGCACAGCCGCACCTCGATCTGTGCTTCGAAGGCTTGGATACCTTCGCAGAGGTCTATCTGAATGGGGTGCCGATCTTGAGCAGCCAAAATATGTTCGTGCCGCAGCGCGTGGCCGTCAAGGCAAACGCCCGCGAGGGCGAGAATCGGCTGGTGGTGCGTTTTGAGTCGGCACTGCGGCGCGGCAAGGCGCTCGAGGCGCAGTATGGCGCGCGCGCCGTCTGGAATGGCGATCCGAGCCGCGTCTATGTGCGCAAGGCGCAGTATCACTACGGCTGGGACTGGGGCCCGACGCTGCTCACGGCAGGCATTTGGCGCCCCGCCTACCTAGAAGCCTATAAAGCGCGCATCGCGGAGTGGCATATCCTGCCCAGCCTGAGCGACGATCTAAGCTACGCCGAGCTGCTTGTGACAGTCGGCGTTGAAGGGGCGGCTGAGGCGATCCGCCTGACGCTCTACGAACCATCGGGCATGCCGGTGGAGGCAGTGCAAATCGCGCTGGATAGGGCACAGGCACGGCATGTTTTCACGCTCAGGGCGCCGCATTTGTGGTATCCGCGCGGCTACGGTCAGCAGGCGCGCTACCACATCGTGGCGGAGCTAATTGGCGTCACCGATGTGGCGCTGGATCGGCGCGATGCACGCATCGGGGTGCGGCGCGTACGGCTGATCCAGGCGCCTTTCGCCGATCAAGACGGCACATCTTTCTACTTTGAGGTGAATAACGTGCCGATCTTCTGCAGCGGCGCTAACTGGATCCCAGCCGACAGCTTCACCCCGCGCCTGAGCGCCTCGCGCTATCACGAGTGGCTGCGCTTGGCTGCCGATGCCAACATGCTGATGCTGCGCGTCTGGGGCGGCGGAATTTACGAAGATGAGGCTTTCTACGAGCTGTGCGATGAGCTGGGCTTGCTAGTCTGGCAAGATTTCATGTTCGCCTGTGGGATGTACCCTGCGCATCCCGACTTTTTGGCGAACGTGCGCGCTGAGGCGAGTGCGCAGATCAAGCGTTTGCGGCATTACGCTTGCATCGTCCTGTGGTGCGGCAATAACGAGGATTACCAGATCGCCGAATCGCTGAATGCCTACGATCCCGACTTCACGGGCGATTTCGCGCAGACAGCCTTCCCCGCGCGCGAAATCTACGAGCGTCTGCTTCCGAGTCTGTGCGCTGCGCTCGATCCGACGCGTCCCTACTGGCAGGGCAGCCCTTATGGCGGTCGGAGTGTGCTGGATCAGAGCGTGGGCGATAGGCACACGTGGGAAATCTGGCACGGCAGCATGGCCGACTATCAGGACTATCCGCGCTACGGCGGGCGCTTCATCAGCGAGTTCGGGATGCAGGCGCTGCCCATCCTGCCGACGATCGAGGCGTTCACCGAGCCCGAAGATCGGACACTTCACAGCGCCGTCCTGAACAACCACAACAAGGCTGCTCAGGGCGAGATGCGCTTGCAGCACTACCTTGAGCGTAACGTCGGGCGGGCGCCTGCCGAGCTGCCTGAATACATCTACCTGACACAATTCGTCCAGGCTGAGGCGGTTGGAGCAGCCTTTGAGGGCTGGCGGCTGGGCTGGCGCGGTGAGGGGCAGCGCTACATCGGTGGGGCGTTGGTCTGGCAGCTGAACGACTGCTATCCCGTCATCAGCTGGGCGCTGGTGGATTACTTCCTGCGCCCCAAGCCAGCTTACTACCGTGCCAAGCGTGCACTGGCGCCGCTCGCGCTGATCCTGCAGGCTGAAGGGCAAAAGGTGACCTGCTGGGCCTCTAACTTGCGCCCAGAGCCTATCACGGCCGATTTAACGCTCGATTGCTGGGCGCTGGACGGGACGCTGCTGAGCCAAAAGCGACTAGCCGTCGAAATCGGCGCCAATCGGTCGGTGCCGCTGCTGGAGCAGCAATCGCCCAGCGGCGAGGCGTGCGTCTGGGCGGCGCGCTTGTGGCAAGCTGGGCAAATAGTGGCGCGTGCAGCGCGTTTCCCAGAGCCGCCGCCCAGCGCTGACTACAGCTCAGCGCGCATTGTGGTGGCGGCGCTGGGCGCCGGGCGCTATCAGGTGAGCGCAGATCGTCCTGTGCGCGGAGTCTGGCTTGAGGCTGAGGACGCCGACGCGCGCTGGGATGATAACATGCTCGATGTGCTGCCCAACGATCCCCAGACGGTCTGCTTGGTGAAAGGTCTAGGCGCTGCGCGGCGTGTTTACTGGTGTGGCGGAACGCTGCCCATCAGCTGAGCGCCCGCCCGCACAAATGTGAAATCTCTCTCACATTCTGCCGATTTTCTTGACAAGGCTGGCAGTCTTGTCTAAGCTGAAGCTAAGAGATTTGGGAGCGCTCCCAAAAAATAGTTTGCTGAGAGCGCTCTCAAATAGACAGCTTATTCGAGCGATTTTACAATGAAAAAGCCAATGGATTTAGAGAGCATTGCCCGTAAAGCTGGCGTCTCACGCTCGACGGTTTCTCGCGTCATCAACGACTCGCCCAACGTCAGCGAGCAGACGCGCCAGCACGTGCTTGCTATCATCGAGCAAGAGAACTTTCATCCCAACGCAGCAGCGCGTGCTCTCGTCAAGCGCCGCACGGATATTCTCGGCGTCGTCATCCCAGTCTCGGCGAATGTCTTCCTCAGCGATAACAACTACTACCCGCTCGTCCTATCCGGGCTGAGCGACGCCATCCGCCAGCTGGACTACGCCATGCTGATGTGGTTGGGCGAGATGACGCACAACGATCAGCAGCTGATGCACAAGCTTTCGAATCCGCACCTGACTGACGGGCTGATCTTCGTCTCGCTGCCGAGCGATCACCCACTCTATACCAAGCTGAGCCGCCTGCAGCGCCCCTTGCGGCCGAGCGC
>JBDNDQ010000064.1:0-17604 GCA_046719055.1 Aggregatilineales bacterium | reverse complement strand
CGGCGATTAGATGCGTTACGATAGGCAATAAGCTCACTCCCCTCTTTGTTTTCAGCGCACAGCGTACCAACCATCGCCTTTGGCAGTGTTCTTGCCAACCTGCAAGTAGCTGCCCCATAGCAGCCATTCACGGAAAGGCGCTAAATCGCCGCTGTAGGTCGCCTCGCCGATCAAGCCACCGATCGGCGAACGGCCACCTGTTCGCCGCGACTGACTAAAGACATCCTGCCAGCGGGTACGATTCTCGGCCAGCTGGACGTGCTCAGCACGCGCTAGCAGCTCGGCACGTTGCTCGGGCGGCAGCGGTGTAAAGTGATCGCCGTATTCCATCCCGATCAAATCGTAGCGCTCTAGCAGACGCGCCATCAGTACGTGAAAGAACGGCACCTTAAGCAACTTGCCCTGATGAATCAGGCGCATAGGCGTTTGGAAGTACAACGTCAGGCGTGTATTGGAGAGCAAGGCAGCGCGCTCAGCGATATCTTGCTGAGTGATGCCCTGTTGCGGCATCTGCACTTGCTCGCCGCCCGGCGGCATCAAGACGCGCTGACTGCCATCAGCGCCCAGTAAGCTAATGTGATGCAGGCGAAAACGCCCGCGCCCGTATCCCAAGCCTTGCTTGCCCATCTGCGGGAAGGCGAGGACGATGAACGGCAGCAGCGCTAGAGTCCGCGCCCCGAACAAGGTAAGCCCGACCGTGAAAGACGCCCCAGGCGGGTAGCGGTAGGGCGCCTCGAGCGGCGGCTGGATGGCGAAGGCGCGCGGCACGTCTTTACCGCGCGCGGCCGCCTCATCTTCGCGTGCCATCAGCCAGCAGACGGGATCTACTTCCAGGCTCGGCGCAGCGCGCTCCGAGACGGGCACGCTGCCCATGTGTTCGCGCAGAGCATTGTAGAGACTGCCGCGAATCTGTGCGCCTGCTTGCTCGCCTAAGACGACTTCGTCAATGGCTACCAGCGTGAAGCGCAGCGGATAGATTGTCAACCCTGCTGTGGCATGCATGAGCTCTCAACTCTCTGAACGGACGTACTCAGTGTAGCCGCGCGTGGCACGCCCGCGTCGGTAAGGCAGCAAGACGCTGTGCAGCCGTCGCTCCTTACCCAGTTCCACCTTCTCATTGCTGTAGATATTAGCCTTTTCGAAGGTCAGGCTAGGCGAGCAATCGTCGAGCCGCTGCAGCAAGCTCTGCAGGGGGATGGCTTCGGGTAGGCTGCCATCGATCAGGATGTAATCGGGAGGCAGCTGCTCAACCTGCTGCGGCGGCGCCTGCAGCTGCACGAACGAGCCACGCTTGCCGAGCATCTGCAGGCCGAGCAGCCACTGACTCAAGCGCTCGAAAGGCAGATCAACGCTGCGGATGGCGATTCCGAGCAGCCCTTGCCACTGCACGTACTCGCGGTAGCCAATTGAGCGGGTGTAGGCCGATTTCTCTTTTTTTTCCTCTTTCTCCTCTTTTTCCTCTTTTTCCTGTTTTTTTCCCTCATTAGGGCGCAAAGTGCGCGTGAAGGTGTTGTTGACCACCAGCCGAGGCACAGGGCGGAGCGCGATCTGTGCCTGGCACAGGGCTGGCCAGTTTTGTCTACCCTCAGCTACCCCCTCAGCCCGACACAACACATCCAAGAGCGCCATCTTGATGGCGTAGGGCGTGGGCAACAGCAGCGTCTTGCCGCCGGAGGAGGTGGCAGTCGACTGCTTGAGGCTAAAAAGCGACGTCGCCTGGTATTCAGCCAGAGTCCACATGGCGCGTACCCTCTCAGGCGCTGCGGTAGCGCAAGCGATAAGGCGCGCTGTGCTGTACGAGTGCTGTAATCTGCTCAGTGAACTCGCCGATCGTCTCGAAGGGCAGCAGCGAGACCGCAGCAGGGCGCATTGGCTCCAGAGCTTGCTGCACACGCATGATCTCATCACGGTAGTTCGTCTGAAGTGGGCTGACCGTTGGTGCAGGCGTGGCAGCCGTGCTGAGCGCAATCACGCCCTCAAAACCGACCAGATGCGGATGCTGTGTCGAGCGCATTGCGCCGCGCGGATTTATGAAAGTATAGAGCAGGCTCTCCAGCAGCAGCTGGTAGCGCAGCTGGCGCTGTTCGTCGTCGATTGCGTAGCTCTGCGTTATGTCATTAAAGCCGATGCGGGCTGGCTCGATCGCCGCCACGACCGCATAGATGCCCGATGAGAGCGGGCGATGAAAGATAGACTGACCCAGATTTGAGCCTTCTTTCTCAGCTGCATCACGGGCAGCGGCGCCGCTCTCAGCATCGCGCTGGCGGGCATACTTGACGTGAAAATAGCTATCCGTCGTGACGGAATCTGGCAAGCCGACCACCCAACCAAACTCGACCACGCTCTTGCGGGGGAGGCTGTTGCTGCCTGCAGTGATCAAGTTACCCTCGATATCATCTACGATGCAGCGGCGCAGCAGCTCATCCAGCAGCTGATTGGATGGCGTCTTGGCGCGTACCAAACTCTGAAATTCTGGGTCGGCATTGATGCGATTGGCGTCGAACATGCGGCAGCCAGCGCAGAGCGGTACTTCTCCGTTTTCGATGCTCAAGCGGGTGAGATGTTCTGCTTGAATGTGCTTCCACATGTCGCCGCTGATGGCATTCACGCTGTGGATGGCGCCATGCTCGTCTACCACGTTCACCATGCGCGTCTGCACTTGATTGCCTTCGGTGCCTTCATTGTTCAGGCTGTGCAGATCGAGCGTGGCGCGCGCGCTGATGGTCAGGCTATACAGTGGGGTCAACTCGGACATGTTCAATGCTCCTCTATGTGTAAAAAACGGACTTACTCAGCGTCGGAAGCGGTTTCAGCCAGCTCTTCAGCGCCAGAGGCGGCGTCAGTGGGCTCTTCAGCCCTGCGGTCAGAGGCGTAGCCATAGGCGACCAGCAAGTTGGCGATCAGCGGCGCGCCGTATTGATCGACGAGTGCAGCGACTTGCTCTAGGTCGCTGGTGGCAACGCTGCGCCGCTTTGGCTCGATGCCTCGCTCGGCGATTTGGGCGTTCTCGGCGTTGTATTTGGTGACGAAATCAGCCAGTGCGGCGAGGAACTCCTCAGGGCGGCGCGATTTGCGCACCAGCTCCTGACCGAGTCCGTAGCGGATGTCATAGCGCCGCTCGCCGCGCGCCTTGGCATACTGCGCGTTGACTGTACTCTGCCGAATCGCGTAGGCGATGTTGCGGAAGCCTTGACTCTGAAAAATTGTGGCATACTGCGGTTGGATGCTCATAACGATCTCCTCTAAAAGCGTTGTGCTAAGCTGATGCGCGAACTTTTTGTTCTCGCACTGGCTGATGTAATAGCCAGAATACGGCGCAGTGAAAGCGAACAGATGCTGTAGGTTGCCGCTGGCCAAGAAGTCGCGCAGCTCCATCAGCATCCCGATGGCATCGCTGTGGCTCTCATTCAGTGAGTTAGCTAACTGTCGCAGCTCTTTCAACCAGCCATTAAGCTGCTGCACCTCAGCTTCAGAATGGGCGCTCAACCAGGGCGGCAAGCCGATGAATGAGAGGTTCATCATGGTTGTCGCCTGCCCCATGCTCTTGTAGAAAGCTGTCTGGAAGCCTGCCACCACGTCACGCACGGATGGCTTGCTGAAGAGGAAGGCGGCGAAGTCGGGGTGTGCCTGACTGTACTGTATGAGCGTACTGATGTAGTTCAGAATGGCCATTACATCTGAGGTGATGCTGCCGTAGTAGCCAAAGCTGCGTCGAAAGTCGGCGACGATCTGACTGCTCTGGGCTGAGTCGATGTCGACTGGCGCCAGCACGTAGACCTTGTGATCATTACTGTTCTTCAGGTCTTGTTGCGCGCCGCCTTCGTAAAGACCGACCATCCTCAAAAACTCCAAAAGCCAGAAATTCTTGAGATTCTTCAGCTTTGGATTTGCCTTCGGCGCGTTTTGCCCCTTGCCCTGATCAGGGTTGTAGAGCTGCAGCGCAGTTGGCTCACTCTCGCGCTGCAGATTGTGTTGCTTAGCGAGCGCCTTCCAACTCTCCTCCGCCTCAGCGACGTCGTTGGGCAGCCTGCTGAACAGGCGGTAGAGGATGACGAGGAGCTCACCACGCACCTTGTGTGTTTTGCTCCACAGACCGACGGCTCTGTTGTAGCTCTTGATCACGTTGTGATCGCTCACCGTCTGGTAGATCTGCCAATCCCGGGATGGCTCCTCAGGCCGCATATCAGGCGGCACATCTTTGGATGCCTTTTTGGTATATTCCTGCCAGCGTTTGAACTTGTCGAACTCTTGAGCGTAGTCGACCACCCAATAGCCGGTCCCAGCAGCCAGGTCAAGGGGCTCCTGGTCTTCCTCTTCCTCTGCTTTTGCTTCATCCTTCTTCTGCTTGGGCACCTTCTTTATAAGGGGTATCGGCGCCAGGACGCGCGTAAAGCCGCTCAGAAACTCGGCTGAGAGCGGCGATGCACAAATCAGGCGGTAGTAGGCGCCGTCATCGCGCAGGCGCACACTGACTGCTTTGTTGTTCTCTTGATAGAAGAGTAGATCGCGCAGCAGGCGCGCCAAGCCGAAGGCGGTCAGCGCATCGGCGAACGTGCCGGTCTGCTTTTCGACGTAAAAATCGGTCGTCATAGCATCATCCTCTCTAGCTTTTCAGCGCGCCGAGCCGGGTGCCGCGCTGATCAGCGCGCCGCAGCACACGCGCCAACAGGATATAAGCGAAGTGCGCCGCCTCTTGCTCGGATCTGGTCGGATTCACCAAAAAGTCGCTCGCGCTGTTTGCATATTTTTTCAGCTCTTGACTGCTCAAGAACTTGATGGGCACGCTCGCCAGCGTCGGTGCCAGCTGCGCAAAGCACTGGCGCGTGACCTGGACGGCGTTGGGATGTAACTCAAACTTGTTCGCCCGTGCTGAGCTCGCGCGTGCGCTGTGATGGCGTGCGATCGCACTAAACGCCGCACGCACGATCATCTCATCTTGCAGCTGATCTTTCAAGATCGGGGCAGAGAGCACAGCGCCCTCGACGGCGTGCGGCGGCGCTTTGCGTTTGAACGCTCGGCGCAAATCGATATGCGCTGCGGCCATATCGGTGTGCGCATAGATCTCCTCAGGATCGTAGGGCGCGCCGATATGCGCCTGCCAGGCTTGCACGTATTCCTGCCAGTGCATGTTCAGCTTGCCAACATCGTGCAGCAAGACGACCAGCTCGGCTGCCTTGCGTAAGAGACCCGCTCCCCAGCCATATTTTGCCTCCAAACGCGCTGCAGCATCCGCCGCCTCTGCCCAGACCACATCGGCAAACTGCTGGTAGACGCGGCGCAGATGATCGGTGTAGGTCTCCAGGCAGTAGCCGCCATAGTCGGGTTCGTTCAGATCGGGCGGGCACGGCACTTGAGGCGAAGTCTGCCATGAGCCGCCCTGATGTGGCT
Organism: Aggregatilineales bacterium; assembly: GCA_046719055.1. Lineage (GTDB taxonomy): Bacteria > Chloroflexota > Anaerolineae > Aggregatilineales > UBA2796 > CP2-2F. Next base: position 12,216 of record JBDNDQ010000064.1, on the reverse strand, counting down.
GTAGGCCGATCTCAGGGTGGTAGGTGGCTAGAGCAGGGTGGACTACTACGATCGGCGCTCCAGCAATGTCCTTTGCGCTGTTGGCCCGCTCCCAAGCGTATTCAAGGCAGCCCAGCTCTTCGGAAAAATCAGGCGCGCTGAGCATTTTGAGGCGGAAAGGCGGCTCCTCAGGCAGATCAGCCTCAAACCAGCTCTTGGCGCAGCTGGCCAGCACGCCGAAGTGCAGGTTGAAGCCTTCTAGCGCATAAGGTGAGGTGCAAGCGCATAAGAGCTGGTCAGGCTGGGCATGAATGAGCAAGCGCTGCTGATGCTGATCGCGGATCAGCGTATTGATGTGCTCGCCATCCTGCATTGCCTTAAGCATCTCAGCGCGGTGTGCCCTCTCAGAGGCAGATAAGGACGCTAGGATGCGTTCGTCTTGCTCGGTGTGAGCATCAGTCAGGACATCCAGCTCGGCGGCGTAATCGTAGCGGCCTTGCTGCGCGCTGAAAGCACGCCACGTGCGCTCGATGACGGAGCGCTGGTCGTTATAGGGCATGTTGTGCTCGATCAGGTCGACTATCTCGCCTGCTTGCATCGCATAGCGGTAGATGAAGACCTCGCCGCGTTCGCCAGCATAGCGCGCACAGCGTCCGCTGCGCTGAACAATCGCATTAGCGGGCGCCAACTCTGTGTGTAATGTGCTGCAAGTGATGTCCAAGCCGACTTCAATGGCTTGCGTGGCAATCACGATGTAACTGCCAGCCGTGTTGCCTCTGGCAAAGGTATGGCGGATGCGCGCCTCAATGGCGTTGCGATCGGCACTGAGAAAACGCGCATGCAAGAGCAAGACATGTATGTTGCTCGGCGCTTGAGCGCGGACTGCTCTATAGAGGGCTTGAGCGCGCTCAACTGTGTTGCAAATGACTAGAGTCCGACCTGTGTGGCGTTTGAAGATCGCCTCAGGCGTCAGCGGGATATCTTGGGTGTAGTAGCTGCGCAGCTTTGCCTGGAAAGGCAGCTGTGCAGCGCTATCCTTCACGTCAATCACCTCAGCAGCCAGCTGCTGTGCCAAACTATGCAGCATATTCGTGCTGAAGGTGGCAGTCATCAGCAGGAAAGGTGAGCAGCCGCGCAGCATTTTGAGCATCTCGAGCGTGGTGGGCAGCATGCTGCTTGGATCGAACAGGTGGAACTCGTCGAAGACGAGATAGGCGCCGAGCAGCGCAGCAGCGTTCAGATTCGCTTGCCGCTGTGAGAGCGCATAAGGCGCGATCAAAAAGCTGCTGAGCACTTGATCGATGGTGGCGAAGGTTAGCGTGGCCTCAAAGCGCGGATCATGTGGCTGATCGCCTGTTTGGATCGCTACGCGAGGCAAATCATCGCGCTGGTTGGGTGGCAAGGCGGCGCTCTCAGCGATTTGGTCGCTGTAGCTTTCCACAAATTGGTTAGCCAGGACACGCATCGGCACAGCATATAGACATTTAGCAGGCAAACTGCCACCTGTGCGCAGCCGCTCTAGGAAGGGGTGCAGCGCGGCGCGCGTCTTACCGCTGCCAGTCGGCGCACGTAGGATGACGTTCTTGCCCGACCGCAACGCCTGCCCAACCTCATGTTGATAAGGATACAAACTCTCGCGCATAGGGTCGCCTCGTTCAGGGAGCACCCAGCATTCCCAGTCCTCGGCCCATCCAAAGAGCACAGCCCAACAGCATAAGACATTTCACCAGCGAAGTCATGCGTGTTAACACGCATCCCGATTGTGCTAGCTAAACCTGCAAGCGGCGCATTTGGTTACCAATGCGCAAGACAAATGCAGCATGCTTATGCTACCTTGTAGCAGGCCGTGAGAGACAAGAGTACTCCGTTCGGAATTCATGAAAGTTTCACGCCTGCTGCGTTAAGTTTTGATTAGAACTGAGGCAAGCAGCGCTCTAGCTTGTTTATAGTGATGCAAGGAAAAGAATATGACGTTCAGCTTGTTAACAGTTGAATGCGGCAGCATTCAGAGCTACGTCTTCAGCAGCAACCGTCTGGCGGAGAACGCCGGCGCCTCTTATCTGGTAGCACAGGCAACTGAGGGCTGGGCGCTCGAGGCGCTGACAAAAGCGCGTTTGCGCCACAATGTGAGCAATGCAAGGGCGGATAATCCATTTGAGGAGGGGCATCTTTTCAGAGATCGGAGTGACTGGCAAGCCGAAGTGATCTACTTTGGCGGCGGCAACATCACAATTTTGTTCCGTGATGCCACTGGCGCACACGCCTTCACCGAACAGCTCTCTAAGAAAGTACTCTGTGAGGCACCTAACCTGCGTCTGCAGGTTCACAGCATCGCATGGGAGGGATGCGACAAGCCACTTGGGCAAGCAGTCGGTGAGCTGCGCAGAGCCATGAAGGCAGCAACCAGCAGGCAGCCTGTCAATGCGCCGCTGCTCGGTATAGGCGTCACGGCAATGTGCCAAGAGACTGGCTTGCCGGCGTTAGAAAGAATTCGGATTGGCAGCGAGCCGCCCGATCTGCGCTACCTCTCTGCCGAAGTGCTCGCCAAGCGCGCCGCCGTCAACGAGGCAAAAGATAACCTTAAACATCTGCTAGGTGAGCACAGTGAGGAATACGAGTTCCCGAGCGACTTGGATCATCTCGGCTATGGCGATGTCTCGCGCAGCTACATCGCCGTTGTGCACGCTGACGGCAATGACATGGGCACAATCATCCGCAAAATTGGCGAAGAGCCCGACTGCGAGAAATACATTGAACGTATGCGCGCTTTCTCGCAGGCGACCAAACGGATTGCCTTCCAAGCGATGCAAGCAGTAATCAACCTGCTCAAAGGGCGCGTCCAGAACACTGGCGGTGGGGCGTCCCAGAAGCCCAGGCTGCCCATCCGACCGATTATCTTCGGCGGCGATGATACGACCTTCGTCTGTGCTGGGAACATCGGCCTCACGCTGGCGGTTGAGTACCTGCGCGCATTTGAAGAAGCGGCCAAGAAGGATGAACGTCTACAAAAGGTTCTCAAGGATGTAGGCCATTCAGAGAGCCTGACTGCCTGCGCTGGCGTGGCAATTGTCAAGTCACACTATCCGTTTGCGCGCGCCTACGAGCTAAGCGAGGAGCTGTGCAGCGAGGCAAAAAAGTTCCGCCGTGCGGCATCCCTTCAGGGCAGTGCGCTGGATTGGTACTTCAGCACAAGCGGTCTGTACGCCGGGCTCGAAGATATGCGCGAGCGCGAGTATCGTGTGCCAAGCGGCAGCCTGACCCTACGCCCAATAGCACTGGACAATGAACCAAAGGCAGGCGTGCGGTGCTGGCCGAACATAGAGCGGCTAACGAAGGAATTTCAGAGCGGGGAATGGGCTGAAAAGCGCAACAAAGCCAAGCTGCTGCACGATGCCCTTCGGGAAGGCCCTGATGCAGTAAAGCGCTTTCGTGAAGTCTACCTTGAAGGCGAGGGAACATCGGGCGCCTTGCCACAGCTCGATGGTTTCGATGACGGCTGGAATAACGGTAAGTGCGGCTACTTTGATGTGCTAGAGCTGATGGATATTCACACTCCGTTACGGAAGGCGGGCGAGTCATGATGGAGCAGTTGGAGATTGAGCTGCTCAGCGATACCACCTTCGGACGCGGCGATGGCGTGGTCAGTTTGGTGGACGAGGAAGTAGAACATGACGCTGCAACAGGCTTGCCGATCATTCGCGGGCGGACGTTAAAAGGTCTGCTAGTTGAAGCCTGCGCAGATATCCTCCACGCGCTGGGCAGCCCTGATAGCTTAGTTGAGAAGGCGCAGTGGCTGTTCGGGATCGGCGGCAGCGACCTGAATAGTCAAGCGCACATGCGTATCGGGCGCGCTGAGCTGCCTGCAGACTTAGTACGCCATGTCCGCTGTCAAGTCGATCAAAAAAAGTGCACAACAACGCAAATTCTGGAGTCCCTGACAGCGATTCGGCGTCAAACGGCTGTGGATGAGGGCAAGTACGGCGTGCCACAAAATCAGACTCTGCGCTCATCGCGGGTTGTCCTACGCAGTTTGAGGTTCATCGCCCCGCTGCATTTCGACCAAAAGCCCGAGCAAGAGCATCTGGCGCTTTTAGCAGCCTGTGCGGCAGGCGTCAAACGGGGCGGGAGTGGGCGTAATCGGGGGCGGGGCAAACTGCGTGTGCGTTTAAAGGGCGCTGCCCAGTCACACGAAGCGTTGTTGGCAGCATTTGAAAAGATGATTGGATGAGGTGCGTTCATGCAAGCCATCACTTACCGCATAACTTTAGAAGAGCCGCTGCTAGCAACCGCCCTTGAGGGCGATCCCAACAGTGCCGTCTCATATGATTACATCCCCGGCAGCGTGCTGCGCGGTGCGATAATCGGCATGGTGCTGCGGAAAGAGGGTATTGGCGAGCTGGATGCGGCTGGCGAGGTGCCACGGCGCTTCTTCTTCAGCAACGCCACGCGCTTCCTGAATGCCTATCCTGTCCTAGCTGATCGGCGAAGCCTGCCTGCGCCACAAACTTGGCAGCAGCCTAAGTACGCCACACAGAAGGAAATCACAGACAGTGCACTCGTATCTGAGGAAGATGAACAAAAAAAACAATCTCTGCGCGGCAAGTTCGTTGCTCTCAAAGATAGCCGAACGGTCGCTATCGCCGACGTGGAGCGTAAGATCAGCGTACATGTGCAGCGCGAGCGTACGTATGGGCGCAGCCGAAAGGATGTAGGCGCGCTGTTCCGTTACGATGCACTAGCGGATGGGCAGGTCTTTGAGGCGGTGATCCTGTGTGATCAAGAATGGGATGCCCACTACTTGAGAGACTTGCTATCCGAGAATACGACGTTTGCTATGGGCGGCGCGCGCAGTGCAGGCTACGGACGCGTGCGAATTAACGATATCAAAATTGTTGACAGCTGGCACGAGACATACGAACAGCTGCAGTTAAGCACCCCAACCGTCATCACACTGCTCAGCGATGCTATCGTGCGTAATGAATATGGTCAATATGCCCCTGATCTGGCATCACTATGCCGTGCGCTGGGCATTACGCCCGCGTCTGTTAGGAAGGCCTTCCTCAGGCAGAGCTTGGTCGGCGGTTTTAACCGCAAATGGGGCTTGCCACTGGTGCAGATGCCAGTGATCAGTATGGGCAGCCTGCTGGTGATTGAGCAGGACGGGCTCGATTGGAGCCACTTGGAACGCCTGATCGAAGGTGGCATCGGCGAGCGGCGCAACGAGGGCTTTGGCAGGCTAGCAATCAACTGGCAGCGCCCTGATCGCACGGGGCTGGTAGGCCAGAGAGAAAGACCGGTCCCCAGCCTTGAGCAGACCGAGCTAGCTCCAGACTCTCAAGACCTCTGGGACAAGATGCAAACGCGCATCCAGCGGCAAAAGGGCGAACGCGATGCATTGCATCAGGCCAGTAGGCTAGAGCTGAAAGTCGATGCGCTGCCGAAGAGCCTGATCAATCGCCTGCGCCAGATCGTTCTGAGCGAGAGGCTGAAACCTGAGCCTCAGCGCCAACTCCGTGCTCAGATTGCGAAGTTTTTCGAGGCTATCAAAGGCAAGCGCGCCGGCAGACACTTCGAGAAGGCGCATATCAACGGAGACAGCATGGAAGCCTGGCTGACAAAGACAGCTGAAAAACCTAACGGCTTGTTGATCATTGACGCAGTTCTGGAACGCGCTGCCAAAAGCGGGAGGAGTTCAGAATGACACACAGGCTGTGGCACGGTGATCAATCGCGCAAGATCGCCAAGCGCATTGTGGTAGAAGGCACGCTGACCTTGCAGACGCCAGCGCATTTTGGCAGCGGCGATGAAGCAGGCGCGCTGATCCCGCTCATTGTGGATGAACGCGAGCAAAAGCCGCTGCTAACGGGCGCCTCAATTGCTGGTGCGCTACGCAGCTACTTGTGGTCGCTGGAGAAGGGCTACGGTATCCAAGCCGATGAGGACAACAGTGAGGGCAGTGTGACGACACTGCTCTTCGGCGGCGTGCGCGAGGATAAAGACGGTGAACAGAGCCGCCTAATCGTCGAAGACGCGCTGGGCGAGAGCGGCAGCGTCGAGCTGCGCAATGGCGTGAAGATCAAGGCCCAGTCGCGCACAGCGGAAGCTGAAAAACTGTACTCGTTCGTAGTTTGGCAGGCCGGCACGCGCTTTCCGCTTCGCTTTGAGCTGCTCATCTATGCATCTGATGATGAAAAGCGGCTGCAACAAGGTCTGGCAGCGGCGCTGAGCGGCTTACAACATGGTGAAATCGGGATGGGCGCACGCAAAGCGCGCGGCTTCGGGCGCGCCACAGTAGATGAGTGGTGCGTTCGAGTCTACGACTTGCACAGGCCCGCCGATCTGCTGGCGTGGCTGCGCGATGATATGGGCAGCGCACACAAGACAAAGAATCTCTACCAGGCGCTTGCCGTCGCACCGTTGAACGATCAACGCAGTCTTTTCAAGTTAGAGGCAGAGTTCATGCTGCGCAGCACACTGCTCATTCGCGCCGATAGCGAGGTTGCGGATATGAGGCATTTGTGCTCAGGCGGGAAGCCTGTTTTGAGCGGCACAAGCTTGGCAGGCGCAATCAGGGCGCGCGCGCTCAAGATCGCCAAGACGCTGGGCCATGCCCAAGCGCATGCGCTCGTTGACAATCTGTTTGGGCGCTTTGGCGATGAAAAACAGGCTGAGGGCGATAAAAGCAAGAATGCCAGCCGCATCTTCTTCGAGGAACACTCGATCGAAGGTGGGCTGCTGGGAATGGTGCAGAGCCGCGTCAGCATCGATCGCTTCACGGGCGGCGCACTGGAGACGGCGCTGTTCAGCCAACAGCCGCAGATCGGTGGCACCGTTAAGCTAGTGTGTCAGATTAAGAATCCACAGGATTACGAGATTGGCTTGCTGCTGCTGACTGTGAAAGACCTATGGACAGGCGACTTAGCGCTAGGCGGCGAATCGAGCGTTGGGCGCGGCAGGCTGCTGGGCAGATGGGCAACCCTCAAGTACAACGGCGCTCAGTGGCATATCAGAAGTACCGAGAATGGCAAGCTAGATATCACAGGTGAAGATCGTGAAGAGCTGGAGCGCTTTGTGAGGGCAGTGAGGGCATGAAACGCGAGATTAAAACTACTGCTGCTGACATTAAGGTGCTCTCCGAGAGCATCGATCCTGTGGCATGGCTGCACCAGCAAATTGACAGCATGCCGAGCGCGCTGCTTCTAGCGCACGCTGATGACGGTGTAATCTGGGGCAAAGTGGCAAATGGCGCGTTAGTGACTATGCCTGAGGACGTGCCGTTACGCATGACAACGTTGCAGCAGGCGCGCTTGTTCAGCGCTGATCGGGAGTGCTACGTCTGGCGCGATGGCGATGGCGCGTTCCACAGGCGGATCGTTGTGGATGGGGCAAGAGAGGCAATGGGATATTTCGATGAGGATCAGGTACTCTGGGGCGATCGCGCTGAGCCTCTCGACAATGGATTCACAAGGATGAGCGACGGAGCGCAGGGGCTCGTCCATTATGTGCCAATCCGCGTCACGAAGGCGCGGAGCAGTGTGCGACCGCTCCGCTTGACTGTGCGCCACTATCTGCACAAGGATGAGCACGGTTTTGTGCGTGTAGCATTTAGCCGTCTAGTTGCATTAAAGGAAGTGAGTGATGTCCAATAGAGACGAACAGCCCATGCAATCGAGCGGGCCAGATGCTCGCGGCGTAGCGCGCGCGCCTTATAACTTTGTGCCGTTGCCCGAGAAGGTTGTGCCAGCAGAAGAGCTGCCCGATCAAGACTGCTACCATCAAGAGCGCCACAGCAGCTACTTCACCGTCACACTGACAACTGAGACGCTGCTCTACATTCGCGGCATGCTGACAGATAAAGAAGCAGAAGCGCAGGAGAAGAACAAGCCGGATTTCTTTGAGCGTAATGGTAAACCCGTCATACCGGGCAGTTCGTTGCGCGGCATGTTACGGAGCCTAGTGGAGATCGTCGCCTTCGGCAAGATGGCGCGCGTGAGCTCAAAGCCCAAAATCTTCTTCCGGGCTGTGGCAGCCAAGTCAGACGATCCGCTCCGCAAGGACTACATAAGTGTGATCAATTCAGGGAAAGTACAGGCTGGCTACCTTAAAAAGGACGGAGATGGCTGGTACATTATACCTGCTCGTCAACACGATGGGCAAACCTTTGTCAAAGTGCCCGACGAGCCTGACGTTGTAGCAGGCGTGAGGGGGTTGGTGCATCTAAGGGACCCTATGTACAAAGTCCAATACATCGATGTCAAGATTGAAAAAGAGCCGTTAAAGGTTCGTTCGCCCAAACAGGGTGAAGAGCCCGATGGCGTGCTAGTCTGCACGGGCAATATGGCAGAATCCAGCAAGAACAACCCCAAAGTCACAACTAAGCGTAAGAATTTTGTGGTCGTCTTCAAGTCAGACCCACAGCTTGGGAAGTTGCGGATCGCTTCGCAGGCCGTCAAAGATTACCGAGACGGTCTAACGCCGTTTTTACAGGAAGAGCCCTTCAACCCTGAGTTCGGCTGCCTTGTGGATGGACGCCCAGTCTTCTACATCCCGCCCACACAAGGTGACGAGGTCTTTTACTTTGGTCATAACCCGTTTTTCCGAATCCCTGCTGTGATAGAGGAGGGCGGCATGCGGCGCGCTGTAGCGCCACGCGACTGTATCCCTCAAGGCATCCGTGACGATCCCAAGCACTACGACATGGCTGAGGCGATCTTCGGCTTCATCGGTAAGGGGGATAAATCCGTCGGGCAGGGCGATAAGCACCGCGCCTACGCTTCGCGCGTCTCAGTTTCGGATGCTGTAGTCGTCGAGGCGCCCGATGGCTACTACGAAGATGAAATCGTGCCGAAGATTCTCAGCGGGCCGAAGCCGACGACCTTCCAGCACTATCTTGAACAGCCGGGCGAGGCCTACAAGGATAAGTCCAAGCTACGCCACTACGGCAGTCCAGGTGCCAAGATACGCGGGCATAAGCTCTACTGGCGGCGACGCTGCCAGGTAGACAAGGTGCAGAAAGACCCTCAAAAGGTGCCTAAGGAAGCAGTCAGGAGGGGTAACGACACACAACACACCATCATTAGGCCTGTCAAGGCGGGTGTGCGGTTCAAGTTTACAGTCCGCTTCGAGAACCTGACCGACGAAGAGCTAGGCGCACTGGCGTGGGCGCTCTACTTGCCATGTAGCCCTGAGCATCGCCATCAACTGGGCATGGGCAAGCCATACGGCATGGGCGTGGTCAGGCTGGAGCCAAAACTGTACCTGATCGACCGACGCGAGCGCTACACCAGGCTCTTTGAGGGCGATGACTGGGCCAAAGCCGAGCGGGAAGCGCCACACAAGCAGTACATCCAGGCTTTTGAGCGGCACATCCTCGAGCAACTCGGTCAGGGCGGCAACTTGTGCGACTTGCTGCGCATCTGTGAGCTGTGCGTCATGCTCACACCTCAGGAGTGCAGTGATCGATTTGATTATATGACTATTAATTCTAATAATAACATGTACAAAGAGCGCCCTGTGTTGCCGTACCCATCTGAAGTCGACGGAGTGCGGAGGTGCACTGCGCCTTCGGCATCGCAAAGCAGCGCGCCATCCTTCAAGGCTGGCGAGATTGTGGATGGCAAAGTTGTTGAGGCAGCCAAGCCTCACGAATCATTCCGCGTCAGGCTTGCAAGTCAGTACGGCGGTATAGAGGTCGCCGCAGAGGGCAACGCATCGCCGCGCCAGGAAGGTAATCAGGTCTACCTAGAGGTTACGGATGACGGCAACTTCAGGCCGATTTCGAGCAGCGAGGCAAAGAAGCGGCGCCCAAAGGGCAACTGACCTAACAAGCCCGCTGCGCTCCGTGCAGGACGGAGCGCAGCCTCTCAAAACTGGGCCAGGAAGCGCACATCATTGCCCCAGAAGTAACGGATATCCGTGATGCCGTACTTGAGCATGGTGATGCGCTCTGGGCCCATGCCGAAGGCAAAGCCACTGAAGCGCGACGGATCGTAACCGCCGTTGCGCAACACGGTCGGATGCACCATGCCGCAGCCGGCGATCTCCAGCCAGCCGGTGCCGCTGCAGACCGAACAGCCCTTCCCGCCGCACAGGATGCACTCTACATCCACTTCCATGCTCGGCTCTGTGAACGGGAAATACGAGCCGCGAAAGCGCACGCGCCGATCTGCGCCGAACATACGCCGCGCAAAGACAGTGATTGTGCCTTTCAGGTCGCTCAGGCGGATGTTCTCGCCAACAGCAAGCCCCTCGACTTGATTGAACTGAATTTCCTTGCGCGCTGAGATTTGCTCATAGCGGAAGCACATGCCGGGCAGGATCACGCGGATTGGCTTGGGCGCGTAGCGTCGCATGGCGTGAATCTGGCCGGGCGAGGTGTGCGTGCGCAAAATGACGCCCGGCGTCGTAGTGTGGAAGGTATCCCACATGTCGCGAGCGGGATGATGTTCAGGCATGTTGAGCAGCTCGAAGTTGGTCTGATCGTCTTCGACCTCGCGGGTGCGGAAGATCTGGAAGCCCATCTCGCGCCAAATCTCGGCAATCTCGCGCAAGGTGCGCGTAGCAGGATGTAGGCCGCCGCGCAAAGGCGGTAGACCAGGCAGCGTCACATCGATGGCGCCACTCTCGAGTTGGCGCGCTAGCTCGTGGCTGCGCACCAGCTCAGCGTGCTGCGCGTAGGCTTGCTCCAGCGCACTGCGGATTTCGTTGGCGCGCTTGCCGTAGGCCGCTCGATCTTCCTTTGGCAGGCTCCCCACAGCGCGCAAGGCGAGCGTGACAGCGCCTTTACGCCCCAAATAAGCGCTTTCCCATGCCTCTAGCGCTGCCGAGTCCTTGCTCTCAGCTAGCGCGGCGCTTGCCGCCTGATAGAGCTGCTCCAGTTCGTCAAACATCGTCCACCCTGTTGGTCAGTTGAGCACTTGTGGTCTGGGTGAATTATACCGCCTCCTGCGCGCCTAGCAAGCGCCTGTGCAGTTTAGCTTTTCGGCTCACGCGGTAGAGCGATAGCAAGCGCCTCTGCCAGCGTGCGCGCCGGGATCGCCTGGATGCTTTGCGGCAATGCGTCAGCGCGCCGGAGTGTCTTCGGGATGATACAGCGCTTGAAGCCGAGTTTGGCCGCCTCGCGCAGCCGTGCCGCCAGCTGACTGACGGCGCGCAGCTCGCCGCTCAAGCCGATCTCGCCAATCAGCGCTAGATCGGCGGGCAGCGGCTTATCCCACACGCTGGAGGCGATCGCCGTCGCAATAGCCAGATCAGCAGCAGGTTCTTCAACCGTCAGCCCACCGACTACATTCACAAAGACGTCCTGCTCTGCCAGGCGCAAGCCGACGCGCCGCACCAGCACAGCCGTCAGCAGCTGTAGGCGGTTAAGGTCTACGCCGTTGGCAGCCCGGCGCGGATTCGGATAGACCGTTGGGCTGGCAAGCGCTTGCACCTCGACCAGCAGCGGGCGCGTGCCTTCCATCGTCACCAGAATGGCCGAGCCAGCCGCATTGATGACCCGCTCTGCCAAGAACGCCTCAGACGGATTGGTGACCTCAACCATGCCCTTATCGCGCATCTCGAAGACGCCCACCTCGCTTGTAGCGCCGAAGCGATTTTTCACGCTGCGCAACAGACGATAGGCCTGGAAGGCATCGCCCTCGAGGTACAGCACGGTATCGACGATGTGCTCTAGGACGCGCGGCCCAGCGATCATGCCTTCTTTGGTCACGTGTCCGACTAAAAAGACGCTCAGGCCCGTCGTCTTTGCCAGCATCTGCAGCCGAGCAGCGCACTCGCGCACCTGCGTGATCGTCCCCGCGCTAGAGGGCTTATCCTCGCTGTACATCGTCTGAATTGAGTCTACGATCAGCACGTGCGGCTGCAGGCGCTCTACATGCGCCAGCAAGCTCTCGAGGTGTGTCTCGGTGACTAGAAAGAGCTCCTCAGCCTCAATCTCAAGGCGATCGGCGCGCATTTTGAGCTGACGGGCGCTCTCTTCGCCGCTGGCGTAGAGCACGCGCCCGATCGTCTGGGCCATGATCGCCGCCAATTGCAGCAGGAGCGTGCTCTTGCCGATGCCTGGATCGCCGCTGACCAGCGTAATGCTGCCCGCTACTAAGCCGCCGCCCAACACGCGCGAAAATTCCTCAACGGGCACGGGCAGGCGCTCCTCGCCGCCGCTTGGCACCTCGCGCAGACGCTGCGGTTCGCTGCGCAGCGCACTGGGCATGTGTGAGGGAGGGCCGTCACCAGCGG
>JBDNDQ010000063.1:0-18499 GCA_046719055.1 Aggregatilineales bacterium | reverse complement strand
CCGGCGCGGCCTAGCGTGAGGAGCGATTGCACGATGTTGCTGGCGCCGATTTTGTCGAGCGTCTCAGCATCCATCAGCAGGCGCGCCTCTAGGCCGGCGTTAGTGATGATGGCGCGCATTTGCTCCTCTAGCGGCACGTCGTCTACGAACTCGTTATGGTGGCGGCGGACTGCCTCTGCCACGCGCTCAACGAACTGCGGGGCATAGCCCTCGCTGATCAAGAAGCGCGTTGTCGTCTCTGCGCCGCGCAAGCCGTGATACTCGTAGTCTACGGTGTAATGGTCCACATCGTGGAAGAGCGCGGCAAGATCGCAAACCGCACGCGAATCCGATGAGATACCTTCGCCATCGGCAAGAGCGCGGATATTCTTCTGCACATTTAGGCTGTGTTGCCAGCGATTTTCGGCGCGCGCTTCGGCATTATGCGGGGAGCAGGCTAGGGCGGTCTGGCGCAGATAGGTGCGCACAAAATCAGCGGCGCGTTGCATCTGCTCATCGGTAAGGTGCATGGCAAAATCCTCAAAAAAGGCTTTTGATCTGCTTAGGATTGTAGCGCGCGGCAAATGGTAAAAGCAAGCTTCTGGGCGCTACCCGTTTGGCGCGTTGTTGGCTATAATGTGCAGCAAGTCGTTTCCAGCAAGACTAGGGGCGGTTGGCCGCCTTGAGAGCACACATAAAGGAAGTTTTCCGTGCAAGTTCGTCAGAAGCTCACAGAATTTGAAAGCACGATTGCGTTCGTAGTCGGCGGCGGGCTGATTTTGCTGATGTTGGTCTTTGGGCTCGCCTCTGCTAGCGGCGGCAGCGATGTCAGCCGCCTGAATTTGTTCTTGATCTTGGGCGCGCTGCTGCTGCTCGGCGGGACGCTCGTATGGTTGTTCACTGCACGGCCCTGGCTGAAGCACGACGACTGGTCAGAGCCGCTCTACACAGGTCACGGGCACGCGGAGCATCACGCCGAGGGCGATGAGGCGCACGCCGAAGCCCACACCGAGACGCTAACCCATGCCGGCGCGGCAGAGCCTTCTGAGCTGGCAGCCGCGCTGAACATTGCGCCAGCGACTGCGGCTGCCGCTGCCGCTGTGGAAGCTGCCGCAGCCGCGCCTGATCAGCCTGCCGAGCCAGCCGAGGTTGAATCCGCTGTGACTGAGGTGGCGCCGGGCGCCTATGCAGCCGTCGAGCAGCCCGCTTACGCCCAAGTTCCAGAGGCGCGCCTGCCCGATCAGGCCCCTAAGCCTGCTCAGCCTGCGCCGGAGGCCGCTGAGTCCGCCGCCACGCCCGATGACCTGACCCTCATCGAGGGCATCGGGCCGAAGATCTCGGCGGCACTCATCGCGGCAGGCGTGGATACTTTCGCCAAACTGGCCGCGATGCGGCCCGATGAAATCGAGAAAGTTGTACGCAGCGCTGGCGTGCGCATGGTCGGCAAGCCAGAGACGTGGCCTACCCAAGCTGCGCTGGCTGCTGAAGGTAAGCTCGAAGCGCTGAAAGCCTATCAGGCCACCCTGACCGCCGGACGCAGCACCTCTAGCGACTAAAACCTAGCGATCTGAAGGATGGAGGACGGGCGTTTTCCCGTCCTCATCCTGTGAAGACTTAAATTCCAGAAAGGACGCTCTCATGCGTAAAAAAGTCACTGTTGTTGGCGCAGGCGCAGTTGGCTCTGCCGCCGCGCACTGGATCGTGAGCAAAGAACTCGCTGATGTGGTCTTGGTAGACGTGGTGCAAGGCTTGCCGCAGGGCATCGCACTGGACTTAGCCCAGTCGGCGCCTGTGGAAGGCTTCGACCTAAAGCTGGTCGGCACGAACGGCTACGAAGAGACCGCCAACTCGGATGTGATCCTCATCACAGCTGGCGTGCCGCGCCGCAAAGATCCCGTCACAGGCAAGTTTCCCAGCCGCGATGAGCTAGTTAAGATCAACCAAGATGTGGTCGGGCCGATCACTGAGGAGCTAGCGAAATACTCGCCCAACAGTATCATAGTTGTGGTCACCAACCCGCTAGATGCGATGTGTCACGTCGTGAAAGAGGTCAGCGGCTTCCCGCGCGAGCGCGTGATCGGTCAGGCGGGCGCGCTGGATACAGCCCGTTACAAGACCTTCATCGCGATGGAGCTGGGCGTGAGCGTGGAAGATGTGCACGGTATCGTGCTAGGCGGGCACGGCGATGAGATGGTGCCGCTGCCGCGCCACACCTCGGTAGCGGGCATCCCAATCCGTGAGCTGATGAGCGAGGAAAAGCTGCAAGCTATCATCGAGCGCACCCGTAAGGGCGGCGGCGAGCTGGTCAGCCTGATGGGCCGCAGCGCCTACTACGCGCCTGCCTCAGCCTCTGTCAGCATGATCGAGGCGATCTTGAAAGACAAGAAGCGCGTGATCGCCTGCGCGGTCTATCTGCAGGGCGAGTACGGCTATCACGACCTGTTCATCGGCGTGCCGTGTGTGCTGGGCGCTAAAGGCATGGAGCGCGTCATCATCATGGACTTGAACGATGAAGAGAAAGCCATGCTGGAAGTGAGCGCGAAAGCCGTCCGCGCTGTGGTGGATGTTCTAGGCTACAAAAAGTAAGCTGCACAACGCGTAGAGGCGGACTCTGTCCGTCTCTGTGCTTTCAGGAGCCGCCCTAATGAACTTGCATAACATCCCCTTCCTGGTGCTCGATACTGAGACGACCGGTCTGGGCAGCCGAGCTGAAGTTTGCCAGATCGCCGTTATCGATCACACTGGGCAGGTGCTGCTCGATCAGTTAGTCAAGCCGAGCCTGCCAATTCCTGATGATGTTATCTCGATTCACGGCATCACGAACGAGCAGGTGGCCGCCCAGCCAACGTGGCATAGGGTCCGTGAGCGGGTTTTGAGCCTGATTCGCGGTCGGACGGTGGTCGTCTACAACGCCGAGTTCGACCTGCGCCTGATGAGGCAATCGGATGCTATGTGCCAGCTGCCAATTGCGCCGTATGAGCAGCTCGCCGACTTCCAATGCGCCATGCGCGCCTACGCCAACGGCGGCCGCTGGGTAAAGCTAAGTCAGGCTTGCGCAGCGCACGGCATCCCGACGCATAACACACACAACGCCCTTGGCGATTGCCTGATGACGCTTGCTCTGGTGCGCAAGGTATGGCTAGGCGGCTAGCCATGCACAAGTGTGGCTGTACTCTGGGGGCCAGGTGGAGCTATGCTGTGTCGAGTCGTCCAGGGCGATTGTGCTGACTGTTTGGCGCAAGCAGATGCAATTTTCCTTGCCTTGATCCACCCTTCAATCAAGGCAAGGAGTACGCTTATCATGCGATGATCAGCCTTCAGATCGGCTGTGCGGCCTAGACGTTGATGCTGAAGGGCACCTCACGCTGATCGTAAGGCGCTGTCCGCTCTTCGTAGTACAGGTCAGCCTGAGCCAGGTAGTCGCCGTTGGGCGAGTCCAGACCGCGCACGTGCACCGTGAACTCCATTTGCCGATGCATGGTCTCGATGATGCTCAGCTCAGCGATAACGCGCTCTTCAGGCAGGCGCAGCACGCGCAGCTCTAAGCTTGGGCGCTCTTGGAAGGCGGTCACATCGACGTTCAGCTTGATGCGCCAGCCATCCGGATAGGGCGCCACCTCAAAGCGCTCGATGCGCACTTTCTCGCGCGGCTGCGGGACTTGACTCGGGTCTACGAACTGGATTTCCATAGCATTCCATCACTCATCGAACAGGTAAGTTGGCTCGGCGTAGTAGCGCACGCGGCGCTCAGCCATGCGCTGTTGAATCCAGCGGTGGAGCGCGGCATTTTTCTCGGCAAGCGTCTCGCCCGTTTCGGCCAGGGCGCTCAACGGATAGTTCAAGCGCATAGCACGCCCGTAGATGATGTGGCGGCTGATGCCGGGCGGCAGATGAATGCCATCCCGTGCCGCGACCATGATCTCAGCGGGGTGATAGCGTGGAAAGACCACGATAGCGACTGCCTCAGGATACAGACGGCGCGCCATGCTGATTGAATCCGTGTTGATGCGGTTGAGCGTGCCGCGCGATTTATACGTGTTGACCATTTCCCTTAAAACTGCCGTGCGCGCCGCTAGCGTGCTAACCTCAGCGTTGAGCGTGTAGGCGCGCTTATCGCTCAGCACAGTGTAGGCAAGTACTTCGCGGCGTGCTAGGGCAGCGCGTGCGCTCAGCAGGTCGGTGCTCTCGATTTGAAAGGTCTTGATCGCGCGTAGATTGCGCAAGAACTCGAACCACGAGAGGCCGCTGATCACATGGTGCCACGTCTCTAATTGTACGGCTTTGCTCTCGTAGTTGACCACTTGAACCAGGATATACGGATAGCCGAGCGTCTTGAGGGCGAAGTGGCGGTTAGCGCCATCGAGGATGACGTAGCGCTCGGCATCTAGCGGCGCCACCACAGGCGGGTTTAGCCACGTCGCGGCAGCACGAATGCGTTCGATTAAGGGCGCTGAGCGCTGCGGATCGTGTTCTTCATGCGGGATCAAGCTATCCGTTGGCACGATGCGCAGATCGGGGATGACATCGTGTGCGGTTGGCTCCTCTTGGATCGCGTTCTGCATGTATAGACTCTCTTTAGTACGAAATTTTCTCCGAGTGTAACGTCAAAGGCGGACAGATTGCACGCTTTTACAGGTTAGCGCGCTAAAATCTAGCCCAGTGGAGAGTGCTATGCCGATTCGTATCTTGTCTGAATCTGTGGCGGCTCAAATTGCCGCTGGCGAAGTCGTTGAACGCCCTGCCTCTGTGGTTAAGGAGCTGATTGAGAACGCCCTAGATGCTCAGGCGCGCAGCATTCGGGTGGAAGTGCAAGGTGGTGGGCGCAAGCTCATCCGCGTCAGCGACGATGGCTGCGGCATCCCCGCTGAGGAAGCGCCGATCGCCTTTGCGCGGCACGCCACCAGCAAACTGCAGCGCATTGAAGATTTAGACCATTTACAGACGCTCGGTTTTCGTGGCGAGGCACTGGCGAGCATCGCTAGCGTGGCGCGTGTGACCATGCTGACGCGGCACGTCGAGGCGCAGGTTGGCACGTTTTTACGGGTCGAGGGCGGGCGCCTGCTGGAACAACGCGCCGAAGGCACGCCGCAGGGCACTATCCTAAGCGTTGAGGATCTGTTTTTCAATGCGCCAGCGCGCCTAAAATTCTTAAAGTCCGAGCTGACGGAACGCCGCCAGATCGAAAGTGTGCTGATGCGCTACGCGATGGCCTATCCCGATGTGCGCTTCAGCCTGAGCCAAGACGGACGCCTGAGTTTTGCCACGAGCGGCAACGGCAACCTCGCCGATGTACTGGTCGAGACGTTCGGCTTGGAAATTGTGCAACAGCTGCTGCCGATACAGCCGCCTGAAGGAGAGCATCCACCGATCGCCATCTACGGCTACACCAGCGCACCAACGCTGCACCGCAACACGCGCGCCTACATCACATTATTCGTCAACGGGCGGCACATTCAGGATACCAGTTTGAATCACGCTGTGGTGCAGGCCTATCGCACGCTGATGCCTGAGGATCGCTACCCAATCGCCGTGCTGATGATCGTGATGTCGCCTGCAGAGGTCGACGTGAATGTGCATCCGACAAAGGCAGAGGTGCGCTTCCGTGCGCCTGAGGCGGTCTTCAGCGCTGTGCAACGCGCTGTGCGGCGCGCTGTGCTGGGTGCTGGCAGCGGCTTGCCTACTTTTACAGGCTTCAGCGCAGAGCCTGACCAGCCATGGCGCGCCCTGAGCGCCCCACCAAAGGCTCAAGCGGCTATGCGGCTCAACACAGAGGATTCAGGGCGCCACACACAGCAGATTGCAACTGGGGGAGCGCCTGATTCACTGCCCGAAGAGGGCTCAACGCAGCGCCCGCGCAGCTTGCCACCGATGCGCGTCGTCGGCCAGGTGGCGGCAACATACATCGTGGCTGAGGCGCCCGCCGGCCTGTATTTAATCGATCAGCACGCCGCCCACGAGCGTATCCTCTACGAGGAGTACATGCGCGCTCAAGCTCAGCGCAAGCCCAGCGCCCAACGGACGCTCCAGCCGTTCAGTTTGAGCGTGCCGCCTGCCATCTTGCGCTTGATCGAGGAAAATACCGAGTCCTTGCGCGCGCTGGGCTTTGAGATTGAGCCCTTCGGCGCGAATATGGTGCGTGTTCACGCTGTGCCCGCTGTGCTGAGCAAGCACAACCCATCAGAGGCAGTCGCCGAAGTGCTAGCCGACCTTGAAAGCGGCAGAGCTGTGGGCGAGTCAGCCCTGGAGGCGCAGCTGATCAAGCGCATCTGCAAGGCAGCAGCGGTTAAAGCTGGGCAAATTTTGAGCTACACTGAGATGAACGACTTGCTCCGTCAGCTGGAGCGCTGTGAACATCCGTTGAGCTGCCCGCACGGGCGCCCAACGCTCATCCACATCAGCGCGGCGCAGCTGGCAAAAGAATTCGGGCGGACGTGAGGAATGAAAAAGCGCCCTCTACACAGAGGGCACCGTACCGAGATAGCGGGGGCAGGATTCGAACCTGCGACCTCCGGGTTATGAGCCCGACGAGCTGCCACTGCTCTACCCCGCGTCACTGCCCGTGAGTATAGCACATGCGCCACAGGTTGTAAAGGCTGAATTTTTTGGGAGTGCACAAAACGAGACAGGCTCAGCCCAAGGGATAAAGGTGTTCTTGTGACGGCGCTCATGCTTTCTATCGAGACTGTGCGGGCTACGCTGACGGCGATTTGCCAAATACGTGGCTTAAGCGATGAGGAAACAACGCTGATTGTATCGGAATACCTGGATGCGGAGCTGTGTGGCGTGCGTTCACATGGCGTTTTGAAGCTATTGGCGCTGCCGAAGGCAATCCGTGAGCGGCAGGGCAAGCCGCGCCTTGAAAAGGATCGGGGCTTTGCTGCCTTAGTGGATGGTCAGCGTGAGTTGGGCATCCTGGCTGCGCATTTTTGCACGGCACTGGCAATCGAGCGCGCTAATACATACGGACTAGGTCTAATTGCGCTGCGCAATGCAGCGCGCTACGGGCGCCTAGCGCCGTTTGGCGAGCGCATTGCACAGGCGGGCCTGCTCGGCGTGGTTATGAACGTCGGCGGCACTTTTGCAGCGCCGCCTGGCACCAATGCGCCTGCTCTGGGCGTGAATCCGATGTGTGTGGCCTTGCCGCGCACCGATGGAGCGCCTATCGTCGGCGATTTTGCCACGACTGAAGGCGTGTGGAGCGAGGTATTGTTAGCACAGCTTGAAGGACGCGCCTTGCCGCCACAGCGTTTCATTGCCGCTGACGGCACCTACACGACACAGCCCGAGCAGGCTCACGCCGTGCGAACGTTCGGCGGTGCTAAAGGCTTCCTACTCAACTTGACCATCGAGGCGCTCTGCAGCGCGTTAATCGGTGCGCAGCCTGCTCACAAAGCACAATCCGAGTACGATCTCGGCTTTTTGTTCCTCGCCTTCAGCGGCGGGCTATTTCGGGCTGAGCCCTCACGTATGGCTGATGAACTGAGTGCATTGGCTGATATGCTCACAGCGCTGCCCACTGCCGATGGGCAAGCACTGCGTCTGCCGGGCGCGCGCAGCGCTGCGCTGCGCGCGGAGGCGTTGCAGCGGGGCAGCCTCGAGCTGCATCCTGCACTTTGGGCGCGCCTACAGCAGCTCGCCGCCGATCCGAGCGCGCTATGACGGCAGACGGTCGGCTTAGAACTCTTCTTCTTGCTTCTTGCCGCGCTCGATCACCTCAGGCTCAGCCATGACCGTCTGGCCGTCGGTTGTCTCCTCAGTTACGCCGCCCGTCAGCGACTCAACGCGCGCGATCACTTCATGGCGATCGGCGAGATACTGCACCCCCTCTAGGGCGGGTAGATCAGCGACAGTGAGCTTGGCGCCAAGCGCCTGCAACTGAGAGGCATCTACCTCGATGTGATCAGGGATGTTGGTCGGCAGGCACTCCACCTCAATCGAGAGGATAGGATGCGTCAACATGAGGTCTGCAGAGAGTTTGGGCACGTTTACCAGCACGATCGAGACTTCCGTGCGCAGTTTCTTGGCCAGGTCTACCCTCAAAAAATCGACGTGCAGAACATCGCGGCGGATCCTGTCGCGCTGCACCTCGCGCACAAGGGTATCATAGGTCTGCCCACCGACTGTGATCCGCACAAGATGCGTGCCGCCAGCTTTTTGCAGCACAACTTCAAGGGGGCGCCGCTGGCAAGTGATCGGCAGGGCCTCGCCCAACCCGTAAATGATGGCTGGCACGCGATCAGCACGGCGCAGCTGCTTCACCTGCTTGCCGAGCACCGTGCGCGCCTCTGCTTCTAGGGTATAGGTTTCCGTCACGAGTGGTGACTCCTCTTAGCCTGAATATGTCAAAGTCTGAACGGCCATTGTAGCCGAGAGGCAGCAGGGCGTCAAGGTGCAGTCTGGCGGTAGACTGCTCAACTTTTGTGATACAGCGCCGACTCGTTTCGAGCTAGATCAATGTATACTTATGCAAAAGCGCACTGTGTGGAAGTGGTGAGCATGAGCCTTGAGGAAAAACCAGCCGATCCAGCTAGCCGCCCAATCACTTTGCTAATCGTGGACGATCATCCATTGATGCGCGGTGGCTTGCGCAAGCTGATCGAGTTGGAAGCCGATATGAAGGTGGTGGCAGAGGCAGGCAACGGTGAGGATGCTCTACAGCTTGCTGAGCACCTGCAACCCGACGTAGTGCTGCTGGATATCAATCTGCCAACCTTGAACGGCCTGGAAGTGACAGCGCGCTTGAAAGCGCTTCACCGGCATATCGCCGTTGTGATGCTCACCGCACATGATCAGGCCGAACAAATGCTCTACGCCATGCAGGTGGGCGCCTCAGCCTACTGTACCAAAGGCGTGGAAGCCGAGCGATTGTTCAGAATTATCCGTGCAGTAGCCTGCGGCAACTATGTGATCGGTGAGCGCATCTACACACCGCAAGCTATGCACTTATGGCTGGCAGCACAGCGCGAAGGCAGCTCAGGCGAAGAGAGCGAGCGCCATCTGCCGCTTAGCCCGCGCGAAATGGAAGTCTTGCGTTGTGTAACGCGCGGCCTGCATAATAAAGCTATCGCCCAAGAGCTAGGCATCAGCCATCAGACCGTGCGCAACCACATCACATCTATCCTGACCAAATTAAACGTGCGCGGGCGCACCCAGGCGGCAGTCTACGCCCTGAAACGCGGCTGGGTGCGCGCTGAGGAGTTCAACCCGCCGCCGGAAAACGAAAACGACTAGGCTTGACCAGAAACAGCTGTTCAGGAGCATCTAGGCATGACGACGCACACTAAGGACACGTTGATCAGCGAGCTGCGCGCTGAACGTGAGCAAATCGCCAAGCGACTGCGCGAAATTCAGTCTATGATCGATCAGTCGCAAGCCGAATTCCGCCGTCTGCAGCAGCGCAGCGCGGAAGTGACGACCCAAATGAAGCGCATCGAGGAGAACTTCGACACAGTCCCTCGCAACGATATCAAGGTGGTCTACAACTCAGCCCTAGATACGCGCACCCGCCTACTCACCTCGCAGGCACAGCTGGAAAAGCTCCAGCAAGATCGTGCGCAGCTGGAGTACTTTGGCAATTTGCTCAATAACGCGCTGAACCGCCTGGAAGGCGTCGCGCTGCCGGATCTCCCACTCAGCACTGGGCAGCAAAGTGCAGGTGAAACCGGGCTCTCCAACGAGACGATCATCCGCCTGGTACAGTCTCAGGAGAGCGAACGCCAACGCCTTGCCCGTCAAATGCACGACGGCCCGGCCCAATCGCTCACCAACTTCATCCTGCAAGCCGAAATCTGCCGCCGCCTGTTCGATCGCGACCCCAGCCGCGCCACCGAAGAGCTAGAAAACCTGAAAACCGCCGCCAGCACCACCTTCCAGCGCGTGCGCGATTTCATCTTCGAGCTGCGCCCAATGATGCTCGACGATTTGGGTTTGGTGCCCACCATGCGCCGCTATGTGGATGTCTTCATGGATAAAAGCGGCATCGAAACACGCATCAACGTGGTGGGCGAAGAGCGCCGCCTGGAGCCACACACCGAAGTGACTTTCTTCCGCAGCCTGCAAGAGCTGTTGGGCTACGCCCGTGATAATGCCCGCTCCAGCAAGATCGATATCGTCCTTGATATCGCTGGCAATCCTGCCAAAGCCTCTGTCACCTTCAACGGGCTGACCATCACCGAAATTGAAGAGGCGGTTGAACAGAACAAGCACAAGATGTTCGGCCTAGCTAGATTGGCAGAGCGTATCGAGTTAGTGGGCGGACAGATAGAGTTTCAGAGCATCGAAGGGGAGCCGAATCGGGTTGAGATCGCCCTGCCCACTAACATCAGCTAGGCGCTTTTCAGCTGAGCAGTACAAGTGTTGGGCTTGCACATTCGCGCACTGCGGATACACTTAACTTATTTGAAGCAGCGCAGAAGTTACGCTAGCACAGTGTGTCCTTTTGGGAGAAAGTCATGAACCGAAGTCTTCTGATCTTGTTATTGCTCATAGTGGTGCTAGGCGGCGGTGCGGCGGTGCTGCTGCTGCAGCAGAATCAAAATCAAGCCCCTGCACCACAACCTGGCGATCCAATCGCCATCCAAGAACCACCGTTCACGCCGATCCCGCCCGTCGAATTCGTCGAGATCGTGATCGCCATCCAAGAGCTGCCACGCGGCATTGTCATCCCTGAAGATGGCGTGGCGCTGCGCCCCTGGCCAAAGGAGTCGCTCCCTGCTAACAATATCGACTCCGTCCGTGAAGTAGTCGGGCGTATCGCGCGCACGGACATCGCCCGCGAGGCACCTGTGCTCTCCACGCAGATAGTCGATAACATCTCGCAGATTGCCTCAGCCGGCTCAGATGCAGCTGCCGTCCTGCCTAACGGCTTGGTGGCCGTCGCCATGCCCGTCGACCGCCTGACCAACGTAGCGCACGCCCCTATGAGCGGCGATACTGTCGATATCATCATCTCTTTCTTATTCGTAGATGTGGACGACGCGTTCCAGACACGCCTGCCCAATCGAATCACGCTGACTGTGCTGAAGCAGGATGGGACGCTCGAGTTCCAGCAAGGCATCGAAGGGCGCCTTGAGCCAAGCGGCGATTTCCCCTTCCCGATCATCGTCGGCCCGAGTGAGATACAGCGCCCACGCCTTGTCACGCAGCGCACCATCCAAAATGCACTCGTGATCCACGTCGGCACCTTCCCGCCCGATGGCGACTTCCTAAACCGCCGCCCAACGCCACTGCCGCCGCCCACCTACGACCCTGCGCGTGGCGGCCCAACACCGCTGCCAACGCCAACCTTCACGCCGCTGCCGCCCAAAGATATCATCACATTGGCGATGGAACCGCAAGAGGCAGTTGCTCTGGTCTGGGCAATTGAGTCGCGTCTGCCCATCACGCTCGCCCTGCGCTCCGCCCGCGACCGCAACGCCCCACCGACTTCCACCAACGCCGTCTCACTGGAGTACATGATTTCAGAGTATCGCGTGCCGCAGCCAGCCGCTTTGCCCTACTCACTCGAGCCCGCTATTCGCTCGATTCGACGCCTGATTCTGTCCGACGAGCTCATACTCGGCACGCAGGAGCGCTAAGCCTACCACGTCTGAAAGGGGGAGCCGATGGCTGAGAAAAAGATTAGAATCCTGATCGTCGACGATATCCCAGAGGCACGCGAGCGCATTCAGAAGCTGCTGGCGTTCGAGTCAGACTTTGAAGTTGTTGGCATGGCGAGCGGCGGTCGCGAGGGGATTCGGCTAGCTATCGAGCTGAATCCCGACGTTGTGCTGATGGACATCAACATGCCGGATATAGACGGCCTCTCGGCAGCTAGCGAGCTGCGCCGCAGTGTGCCTACCGTCGGCGTGATTATGATGAGCGTGCAGGGCGAGGCGGAGTACATCCGCCGCGCCTTGCAGGCAGGCGCCCGCGACTTCCTAACCAAGCCGCCACCCGCCGAGGAGCTCTATGCCACTGTGCGCCGCGTGGCAGAGGACGTACGCTCACTGGCTGTGCTAGCCGTCAGCGATGATAAGAAGGAGAAGAAGAAGCTCGACGTTGAGGAAGAGCGGATGGCGCACGTCATCGCGGTCTACAGTCCGCAGGGCGGCGCGGGCAAAACCACCATCGCCACAAACCTAGCCGCAGCGCTGATGCGCGAGGGCGTGCGCGTTTTACTGGTGGATTGCGACCTGCAATTCGGCGATGTGAGCGTCTTCTTGAACCTGAAGCCCCATGCTACCATCGTTGAGCTGATCCGAAGCGTCGATGACCTGGATATCGACTTGGTCAATGGTGTTCTGGTGACGCACGATAGCGGCCTGCGCGTTTTGGCGGCGCCGCTGCGCCCTGAAGATGCCGAGTACGTGCCAGCTGCTAAGGTGCCCTTGTTGATCGAAAAGCTGGGCGGCATATTCGACTACATCGTCCTAGATATGAGCTCGCGCATTGATGAAATGGCGCTTGCGCTCTTCGACATAGCCTCTCGCATTTTGCTGGTCTTGAATCCGACCTTGCCCGCCCTGAAGAACGGCTTGGCGACTATGACTCTGTTGAGTAGCCTTGAATATCCTGAGGAGAAGACCCAGCTGGTCTTGAATCGGGTGACGCCCGACCTAGAGCGCTCAAAAGTGGCGATCGCTGTCGGCGTTTTTGAGCAGAAGCTGCGCCGCAAAGCCTTAGCCGTCATTCCAATGGATGAGAAGCGCGTGCTCTTCGCCGTCAATCGCGGCATCTCGGTCATCGCCAAAGATCGCAACCAGTCGCCTGCTCGCGATCTAATTGCTCTAGCCGACGCGTTGATCGAGCATTTGAAGGCCAAGCAAGAGCCGCCCAGCACACCGCAACAGCTACCAGCGCCTGCCAAGCCGCC
Organism: Aggregatilineales bacterium; assembly: GCA_046719055.1. GTDB lineage: Bacteria > Chloroflexota > Anaerolineae > Aggregatilineales > UBA2796 > CP2-2F. The sequence goes on along the minus strand of JBDNDQ010000063.1, from coordinate 5,667 downwards.
TACTTCACGCTTAGGGCGCTTGTTCGGCGGGGGCTGATCGCTTATCGTAGGCGCTAATAAGTTGTAGGAGTAACTATTGTGGGAATCTTGAAGCGTATCAACAAGGATCAACAGACACAAGGGAGCGCTAGCCGCAGCCCGCAGCCGCCTGCGAGCAGCCCTTCGGCAGCGCCAGCCGCCCGCCCGCAAGGCGAGGAAACATCACGCCTGGACAGCTTGCGCAGCCGCCGTGCACCCAGTGGTGTAGGCGCTGGCGCTGGCTCTTATACAGACCTGCGCAACCGTGTGCAGCAGATGCTGCTCTCGGAGCTCGATCCGCGCGATGATCCGCGCGCGCCCGAGACTCAACAGCGCATCCTAGAAGTCTTCAACACCATCCTACAAGACGAGGCGATCACGCTCTCCAAGACGGAAAAAGAGCAGCTTTACAAGCAGGTGGTCTCTGAAATTCTGGGCTTCGGCCCGCTGGAGCCGCTCCTGGCTGATGAGACCATTACCGAGGTCATGGTGAACGGCCCGAAGAACGTCTACGTCGAGCGGCGCGGGCGCCTGGAGCGCGTTTCGACCGTCTTCGAGAACGACGATCATGTGCTGCGTGTGCTCGATCGCATCGTCTCGCCGTTGGGGCGCCGCATCGATGAGAGCTCGCCTATGGTGGATGCTCGCCTGCCCGATGGCTCGCGCGTGAATGCCGTCATCCGCCCGCTAGCTATCGACGGGCCGACCATCACCATCCGCAAGTTCTCTAAGAAGCCGCTCACCATCGAAGACCTGATTCGCTTCGGCTCATTGACCAAAGAAATTGCCGAGTTCCTTGCTGCCTGTGTGCAAGCCCGCCTGAACATGGTTGTGAGCGGCGGCACCGGCTCGGGCAAGACGACCTTGCTAAACGTGCTCTCAAACTTCATCCCTGGCGACGAGCGCATCGTGACTATTGAGAACGCAGCCGAGCTGCAGCTGCAGCAAGAGCATGTAGTGCGCCTTGAGTCGCGCCCGGCTAACATCGAAGGCAAAGGCGAGGTGACCATCCGCGATTTGGTGATCAACTCGCTGCGTATGCGCCCAGACCGCATCGTCATCGGCGAGTGCCGCGGCGGCGAGGCGCTGGACATGCTCCAAGCCATGAACACCGGTCACGACGGTTCGCTGACGACAGCCCATGCCAACTCACCGCGCGACTGCATCGCACGTCTGGAGACCATGTGCCTGATGGCAGGCATGGAGCTGCCCGTGCGCGCCATCCGTGAGCAGATTGCCTCTGCTGTAGATGTGATCTGCCAACAAGAGCGTCTGCGCGATGGCAAGCGCAAGGTTGTGAAGATCACTGAGATACAGGGCATGGAAGGCGAGGTCATCACCATGACCGACATCTTCGAGTTCGAGCAGACGGGCCTAGAAGGTGGGCAAGTCATCGGACGCATCCGCCCGACGGGCATCCGTCCGAAGTTCATTGACAAGATCGAAGCGGCGGGCATCCATCTGCCGCCTGCGACCTTCGGCATCGGCAGTGGGCTGCGCTACTAAGCGCCTAACTGCGTTCTTGCCGTCCGGAGTTGTCGGTTGTAACGTCGTTCAGATTACAATTGGTAACTAGACGTAATGTACCGAGAGGGTGGCTGATGAATCCAGTTGTTGTAGTCATCATTCTGGTCGTGCTGCTGGCAGTGCTGATCATCGTAGCGCTGAGTATGCGCTCGAGGCAGACTGAAGACATCGAAGAGCGCCTGGGCGTCTACTCCGAGACCAGCTCGCTTATCAAGCTCTCTGAAGAGTTTGAGCGGGAAGAGCGCGAACGCCAGAAACAGAAGAAAAATGCCCTAGTTGAAGTAGCAGACAAGGCAGTTGGCGATACCAAATGGGGTAAGGGTGCACGTGCCCAGCTGGCCCGCGCCGACCTCAAGCTGACTGTTGGCGAGTACTTCGGACTGCACGTTGTCGCTGTGATTGGCATGGCGTTTTTGTCGTTCTTCTTGCTGTTCCCGATGCAGCCTGTCCAAGCGATCATCGCGGCGGGCGCGGGCTTCTTCATGCCACGCTTGTATGTAGCCAGGAAGCAGACACAGCGCTTGAAGAAGTTCGAGCAGCAAATGCCCGACTTGCTGGGCATGTGGGTTAACTCCCTGCGGGCGGGCTATAGCGTGCTGCAGGCACTGGAGGCTATCTCCCGCGAGATGCCCGAGCCAACCAGCACCGAGATTCAACGTGTGGTGCGCGAGGTGCAATTGGGCATCCCACTCGAGCAGGCGCTCGACCACATGCTGGAGCGCATGCCAAGCGCAGAGCTGGACTTGTGCTTCACAGCGGTCAACATCCAGCGTGAAGTGGGCGGCAACCTGGCTGAAATCCTAGAGACGATCGGGCACACCATCCGTGAGCGCATCAAGCTCTTCGGCGAAATTCGCGTGCTGACGGCGCAAGGGCGCATCACAGGCTGGTTGATCAGCGGTCTGCCAATCTTCTTGGGCATTGTCCTCTTCGTGATCAACCCGCGCTACATGAGCAATCTTTTCAGCAATCCTGGCTGCGGCTGGCCAATGCTAGCTGTTGGCGCCTTCATGATCGTTGCTGGCATGGCGGCTATTCAACGTATCGTTTCGATCGATATCTAGCGGAGTGTTTCGAGATGCCACCGGGAGCAACTGATACTTCAACGATTCAGATGATCGCGCTCATCGTGATCGGCTTGGGCGGCTTAGGCTTGCTGGCGGGTTTGCTATGGGCTGGCTTACGCGAAAATAAGGGCGATCCCCTGCAAGAGCGCCTTGCCGAGTTTGCCGAACGCGAGACGCCTGGCTCTCTGGAAGAACTAGAGATGTCGCTAGGCTTCAAGGATCGCGTCTTGTTGCCGTTGTTCAAGGGGCTAGCCAATCGCCTCAGCCGCCTGACCCCCGACAGCCAAATCGAAGCGGCGCGCCGTAAAATCGAGCTAGCCGGGCAGACCCACAAAATGGACCCGCGCACCTTCTTCGGTACGCGCATCATGCTGATGATCATGTTGGGCATTGGCGGCGCCTTCGTTGCGTTCGTCACGCTCCGCTTAGACCCACTGGCTGCCTTCGGTCTGACGGCCTTCCTGGCCTTCTTGGGCTACTACATGCCCGAGTCACAGCTGAACAGCAAGATCAAGAAGCGTCAGGAGAATATCGTGAAGGCGCTGCCCGATGCGCTTGACCTGCTGACCATCTGTGTGGAGGCGGGCTTGGGCTTCGACCAAGCGATGGGCAAAGTCTACGATAAGTGGGATAACGAGCTGGCGCAGGCCTTTGGGCGCGTGATCCAAGAGATCGCCTACGGCAAGCTGCGCCGCGAGGCGCTGCGCGATATGGCTGCCAGCATGGATGTGCCCGACGTGACCAGCTTCACGGCTGCTATCATCCAGGCTGATCAGCTGGGTGTGAGCATTGGCAAGATTCTGCGCATTCAAGCCGATCAGATGCGCGTCAAGCGCCGCCAGCGCGCCCAAGAGAAGGCTCATCAAGCGCCTGTCAAGATGATGATCCCAATGGTGTTCTTGATCTTCCCATCCATCTGGCTTGTGCTGCTGGGCCCATCGCTGATCATCGTGCTGCAAGGCGGTTATAATTGACTTCAGCGGTGCCGCATTCGGATCGACTGCCCGCCCACAAGGCGGGTAATTTATTACAGGCGCTCTGGCACAGCGCGCTGGATTTTTTCTTCCCGCCGCACTGCCTCGCCTGCGGAAGGCTGGGCAGCCGCTATTGCCCGCACTGCCTTGCCCAGCTGCCCTTCCCGCCGATTCTGCACACGCCAGAGGGCGCCTTGCGCCTGCATATCGCCGCTGCACCCTTTGAAGGCGCTCTGCGGGACGCTATCCACGCCTTGAAGTATGAGGGCGTGCGCCCGCTGGCACCAATTCTGGCGGCGCGCCTTGCCGAAGCCTTTGCGCGAGGCGATTTTCAAGCGCAAGCAATTGTGGCACTGCCACTACACCCCGATCGCTTGGCGCAGCGTGGCTATAATCAAGCCGCTTTGTTGGCGCAGGCCTTGGCGGTGCACTTAAAGCTGCTCTACCTGCCCGATGCAGCACAACGCATCCGAGATACTGCCCCGCAGGTCGGTTTGAATCGGCAGGAGCGCGCCGCCAACGTTGCTGGCGCCTTCCGCGCCGATCCTGAGCAGGTGCGTGATCTGCGCCTGCTGCTGGTAGACGACGTGATCACCACAGGGGCAACCATGCGTGCCTGCGCAGAGGCGCTCCGCCAAGCCGGCGCTGCCGATATCTGCGGCTTGAGCGTCGGTATCGCTGTTTTAGATTGAACTCACACAACCGTACACGCCTTCATCCCAAAGGATAGCAACTATGCCACAACGTATGGCGCTCTATATGCAAGATAAACACAGCATCCCCCACGAGCTAGACATGGTGCGCTATGCCGAAGAGCGCGGCTTCTCTGAAATTTGGCAGGCTGATACGCGCCTGGCCCGTGATTGCATCGTGCTCATGAGCGCCTTTGCCGCTCAGACGCGCCGCCTGCGGATCGGCTCCGGCGTGCTGCCGATCTGGACGCGCAATCCTGCCGTCATTGCGGCGACCTTCAGCACCCTATGGGAGCTAGCCGGCAAAGCTCCCGACGGGCGCGGGCGAATCATGCTTGGTTTGGGCGCCTGGTGGGAGCCGATCGCTAGCCGTGTGGGCGTGCGGCGCGAACATCCGCTTGAGGCAATGCGCGAGCACGTCGAGGCGATTCGCGCCCTCTTCACCATGCAGGAAGTCACCTATCAGGGGCAATTTGTCCACCTCGACCGCGTCAAGCTAGATGTCGCCTTTGGGGATACCTCGCCACGCGATATTCCGATTTACATTGGCGCCACCGGGCCGCGCATGCTGGAGCTAGCAGGCGAAATCTGCGACGGCGTGGTGCTGAATTACGTCGTCTCGGTGGAGTACATCCGTGAGGCTGTGGGGCTGGTCGAGCAAGGGGCGCGCCGCGCCGGACGGACGCTCGCTGAGATCGATCGGCCTGAGCTGATTGTATGCTGCCTCTCAGATGACGACCCAGCCGCTGCCATGCGCGAGGGCAAAAAGCTGGTCGCCTATTATCTTGGCACTGAGCCGCACATCATGAAGGCGAGCAAGGTCGACGCAGAGCTGATCCGCCGCGTGCAACAGATCGTTGGCTGGCCCGCCACAGAGGCGGACTACGCCCGCGCCGCCGAGATCATCCCTGACTCGGTCGTGCGCAGCCTGATGGCCGTCGGCACAAGCGAGGAATGCCGCGCCAAAGTCAAGGAATACATCGAGGCAGGCGTGACCTGCCCAATCCTGTACCCGATGATGGACGATATCAAGCCGGTCATTGATGCCTTCGCCGAATGGACGCCTTGAACTCCTAGAAATTGGGCTTTTAGCGGCGGTGTTTATGAATTTCTGTTACAGGACGATTGCCTTTGTGCTATATTTATGGAAGCTGGCACAATCCATGTAGGCAACTCACTCCTTGTGATGGAGGCTGATATGACTTTGAGTTCGATTTTAGGCTTTCTCTCGCTAGCAGGCTGGATGGCAGTCCTAGCTGGTGTGGCCATCGCTATCAGCAACGCTGCGCAGAACCGCCCAACGCGTGGCGGCATTGCGCTGGCCAGTCTAGGCTTGGCGACGGGCGTGATTTTCTTCCTGGCCAGCGCAGGTTTGGTGACGGTCGGCCC
>JBDNDQ010000062.1:0-18744 GCA_046719055.1 Aggregatilineales bacterium | reverse complement strand
CGACAGCGGCTCAATCGTTGTGGATGGGATCGCGCTGAAATCGGCGGCGAACATCAACAAGGTGCGTGCTGAGGTTGGCATGGTCTTTCAGAACTTCAATTTGTTCCCGAACTACACAGCCCTGGAGAACATCTGCCTGGCACAGCAGGTGGTGCGCAAGCGCAGCCGCAAAGAGGCAGTCGCGATCGCCCATGAGCTCTTGGCGAAGGTTGGCATCCCCGAAAAGGCAGATGCCTATCCGGGCCAGCTGAGCGGCGGTCAGCAGCAGCGGGTGGCGATCGCTCGGGCGCTGGCTATGCAGCCCAAGATCATGCTTTTCGACGAGCCGACCAGCGCGCTAGACCCCGAAATGATCAAAGAGGTGCTAGACGTCATGCTCGACCTGGCCCATGAGGGCATGACAATGCTGGTCGTCAGTCATGAGATGGGCTTCGCCCGCGCGGCTGCCACACGCGCCATCTTTATGGATCGGGGCGAGATCGTCGAGCAGGGCGACCCTGAGACGCTCTTCACTGCGCCGCGCACCGAGCGCATGCAGACCTTCCTGAGCAAGATCATCAGACATTGAGCGCTCTGCGCGGCGGGCTCAACTTCGGCGTTTGGCAGGGCGCAGAATTGGGATGCGCGGGCGTGTATCGCGTAGGGCTTCGGGCTCAATTTCGGCGTCCATGCGCGGCAGCTGTACTGTGAAGGTTGAGCCCTTGCCCACCTCGCTCTCAACCTGAATGCGCCCGTGATGCGCCTCGACAATCCACTTGGCAATCGACAATCCCAGCCCAGCGCCGCCCATTTGACGCGCCCGAGCCCTATCGACGCGGTAGAAGCGCTCGAAGATATAGGGCAAATCCTCTTTCGGGATACCGATCCCAGTATCGCTGACGCGGATGAAGGCGTAGCCGCCTTCAACGGTCAGGCTGAGGGTCACTTCACCATCGTTGGGTGTGTACTTGATGGCATTCGTGACCAGGTTGAGCAGCACCTGCCTCAGGCGGTCGGCATCGCCCTTGACGCGGGCCGGCTCAGGTGGCTCGAGGCGCACCCTGACGGTTTGAGCCAGCACTTTGGCTTGTTTGTGAACCTCCACCACCAGCGTATCCAGATCGACCTCGCGCTCTTCCAGCGGCAAGCTGCCGCTGTCGGCCTGCGCTAGGAGCAACAGATCGCTCACCAGGCGAATCATGCGCTTCAGCTCGCTCTCCATCGCCTCTAGGGAGGCCGCTTCCACACCAAAGCGCCTGATCAGATCGAGGTTGCCTTGCAGGGTGGTCAGGGGCGTGCGTAACTCATGCGAGACATCTGCGATGAAGCGCTGCTGCGTCTTGAACAGGCGTTCCAAGCGCGCTAGGGTGGTGTTGAAGGTCAAAGTGAGCTGCCCTAACTCGTCCATTGGGCCCTTGTAGGGGATACGTTTGCTCAGGTCATCCGCAGCGGTGATCTGTTTGGCAGTCAGATTGATGGTCTCAATCGGCTGCAGCACCTGCCCGGCCACCACCGAGCCAATCATGAATGAGAGCACTAACGCCACCAGTCCAACGCCGATCATCACGCGCAACAGGCGGTCTGTGGCAGCTTCCAGCGTGGTGAGCGGCGAGAGAATCTGCACCGTGCCCAAGTAGCGCCCGTTGGCAGCGTAGATCGGGAAGGTGGAGACGAGGGCGTGAATATCTTCAGTGGGCAAGCGGATATCGCGCATAATCTCGACACGGCTGCTCTGATTCTCGGCGTCGAACGGCGCGTTATAGTCAATGTTATCGGTGGTAAAGACTAGGCGACCATCTTCTCGCCACACCTGCACCGCAAAGGCGAAGTGAGGCATCCGCGCCAGCTGTTTGCGGATGGCCGGCTGCGCCTCATTCTCAGGTAGGTTATCGGAACGGACAATGCCGATCACCTGCTCAGCTACAAGGCGCATATTCTCCTGCAGCTGAGCGTGCCAAGCCCAGTTGAGCAGGCTGAAGAGCGAGACGCCGAAGATCAGAATCACCACTACCAGCAGAACTGAGTAGGCGAGCGTCAGGCGCGCACGAATGGTCATCAGGAAGGCTGGTCTCAAGTGAGTATTCTCTCTGCTGATCTTAGAGCGCAGCGCGCCGCCCTACCATGAGAACTGCCTGAGCAAAAGCGTTAGTCTTCACGCAAGACATAGCCGACGCCGCGCACAGTGTGCAGCAAGCGTGGCTCGCCCTCTGCCTCTGTTTTTTGGCGCAAGTAGCGCACGTAGACCTCGATGATGTTGCTCTCGCCGCCGAAGTCGTAGTTCCAGACTCGGTCGAAGATCGTCTCACGGGTCAGCACTTGGCGCGGATGGCGCATGAACAGCTCCAGCAGCTCATATTCTTTCGCCGTTAGATCGATGGGGCGGCCGTTGCGCATAGCGCGATGGGTGCCGGTATCCAGCTCTAGATCAGCGAAGCGCAAGATCTCGGGCTTCGAGGAGACGGTTGAGCGCCGAAAGAGCGCCCGAATGCGCGCCAGCAGCTCATCAAACGAGAAAGGCTTGATCAAGTAGTCATCGGCGCCGGCATCCAAGCCTGCCACTCGATCCTGTACCGCGTCTTTGGCCGTCAGCATTAGGATCGGCACGCTAGAGGCGTTGCGCAGCCGCTTGCAGACCTCAACGCCATCCATACCGGGCAGCAGCCAATCCAGGATGACCAAGTCTGGCGGGTTATCGCGCGCAATTGCCAGACCTGTACGGCCGTCGTGTGCCACATCCACGCGGAAGCCCTCGTAGATCAAGCCGCGCTCGATCACCTGCGCAATGCGCTGCTCATCTTCGATAACAAGGATACGCTCTGCCATAGCTTTCACCTCACCCAACGTAGTTGACCAGCGGCACGTACATTATGTAGTGCCACCGCACGTCCGTTGGTCGTGTCTAGGACGATTAGTTGATCAATTTTACCACTTCTGCCCCGCACTTGCCCGATGGCAAAGCGCCCTGTTGGCGAAAACTGCGGGTCGGGGAGGGCGAAAGGCAGGCTTTCGACCCGCAGCGCGTCGGGATTGTCAGTTGTGCTGATGCGCTGCACAGCCGCCGCCATCGGCCAGCCGACCTGCCGCCAAAAGATGACTTGCTGCTCCTGAGGGCGCGCTGCAGCGCCCAGCGGCTGCACCGCCACGATCGGATACGCCGAACGCGCCAAGACAGTCTCAGCTTGCCCATCATAGACGCTCAGCAGCCACTGATCACCTGCACGGCTGACCGTGAAAAGCGCGTTCAGGCCCCACACTGCCAGCTCAGCCACGAAGTTCAGCCGCCGCCAGCCGCCCTGTGAAAGTGGTGCGACAGCAAACTCGCGCGAGCCATTGCTCAATGTGGCGCGCAACAACAGTGAGCGCCCATCGGCGCTGAAGCGCACCAGATCGTATGTCCGCTCAGGCGTGCTGGCAGCGATGGTGAGTGGGCGCGGCAAAGTGATGCCGTCGTTCAGCGCCTCGACGACGTAAGCACCATCGGTATCCACGAAGGCGATCAAGCTACCATCAGGGCTCCAATCCACGCTGGCGAGCGCGTTGCTGCGCAGCTGGGCTACCAAGCGTGCCTCCGGCAGGTTGGGTAGGCTGAGCGGGGCAGGAGTTGGTGTGCCACGCCTGCCGAGCGGCGTGGGCGTGGCAGCGGCAGCTAGCTCAGCCGCATTCAGGGCGGGCAGAATCACGATAGTCTGTCCGCTGACGACGGCCATCTGCTGCCGATCGGGGCTGAGCGCAAAGGCGCGGGCGCCCTCAGGCAGGCGCGAGAGGAGCTCTGGGGCGCGATCGCCCGCCCCGAGCAAGCGCCACACCTGCAGGGCGCTATCCACCTGAATGCGGTGGGACTGTGTGTTCATCACGCCATCCAGGGCGAGGAAATACAGGTCGGCATCGAGGGTGAGGTTCGAGACGCGCTGATAGACTGGCATGGCCCAGTCCAGCGCCTGAATGCGCTGCAGCGGCAGGGCGTCCTCAGCGCCCGACTCGGGTATCACCACGATGGGCGTGCCGCTGGTGATGTAGGCCAAGCGGCTGCCATTGCCCAGCCATGTCATCGCGACATCCACCCGACGCTCGCCGAAGGGCGTCGCTAGGCCATCCCCGCCAATGCTGACCAAGATGCCCTCAGGTGTGCTGCCGACGCGCTGCATGGCGCGCACTGTCCCATCGTAGGCAGCTGTCAGGCGCGTGAAAACGCCTTCAGTCGTGCGCCACACCTCAGCCAGGAAGGCGCGCTCCGCCGTCTCGATCACGTTCAGGCGCAGCAGCCCGCCGCTGAATGGCGCAAGGATCAGGCTGTTGTCGTCTAGCCAGGCGGCGTCGCTCGGTTCGTCACAGCTGCCGATGCGCCTTAAATCGCGCCGTATACCGTCTTCCGTCACTATTGCAAAGACTGTCCAGCCGCCCAAATGATCCTGGGCCGCCAAGCGACTTCCGAAGGGCGAGAAGCGCAAGTTCACGTACTGGCGCGCTCTATCCGAGCGGTAGTGCGGCGCGCCGCTTGGTGTTGGTAGGGCAACTTGCAGCCCCTGTGAGGTTAGGTAGGCGAGCGTCACGCCATCGGGCGACCAAGCAAGGCTGTGTGCATCGTGCGGTAAGAGCGCCGGCGGGAAGGCGTCGGTGGCGATGAGGAGCGGGCGCGGATCATCCAGTCCAACAATCAAGACGCGCCCATCTTCAGTACGGTAGAGCAGCGCATCGGCGGCGGGCGAGAGGGTGAAGGCGACCGCGCGATCCTGGCTTGGCGTGATGAAGCGCGGCGCCGCTGTGTGCACGTCGTAGCAGGCGATGCGCGCAGCGCTCAGGGCGCACAGCGGGGCCGGTAAGGCGTAGCGCTCAGGCGTCTGAGCGTGGGCTGTGGTGCTGAGCGCTAGGCTGAACAGGACGAGAAGAGTGATGATCAGACAGCGTGTCATTCAGTGGCTGGGTCTGCCTCAGAGCGTTGGGGGACGAGTGGCTTCAGGCGGTCGATCAAGGTTTTCACCTTTTCCTTGATAGTTTCAGCCTCAAAAGGCTTCTTGCGGTGCCCGAAATGCGCCAAGTCGTTGCGCAGCTCTTTTAGTTGATTCCAGGTATCGCCTAAGGCAGCTGATTCATCGTAGTGCACTTCAACCGCAGGGATGCCCACAACAGCCCTGAACTCATCAGGCAATCTATTGAGCTTTTGTGCGAGCTGGGCGGCTGACAACATGATCTCGCTAATCGCCTTTTTCTGCTCAGAGAGGTTGTTGAGATAGTTTGAAACTTCCTCGCGCAAGTCTTTGTCCTGAAAGATTTCTTGCAAACTCTTGCCGCGATATTCGGGGGAACGGCTCATTACGTATGAGATCACCCACTCGCGCAGGAGCAAGCCTGCATGAATGTAGAGCCCATTTTTATAGTACCACTCGACCAGCGCAAACTCGGCAGCTAACCGTGTGTCTATGCTGTCCTCGTCTGTGACCTTGAAGCTTCTGAGCTGATCCAAGATCGCATCAACCTGGCTAACGAACGGCTTTTCCCAGCGCTGCGCTGAGCGGCGTGCCTCTTCAGCGAGGCGGCGTATCTCACCTACTGGCTCGTTGATACCGCGCAAGCGGCCTAGCTCAAAGGCGTCCATCAGCGACTGCATTTGGTCAGCTAGCGGCCTGAGCGGCAAACGCGCCTTTCCGTTAACAACGCCCTGTTTGTAGAGTGTCTCATGGCGCTGCTCAAGCAAGTCTGCCATCGGCCGCAGGCTGCCGCCACGTTTGAAGGCTGCCACAGCATTCGCCCATTCGAAGAGCGTGAGCATCGGCGTCAGATCGACAATGCTTGCGATTGTATTCTGGTCGACGTAGGCGCCATAGTAGACGTGCGCCAGTGTGAACTTTTCTGAGGCGTTGAAGTAGGCGCAGGCTAGCAGCATTACAAGCGGCAGTGAGCGAAAGCCGTGCGTGATATCCAGTGTGACCTTTGTCCCCTGCGGAATTCGTTCGCCGATCGCATCAAAGATTTCCCACAGCTGGTCTGCGTCTTTGCCGTCGGGTATGGATACTTCCTCAATTGTGATGTTGAGCTCTTCGAGCAGGGCTTTCAGCCCCTTCTCTTCACCAGTGCCCAGCCAATTAGGATGCTCTTTTGCGCCACTGGTCAGCAAGACAACTGCCCGCTGGACGGGCTGACCGTTCTTTTCCAGATAGACGCAGAGCAGCGGTGAGAAAAACTTGCCCTCGCGCGGCTGCTCCTCGCCTTCAAAATGGTACTTGGCTGACTGATAAGAAATTTTCTCTTTGTTGGGTACGGCGCCAACAGTTGTTACCAGTATGTGTTCGCTCATCGTTCTATGCTCCTGTGAGCTGCACTTACGAACGCGCTTCATCTTACCACATTTGAGTCAGCGTGAGGTAGACTAAACGTCATGAGCCAGTCAGCTAATCCCTACATGCCTGATCAGCCCTGCCGCGATCCGCAGCGCTTCTTCGGGCGTACTGAGACTTTCGCCTTCCTGCGCCAGGCCCTGCACGCCGATCAAGTGCCGATCATAATCGGCGGGCGCGGCATGGGCAAGAGTTCCATCCTGCTGCAATTGCCCTTTCAGCTAGAGGCGCGCTACTTGACCGTCTACCTCGATCTCGCTCAGCCGGCTCACACGCGCGACCTAAGCGCGTTCGTTGGCGCGCTGATCGAGGCGGCGCGCCAGGCCTTGCGTAGCGCTGATCCATCGCTCTACCTGCCCGAAGTGCCCAACACATCTGAGGCTGGCCAGCTGTGGCTGTGGTTCACTCAGACTCACCTGACGCTAATTTTTGATGTGATGCATCGCTTCCAGCGCCTGGTCTACTGTCTCGATAACGCCGAAACCCTGCTGAGCGCTGTGCAGCAAGGTCGCTTGCCGCCCGATCTGCTCAATTCGCTGGGCGCGCTGTGCCGTGAAGAGCCGCGCATTCGCCTGCTCTTCGCCTTTGATGCCGCCGCCGAACCACAGCTTGCCGACCACACCCTCTTCAGCGAGCCGCTCAATCAACACCGTCTGGCAATGCTCAGCCAGGCTGACGCGACACAGCTCATTGTGCAGCCGTGCGCGCCGTTCTTCACGCCTTCCGCCGATGTGATTGCTGCCTTACTGGCTCACAGCGGCGGGCATCCCTACTTGCTGCAATGGCTGTGCGCCTTGCTGTGGGAAGATGCTGCCACACGCAACTTTGCGTCGCCCAATCTCGGGCGTGTGAACGCAATCCTGCCGCTGGCGCTGCAAGCTTGCAGCCCTATATTTGAAGAGCTCTGGGGGACTGTCACGCCTAATGAGCAGACAGCGCTCGCAGCGCTAGCCGGGCTAACTCGCTCGCGGCGCGGCGCGCCCGTGACCCTAGAGGAACTCCACACGTGGCTGATCCGCGAGAGCGAGAGCGCGCCGCATCCACTGACGCTTGCTGCCGCACTGCGCAGCCTAGAGTACCGCGCCATCGTGCGCGCCGCCCCCGACTCGGCTTACAGCTTCAGCAGCGGATTGCTCTACGTGTGGCTGCAAGCTAGAGCCGAGCTCCCCAGCGCGCCTGCCAACACTGAGCGCACCTCTGCGCGCTGCGCTGCTTTGCCCATCCTGCTGATCGCCATTGCCACAGTCGCTTTGGCGGGCTTGCTTGCCGCCCTGGCCAACAATTTGCCCTTCAGCCCTGCTACGCTGCAACCAACACAAACTCTCGCCCTTAACATAGAGGGCACACAGCGCGCTTTATCGCTGACCCAAACCTTCGGGGCGCTGCCTACCAGCACGCCTACTCCCACCCCGACCCTCACCGCTAGCCCGACGTACACGCCGAGCGCTGTCCCAACGCACACATCCACCGCCACTCCTACCCTGACGGCCACCGTCACGCCCACGCCAAGCGTCACACCGACTGCCACATCCAGCCCGACAGCAACGCACACATCCAGCGCCAGCTCGACCTCAACACACACTGCTGCGCCCACGCCGAGCGCTACTTCAACTCCTACAGTCACGCCCAGCCTTACACCAGCCCTACCGACCTTGCCGCCACGCCCCGCTCCGCTGCCTTGAGCCGAGCATGGCTTGGCGCATTTTGCTAAAGACGGCTATAATCGGCGCTTGTTTAGCAGGCTGTAGCACGGCACGCCGTGTAAAACCAAGTGACTATGCAAAACTTAAATCCGGTGCGAAACATAGCGCGGCGCGGGCGCGATCTGATGATCATTGGCGCGATGGTGGTGCTCGTTGGGCTGCTGATCGGCAGCATCGGTCTGCTGACTGTTCTGCTGTTCTCGAGCCCGACCTTCGGCTTGGGCTCGATGGGCATCGGCGTGCTGACTGTTCTGACCGGCTTGGCAGTCATGGGGCGTGGGCTTTCCCTACGCATAGAGAACGAACCTGCCAAAGTGGTGGCACAAGCGCTGGGCAACGCTTTGGGCCCGGAATACACCTTCATCCGCAATGTTAGCCGCCCTGGCTTGGGCTACATCGACGCTGTGCTCGTCGGGCCGCCTGGCGCGCTGGTCTTCCGCATTTACGATCAGCAAGGCGTCTTCATGAACGAAAAAGCCGACTGGCTGGTGCGCGGCGCTGACGGCGTGGCGCGCCTCTCGCGCCTGAACCTGACCCGTGAGTGTGTGGCCGATGTGCTCGCCCTGCGCACCTACCTCAAAAAGCGCGGCTTGGAGCGCGTGCCCGTCTATGCTATCGTGGTGTTCACACACCCAGCTGCCAGCATCACGGCGCGCCAGCCCAGCGTGCCGATCGCCGATCTGCGCTCACTCCTAGATGTGATGCGCGGCGATTACATGCGCCAAACCCGCATCGACCCGAAAACTGTTGAAGCCACTGTAAAGGCGATTTATGAGTAGGAGAACTCGGCATGATCAAGCCAATCGTCACCGTCTCGGTAGTCCCAAACCTGCCCAGCAGCCTGGAGCGCTTGCTCGAGCTGGCTTATAATCTGCGTTGGTCGTGGAACTTAGAGACTCTGGCGCTCTTCCGCCGCCTGGACCGCGATCTGTGGGAGAAGTGCGGCCACAATCCTGTCTTGATGCTCGGTCAGATCGATCAGCGGCAGTTGAACGCAGCTGCTAGCGACGAAGCCTTCATGGCGCACTACGATCGCGTCTGCCAGGATTATGACCGCTACATGAGCCAGCTCGGCGCCACATGGTACGCCAAGCGCTATCCAGAGGCGCCGCGCACACCGATGATCGCCTACTTCTCGATGGAGTTCGGCCTGACCGAGTGCCTGCGCAATTACAGCGGCGGCTTGGGCGTGCTCTCGGGCGATCACCTTAAAAGTGCCTCTGATCTCGGCTTGCCGCTAATCGGCGTTGGCTTGCTGTACCAAGAGGGCTACTTCGCGCAGTATCTGAACAACGACGGCTATCAGCAAGAGGCCTACCCGATCAACGATTATGCCAATCAGCCGGTGCGCCGCGTGCTCGACGCAAACAATCGCCCTGTGCTTGTCAAAGTGCCCTTGCCAGGTCGGCTGCTGTACGCCCAGGCATGGATTGTTCAGGTTGGGCGCGTCTCGCTCTACCTGTTGGATACCAACATCCCAGAGAACACCCTACCCGAAGATCGCGATCTAACCGATCGGCTCTATGGCGGCGATCGACGCCAGCGCATCCGCCAAGAGATTCTGATGGGCATCGGCGGCATTCAACTGCTGCGCCTGCTCAATCTACAGCCAACCGTCTACCACATGAACGAGGGGCACAGCGCCTTTATGGGCTTGGAGCGCATCCGCCTGCTGATGGAAGCCAATCCTGAGCTCAACTTCGAGCAGGCGCGCGAAATTTGCGCGGCGAGCACCATTTTCACCACGCATACACCCGTGCCAGCCGGTCTAGAGCGCTTCGGCTTCGACCTGATCGACGAGCACTTCGGCTACCTGTGGACACAACTCAAGCTCAGCCGGGAGCAATTCCATGAGCTGGGTCGCGAGAGTATGGGCAACTACGACCTGTTCAGCATGCCCGTGCTTGCTGTCAAGCTCTCGAACTATGTGAACGGCGTGGCGAAACTACATGGCAAGGTCAGCCGCAGGCTATTCAGCTGGATGTATCCGAATGTGCCGCAAGACGACGTGCCGGTCGGTCACGTGACGAACGGCATCCACGTGGAGACGTGGGTCAGCCAGGAGATGGCCTCCCTCTACGATCGCTACCTCGATCCAATGTGGCGCGAAGATCCTACCGACCCGAACATCTGGTGGGACGTCGATAAAATCCCTGATGCCGAGCTATGGCGCACCCATGAGCGCCGTCGTGAGCAGCTGGTCGCCTTTTGCCGCGAGCGCCTGCGCCAGCAGTACATTGCGCTGGGGCTGCCCGCCGCCGAAATTCAGCTGGCTGAGGAGGTGTTGAGCCCTGACGCGCTGACCATCGGCTTTGCGCGCCGCTTTGCCACCTACAAGCGCGCCACGCTGATCTTGCGCGACAAGGCCCGCCTCGCTCGCATCCTGAACAACCCAGAGCGCCCCGTCCAGCTGATTTTTGCGGGCAAGGCGCATCCGCACGATACGCCGGGCAAGGAGCTGATCCGCGAGATCGTAAATACCTCGCGCCTGCCAGAGTTCCGCCACAGCATCGTCTTCCTGGAAAACTACGATATGGCGATTACGCGCATGATGCTGCAAGGTTGTGACGTCTGGCTGAATAATCCGCGCCGACCCGAGGAAGCAAGCGGCACCAGCGGCATGAAGGCGATCTACAACGGCGGCCTGAACTTCAGCACCCTAGATGGCTGGTGGGATGAGGCCTATGATCCGCACGTTGGCTGGGAGATCGGGCGCGGCGAGGAATATCCGCCCGACCAATGGGCCCACCAAGACTATCTCGAGGCACAAGCGCTCTACAGCATCCTGGAAAATGATATCGTGCCGACTTTCTACACCCGCTCTCGGGATGGCTTGCCGCGCGAGTGGATCGCGCGCATGAAGAACAGCATCCGCAAGCTGGCGCCGTTCTTCAACACACATCGCATGGTTGCGGAATATACCGAGCGCTACTACATGCCCGCCTACGAGAGCTACCAACGCCTGACCAAACCCGATCTCTCGCGGGGCGTCGCTCTGGCGCAGTGGAAGCAGAAAGTCTACAGCCAATGGGGCAATGTCCAGGTGCTCAAGGTGACTACCTCCACCGATGAGCTCAAGGTTGGCAGTGAGCAAGAGATTACAGCAGTGGTTCAGCTGGGCGGCCTAACGCCCGACGATGTGATCGTGCAGGTCTATTACGGCGATTTGGATACACACGGCAATATTGTGGTTGGCAATGCAGTCAACATGCAGCCGGTCGAGTCGAATGGCGGCGGCACATACACTTTCAAGGCGCGGCTCGCCTATCACACAACGGGCAATCAGGGGCTGTCTGTGCGCGTCTTGCCCAATCACGAGGACTTGCCAACGCCCTTCCTGCGCGGCTTAATCCGCTGGGCCTAGTGCACGGACCCCTCAGCAGAGCGGCGAGAGCGCGTTCACTAGGCTGAGGGCCAAGTGACAGAGAGGGTTTTATGAGATATTGGCGAATTGGTCTGGTGATCGGCTGTGTGCTGGCGTTGATGGTTGGTCTAGCGCCAAGCGAACAACTCCACCCCTATGGCGACGGCGTGGTGTTAGTTGGGGCGGGCGATATCGCCTCGTGCGGCTCGGAAGGCGACGATCTGACCGCAAATCTGCTCGATGGCATCGAGGGTATCGTCTTCACGGCCGGCGATACTGTACAAGAAGACGGCACGGCTGAAGTCTGGGAGAAGTGCTACGACCCGACGTGGGGTCGGCACAAGGCGCGTACGCGCCCGGCGCTGGGCAACCATGAGTATCAGCGCGCGCCCAACGCCAACCCGTACTTCGACTACTTCGGTGAGGAAGCAGCTGGGCCGCGTGGCTTGGGCTATTACAGCTACTACGCGGGCTCGTGGCTAGTGATTGTGCTGAACAGCATGCTGCCGGCGCATGCGGGCACGCCACAGTACGAATGGGCAAAGGCCACCCTCACCGCCAACCCAACGGCTTGCGCGCTAGCGATCTGGCATCATCCGGTCTATAGCTCTGGGTTATACGGTGTTACGCGCCGCATGAACGCCGTCTGGCGCATGATGATGGACTTCGGTGTGGATGTGGTCATCAGCGGCGATGCTCATCATTACGAGCGCTTTGCGCCGATGAATGCCAACGGCCGCATCGACCGTGAGCGCGGCATTCGACAGTTTGTGGTTGGCACGGGCGGCGGCTATCTCACGCCGCTGCGCGATCAGCCTTTCCCAGCCACCGAATACCGCCAGAATCAGTTCTGGGGCATTCTGAAGATGGTGCTGGGCAGCGGCGGCTACAGCTGGGAGTTCATCAACATTCGGGGCGAGGTGATGGACTCCGGCAGTGCGCCGTGCCGCAGTCCGTACTAAGAGCCCTGGCATAGCTGCAGACGCCAAGATAACACCTGATTTTGGCGTCTGCGCTGAGGGGTGGCATAATTGCAGCTATGAGCCGAAAAGCCTCGCGCACACTCTCGCCGATAGAGCGTCTGTTTTTCATCCTGGCGACTCTCGTCTTCTTGCTGCTGCCGCTGATCGCCTTCGCCATCCTCAGCAGCCAAGTTGCAGGGCCAATCACACTCACAGTCTATGCCGCCGAGCCATTACGTGATTCGCTCAGCGGCCATGCTCGTGATTTTGAGGCGCAACACTCCAGCATCCGCCTAGATCTGCGCTTTATGAGCGCGGCTGAAGCGCAGCGCCAAGCCGAGCGCGGCGTGCCGATTGACGTACTGATCTTGCTGGAATCCTATCGTGTGCCAGAGCGCGCGCGCTATCCCGAAGCGGCGGCTCAGCTCATAGCCTTTTTACAGAGTCGGAACGCTCTGCCATAGACTGCGGCACTCCGCCGCCGTTGTACCTGCGCTCCTGCAGTTTCATTTAGAGGGTTGTTTGAGCATGCCAGCCTCTCCTTTGCCGTCTGAAGATAGCCTGACCGTGCAACGCGCTAAGACCAGCACTTTCGCCGCGCTGCATCACGCCGCCTTTCGCTGGTTCTTTTTTGGGCAGCTGGTCTCGGTCAGTGGCACATGGATGCAGAGCGTGGCCCTCCAGATTGTGGTCTATGCCATGACAGGCTCCAAGACGGCGCTGGGCGCAGCGGCATTGGCGCAGGGCCTTCCCTCGCTGATTCTGACGCCGTTTGCTGGCGTGATCGTCGAGCGGATGCCGCGTCGCAGGCTGCTGATCCTGACCCAATCCAGCATGATGCTGCTTGCTTTTCTGCTGGCAGGGCTGTACATGGCGAATGCGCTCGAGGTCTGGCATATTTTGGCCATCTCGTTGGGCGTCGGGATCGCTACAGCGCTAGATGCGCCCTCGCGCCTCTCCTTCTTGGTCGAGATGGTGGGCAAGGACGATCTGCCCAGCGGCATCATGCTCAATTCGATGATGTTCAACACGGCGCGCATCGTCGGGCCGGCGTTAGGCGGTCTAGCGCTGAGCAGCTTGGGCGCGGCGTGGTGTTTCCTTCTCAATGCGCTCAGTTTTTGGGCGGTGCTGTTCGGTTTGTTCGTCATGCGCGTGCCACCGGCGCCCCGCCGCGCCATCAGCCGTGCCATCTGGAGGCCGCTGCTAGAGGGCTTGCAATTCGCGCGCCAACACCCTGTGATTGCCCCGCTTTTGCTGCTCAGCGCCCTCAGCAGCACCTTTGGGCTGACTTTCACTGTGTTGCTGCCGCCCTTTGCTGATACCGTCTTGGGCAATGTTGAGCTAGGCACCTCTGCGCTGTTGACTGTGCAGGGTTTGGGTGCACTGTGCGCCTCGATCTTCGTAGCGCGCAGCAACGCGCACGGCTATCGTGGCATCACGCTGGTGCGCGGCGCTATTATCGCACCTATGGCGCTGGTCTGCCTGAGCGTCACCCATTCGCTCTTCTCGGCGAGTTTGGCGGTTTTTGTGGCGGGCTTCGGCTTCGTCTGCCAGTTCGTGCTGACTAACACGCTGATTCAAGCCGTCGTGCCGGATTCGTTTCGCGGGCGTGTGCTGAGCCTCTACACGCTGACTTTCTTCGGGCTATCGCCAATTGGCAGCTTGGTCATGGGCTTCGCCGCTGATCAGATCGGGACGCTGCCCGCCATTCTGATTTTCGGCGGCATCTCGCTGTTTGGTGCCCTGCTGATCACGCGGCGCGCTGTGCAGCTGCGTCAATTGCCCTAGCCCTCCCGCGACTTCTCAGGCGCGCTTGCGTATAGCATCATAGACTTGTACAGACGCGTAATGCTGCGTCTGCAGGTGTACGAAAGGTAGGCTAGCGATGACCGAAGAGACCAAACCCAAAGATACGCCGAAGACTTTCGCCGAAGAGCTGAGCGTAGCCGGCAATCAACTGGTGGAGCGCTTACAAGAGTTGGTGCGGCAGGGCAACATCCGCCGCCTGATCTTGCGCGATCAGCATGGGCGCACTCTGCTGGAGGTGCCTTTGACGCTCGGCGTAGTTGGCGGCGCGAGCGTGGCGCTCTTTGCACCCTTCCTGGCGGCCGTGGGCGCTATTGCCGCACTGGTGACCCGCATTCACATCGTGGTGGAGCGCTACGAGAACCCTGCCGATGCCGCCCATGAGGCTGACCGCCCGACCATCGTCGAGAGGGATGCCTCTGAGCGCCTGAAAGAGTAAGTCTGCACACTCTCTCAAGGTGGGCGTCCGCCTTTGGGTGGGCGCCCGAGCGCGCACAAAACGAGATAGACAGCCGGTACGACTGCGCTGTACTTGTATGCATCAAAGCTTTCCAACCGTTTCAACTCAGACACTCCCCCTTAAAATCTCACCTTGACGGGCGGCCCGCACGGCACTATAATGCGTCGTTGCTGTTATTGGGCGGAACCCAACCTTGCGTGACAAGGCAATGGCTTCCGAATTGAGTTCTGGTCACCCTTGGTGGAGCCATCCCGCCTGCGCTGCAGCCCTGCGTGATGGCTCACCATTTTGGTTGGAGCCGATAGGCGGCGCGCCTATGACGCGCCAAAAAGTCGACTCGGGAAGATGAGCTACGGAGTGCTTCATGCCGACAATTAATCAGCTTGTGCGGAAAGGACGCCGCCCCAAGAAGGGCAAGAGCAAGTCCCCCGCGCTACAGTACACTTTTAATTCTTATAGCCAGACGCGTACGCGCCAGCCGAAGGGCTCGCCCCAGAAGCGCGGCGTGTGCACCGTTGTGCGCACCATGACGCCCAAAAAACCTAATTCTGCCTTGCGCAAGATCGCCCGCGTGCGGCTCACTAACCAAATTGAGGTGACCGCCTACATTCCAGGCGAGGGGCACGGCCTGCAGGAACACAGCGTGGTCATGATTCGTGGCGGGCGCGTGAAAGACCTGCCCGGCGTGCGCTATCACATTGTGCGCGGCAAGCTGGACTGCGACGGCGTGAAGAATCGCCAGCAAGGGCGCAGCAAATACGGCGCCAAGCGGCCCAAGAAGGCTCCAGCAGCCGCGCCAGCCAAGAAAAAGTAAGAGGAGCCCTATGCCAAGACGCTACAGACCGAAACGGCGCCCCGTCCTACCGGATATTCGCTACAACAGCGTGCTGGTCGGCATGTTCATCAATCGCATGATGTACAAAGGCAAGAAGAGCACAGCGCGCCGCCTCTTCTACACTGCAATGGACTTGCTCGGTGAACGCACCAAGCGCGACCCGCTGGAAGTGCTGGAGAGCGCCTTGCGCAACGTCACGCCGACTGTTGAAGTCAAGCCGAAACGAGTGGGCGGCTCAACCTACCAGGTGCCCGTCGATGTGGGCAAGGAGCGCGGCGAGTCGCTTGCTATGCGCTGGATTCTCAACGCTGCCCGTGCCCGTAATGGGCGCAGCATGGCTGAAAAGCTGGCAGCTGAAGTCATGGATGCTTTCAATAACACCGGCGCAGCGGTCAAAAAGAAGGAAGAGACTCATCGCATGGCAGAGGCGAACCGCGCCTTTGCTCACTATCGCTGGTAGGCGCTGCCAATTAATCAGGAGAGAGCCTTCAAAGCTATGGCCAAGAACGAGAGATACGGCCCATACGACCTGAACAAGGTTCGCAATATCGGCATCATCGCCCACATCGACGCAGGTAAGACCACCACTACAGAGCGCATCCTGTACTACACTGGCATGGTGCATCGCATCGGTGAGGTGCATGACGGCGCTGCCACTACCGATTACATGGATCAAGAGCGCGAGCGCGGCATCACCATTACGGCGGCAGCGGTCACCTCGAGCTGGCTAGGCCATCAGATCAACTTGATCGATACGCCTGGTCATATCGACTTCACGGCTGAGGTACAGCGCTCGCTGCGCGTGCTGGATGGCGGTGTGGTCGTTTTTGATGGCGTGGCGGGCGTCGAGCCTCAGTCCGAGACGGTCTGGCGGCAGGCGGATAAGTACGGCGTCCCGCGCATCTGCTTTGTCAATAAGATGGATCGCACCGGCGCTAACTTCCAGCGCTGCGTCGATATGATCGTCGATCGGCTGGGTGGCAAGCCTGTCATCCTCTACTTCCCATACGGCGAAGGCGATCGCTTCGCGGGCTTAGTAGACGTGCTGAACATGAAGCTGATCACCTACGGCAACGATCTGGGCACCGATATCAAAGTCCACGAGCTGCCTGAAGACGTGCGCGAACAGGCTGAAACCGTCCGCGCCGAGACGCTGGAGGCAATCGTCGAGACGGACGAGGTGCTGATGGAGCGCTACCTGATGGAAGAGCCGATCAGCGTGGAAGAGCTGGTGCCGGCTTTGCGGCGGGCCACCATCGCTGGCAAGTGCCACCCGATCTTGTGCGGCTCGGCGCTTAAGAACAAGGGTGTGCAGCTGCTCTTAGATGCCATCGTCACCTACCTACCTTCGCCGCTGGATATCCCGCCAGTGCGCGGCACCAATCCGAACACGGGCGAGGAGGTTGTGCGCCATGCCAGCGATGAGGAGTCATTGGCGGCGCTGGTCTTCAAGATCATCACCGATCCATATGTGGGGCGCTTGGCGTTCTTCCGAGTGTATTCGGGCGTGGTGCGCTCTGGCACAACCGTGCTGAACAGCACTAAAGGCAAGCGCGAGCGCGTCGGGCGCATTGTGCGCATGTTCGCAGATAAGCGCGAGGATATTGAAGAGGTGCGCGCTGGCGACATCGCCGCGATTCTTGGCCTGAAGGATACCTTCACCGGCGAGACGCTCACCGATCCTGATAATCCGATCGTGCTAGAGAAGATCAGCTTCCCAGAGCCTGTTATCAACGTCGCCATCGAGCCGAAAACGAAGGCTGATCAGGACAAAATGGGCGAGGCGCTGCGCAAGCTGGCTGAGGAAGACCCCACCTTCCACGTCCGCTCGGATGAGGCGCTCGGTCAGACCCTCATCTACGGCATGGGCGAGCTGCACTTGGAAGTGTTAGTGGAGCGCATGCGCCGCGAACATGGCGTCGATGCAGTGGTGGGGCGCCCGCGCGTGGCCTATCGCGAGACGATCACGCGCCCGGTGCGTGTAGACGAGACCTTCAAGCGCCAGTCGGGCGGCAAGGGTCAGTATGCGCGCGTGGTGATCGAGGTCGAGCCGCTGCCTGAAGATAGCACCGAGACGTATCAGTTCGTGGATGAAATTCGCGCTGGCGCCATCCCGCGCGAGTTCATCAAGCCGACGGAAGAGGGCATTCGCGAGGCAATGCAAGGCGGCGTGATCGCGGGCTATCCGGTGGTCGGGCTGAAGGTGCGCCTGGTGGATGGCGCCTTCCACGAAGTCGACTCATCGGAGATGGCTTTCCACATTGCTGGCTCGATGGCGCTCAAGCAAGCTGTGCAGCGTGGTGGGCCGGTCATCCTGGAGCCGATGATGCGCGTTGAGGTCGTCGTGCCGGATGATTACACTGGCGCCGTCGTGGGCAATCTGTCTTCGCGGCGTGCCCTGATCGAGGGCATGGAGCCTCGCGTTGGCGGTTCATCGTCCATCCGTGCCATCGTCCCGCTGGGCGAGATGTTCGGCTATGCCACTGACCTGCGCAACATGTCGCAGGGGCGTGGCTCATTCACGATGGAGTTCTATAAGTACAACCCTGCGCCAACCAACATCGCTGAAGAAGTGATTAAGGGGCGCGTTGCAAAGTAAGTTCACCCTAACGGAGATATGGAGCTATGGCAAAGACCAAGTTCGAGCGCACCAAGCCGCATTGCAACATCGGCACCATCGGTCACGTCGATCACGGCAAGACTTCTCTGACAGCCGCCATCACCAAAGTGCTGTCCTTGCAAAAGCTGGCCGACTACCGTGCCTACGACCAGATCGATAACGCGCCCGAAGAGAAGGCTCGCGGTATCACTATCAACATCACGCACGTCGAGTACGAGACGCGCAAGCGCCACTATGCCCATGTGGATTGCCCGGGTCACCGTGACTACATCAAGAACATGATCACGGGCGCTGCGCAGATGGACGGCGCAATCTTGGTGGTGAGCGCACCAGACGGCCCAATGCCGCAGACCCGCGAGCACGTCCTGTTGGCGCGCCAGGTCGAAGTGCCTGCCATCGTGGTCTTCCTGAACAAGATCGACCAGATGGACGACCCCGAGCTGCTGGAGTTGGTCGAGCTGGAGCTGCGTGAACTGCTGGCCAGCTACGGCTTCCCGGAGGATACGCCGATTGTGCGTGGCTCGGCGCTCAAGGCGCTGGAGTGCACCAGTGACGATCCCAACCACCCCGATTATGCGCCAATCCTGCAGTTGATGAATGTGGTCGATGAGTACATCCCGCAGCCTGAGCGCGAGGTGGATAAGCCTTTCCTGATGCCTATCGAGGATGTCTTCAGCATAGAT
>JBDNDQ010000061.1:0-19246 GCA_046719055.1 Aggregatilineales bacterium | reverse complement strand
TTTGAGCGTGCAGCGGTCTGAACTGGAGGCGGCGCGCGCCTACTACGACCGCGCCTTGCCCCTGTATGAGACCATCGGCGCTCGGCTGGGGCTGGCCAACACCCTGAAGGCGCTGGGCGATTTACATCGCGCTCGGCATGAGGTCGCGGCAGCGGTGGAGCGCTATGAGGCGGCGCTGGCGCTGGGGGCACAAATTGGCGATCTTGTGTCGCAGTTGAACAGCCTCAAAGGCTTGGCCTATGCCTACCAAGACATGGGGGAACAGGCGCAGGCCTGTGCCTACGCGCAGCGCTTGCTGGCATTGGCGGATAGCCATCCCTTCTTCAAAGATCATCCTGTGGTGGCAGGGTGGCGCAGGGAGTTTGCGGGATGGGGGTGTCAGGGCGTTGAAGCGCCTGAAGACTAGATGCAGGCTGCGCAGCGATCAGCAGGAGTTGCTGCGCAGCGTCGTCGCGAGAAGCGTCCTCAACCCTGAGGGCGAGATACAACGTGTGAACCTACTGCCGCCATTTGCCTATCTGCGGGAAACAGCGAGAAGGCGAATAGTCATGAGGAAGCTGCGGAGAACGACCCTGTAAACGAAACAGACGGCTGTGAAGTCGCCTGTTCAAGCAGAGCCCCAGAAGTGACCCTAGTAGGACTCGAACCTACAACCAACGGATTAAAAGTCCGCTGCTCTACCATTGAGCTATAGGGCCTAGCCTAGTAGATTGTAGGTGATCGTCGGTGAAACGTCAAGGCTCTTGACAAGACGGAGCAGGCGCGCTACTATCTCTCTCGCAAGTGCATAATACTTGAAAGACGTCGATCCGAGCGAGTACGCAGCCAGGCACTTGTTCAGAGAGCTGCTGACCTGTAATCAGGTGGCTGTGAATGCGGCACAAGAGCGGCTGCGGAATGGGTCGGGGAGTTGCACGGGCAAACGCGCTTAGCGCTAGTAGCTCGTGACGGAGCCGCCACCGTTATCACGGCTGAGGGCATCGCCCGAGTTGGGCTGTGCCTGCGCAGAGCGAGTCGCTGTACATGGCGGCTAAGTAGGGTGGCACCGCGGGAGGCGCTCTCTCGTCCCTAGCTGGCGAGAGCGCTTTTTTTGATTCTGTGTTCAGGAGTGTGCCATGACTGCTTTGGCTATCACCTTTCGAACGGCGCCACCGCGCCAATACTCGCTGACCTTTGAGGAAGTTCGTGACTTGCTGGCAAAGGGCGATCTCGTCCCGATCTACCGCGTCCTGCCCGCCGATCTCGAGACGCCTGTCTCAGTCTATTTGAAGTTAACGCAGCCCGATGAGCCGTCCTTCCTGCTGGAAAGTGTAGAGGGCGGTGAGCAAGTTGCACGCTATTCGTTTTTGGGCGTCAACCCCTCTGCCGTGCTGAGCGCTCGCGGGCGCGAGATAGTGGAGCGGCGCAGCAAGTATGTGACGCAGCGCACGTTGCGCCCTGATCAAGATCCGCTCGATGCGATCAAGGCAGCCATCGGCTCCGTCAAGCCGGTAATTCTGCCTGGCCTGCCCCGTTTTATCGGTGGCGCGGTGGGCTTCTTGAGCTATGATATCGTGCGCCACTTTGAGCGCCTGCCCGCCACCGCCACCGATGAGCTCAAACTGCCCGATCTGGGCATGATGCTGGTGGATACGTTGGTCATCTTCGATCACGTTAAGCATCAAGTGCTGGTGCTTGCCAACGTACACAACACTGGCGATCCCCGCGCCGCCTACGACGATGCGATCGGCCGTATTGAGGCGATCGTAGCCCGTCTGCAGCAGCCCTTGCCCAGCTTGCCAGTTCCGCCGCTGCCCGCCGAGCCGCAGCCGCTCATCGCCAACTTCACGCAAGCTGAGTACGAGGCGTGTGTGCTGCGCGCTAAGGAGTACATCGCTGCTGGCGATGCCTTCCAGATCGTGCCCTCGCAGCGCTTCACCCGCGAAACCGACGCACATCCGTTCAGCATCTACCGCGCCTTGCGCATGCTGAATCCATCGCCCTACATGTTCTTCCTGCGCTTCCCTGACGAGGATTTGCACGTGATTGGCGCCTCGCCCGAGATGCTCGTCCGTTTTGATGCCCCGACGCGCACAGCCACCATCCGGCCCATTGCTGGCACAGCCCCCCGCGATGCTGATCACGCCCTCGATCAGGCAAACGCCGAGCGCTTGCTCAACGATCCGAAGGAGCGCGCCGAGCACGTCATGCTGGTAGACCTGGCGCGCAACGATCTCGGCCGAGTTTGCGATTTTGGCACAGTGCGTGTGCCGCAGATGATGTTCATCGAGCGCTTCTCGCATGTGATGCACATTACCTCGCATGTAGAGGGCAGGCTGCGCGCTGATCTCGACGCCTATGCGCTCTTTCGTGCAGCTTTCCCGGCCGGCACCCTGACCGGCGC
Source organism: Aggregatilineales bacterium (assembly GCA_046719055.1). GTDB lineage: Bacteria > Chloroflexota > Anaerolineae > Aggregatilineales > UBA2796 > CP2-2F. The sequence continues at coordinate 16,863 of JBDNDQ010000061.1, read as the reverse complement.
ACCCAAAATCCGCACGATGGAGATCATCGAGGAGCTTGAGGGGACGCGGCGCGGTATCTACGGCGGCGCCATCGGCTACTTCAGCTACGATGGCAGCATGGATACCTGCATCGCCATTCGGACGCTCGTCATGCGCGGCAAGCGGGTCTATTTGCAGGCGGGCGGCGGAGTGGTCGCCGATAGCGAGCCCGCTAAGGAGTATCAAGAGACGATCAACAAGGCGCGGGCGGTTGCCATCGCCATCGAGAACGCAGAGCGCGGCTTAATCTGAGGAGTGTGAGAGATGATTGTGCTGATCGATAACTACGATAGCTTCACCTACAATCTTGCGCAGGCCTTCGGGATGCTCGGCGCACAGATTCAAGTCTTCCGTAACGACGCGCTGACCGTTGAGCAGTTGGCTGCCCTTAACCCATCTCACATCGTTATCTCGCCTGGCCCGGGCGATCCTGACGATGGCGGCATCTCACTCGAGGCAATCCGCCAGCTGGGAAGCCGCATCCCGATTTTGGGCGTCTGCTTAGGGCATCAGTGCATTGGGCAGGCTTATGGCGGGATCGTCAGGCGGGCGCCGCGCCTAATGCACGGCAAGACCTCGCTCATCTACCACAAGAACAATGGCATCTTCTCGGAGCTGCCCAATCCATTTGAGGCGACGCGCTATCACAGCCTGATCGTCGAAGAGCAGAGTCTGCCCAAATGCCTGAAAGTGACCGCCTTCACCGATCAGGGTGAGATCATGGGCTTGCAGCACACTGAATATCCCGTTTTTGGTGTGCAATTTCACCCTGAGAGCATCCTGACGACGTTCGGCCCGCGCCTGCTGCAGAATTTCCTGAATGTGCGAGCGCCTGTTCACGCTTGAGGAGGGCTGCGATGGGCATTCAACACGCAATCGCCAAGCTGGCCCGCCGCGAAGACTTGAGTGCTGCCGAGTCTGAGGCGGCGATGGGCGCGATCATGAGCGGCGAGGCAACTCAAGCGCAGATCGGCGGCTTCCTGATGGCGCTGCGCCTGAAAGGCGAGACGGTCGATGAGATTTTGGGTGGGGCGCGTGCTATGCGTGCTGCTGCCCACAAAACTCCCGTGCGCAACTCAAGCCGTCTGGTGGATACTTGCGGCACAGGCGGCGATGGCGCGCACACCTTCAACATCTCAACAACGGTCGCTTTTGTGGTGGCGGGCGCGGGAGTGCCAGTGGCAAAGCATGGCAATCGCTCGGTCAGCAGCCAGAGCGGCTCGGCCGATGTGCTGAGCGCGCTAGGTGTGAACCTATCCCTGACGCCTGAGCAGGTCGGCGCCTGCATTGATGAGATCGGCATCGGTTTCCTGTTCGCGCCGACCTTCCATCCTGCCATGAAGCACGCTGTGCAGCCGCGCCGCGAGTTAGGCGTGCGCACCATCTTCAACGTGCTCGGCCCGCTGACTAATCCTGCAGGCGCGGCGCACCAGCTGCTCGGCGTCTACGATGCAGCCCTGACTGAGCCATTAGCGCACGTGCTGCACGGACTCGGCGCGCGGGCGGCTTTTGTGGTGCACGGCAGCAGCGGCTTGGATGAGCTCAGCACAGCCGGCGAGAACCAGGTCAGCGAGTTGCGCGATGGCGTTGTGCGCACCTACATGCTCGATCCGCGTCAACTCGGCTTCGCGCGCTGCGATCCGGGCGCGTTGCGTGGCGGCGATCCACAGATGAATGCGGCGATCACGCGAAGCATCCTCTCGGGCGAAGAGAAGGGCGCCAAACGCGATGTGGTTGTGTTGAACGCTGCTGCGGCGCTGGTGGCGGGTGGCGCAGCCGAGTCACTGCAGGATGGTGTCCAGCTGGCGACCGAAAGCCTGGAGAGTGGCGCGGCACTCGCCAAGCTCGAGTCGCTGATCGCTTACTCGCAGCGCGTCTCGCAGTCGCCTATGTAGAGGTAGACATGCAAGCCGGTCTCCAGCGAACCAACACGATACTTGATCGCATTGTGGCGCGCAAAATCGAGGAACTGGCGCGTTTGGATGTAGCGAGTCTGCCGGCATCGAGCTCGCCACGCCCGTTTGCGGCAGCGCTGCGCCGCCCTGATGGCCGCGTGGCGCTGATCGCTGAGATCAAGCATGCCTCCCCCAGCAAGGGCATACTGATTGAGGACTTTCAGCCCGCCCGTCTAGCCAGTCAATACGCTGAGGGCGGCGCTTCGGCGCTCTCTGTGCTGACTGACCGCGACTTCTTCATGGGCAGCCTGGGTGACTTGCAAGCGGCGCGCGAAGCAGTGGACTTGCCCATCTTGCGCAAGGACTTCATCATCGACGAGCGACAAATTGTAGAGGCGCGCGCCTACGGTGCGGATGCAATCCTGCTGATCGCCGCCATCCTGGATGACGCTAAACTGCGCAGCTTGCACAGCGCAGCGATGGCTCACGGCCTGGCAGCGCTGGTCGAGGTGCACACATACGCCGAGCTGGAGCGCGCCCTGCACCTTGGGGCGCCCCTAATCGGCATTAATAACCGCGATCTGCACACTTTTAAGGTAGACCTGAACGTCTTCCGCAGCTTGGCGCGGCAGGTGCCGCCGCATGTGACACTCGTGGCAGAGAGCGGTATCTACACGCCCGAAGATGTAGCAGACATGGCAGCGCACGGTGCGCACGCAGTTTTAGTCGGCGAATCGCTGGTGAGGGCAGCGGATATCACCGCGCAAGTGCGGCAGCTCAGCGGTGTGCCGCGCTTAGCCTAGACAGGTGCGTACATCGGCGCTACACTAACCGTGAATCCGTATCCACCTTGAGAGCAGCTTATGTCCGCGCAAGTTTATAGGCCTGTCGTTGCGGCGCCGCGCACAGATGCCCTTGTCACCTTCCCCGACGGACGGACGTTCAGCGCGCCGCTCGGCACGCCCCTGCTTGCCTATGTGCAGGCTGCCTATCCGCCTGATCATCCTGATCAGCCAATTCTGGCGGGCTTGATCGCCAACCGCCTAGTCGAGCTGACCTATCCGATCAGGCGCGATGTGCACGTGCGCCCAATCACGCTCCGCCACAGCGATGGCGGCCGCATCTACCGCCGCACGCTCGTCTTGGTGCTGACGACAGCCGCTGCCGAGCTGTTCGGCTGCCAAATTGCCGTCAAGCACTCGATTCCGTCGGGCGGCTTTTACTGCGAGGTGATCGGGCGCCAGAATTTCAGCGCCGCCGAGCTGGAGCAACTTCAAACTCACATGGCACATATCATCGCAGCTGACGAGCCAATTGTGCGCCGCGAAATCCCGCTTGCAGAGGCGATTGAATGGTTCGAGCGACACGGCGATCACGCAATGCTGCGCCTGCTCAGGAATCGCGAGAAAGATTACCTGACCATCTACAGCCTGCGCGGCACGCTGGACTACTTTTTCGGCTATATGGCGCCTTCGACGGGCTGCCTGCGCCTGTTCGAGCTGATCGGCGCGGAAGAGGGCTTTGTGTTGCGCTATCCGCGCCCAGAGACGCCCGATCGGTTGCTCCCCTACCAGCCTTCACATAAGTTGGAAGCGGTCTTTCATCAGCACAAAACTTGGCAGCATCTGATCGGCTTGGAAGATATCGGCGAGCTGAACGATGCCGTCAAGAATGGGCGCTTTCGGGAGGAAGTGCTGATCGCAGAAGCGCTGCACGCACGTTACCTGGATGAGATCGCCCGCCAGATCGCCCTCGCCCATCAACGTGGTACGCGCCTCGTGCTGATCGCTGGGCCGTCTAGCTCCGGCAAGACGACGACCTCAAAGCGTCTAGCCGTGCAGCTGATGGCCTACGGCATCAAGCCGTACACGCTCGAGATGGATAATTTTTTCGTGGAGCGCTCTCGCACACCGCGCGATGAGCACGGCGAATACGACTTCGAGTCGCTTGGCGCGATGGACTTAGACCGCTTGAATCACGACGTGAGAGCCCTGATTCAAGGTCAGCAGGTGCAGTTGCCGCACTTCAACTTCAAGACGGGCAAGCCTGAAGCGGGCGAGGTCGTCCGCCTGAGTGATGATCAGATCATCATCGCTGAGGGTATTCACGGTCTGAATCCTGAGCTGCTGCCTGCCATCGACTCAGAACGCGTGCTGCGGGTGTACGTCTCGCTCCTGACAGCGCTCAACCTGGATTTGCACAATCGCGTCGCCACGACAGATGTGCGCCTACTGCGGCGGATTATCCGCGACGCGGCCAAGCGCGGTTACAGCGCCGAACAAACCATCGAGCGCTGGGAGAGCGTCCGGCGTGGCGAGAAGCGCAATATCTTCCCCTACCAAGAGCACGCCGACATGATTTTCAACAGCGGCCTGGCCTACGAGCTAGCCGTCCTGAAGCCATTCGCCGAGCCGCTGCTGCGCCGCGTCGACCCAGACTCGCCACACTATGTCGAGGCGAAGCGCCTGCTCGCCTTCCTGGAGTGGGTCAGCGTCGCTAGCGCCGAGTATGTGCCTGATAACTCGCTGCTGCGGGAGTTCATCGGCGGCTCAATCCTGGAGACCTACACGCCCTACAAGCGCAGGCGCTAGCTTTTGAGCCCGCCTGTTTGATGGTAAAATACGCAAAAGTAACTTATGAGTCTCTACAGGCGGCATGCTATGAACACGCCAAGCTTGGAGGTCGTTTTTGAGTACCTTGCCCGCTTGATCAGCGAGCGCACGCCCGACTCACCCTTCACGCTCAGTTTGCTGCAGCCCGCCTTACAACGTAAATTCCCAAATTTTTCGCTCAGGGCCTACGGTCTAGAGAGCTGGCGCGACTTCCTGCGCGCTGCTGAGCAAGCTGGTTACTTCAAGCTGATCAGCACGGGCGACCCAAAGACCAGCTGCCTTGTGCTGAGCAGCAAACGCCCCCATACCAGCGATATCGCCCGCGCCACAGCTGAAATGCAAGCCGCCGATCCGCGCCATCAGCGCTGGATGACCGAGACGCTTGAGCTGCTCCTGCTGGCGGAGCGCGCCGACCAAATTCTACAGAGCATTGCTGCTGTACAGGCGCTGGCGCCGCCCTTTGAAGATTTCCTCGCCAAGGAAGAACGCCTCGCTCCGCTTTACTATGTGCGCGGCAAGATTCGCCGTTTACGACAGTTCTTAAAGGCGCTGCGCGATCACGGCGAGGCGCATGCCATAGCGCTCTGGAAGCCTGCACGCAGCCTGATGCGCTTCCCCAACGTGCCGGCGATTAAAGAAGCGCCGCGCATTGCTCAAAACCTGAGCGCTGTTTTTCAGGGCGAGGCACGCCTCGATCAGCTGCCTCTTGCCATGCTGGACAACTTATTCTTCGGCGTGATCGGTTTTCTCAAGGATCGTCTGAGCCGCGAGCGCGCTTGGGATTGGCTGGCGGGCCTGGAGATTCTGGAAGAAGAGGCCCGCGCCCTGCCTCGCCCCGCCCCGCTAGCTCAACGCAAGGGTCTATTTGGCACGAAACCCACATCACCGCTCGTAGAGCCGCTCGACGAGGTTCAGATTCAAGCCTACACCAAACTGCTGCTCAAGGAAGCGGGCGCGCGCATCACACAAGATGACACGCCACGTTGGCGCGCTTATGTCGAGACTGAGAGTCTGGATGCGGCGCTGCGCTACTTGGCTGAGCAAGTCGACCTTATGCGCGATGATGCGCTGTTGACCTGGCTTGACGACGAGATCGGGCGCGCCGTTGAGGCGAACAACGTCGAGGCTGTGCGCAATCTCGCCAACAAGTCGGCCATTTTGATGGTTGCCCGTGAGCACGGCGCAGAGGCTGCACGCGGTCGAGCCGCTGAGATGCGCACCCTCTACGAGAGCATTCTGAAGGCCGCTCAGACTCTCAGCAGGGTCTTTGCCTACCTCAAGACGAGCACGCCCGCCCAGGCGCTTGCGTTCTTGCAAGCTGCCCCAAATTTTCTAGAGGATGAGGCGGTCGGCGCGCTCTTGGAGGAGCAACTCATCAAGGCGGCACGCGCTGCTGATGTTTCGCGCTATCGGCGCGTGCGCCAACGCACCGATCTATGGCGTAAAGTTGCAGATTTGGGCGTGGAGCAAGGCTCGACGCAGCATGCGCGCGTCCTCGCCGCCGAAGGCGATGACCGCGCCATGCTAACTGAGATGGGCTTGCTGCTGTTGCCACTGGCGAATAGCTCTGAAGAGATGCGCGAACTGGTCGAGCGCTTCCCAAGTGTGGCAACACCCGAAGGCATGGCGCTCATCACACAGACCCTAGAGGCGCTCAGTTTTCGGCAAGCGCCGCCTGAGCAGTATCAGCGCCATTACAATGTGCAGCGCTTGATCGCGCGCTGTCTAGAAATCGGCATCGATCGCGCCCTACTCGAACTGCGCTAAAGCTTTTGCAACCTTTTACCCTGCGCCAGCTTAAAAAGCTGCTATACTGTCTTTGTCCACAACTGCGAGTAGAACTGAGCCTTGCATGAGCCTTCCACAACGTGCTGCCAAAGGCATGCTCTGGGCGTATAGCGCCTACTTGAGCGGGCGCCTGGTCACTTTGCTCAGCACGGCGCTTTTAGCGCGTATCCTGCTGCCGGATGACTTCGGTCTGATCGGCTTTGCGCTGATCATCCTGAACTTTGTTGAGGTAGTGCGCAGTTTCGGTATCAACGACGCGCTGATCTACCACGATGAGGCGCTCGATCTAACGGCTGATACTGCCTTCTGGATCAATCTTGCTGTTGGTGTGGGACAGTACAGCATTTTGTTTGCGCTGACGCCGCTGCTAGCAGAGCTGTTCGTTAGTCCTGAGCTGATGGGCGTAGTGCGCGTAATGGGCTTGGCTTTCATCTTTGAAGGGCTAGGGCAGGCACACGCCGCACTACTGCAAAAAGACTTGCGCTTCCGCAAACGCTTTTTACCCGATCTGTTCTCAGCTGTGGTGAAGGGCGTGGCAACGGTCGGTATGGCGCTGCTGGGCTGGGGCGTCTGGAGCTTAGCTTTCGGGCACTTGGTTGGTGTGGGGGTGCGTGTTGCGGCGCTGTGGCGGCTCTCAATGTGGCGCCCGCGTTTGCGCTTCAGTTGGGCGCGCGCGCGTGCGCTATGGCAGTATGGTGTGCACATTTTGCTGTTCAATTTGCTGGGTGTGGCGCTCGACCAGGCTGATCAGATGGTGATCGGCTCGATTCTGGGCGCAACGCAGCTGGGCTACTTCGTCATCGCCTACAAAATTCCCGAGCTGTTGATGGCGAACTTCAGCCTGATCCTGACGCGCATCTTGTTCCCGATTTTCTCACGCTTGAAGGATGATCGCACCGCGCTGACCAACACTTTCCTGGCCACGACGCAATATACAGCCTTTGTGACCTTCGGGATCGGTTTCACGCTGTTCATGGTGGCGCCCCAGCTGGTCGCCTTTGTGTACGGCGATCAGTGGGGCGAGGCGGTGCCGCTTTTTCGGGTGCTCTCGCTACTGGGCATTGCTTACACCATCCCTTGGGCGGCTGGCGACGCCGTCAAAGCGGTTGGGCGGCCTGATTTGCAGACCAAGCTGCTCTTAGTAGAAAGTTTGTACACCTTCCCGCTGATCTGGCTGCTCGGGGCGAGTACAGGGATTGCGGCGGCGGCATCCTTCGCCAACTTGATCGCCTCGCTGATCGCGGCGGCCGTGCGCCTGTGGATCATCGCGCGCCTGCTGAACTTCTCGCCGAAAGTATTCGCGCGCGTATTTCGAGCGCCGCTGGTGGCTAGCGTCGGTTTGCTCATTGCTTTGAGCCTTTGGAATGCAGTGGCGGCGGGACTGCCCGATCTGCTCTACCTGATTGGCGCCGGCATTGTTGGGCTGAGCATCTATGGTGGCTTGCTCTTCCTGGTGGGGCGGCGCCCGTTGCTAGAAGCGTGGGCAGTAGGCCTCAGTTTAGTACGGCGGCGCGGCGCCGAAGCAGCTTGACTTAGCGGCGTGTTCATCGGTTTGGACTAGGCAGCGTGCCCCTTCTGGGCGTATGATCTGCACATGAAAAACAGCTAGGAAAGGATTTCTCGATGAACGTATCCCCAAAGACAAAGCAAGCGCCAGAGCGCAGCGAACCAAGCCCTGCGCGACGCATCCTATATTTCATCATTTTTGGGGCCGTAGTGATCGGTATCGTAGTGGGCGCGGCAGCGCTGTTGCTGGGCGACCTGTTCGGGCGCTGGAACAGCAGCCCGCTGCGCGAGCCCAAAGCGCTGGCGCAAGGCGTCGAGATTGTGCCCTTCCTGAGCCTGAACGATGAGCGAATTTTCCCATACAGCATTGCCTACGGCGATGGCGAGTTCTACCTGAGTTTGTTGGGCGGCAACGCTGTGCGCAAGGTCACGGCTGAGGGCGCGATGCGCTTCGTTGCGCAGCTGCAGGCGCCAGGCGCGCTCGTCTACGACCAAAAAACGCTCTATGTGATCGACTACAACCAAGTGGGCGCCTACAGCACAGGTGCGCTGAAAGCGATCGCACAGGATGGCACTTTGCGCAACATCAGCGATTCGCCCTCAACGCGCGGGCTGCCGCTCTTTGCTGGCTTGGCGGTTGGGCGTGGCATGTTGTATCTCTCTCACCCCGAGAACGGGACAATCTGGCGCATCACGCCTGAGGGCTCCGCCACGCTCTTCTGGACGGCGCCGCAAGTTGCTAATACGCGCCCAAGCCCGACTGGGCTCGCCTATGATCGCTGGAATGACTCGCTTATCGTAGCCGACTCGGCGACCGGCAGCATCTACCGTCTTATCACGACCGATAGGGGTGTGGAGAGCAAGCTGCTCTATCGTCAGCAGGGCTTCGATCCGCGCGCGCTGGCTGTAGACCTACAGAGTCGCGTGCTGATCGCGGCGTGGCAGGGCGATAACGGTGCGCTCTACCGCCTGGATGAGGCAAACGGCTTAGTGGCCCTAGTCGAGGGCTTCCGCCAGCCGACGAGCGTGATCATCGTCGAAGGCAGTGCTTATGTGGTCAGCTCCGGGACATTCGGCTTGATCGGCGGTGTCGAGGTGAAGCCGCCCTTCCGCGTGGATGCCGTACGCCTGCCCGACTAGACAGTTCAAGGGCTTGGGGCGCGCAAGCCCTTGAACAAGAGGCAAGAGGATACAGTGAGGAGACTTGAGCAGGTTCAGTCGTCTTTAGCGCTGCGCCCGGCTTCCTTCAGGGCGGCGTGGGCAGCCGCTAGACGTGCCACTGGCACGCGGAAAGGCGAGCAGCTGACGTAATCCAAGCCTGCTTTGTGGCAGAAGGCAATGCTGGAAGGATCGCCGCCATGTTCACCGCAAATGCCCACCTCGAGATCGGGACGCGCCTTGCGCCCGCGCTCAACAGCGATCTCGATCAAGAAGCCGACGCCCTCCTCATCGAGCTGTTGGAACGGATTGCGTGGCAGCAACCCGCGCTCAACATAGTCGAGGAGGAATTTGCCCTCTGCGTCATCGCGGCTAATGCCGAAGGTGGTCTGAGTCAGATCGTTGGTGCCGAAGCTGAAGAACTCAGAGTACTCTGCCATTTTGTGCGCTGTGATGGCAGCGCGCGGCAGCTCGATCATCGTGCCGATCTTATAGTGGATGGCGCAATCCATCGCCCTCATGACCTCAGCGCCCACCCGCTCGATCAGCTGGCGCAATTCACGCACCTCTTCGGCTGTGCTGGTGACTGCGATCATGATCTCGGGATGGACATCGTAGCCCTCTTTGGTGAGTTGGCAGGCGGCGCGGAAGAGTGCACGGGCTTGCATCTCGCTAAAGGCAGGGCGCGTGATGCCCAAGCGGCAGCCGCGCAGCCCGATCATCGGGTTGAACTCGCGCAGCGCCTCGACCGCGCTCATCAGCGCTTCAACGCGCTCTAGTTCCTTCGGACGGTCGCCCATTAGGCGCAAGCCAGCCGCGCGCAGCGCTAATTGCTCGTGATCAGGCAGGAACTCGTGCAGCGGCGGGTCGAGCAGGCGGATAATGACGGGCAAGCCATCCATCGCCTTCAGAATGCCGTAGAAATCGTCATACTGGAAGACCTCCAGCTTATCCAGCTCGGCGCGCTCTTCGGGGCTATTCGGCTTAGCCAGGATCGCCGCCTGCATGATCGGCAGGCGCTCCTCCTGGAAGAACATGTGCTCGGTGCGGCACAAACCGATGCCGCGTGCGCCGTAGTCGCGGGCGCGGCGTGCATCCTGCGGATAGTCGGCGTTGGCGTAGACGTTCAGGCGGCGGAACTGATCAGCCCAGTTGAGGAGCGTCTGCAGGTAGGTCTCGCGCATGAAGTCTGGTACCTCACGCTTCAGCTCGCCCACAAAGACCTCGCCCGTTGTGCCATCGATCGAGATCACATCGCCCTCATGTACCACCACATCGCCAACGCGCATGACGCGAGCGCGCAGATCGATCTCGAGTGCCTCAGCACCGCACACGCACGGCACGCCAAACTGACGCGCCACCACTGCTGCATGACTCGTGGCGCCACCGCGCGAGGTCAGGATGCCCTTGCTTGCCAACATGCCGTGTACGTCATCGGGCTTGGTCTCTGGGCGCACCATGATGACCGACTTCTTCGCCTTGCCCCACTTCTCTGCCAAGTCAGCATCGAAGGCGACCACGCCGACAGCAGCGCCAGGCGAGGCGTTCACGCCTGTGGCGATGCGCTTGCCGCTGCGTTTAGCATCGCGCTTGGCATCTGGGTCGAACTGCGGATGCAGCAATTGCGAGACCTGATCAGGCGAGACGCGCAAGACCGCCTCTTCGCGTTTGATCAGGCCCTCTTCAGCCATCTCAACAGCAATCCGGACGGCTGCACGGGCTGTGCGCTTGCCATCACGAGTCTGCAGCATGTAGAGCGTGCCGCGCTCGATGGTGAACTCGACATCTTGCATGTCGCGGTAGTGGCGCTCAAGCTTCTCAGCCACTTCGACGAACTGCATGTAAACGGCTGGGCTATCTTTCTCTAGTTCGCTGATCGGCTTGGGTGTACGGATGCCAGCGACCACATCCTCGCCTTGTGCGTTCATCAGGTAATCGCCGAAGAGCTTGCGCTCGCCCGTGCTGGGGTTGCGCGTGAAGGCAACGCCGGTGCCGCTATCGCTGCCCATGTTGCCGAAGACCATCATCTGCACGTTGACAGCTGTGCCGAGATTATGCGGGATGTTAGCTGCGTTGCGATAGTCGACAGCGCGCTTGCCGTTCCAGCTCTTGAAAACCGCCTCGATTGCCTTACTCAGCTGCACGTAAGGGTCGGTGGGGAAGTCCTCGCCGACGTGCTTGCGATAGATCAGCTTGAATTCGGCGGTCACTCGCTGCCAGTCTTCAGCAGTCAGCTCAGTATCGCTGCTGACACCGCGCCGCTTCTTGGTCTCGGTGAGGTAATCCTCGAAGGCCTCATCCTCAATGCCCATCACTACACAGCCGAACATCTGCACGAAGCGGCGGTAGGCATCGTAGACGAAGCGCGGGTCGTTGGTGAGCGCGATCATCCCATCAGCGACGGCATCGCTGATCCCCAAATTCAGGACGGTATCCATCATGCCGGGCATCGAGAACTTGGCGCCAGAGCGCACAGAGAACAGCAGCGGATTGCTCGGATCGCCGAACTGCTTGCCCGTCTTCGCCTCAACGGCCTTGACCGCGTTCAGCACTTGTTCCCACATCCCCTCTGGGAAAGTCTGATTGGCCTCGAGGTAGGCGTTACAGGCGCGCGTGGTGATAGTGAAGCCCGGCGGCACGGGCAGCCCGATGCGCGTCATCTCGGCGAGGTTGGCGCCCTTACCACCGAGCAGGGCTCGTACATTATCCCAGATGCCACCTACGGAAGCCTGCGCTGCGTCCAGCTCGCTGAATAAATAGACCCAACGCGTCCCGCTTGTGCCGTTTGTCTCAAGTTTCTCTTTGACGGGGATGGCCGTCGTTGCCTTTGCCATAGCTCAACACTCCTCAGCAAATTGCGGGTGAAATTTTTTGGTCGCAAGACCAAGTGCTATAGTTGGATTATGCCACTCGCTCAAGGGACTGCCTACTGACATACGGCGTGACTCTGTCATATGATAATCACGTTTTTGCATGAAGAATGTCACATAGTGGCCAGATTCTCTTGCAAGCGGCAGAATTCGCCTTCATGTCAAATTATAGCTGGTGTGGGGGCAGATTTTGTGATAAAGTTCACATAAGTCTAGGTTATGGGATGAGGTGTGCTATGACGAGTCAACCCTCTGCGAGTCAAACGCTTAGACCGCATGTCGTAATTCTGGGTGGCGGCTTTGGCGGTCTGCAGGCGGCGCGCGCGCTGCGCAGCGCACCTGTGCGCATCACACTGATTGACGCGCGTAATTTTCACCTCTTTCAGCCGCTGCTCTATCAAGTGGCAACTGGCGCGCTCTCGCCTGCTAATATTGCAGCGCCGCTGCGCGCCATTCTGAAGAATCAGCGCAACGTGGAGGTGCTGCTGGCACGCGCTGAGTCTATTGAGGTGGCCTCACGCACGCTCATCCTGGACGACGGCACGCAGCTGCACTACGACTATCTGATTGTGGCAGTTGGCGTGCGCCCACATTACTTCGGCAACAGCGATTGGGAAGCCTACGCGCCAAGCCTGAAGACCATCGAGGATGCTACGCGCATACGGCGTCGGGTGCTGCTGGCTTTTGAGACGGCCGAGCGCGAGAGGGATCCTGAGCGGGTTCAGGAGTGGCTGACTTTCATCGTGGTGGGCGGCGGGCCGACGGGCGTTGAATTAGCGGGCGCCATCGGCGAGATCGCTAACCATACCCTGCGCGGCAATTTCCGGCGTATTGATCCAACGCAAGCCAAAGTTCTGCTGATTGAGGGCGCAGAGCGCATCTTGCCGACTTATCCGCCCGATCTTTCGGCGCACGCGGCAAAGAGCCTGGCCAAATTGGGCGTCACAGTGCGCCTGAGTACGCTAGTCAGCGATATCACATCTGACTCGGCCGTGCTGCAGAGCGGCGATCGACGCGAGGTTGTGCGCGCTAAGACAATCCTGTGGATGTCGGGCGTGCGCGCAGTGCCATTTGCAGATGTCCTTGCTGCTGCCACGGGCGCACCACAAGATCGGCTAGGGCGCTTGATCGTGCAGCCTGATCTGACGCTGCCGAACTACCCTGACATCTTCGTGATTGGGGATGTGGCGCACTATGCCCATCAAACCGGCAAGCCTTTACCCGGTCTTGCGCAGGTTGCTATTCAGCAGGCAGACTACGCCGCACGGCTGATTCGGGGGCGCCTGCGCGGCAAAACGCGCCCGCCTAAGCCGTTCCGCTACACAGACTTCGGATACATGGCAACCATCGGGCGGGCTGCCGCCGTCGCCAATTTGCGCGGTCTGCACGTGCATGGGCTGCTGGGCTGGCTGATCTGGTTGTTCGTGCATCTGATGGCCCTAGTCGCCTTTCAGAATCGGCTGTTGGTGCTGATACAGTGGGCGTGGAACTACTTCACGCGCAATCGCGCTGCACGCCTGATCACAGCTGAGCCTGAGCCGCAACCAGAGCGCCAACGCGCCTAGGCTTCGGCAACTGGGCTGCGCATGCTGTAAGATCGGTGCAGTCCAGTGGCTCTATTCAGGTGTAAACAACGTCCAGGAGAATTCACGAAATGCAACGGGAAAAGGTCGTCATCATTGGCAGCGGCCCAGCCGGCTTGACGGCAGCGCTCTACACAGCGCGCGCCAATTTGAGTCCCATCGTGATCGCTGGGCCGCAATTTGGCGGTCAGGTGGCGCTCACGCACGAGATTGAGAACTATCCAGGCTTTCCGGGCGGCAGCGGCACGGAGCTGATCGAGATCATGAAGGGGCAGGCTGAACGCTTCGGCGCACGCATCGAGATGGATGTGGTGCTGAGCGTAGACTTCAGCAATGGCTCGCCCTTCACGGTGCGCACTGGCAATGTGGAGTACCTGGCCGATGCTGTGATCGTGACGGCAGGCGCCTCGCCGCGCCTGCTGGGCGTGCCCGGTGAGGCAGAGTACACTGGGCGGGGCGTCAGCTACTGCGGTACGTGCGATGGTTTCTTCTTCCGTGGCAAGCGTATTGTCGTGGTCGGCGGCGGCGATAGCGCCATCAAGGAGTCGCTGTTCCTGACCAAGTTTGCCGCCCACATCGACATAATCCATCGCCGCGATACGCTGCGCGCCGAAGCTGAGCTGCAAAAGCGCGCCTTCGCTCACGAGAAGATCAGCTTCATCTGGAATACCGTAGTCGAGCGCATCGAGGGCGAGAATGGCAAGGTCACCAGCGTGCAGCTGCGCAACCTGCAGACGGGTGAGGTGCGCCCATACCCGACTGAAGGAGTCTTCGTCTTCATCGGGCATGAGCCAAACAACGCGCTCTTCAAAGGTGTGCTGGCGATGGATGAGCACGGCTATCTGATCACCGATCGGCACATGATGACGAACGTAGAAGGCGTCTTTGCCGCTGGCGAGATACAAGACCCGATTTGGAAGCAGGTGGCGACCTCAGTTGGGCAGGGCACAGCCGCAGCAATGGCTGCTGAGGAGTGGCTTGCCAAGCGTGAGGCAGCCCTAGCAGCCGCACAACAGGCTGAAAGGCAAGCCTAGTGCGTTGTGTGTGGCGGAGCTCTTTCCGCCACACTTGGCTAGCGCCTGATCTGCTCCTCGAACCATGCGGTCAGGTTGCGGATATCCTTGCGGGCGCTGAACAGGCGCGTCAAGCGTCGCAAGAAGCCCAGCTCGGTCTGCAGCTTATCTAAAGGGCAGATATCCTCCAGCACACGGCGATAGTGCTGTTGTGCCTGCTGGAATTGACCGTTGATCAGCGCTAGTTTAGCTAGGTCGCGCTGCTGCAGTAGGATGTCTTTCTCATTGGCAGCCAGTGCAGCTGCTTTTTCCCAGTCCAGCAGAGCATCCTCGTAGCCGCCCAGCAGCTGACGCGCTACGCCCAGCCACAGGTTGCTGCGCACAACGGTTGAATCTAGCGCCACAGAGCGCTTCAAGTCGTTGAGGGCCTCTGGATAGCGCCCTTGGTCAAGCATGACCAAGCCGCGCCAGAAGTAGGTCGAGGCGTTGCCCGCGCGGACTTCTAAGGCTTTGTTCAGGTCATCTAGGGCGCTCTCGAAATCGCCGCTGTCCTGGTAGACACCTGAGCGCCATTGATAGTTGATATCGTTCTGAGGAGCGGCTGCGATAGCCTTGCTGAAGTACTCCAGCGCGCGCTGCATATTGCCCTGCGCGTAGTAGACGATGCCGATCAGCTGATAGTTCACGTCGTTTTCAGGTTGCAGGCGAGCTGCTTCTTCCAGGTCACTCAAGGCGGTGTTGAAGTCGCCTAGAATGTAGTTGATCTGCCCGCGCCAGTACCAGTTGTAACCGTTTTGGGGCTGGATTTCGATAGCGCGTGTGAAGTCGAGGCGTGCAGAGGCGTACTCACGCTGCTCAAAGTAGACGCGCCCACGCCAAAAGAAGATGTATGGGTCGGCGGGTTGCAAGTCAGCAGCGCGGTTCAGGTCTGCCTCAGCTTTGGCGAAGTCGTGCAGGTCGTGGTAGACCAGTCCACGCATGTAGTAGTACATGGCGCCCTCAGGCTGCAGTTCGATAGCTTTGTTGAGATCGGCAAGGGCAGCAGGGTAGTTCTCGAGGGCATAGTAGGCCCTGCCACGCATTGAGTACACGCTGTCGTTCTCAATACCTTGCGCGCCAAGC
Organism: Aggregatilineales bacterium; assembly: GCA_046719055.1. GTDB lineage: Bacteria > Chloroflexota > Anaerolineae > Aggregatilineales > UBA2796 > CP2-2F. Next base: position 1,297 of record JBDNDQ010000061.1, on the reverse strand, counting down.
AGTCCAATCAGATGATCGAAATCGGAGAGGGCCGCATGCGGTTGTTCGACGCCCAGTAGGGTCAGCCCGCGCCAAAAGTAGACAGATGGATCGGGCACTTTGAGGGCAACGGCCCGGTTGAACGCCTCCAAAGCAGCTTCGTGCTCGCCCAGCTCGCGGTGGGCACGCCCAAGCCATAGGAAGTTGTAGCCGTCTTCGGGCTGAAGCGCGCAGGCTGCGCGCAGGTCTGCCAGCGCCGCCTGAAACTCGCCCATGTTGAAGCGTACTTGCGCCCGGAAGAAGAAATTATTGCCGTTGTGCGGCTGCATGGCGACGGCGCGGTCGAGATCGGCAAGGGCGGCCTGCACCTCGCCCAGCGCATGGAAGATTCGCCCGCGCAGCACAAGGTTGGCGACGTCATGCGGCTGGATGCTGATGGCGCGATTGATATCCGTGAGCGCGATGTTCAGCTCATTCATCTCGAAGAAGGTCTGCGCGCGGAAGTAGTAGGCATCGCCATTGTTCGGATTGATCTCGATCGCACGCCCTAGATCGTTAAGCGCCTCATAGCGGTTGCCCACAGCGGCATGGGTGCGCCCACGCAGGAAGTAGTTCACGCCGTTATCGGGTTGCAGCGCGATGGCACGGCTGAAGTCGTTCAGGGCAGCTTCCCAGTTGCCCATCGCTGCGTAGGCACGCCCGCGCCAGCTGTAGTCGAGGCTGCTCTCTGGGCCAAGCGCAATGGACTTGTTCAGGTCTTGGATGGCTTCTTGGAAGCGCCCTAAGCCATAGTAGACTGTGCCGCGCCAATGCCATAGGAAGCCGTTGCGTGGCGCCAGCTCGATGGCGCGGTTGAAGTCGGCTAGCGAGGCGTTCAGATCGTTCATCTCGTAGTAGATGCGGCCGCGCAGGAACAGATTCTCCTCGTCGTTCGGCTGCAGCTCCACAGCGCGAGAGATATCGGCGAGGGCGGCTTCACGGTCGCCCATGCCGAGATAGGCTTGAGCGCGGAAGAAATAGGTATTACCATTATCGGGGATCAGCGCCAGCGAGCGGTTCAAATCGGCGAGGGCTGCGTCGCGATCGCCGATGCTGAGGTAGACGCGCCCCCGCAAAGAGTAGACGTAGCCGTTCTCTGGCTGAAGTTGAGCCGCACGGTTGCAGTCGTCTAACGCTTGTGCATGTTGGCGCAGATCGAGATAGGTGCGCCCACGAAAGAGATAGAAATCAGCGGAGTCGGGCTGCAGTTCGATCGCCTTGCTGAAATCGGCAAGGGCTGCCTGCGGATTGCCAAGCGCGTAGTGGGCCCGCCAGATCG
>JBDNDQ010000060.1:0-19953 GCA_046719055.1 Aggregatilineales bacterium | reverse complement strand
GGGCAAACAGATTGGTTGGGTTGCAACCCTATTCGACCCGTTGAGGGTACTGAAACTGCGCTACCTGGCTGGGCACAGCTGGGCGCTTGGCGGTTGCAACCCTATTCGACCCGTTGAGGGTACTGAAACTTTTTAGAGTCGGACGCCGGGCGGCATATTGCACTAGGTTGCAACCCTATTCGACCCGTTGAGGGTACTGAAACTTTCGATCAAGGCCATAACGTAGTCCATTATAGCATGTTGCAACCCTATTCGACCCGTTGAGGGTACTGAAACTTGGATGGCATCCAGCTCTTGCTGAACACTAGGCAAGTGTTGCAACCCTATTCGACCCGTTGAGGGTACTGAAACAACAAAGGTACTAAAACAACACGAACAAGACCCATCCGAACGATACATAGTGGAAGGTCACTAGCACGCCGGCAGTGTACACACAGCGGCGTAACAGCGGCCGCGTGCTCAGCTGCGTGTAGAAATCCCGCGTGCGATCGCTGTATTGCTTGTGAAGCCATAAACCAATGCCGTGCCACAGCCCCCACAACACAAAATTCAGCGAGATGCCGTGCCACAAGCCAATGATCAGCATCGTGCTCACCTGCGCAATCAGGACAGCCACAGCCTTGTTCGACCCCTTGAGGGTGGTGAAAAGATAGCGCGAGAGCGGCATGAAGACGTAAAAGCGCGCCCAATTGCTCAGCGTGATGTGCCAGCTCTGCCAGAAAGCAGTCAGGTTGCTTTTGAGGTAGGGCAGGGCGAAGTTCTCGGGCAGGTTGATCCCGTACAGCCTGCCAATGCCGATGGCGATATCTGAGTAGCCGCTGAAATCGAAGTACAGCCGAAAAGAATAGGCGTAGATCAGCAGCAACAGACCCGGCAGCGACTGCACCCGGCTAGCCGAGAGCGGATCGAGCGCGATCAGCGCCAACGTATCGGCCAGCACGAACTTCTTCAAGATGCCCACGCCAATCCGCCCGAAGCCTTCCATCGCGCGCCCTGCCTCTAGCGGCGCCAGGTTGCGATAATCCTTGACGAAGCGCTCGGCCCGGTCGATCGGCCCGGCTGTATAGGCAGGGAAGAAGATCAGGTAGGTCAGGTACTCGCGCAGCGAGAGCGCAGGCAGTTTGCCGCTCTGCCGATCGCGCAGCGTGTGGATCAGCCGAAAGGCGACGTAGGAAAAGCCCAGCCAGCCCACGTCCAGCGCGCCAGCCACGCTCAGCGGACGGTTGGCGTGGGCGCGCAGCCAGGCTGCTAGCCCCTCAGTCAGCGGTGGGCTCTTCAGCACGATGAACAAGCCAATCAGGACTGCCAAAAAGATCGGAATAGCCGCTCGGCGCTCGGCGGCGCCCGCCACTAACGGCTGGACAGCCGTCAGCGCCAGACCGAGGCCGACGAAGGCCAGCAGCACATCGAAGAGCGGCGGCGCCGGGATAGGCAGCAGATCGAGGGCGCCTAGCACCGCAGCGGCCGCACCAGCGCCGCCGATCGCGCCGAGCGTCGCCCAGTCATCGCGCGTCAGAGCCTCAGCCTCAGGCGGGCGGGTCAGCCACCAGCCGATCAGCGCCAGCACCAGCGTGAGAGTCGGCAGGGCGTAGGTCATGGGCAGCAGGGTCAGGGCGGGCTGCAGCAGATAGATCGCGCCAAGACTGCCGATCAGCAGCGCCCAAGGCCGCCACGCCGAAGGCAGCAGACGGAAAGCGAAGGCGCCGGCCGCAAAAATCAGGATGTGCGTCAGCGTCATGGCGCTAGAAGCCCTGATAAATCCACTGTGGCGCGCTCTCGGCTGTGACGATCACCAACAGGATCAGCAGCAGGCACAGGGCAAGGGCTAGAAGGTTTTCACGTCTGAGCATAGATGTACTCCTGGCAGCTATTATAGCGCGCTGGCGGGGAGTCGGCAGGAGCTAGCTGGGCAGTAAAACGGGGCGGAAGCCAATTAAATCCAGCTCAATAGAGGGGATGTTCTGATAGCGGTAAAACATGTTGACTAGGGCGCCCTCCGAAGACCAAGCTCCGCCGCGCAGCAGGCGCGGCCGACTGCCCTCAAGGCTGGTAGCGTCGGTCTCCCACTCGTTCAGGCACCACTCCCACACGTTGCCCTGCATATCGAGCACGCCGAAGGGGCTCTTGCCGTTTGGGTAGGCGTCTACGGGTGTCGGCTTGCTCAGGCCGGCTTCGCGCGTGTTACAGCGCTTGGGATCGAAGATTTTGCCGTAGGGGTAGGGGCGGTTATCGTCGCCCTGTGCGGCGTGCTGCCACTGCAGCTCGGTGGGCAGGTTGATACGCCTGCCAGTGCGGTGGCTGAGCCAAATGCAAAAGGCGACGGCATCGAACCAGCTGACGCGCGTGCGCGGCAGGCGTTCGCCGGGGAAAGCGCTGGCTGTAGGCTGTGGTCGCTTGCGCCGCCAGGCCATCGCTTGCGGGGAATACGTCCACCAGCGGATATCGCGGTAGCCGTCGAGCGCATCCAGAAAAACTTGGTACTGCGCGTTGGTGATGGGCGTGCGGGCAATTTTGAACTCACTCACCTGGAACAAGCCGCCGCCAGAGCCGACCGGATTGTACTTGCGCGGATCGGTGGCATTTTCGACGAAGACGAAGCCTGCGCTGATGCTGCACCAGGCGAAATCGGGCAGAATTTCGTCGGCATTCGGCTTTGAGCTGCCCGTTTTGTGGCGCGGGCGCAGCAGGCGCCCCAGCTCGAGCGGATCATCGGTGTATTCAGGGTAATCATGGCAGAACTGCGCCCACGCCTTGCTAGCCATCTCAAGGTCGACGTGGCGCAAGGCGGCGATCTCTTCGTAGGCATCTTGCGCCTCTTGGCGGCGTTGCTTCTGGTACGAGGCGTGCTTTGCGTGCTCAATGACTGCCTTCAGCGAGAAATAGCGTGGTTGATAGCCTTCAGCAGCTAGACTCTCCAGCAGCTCGAGGGCGTATTCGTAGGCGCCCTCGCGGATTAGCGCCAGCGCCTCGGCAAAGCGCAGCCCAGAGCGACGCTGCTGCATCTTGCTAGCTTGCTGCAGGTTAGCTGAGACGCGCTCGGCGATGGCGTGCAGAACACTGCTGAGCATGGCCTCATACGGCTTCCTGACAAAGTCGTGGATGTGCAGCCTGCCAGGTGAGATCGTGATGGGCAGCGCCTCGAGGCTGGTCTCGCGCGCTAGGATCGGTACAATGATTGGGCGCCGTTCAGGCGGCAGGCCGGCGGCGTGATCTAGCTCAATCCGTGCGCCGCTCTGCGTGCTGATTGACTCTGGCGAGATGATGAACAAAAAGTGTGTGCATGCCTCAATGCCAGCCTTGATCTCTTCCCAGTAAGGCTGACGCCCGCTGATGCGCCACACATCCAGCCAGACTTCGTGTTCGGCCTGCTGCAACTGCTCTGCCAGGCGCAGCACAAAGGGTCTATCCTGTGAGTTGTAGCTGATGAAAACGCGCGCCATACGGAGCTTTACAAGATTTACCTTAAACTATATTATGCGGCAAAACAAATTTTGCGCTTTATGAACTAGTCAACCTGTATGATGTTTGTAGTTAGTCTGAAGTTTGTAAAGCGCAATAAAAGTGCACGATAGATTGTTGCTTTAAAAGGTGTCCAATGCCAATTTGGCGCAAGCGGAAGAACCTCAAATCTTGGCGCATTAGATTGACTCAATTGTCGGTTGCATATATGATGAGCACGTTGGCAATTTGTTGAGGTGGCTATGGAACTTTTGCTCAATTTGCTTTTTTTGATTGGCTTGGGCGGATTAGGCCTCTTCGTAGCAGGCATCCGCTACGTGCCGAACAACCGCGTTGGCGTTGTGGAAAAACGTTTTGCTCTCAAAGGCCCCGTTAAGGCTGATTCGTTCATTGCGCTGAATAAAGAAGCAGGCTATCAGCCGAATGTACTGCGCGGCGGCCTAACCTGGCTGATGCCGATCCAGTACAAAATCCATCTCGTGCCGCTGGTGACTATCCCACAAGGACAGATCGGCTATGTCTTTGCCCGTGATGGTATCCCCTTATCGCCGACGCAAGCGCTCGGCAGTGTCATCCCTGAGGGGAAGACCTTTCAAAATGTGGAAGGTTTTCTGAAAAATGGTGGGCAGCGCGGCCCGCAGCGCGAAATTCTGCGCGAGGGCACCTACGCACTGAACCTGGTGCTGTTCGTGGTCTTCACCGAAGACGGCCTGTACTACTTGCCGGTCAGCCCTGAGGAAGAGGCAGTCTTTAAGCGCATGGCCAATCTGCTGAAGGAGCGCGATGCCTTCCGCCCAGTCGTGATCAAAGGCACGGATGACAAGATCGGCATCGTGACGGTGCACGATGGGCCTGCGCTGGGGAACGAAGAGATCATCGCGCCCACTGTCGGCACTAACTCAAGCGACCCAGACACCTACCACAATAATTTCCAAGATCCAGAGAAATTTCTACGGGCGGGCGGCAGACGCGGGCGGCAGCTGCAGGTCATCGTGGAGGGCACATACTACATCAATCGTCTGTTCGCCACCGTCGAGCTGATCAACAAGACCGTAGTCGAGGTCGGCTTCGTGGGCGTGGTCGTCTCGTACGCAGGCTCACGGGGCGGCGATGTCTCTGGCGATGAGTATAAACACGGTGAGCTGGTGCAGCGCGGTGAGAAAGGCGTCTGGAGCGAGCCGTTGATGCCCGGCAAGTACGCCTTCAACACATACGCCGGCCAGGTCATCATGGTGCCAACCACCAACATCATCCTGAAGTGGAATAAAGATGAGATGGGAACGCACCGCTTCGATGAGAATCTCTCAGCTATCGAGCTGATCACCAAAGATGCCTTCGAGCCCGTCTTGCCGCTCTCAGTCGTGATGCACATCGACTACCGGAAGGCGCCGTTGGTCATCCAGCGCTTCGGCGATATCAAAAAATTGGTCGACCAAACGCTCGATCCGATGGTCGCCGCCTATTTCAAGAACATTGGGCAGACCCGCACCCTCATCCAGCTCATTCAAGAGCGCAGCCAAATCCAGCAGCAAGCCTCTCAAGAGATGCAAGAACGCTTCGCTCACTACAACCTGGAGTTGGAAGAGGTGCTAATCGGCACGCCCGCTTCATCCGCTTCTGACCGCAAGATCGAGGAAATCCTTGCCCAACTGCGCGACCGCCAGATCGCCATCGAGCAGATCGAGACCTACAATCGCAAGCAGCAAGCCGCCGCCAAGGAACGCGAACTGCGCCAAGCCGAGGCGATCGCCAAACAACAGACCGCTCTGACGGAATCCGAGATCAGCATCACCATCCAAAGCAACGAGGGTAAAGCCGCTTATCAGCGCTCTGTGCAGGAAGCCGCTAAGATCAGGGCGCTCGCTGAGGCAGAGGCCGAACGGGAGGCCCGTATCGGTATCGCGCGCGCCATTGCTGTAGAGGAGCAGGTGCGCGCCTATGGCGGGCCGCAGTTCCAAGTGCTGCAGCAGGCGCTCGATCGCTTCAGCCAAGCCATCGAGACTGCCGGCATCGAGATCGTGCCACGCACGATTATTACGTCGGGCGGTCGCCAGGAGGGCAGCGGCACCTACAGCGCCTTTGAAGGGCTGATGATGCTCCTGCTTTCCGAGAGGCTCGGCGTGCAGATGAGCGATGGCATCCCCAGCAATGGCAGCACCGCTGAGGAAGTCCGCCGCCTGCGCGAGAGCATCCTCAGCAGTATAGGCAGTTCAGCCCAAAGCGGGCAGAACGGCGGCGAACAGGCGCCGGCACAAGCCACCGATCAGCACAGCTAGCAGCATGGGCAGGCATCCCGCCTGCCCATCCATCTCGGTTGCAGCCCTATCCGACCCGCCGAAGGTGCTGAAACAGCTCATGCCACCTCCAGTGCCCAAAAACTCACCGGATTACTCACCGCAAACAGCGTGATCGACCCGCCCACTGCACACCACATCGGGCCAAAGACGTGCGAGCCGACCGTCAGACCAACCACCAGGACTGTGTAGCTCACCGGCCAACGCGGCACGCCTGCCAGGATGTACGGCGCCACTAAGCCATGCGGGGCTGCTGTGAAGCGCACGCCATCCACACTCAAGTCGAAGCATGCCATCACCCCAGAACCCGTCTCGACTAGGCCCGAAAAGCCCACCAACACTGCGCTGCCCGAGAGCGTCAGGCTGAGCGATAGGTTGGTCGGGTCGATGTCGGCAAAGCTTGGGCTGCTCGTCGTGTAGTTAGAGGCTGCTGTATGCAGCACGCGCCCATGCGGGCGGCTGATCAGGTAGTTCAGGTTATCCCGCAGCTGCTCGTTCAGCTGTGTGGCCGTCACTACCTGCGCTGCCGACCACGTCGTGGGAGTTGTCCAGGTCATCTCTCACACTCCTAGCCTTGTTGTCTCATTCAACCGGCCGTAGGTCGCATCGCCCAGCAGCCAGAACGTGACATCTTCAAGTGGGCGCACCGCGAACTCCACCTCAAAGCGCTTGTCTGCGTCCAGCTCATAGCGCAGGCCGGTCACCAAGTAGCGCTGCCCCGCGATGCCTAACTGTGTATCGCTGACCGACAGCACGCTGCCGATGTCGATATCCACTAACCGCACGGTGCCCAACTGCCCCTGATTGCGGAACTTCAAACGCGCCAGCCGGTAGGCAGGCTGCTTGTAGCGCCCGAGTAGGTACTCGGCCAACGACTCGGCGTAGAGCTGGCTGCTTGTGAGCGGCAGCTCGACCGCCAACTCGCGCACACCATAGCGCAAGATGCTCAAGCTGTCCTCGCGGACGTACTGCACGGGCTCGTACGCCACCACTGCCTCGCCGCGCAGCTGCAGATCGCGGATGAACAGCGTGCCGAGCGCTGTGTTCTCGATGGTTAGCTCGATATCGGCGCCTGAGCGCGCCACGCTGAAGCGCAGCACATCAGGGTGCAGCGGATGTGCTGTGTAGTCCTCGCCCGTGCCATCTGCGCGCGTGTTGGCAGTGTAGTCGAGGTAGGGCTCGGGCGGCAGGCGTAAGTTCTTCGCGGCTGCGATGCGCCCGCGCACCAGGTCGACAAAGGGCAGCTTGACCGTCGTGATGCCGCGCGGCGGCAGCTCTTGCGCAATGCTGAAGCGATCTGCGCTCTGCGGCGGCTTGTTCGGCCTCCCCCAGCGGCCTGCTGCACGGATGACCTGATTGCTCTGCGCCACCACGCCGCTCGTCAGCGTACGGCGCGGCGTATAGCTGACCACAATCCGGTTGTAGATATCCGCCAGGCCGTATGTGTCGTCGATGGCGTTGTGGGCGCCCTCATCTGCAGCGTCAGTGGGCGCAACGGCTTGCCGCAGCCACCAATCGCGGTTCTTGAACACAAGCTTGCCATCGCGCGCCTGCCAGAACAGACCGTTCTCACTCTCGACAACCTGCTCAATGGCGCTCAAGGCGTTGGTGCTATCGGTATGCCACTGATCGGCGGCAATGTGGAAGAGCGCCTGCCCCGCCTCAAAGTCGACCGGGCTGTGATCGGTGCCGGCGTGTAAGTCGCGTGTCCCTAGAGCAGCGCTGGTCGTATGGATGTGTATCCCGTTTGCCCATGCACCGTTGGTATTGGCGTGGATGTTTAAACGTGGCGGGGCGGGCTCATCGACCATAAAGCCAAATAGGTCAGGGCGCAAATAGAGTGCAAACTCCGCCAGATCGCCTTTGAAGTGCTCCGCAAGCCACGCTGTCGAGGCGAGTGTGAACCCGCTCATTCGGTCACTCAGCCCAGTACAAGCTGCCTCGCCAATTAAATCCTCATAGCGCCACACCTTCAGCGTCTGCGCGTGATAGTCAAAGGCCACGATGATGCGATACCACTGCCCAAACGTGATCGCGCCAGGCATTGTGATGGTTGTGCTGCCAACGACCATTTCTAGAGTGCCTGTGTTATATAGGCGCAGATTGATCGGCTGGGTGTAGGTTGCATTGATGGCACTCAGGACGGTCTGGGCCGTTGGCGGGCTGATCGGGTCTGCACGGAACATGATGTGGAAGCTGAAAGAGCGCTTGCTTAGGTCGATGATGGGGATATCAATGCGCTGGTTAAGGCCATTCAAAGTAACGCATGTGCGCGGGTCTTCTGCGAAAACAGGTGATAGCGTCACACCTAGTGTCGGGCTGTTCACATAAGCTGCATCACGTCTGTTCTCGCCTAGATCGGTGGCAGTTGAGCCGACGCCCTCATCAAGACGGTAGTAGCGCACAGGGTTCCAACTGCGCAGCCACACCGTCAAGGCTGCATCGCTCATGGCAGCTATGACGTTTGGCGGGCGTTGTGTGCCAGGATAGTATTTTGTCCCCTCACCTTGAGCGCCGTTGATGGCTGCCATCAAGTTTTCCATCTGCCCAAAGCGATCAGTTGGGACAGTTCGTTTGACGTCGTTAATTTGTGACGGCGCTTCTTTGAAGCGGTAGGTGACGCCATCAATTGTGACAGTGTCATTCTCGGCAACTTGGGTTGCGCTGAACGCCTTGTAGCCGACAAGCCCGCGCGCCACCCCTGTACGGAATGCTCGCGCAAGGATGAGATGGATCAGTGCGTCGGCGCGCTTGTTTTCCTGCAGGGGCAAGGTGAGCTTAGCGGCTTGCAGCGCTCCGAGCTGGTCTTCGCATTCGAAGTGAGCGTGCCGATTGCCAAACAGGCCGCTCTCGATGCTAATCCGCCGCAGCCGCCCGACGAACAGCCTCACGCCGTCCACCTTAACTTCCACACGCCGATTCGGCGTCAGCTGCCAGCCCTGCTCTGCGTGCCAGTATGGGCTGGCGACGTTGTTCGGTGTGAAGCGCCTATCGCTGTTATCCAGCGTGATACGGCACACACCAACCGACGCCATGCCGCCTATCGGCGCAAAGACGCCCAACTGAACACTCAGCTGTGTGACGTACGGCGTCAAATCGAGCGGCGAGTCATCAGCTAAGCTCAGAGTCACTTCAAACATGCGCCTCCCTCAATCCCAGACGGCCTGATCGGCGAAGAGCGGCGCGCCATCGCTTTGAAAGACCAGGCGCAGCAACATACCGCCACCCTGCGGCGCACTGACTCGCCGCTCGGCCACCACCATCGGATAGCCAGCCTTCGGCGCGCCATCCATGTTGCCCGCCACGCCCCAGATGAGCTCGCCGCGCGCGCCAACGCACAGACGTGGTAGGGCGCTCAGGGCGAAGGGCGCCTGCACCCGCGTGAAGAAGCCCTCCCACCTGAGCGTGCATGCCCGCAAGCCGACCAACACCCGTTGTGCTCCAGCGCTGCCAGGCGTGCTGGGCAGCAGCGCCACACGCTCGTCGATCTCCAGGTTGGTGCGCGCCGCTGAGAGCACCAACACACCCTCTAAATCGCGCCATTCGGCGTAGGCAGAGCGCTCTGCGTAGCTCATTCGCGCACCTCATCTGTGCGATGGAAACTGGCAGCGCGCACCCCGCTCAATTGGCGGAAGCGCATCGCCTGTGCAGTGCAATGCTCATACTCCTGACTGGCCTTCAAGCCATGTCCGCCTGCCCAATCCAGGCGCGCCGCCGCAAAAGCTGCTTTCTGCTCCCAGATGCTGGCCGCTGCGCCATACAGATCGTAGTAGCGCGCATCCAGCGTGTATGAGAAGCCCTGCTGATCGCTCTCAAAGACCACGCGCCGCGCCCGATAGTTGACTGTGAAGCCGCTCGTGAGGGCCGTCCCAAACGAATCGCGGATGGCGAAGCCGCTTTGTGGCGCCGCCTCTTCAATCCAGATGCCCAGCGCCGTCGGGAAGGCGTACTCGTGGTAGCGGTAGGCGCCCTCTACAAACTGCGGCAGGGCGATCAGCGCTGCGCCATAGACTGTCCGCCGTGTGGCATCTAGCTCGGCTTGCAACATCTCATCCGACCAATACGTCAGCGCGCCAATGGTCAAATCTGCCTCGCCGGCAGCGCACAGGGCGCGCAGATGCGCGATCAGCGGCATTAAGCCAGGTCGTGCCGTCATGCTCAGCTCCTTTCAATCCGATCTGCTGAGGGAATAGCTGCCCCCTTGCCCGACCGACCGAGCAAGAGGGCACGGCTGCTAGCTAGGCAGCGTGGCCAGCCCGATCAGCTTGACGCCCATCATCGGGCGCCAGACGCCGTGGGCAAACCACAGCGAGAAGTTCAGCTCTAATGCCTCGCGCGCCTCGTTGCGCTGCGGACGCATGTTGAAAGCGCGCCGCTCATCGTAGGCGAGTGCAAGCGGTGAGTACAGCGCGCCGATGGCATTCTCAGCCTCGACGGCGATACTGGGCGTCACCACAAAGGTCACACCGCCGATCAAGCTCGCTACGAAGTAGGTCGAGACCAGTGCATCCTGGAAGGCGGGCGCCTGCTGTAGCTCAGTACCGCTCAGCGCAGCGCTCTCGACCAGGCGCAGCCACTGATACGGATGCAGAGCGCAGAAATACGGCGCTGGCACCTTCGCGTTATGCAGCAGAGCGCGCGCTCGCAGGATGTGCGCCCACGTCAGCGCCGAGCCGGGCGCCCCGAAGCTGCCGCCCGTCAGATCGGGGAAGTTTGAGGCGATCTTAGCGTCCACAAACTCAGCGAAGGCGGCGCCCATCTCCAGCGCCACATCTGTGCGCACATCCTGCGGGTCGGTGGCGATGCGCTGGTCGGTCAGGATCACCTGATCGGCGTAGCGGGCTGGCGTCAGGGTGCTGAGCGCTGTGCGATTGAAGGCGGTCGCCGTGACGCTATCGCCCTCATCGAAGGGGCGCACATTGGCTGCGCTGTAGATAGCTGCCTTGCGCGGCGCCATGCCGCGATTCTCGCTGAAGGCGGTCACCGTGCGCACGAGGGCATTGTTAGCGCGCAGCGTGAAGTAAGCGCCCTCATAGATATCTTCGACCAGCGCTGCGATATCAGCATACTTCGAGAGAGTCATCCTTCAGCCCTCCTTACTCGTCACCCCAACGGATGCCACCACGCCCAAACGGGTTGGCGCGGCCGCTGCGGCGCTCGCGCAACCAGCTCAGGTCTGGCGCGGCGGGCTCAGCAGCGTGGCCGACGCTCGTCGAGGCCGGGCGAGCTTGCTTCAGGGCGCGCGCTAGGGTTGCCACAGCCTGTGCCAGCTCGTCTGGCTCTTCAGCGCGCAAGAGCGCCACCAGCTCCAGCGGGATGCCATACTGCGCTGCCAGCGCCTCGCGCTTGGCCTCGAGCGCCTCGCGGCGCGCTTTCTCCAGCTCGGATTGCAGCTGGGCGATGAACAGCTCCTGCGTCTCTTCTAGATCAGGCGTCTCAGCCATGTTAGAACCAACTCCCATATACACTCGGACGGTAGACGCGGCGGCTTCAGCCGTCAAGGGCGCTCATGGGCAGCGGATCAGCCCACATGACGCGGATCGGCGCCCTGTAGTCGGCCTCGCCCGCCAGCATCCGCAAGACCTGGCTGACTGCAATTAGGCCGATTTCATAGTTACGGCGCAGCTCTTCGGTCTTGAAAAGGGCATCCATGTACAGCGTGCGCACGCCTAGATTGGTGATGTGCCGCCAATCGGCGACAGTGCCATCCAGCACCACCACGCGCTGCTCAGCCAGGAAGGCGCGCGTCAGGAAGGTGATGGCATTCAAGCTGCTGGCCAGGTCGGTTTGCATCTCGAGGTTGAAGACTTTGGCGTCCGCCTTTGGGATCGTCCAGAGCGTATTGATGGCGGTGGGCGTCAGATCGCGCGCCTCGAAGCCGATGCCGACCGTGCGCGGCGCCGCGTGATAGCGCAGGATGCGCGCTACATCGCTCATCAGCTTGTTTACGCGGTCGTTCAGGGCGAAGTTGGCGATCTCTGGCTGCCCGTAGAAGCCATCTGGCACGGCTTGGTGCGGCCAGCTGAGGATCGGCGGCAGCGGATAGGCCCACACGCCCGTCTCGATACGCTGCCAGCCGCTGCCCGCCTCTTGCCAGGTGTAGATCAGCCAAGTTTGATCGTCGCGGATGATCTCTTGGCGGTAGTTGGCGCGCTGGTGCGACCAGTGCACCTCGTACCAGAGCACATCTTCGTAGTCGTCGGCGCGCCAAAAGGCAACCACGTTGGCAGGATTCAGCGCGATCAGGCGCGGCAGAGCATCGGGCGCTTCGGGCGGCAAGGCGCGCACAAAGATGTGTCCGCTCAGGCAGCCTTGCTTGGCAGCTTTCGCCAGGAAGCGCGCGCCGCCATTGGCTGCCCACAGCTGCTCGAGCGCGGTGCTCCGTTCGGGCTGAGTCGGCAGCTCGAGCGCTGGGAAGCGCGGCATCAACAGGCTGACTGCGCGGTCGATGGCCTGGCGCACCAGGTTGATGACCACATTGTCATCGGCCTCTTCGCCATGCGCCCGCAGATGGCGCTTGTGCAGACCGTTGTAGTAATCACAGGCGCGCTGGTAGCTGGCACGGCGCGCGCGCAGCTCGGCATCGGCGGCGTCGCGCAGGGCGGGGTCGTTCGGCGTGTAGGCAAGGGCAGGCGGCATATCACCTCACTTGGGCTAGAACGGCTGAACGTGGCGCAGTTTAGCACAAACGTTCTAAAATGTCAAGGGGCATCTACTTTCAGGTTTCAAACCAACGATTGCCCTATGCTGGGGGATTCTATGATGAGAGGCTGCGATTCGCGGCTTACACAGGCGTTCTACGCTGATAAACTCCTGTAAAATTGTTAGAATACGGCTTGCTTTGCCACTGAAATCGTGCTAGAGTACGCATGACAAGTCATTGTTGCATTGTGCGCAGTGTAGAGGTGGGTGAGGCCGATGCCTGAGAAGATTTTGGTCGTTGATGACGATGAGATGACCGTCCAGCTGATCAGTATCCTGTTAGAGCGGCGCGGCTACGAGGTGATCAAAGCCTATCGGGCTGAGGAAGGGCTGCGCAAGGCTTACCGCGCTCATCCCGACTTGGTGCTCCTGGATGTGATGATGCCTGATATGGACGGCTGGGAAGTCTGCCGGCGGCTGCGCGAGCTCTCAGATGTGCCGATCGTATTCATCTCGGCGCGCAGCGAAATCCGCGATGTGGTCAAAGGCTTAGAAATGGGCGCCGACGACTACATCATCAAGCCCTACGATAACGACGAGCTCGTAGCGCGTGTGCGTGCCCACCTGCGCCGTTCGCCTGGGCCTGCCATCTCGGAAGAGCTGGTCTTCGACGGCGGGCAGTTCCGCGTCAATTTCCTCAACCGCGAGGTGAAAGTCAAGAACCGCGTCATCCACCTGACGCCTAAAGAGTTCAACTTGCTAGGCGTGCTGGTGCGCAACGCCGGGCGCGTCATCACGCGCACCGACCTGGTGAAAGAGGCCTGGGGCCCCGAATACGCTGATGCGATTGACAGCCTGAAGCTGTATATCCACTATCTGCGCCAGAAGATCGAGACCGACCCTCAGCACCCCGAGTACATCCTCACATCGCGCGGAGTAGGTTACCGCTTCGCCAGCCATTGAATACCCTCAGCAGCTGTTCAGGCTGGGCAGCTGCTGATGATTTTCTAAGTTGACGTGCTTGGCAAGCGCTCCTAAAATTGCACATAGAGACCTCAAAGTGGAGAGCGCGTAAGTGACATGGAGCGGGATTACTACAAGATTCTCGGCGTGAGCCGCAACGCTACCGCAGAGGAAATCAAGAAGGCCTATCGCAACTTAGCGCGCCGCTACCACCCTGATCGCAATCCGAACAATAAAGAAGCTGAGGCGCGCTTCAAACAGATTAACGAAGCCTACGAAGTGCTCAGCGATGCTGAAAAGCGCGCGCGCTACGATCAGCTTGGGCAGCATTATCATCAGTGGCGCAGCGGGCAGGGCGTCGATTGGCGCGATATTGGCGGCAGCGGCAGCTCCTTCAGCGGCTTCGGCACTGAGGGCAGCTTCGCCGACTTCCTGGCCAGCATTTTCGGCGGCGGGCGCACCCGCGAGACCTACCGCCAGCCCATTCGCGGGCAAGATGTGGAAATGCCCATCGAGCTGACGCTTGAAGAGGCTTACAGCGGCACCGAGCGCACCATCACGCGCGGCAACCGTCGGCGCACTGTGCGCATCCCGGCTGGCACGCGCGAGGGCATGCGCGTGCGTGTGGAAGGCGAAGGTGAAGCCGGCTTTGCGGGCGGCCCAAACGGGGATCTGTACCTGGTTGTCTCGATCAAGCCACATCCGACCTTTGAGTGGCGGGACGATGACCTGTACACTGACCTGAAGCTGCCGCTCTACACTGCCGTTCTGGGCGGTGAGGCGAGTGTGCCAACCCTCAACGGCGAAGTCAAGCTGCGCATCCCGCCGGGCACGCAGTCGGGCAAGCTCTTCCGCGTCAGCGGGCGCGGCATGCCCCGTCTGAAGCAGCCCAACGAATACGGCAATCTATACGCCCGTGTGCTGATCCAAATCCCAACCGACCTAACCGGCGAAGAGCTGGCGCTCTTTGAGAAGCTAGCCAGCCTACGCGGCAGGCGCTGAGCGCCTGCCTCTCCATCTCGGCTTGCAGGTTTGACAGCCCCTGAGGTATGTTAGATCACAAGTCTGCTTTAAAAGAGCGGCAGAGCGCGCTGAAAATGTCTCTAGGCCGGGCTGTAAGGCATCTTCGAAGGTTTCGGTTGCAGCCCTGTTCGACTCGTTGAGGATAGTGAAACATGTCTGACCAACCGTGTAAGCGCGGTGCAGCCCTACTGACGATCCTTCTGGCCGCATCGCTCGTCTTCATTATGCTGCTGAGCGTCCTGCTAAACGCTGTGAGGCTGCCTAACGACACAGCAGCGCCTAATTGGATATCTGGAGGCGAGACAATTGCCGTCAGCGGGGCGCAGCCGCTGCTGGCCAGCACTCCGACGCCCGTGTCAGAGACGATCCTTGCGGCGGCAGAGGCGCTGCAGCAAGTTTTGATCAACATTTATGCCAGAGTCGATCCTTCTGTTGTCAATATTGAGGTCGTCACGCGCACTCGCTCGGATGAGTTCGACGGCAGCGGCTCTGGTTTTGTGCTGGATACTGACGGGCACATCGTCACCAATGCACATGTGATCTACGACGCCCGCGAGATCATCGTCACCTTCCGCGATGGCTATCAGACGCGCGCCGAAGTCGTTGGTATAGATGATTTCAGCGATTTAGCTGTGATCCGCGTGCAGACTGATCCCAAGCGCCTGGTGCCCGTCACGCTGGGCGATTCGAGCAATCTGCAGGTTGGGCAGAGCGTGATCGCTATCGGCAATCCGTTTGGCTTGGTCAGCTCGATGACGACGGGCATCATCAGTGCCACAGGGCGCACGCTCAACTCGGCGCGCATGCTCAGCCCGCGCACGCGCACGCCCTTCCAGAACCCTGCCATCATCCAAGTCGATGCACAAATCAATCCTGGCAACTCGGGCGGCCCGCTGCTGGATATCAACGGCAGAGTGATCGGCGTGAACACCGCCATCCGCAGCGAGACCGGGCGTTTTCAAGGCATCGGCTTCGCAGTGCCGGTCAACACGCTCAAGCGCGTCGTACCGCAGTTGATTCAAAATGGTCGGGCTGAGTATACCTGGCTGGGCATCGAGTCGATCAGCCCGCAGATTGGTGACTACGGCAGCCTGACGGTGGCAGCGCTAGCCGAGCAGTTCAACTTGCCCGTCGATTACGGGGTGATCATCAGCCGTGTGGTGCCTGGCTCGCCAGCTGATATCGCTGGGCTGCGCGGCGGCTCGCGCCGAGTGACCGTGCGCGGAGTTCCCATCCTGCTGGGCGGCGATATCATCGTGGCGATCGACGATACACCCATCCGCACCTTTGAGGAGATGATCGCCTACTTGGTGACGAACACCGCGCCCGGCGATATCGTGACGCTGACCATCTATCGCGGGACGCGGCGCATGCAGGTTGAGGTGACCCTAGAGGCGCGCCCCAGCCAGTAGGCAGTAGAGACGCTCCACCGCGTTGGTGGAGCGTCTGCGTTCAGGCGTTCAGCTTGCTGAAGCGCTGCAGGATCTCGTTGACGCGCCTGACCAGCTCATCCGGCGCGAATGGTTTGAGGATGTAGTCATCCGCGCCGACCTGTAAACCCGTTTCAACCTCAGACTCCTGCCCCTTTGCCGAGAGAAAGACGACCGGGATATCCTTAACGGCTTCGATCTGCTTGAGGGCCGTGCATGCCTCGTAGCCCGTCATGCGCGGCATGCGCACATCCATCAGAATTAAATCCGGCATGACTTGCGGCGCTAACTCGACCACTTCAGCGCCGTTGGTCGCCTTGATCACCTCATGCTGTGCCATGTGAGTCAGCACTAGCTCGATCAACTCGCGGATATCACGCTCATCTTCTGCGATCAGGATACGTGCCACAGCTCTTTCCCTCTGGCTTTCAAACGGCTCTTTAGGCCTCACTCTTCTTGCGATCGCTCGCGCACAGCTTCCAGCACGCCGTAGGGCACCCCCATCGCGCTGTAGCCGGCGTCGATGTAAATAGTCTGTCCCGTCACCAGCTTACCCCAGTCCGAGCACAGCCAGACGGTCGCCTTGCCCACATCCTCAGGCGTGACCAGCTTATGCAAGGGCGAGGCGAGCTCACTGTAACGCAGCATCTCGCGGAAGCCCGGGATGCCCGCGCCCGAGAGCGTCTTGATCGGGCCCGGCGAGAGCGCGTTGACGCGGATATTCTGACCGCCCAGATCGAAGGCGAGGTAGCGCACGCTCGACTCGAGCGCCGCCTTTGCCACGCCCATCACATTGTAGTGCGGCACGACCTTCTCGCCGCCGTAGTAGCTCAGCGCCACAATGGCGCCGCCTTCCGTCATCAGCGGGCGCGCCCGCCGCGCCATCGCCACCAGACTGTAGGCGCTGATGCCCAGCGCTAGGTTCCAGCCTTCGCGGCTGGTGTTGACGAACTCGCCCTCGAGATCGGCGCGCTCGGCGAAGGCGACGGCGTGCACCAGCACGTCTAGCCTACCGAATTGCTCCCCAAAGCGCGCAAAGACCCGATCCAGCGCCGCATCGTCCAGCACGTTGCACTCTTCCAAAAAAGTGACCCCGATGGACTCCGCCAACGGCTCAACGCGCCGCTTGAGCTTTTCATTAGCGTAGCTCAGACCGATGGTGGCGCCTTCGGCGTGCAGCGCCTGCGTGATCCCCCAAGCGATGGAATCCTTGTTGGCAACGCCGAAAATGAGCGCGTTCTTCCCCGTGAACAATCCCATGAGTCTCTCTCCCAGTGCGAAAAGTTAGGTGTCTTTCAGCCACGCCAACGTGTGGCGCAAGCCTTCCTCAAGCGAGACGCTCGGTGTGAAGCCCAGCAGTTCGCGTGCAAGGCTGATATCAGCGCAAGAGTGCTTCACATCGCCCGGGCGCGGCTCAGCGAAGATCGGCTCGATAGCGGTGCCCAGCAGGGCGTTGATCGCCGCAACCACATCCAGCAAGTTGATGCTGGCGCCGCAGGCGAGGTTGATCACCTTGCCTGCCACGCGCCCATCGGCTTGGCAGGCCAGCAGATTGCCTTGCACCACATTCTCAATGTACGTGAAATCGCGCGATTGGGTGCCATCGCCGAAGATCGTCGGCTGTTTGCCAGCCAGCATCGCCTTGATGAAGAGCGGGATCACAGCCGAATAGGGCGAGTTAGGGTCTTGGCGCGGCCCGAAGACGTTGAAATAGCGCAGCGAGACCGTCTCCAGGCCGTAGATGGTGTGGAAAACTTGGCAGTACTGCTCGCCGACCAACTTGGCCACAGCATAGGGCGAGAGCGGGCGCGGCGGCATGGCCTCGTGCTTGTAGGTGCCCTCAATATCGCCGTAGGCAGACGACGAAGCGGCGTACACCACACGCTTGACTTTCGCATCGCGGGCTGCGATCAGCACATTCAGCGTGCCGGTGGCACAAGCGTGATGCGTCAGACTCGGATCGTCGATCGAGCGCGGCACCGATGGAATGGCCGCTTGATGCAGCACATAGTCGACACCATCCATCGGCTGGCGCAGCGCCTCGAGGTCAGTGATATCGACTTCGTAGAAAGTGATGCGATCGCACACCGATTGGATATAGGCGCGGCTGCCTGTGGCGAAGTTATCCACCACCCGAACCGTCTCGCCACGCGCCAGCAGTGCATCCACCAAGTGCGACCCGATAAAGCCTGCGCCGCCTGTCACCAAGTAAGTTGCCATGTTGTCCTATGTGTTGCCCTTATTATGTGTGCTGAGCTGCTTGCGCCTTGAGCTTGCGCTGCTGCTTGATACGCACCACCTCTAGAATAATGAACGTACCAAGCCCAACCACGCCAACCCCGCCGCCAACAACTAGGGCAGCCTCCAGCGGCGCGAAGCTGATCACAATCGCTGAGAGGCCCAGCAGAAGGCACGCGGCATAGAGCGTCAGCACGGCCAGGCGCGGGTGCAAGCCCATTGCCACCAGGCGATGGGAGGTGTGATCCTTGCCGCCTTGCGCCGGCGAGCGCCCCTCGCGCAGACGCGTGAACACCACGAGCGTCATGTCGAAGATCGGTAGACCCAGCACCAGGATCGGGACCATCCAGCTGGCAGCTGGCACCTGTGTGGCGAAGCGCAGTTTCAAGCCCAGCACTGCCAGCAAGAAGCCAATCAGCAGCGACCCCATATCGCCCATGAACATACTAGCAGGGTTGAAGTTATAGATCAAGAAGCCAATCAGCGCCCCACACAGTGCCGCCGAAAGGCTCGAGACCAGCGTCTGCCCCTGCAGCGCCGCCAGCACGAACAGGAAAAAAGCGGCGATGGCGCTCACGCCTGCCGCTAAGCCGTCCATGTTATCAAGGAAGTTGACGGCGTTGATGATCCCGACATACCACAGGATGGTCAGCGCCAAGTCCAGCGGCAGGGCGCCGAACAAGTCAACGCGCAGGCCCACCGCCGCACAAACAAGCGCTACCAGCAGCTGAGCGGCGTATTTGCTGCGCGGGCGCAGCTCTTTGCGGTCATCCCAGAAGCCGACGAAGGTCAGGAAGCTGGCACACAGGATGATGGCGATCAGCTCGTTGAGGTAGGCAGGCTGTCTGCCCAACATCAGCAGCGCTAGCAGGAAGGCAAGGTAGATCGCCAAGCCGCCCATCAGCGGCGTGGGTATTTGATGCACTTTGCGGGCATTGGGCTTATCTACCAGGCCGATGCGCTGCGCCAGCTGACGGGTTAGGGGCGCCAAGCCCAGCGATGCTGCAAAGCCGATAGCCAAGACAGGCACGTAGTCCATATTTATACTTTCAGTACCCTCAGCGGGTCGATCCTAGCAGGAACTAGGCGTTCGTGCAATTTTTCAGTACCCTCAACTTTTCAGTGCCCTCAACGGGTCGAATAGGGTTGCAACCATGTTCCAGAATTCTACAAGCCACACAAGCTAAGGTTTCAGTACCCTCAACGGGTCGAATAGGGTTGCAACCGCCGCCGCCGGTGATGTAGATGACGTCTATATCAGGTTTCAGTACCCTCAACGGGTCGAATAGGGTTGCAACCGAGCGCATGCGCAGCGGTACATTGACGCCCGCGCGGTTTCAGTACCCTCAACGGGTCGAAT
Source organism: Aggregatilineales bacterium (assembly GCA_046719055.1). Lineage (GTDB taxonomy): Bacteria > Chloroflexota > Anaerolineae > Aggregatilineales > UBA2796 > CP2-2F. The sequence continues at coordinate 544 of JBDNDQ010000060.1, read as the reverse complement.
AGGGTTGCAACTAACTTTTGGGGTTTGGTACTTGGCCAAAGCCCGAAGTTTCAGTACCCTCAACGGGTCGAATAGGGTTGCAACAGCTGTCGCCTGTACACGACGCTGACATCTTAGAGGTTTCAGTACCCTCAACGGGTCGAATAGGGTTGCAACTGCCTACTTGAGGCGACTGCCTGTTTTCGCAGAAATGTTTCAGTACCCTCAACGGGTCGAATAGGGTTGCAACCGCATCTTGCGCAGCCTGCCTGGTGCCTGGTCAGGTTTCAGTACCCTCAACGGGTCGAATAGGGTTGCAACTGTAGAAGAGGCACTAGAAAACCTGCTTCTAGAGCGTTTCAGTACCCTCAACGGGTCGAATAGGGTTGCAACGCGCCGCGAGGCGCTCTTGGTATGGAGGATCGTGCGTTTCAGTACCCTCAACGGGTCGAATAGGGTTGCAACATTCTGGATCAGATGTACGCCGACCATCTAATATTCGGGTGATGCTGCTGCCAAGCAATGCACCGCTGATCCTGCCGCTCGACCAGGCGACAGTCGAGCT
>JBDNDQ010000006.1:0-81699 GCA_046719055.1 Aggregatilineales bacterium | reverse complement strand
GAGAACATCGAAGATGAAATTTCCGTCGGCGATGAGCTGATGGTGATGGTGACCTCAATTGATCCGACGGGGAAGGTGCGTCTGAGCCGCCAAGCCGTGCTGGAAGGCTGGACGCTTGAAGAGGCGCGTGAGCGCGATCGCGGTGGGCGCAGCAGCAGCGCTGATCGAGGTGAACGCGATCGCGGCGGGCGTGGCAGCAGCGCCGATCGGGGCGGGCGACCGAGCAGCGGCAGCAGTGGGCGTGGCGGCAGCCACAGCGGCGGAAGGCGCTGAGTGAAGCTCGCCATGCAGCCTGCCTTGCACCTGCCCGCCTCAACACATCCTGACCTGACTTTTCGGCCCGTCACAACGGCCGATCGCGCAGCGCTGGAAGCCATTGCCGCCCAAACATGGGATGGCAACGACTACCTGATGGATGTTTTTGAGGCGTGGATCGATGATCCTGAGGGCATGTTCTATGCAGGCTGCCTGCCTGATGGGCGCTTAGCAGGTGCCGCCAAACTGACCCGTTTCGGCGTCGGCGAGTGGTGGCTGGAAGGCATCCGTGTAGACCCAACACTCCGTGGACAAGGCATCGGGCGCGCGATCCACGCCTACGGTCTGGCGCTAGCCGAAGCGCTGCATCGCGCCAGCGGCGAAAGCGCAGCTGAGGTGCGCTTCTGCACCGATATCGGTAACGCGCCCGTGCATCGCATGGCTGCAACCTTTGAGTTTCGCCAAGTGGCACAGTTTTGGCGCTACAGCGCCCGCATCCAACCTAGCCCTGTGCGGGCACAGACCTTCCAACGCTGCACGCTTGAAAAATTGTCGGCTCTGCGCGCTTTCTTGGATGGCTCGGCCCACTACGCCAACGTTCAAGCCAGCACGATTGAAGCGCGCTGGCAATGCCGCCGCCTGACCGATCTACGCCTGCGTACGCTGATAGAACAGGGCATGGTCTGGCTGTGGCACGGTCTTCACCACGACTCCGCACAGATAGATGGAGTCTTGATTGGTTATGTTGGTTCACCCTATCGCCAGATGCCGCCTGAGTTCAACCTAACCTACCTTGATGCACAGCCCGGCGGGTTGGCATTGATTGCCCAGTCTGCTCGTGCGCTTGGTGCCACGCTCGATGTGCCAAGCTTGCGCCACATGCTCTTGGCGCGCGGTGAGTACCTGGTCGCCATCGAGCAAGCCGGCTGGCGCCGTCCGAGGGACGACAGCGGCAAAGCTTGCTTGTTCAGCCGCCCGCTCAGTTACCCTGTTGCGCTTACTAACTCAGAACTCTGAAAGGAACTTGACGAATGCCACGTACTACCCTGAATGACCGTGCACGCAAAGCGCGCATCCGCGAGCGCGAAGTGCGCCGTTTGCGCGCTCAGCTCGCTCTGCTGGAGCATATCACTCCGGCGCAGCTGCAAGCCCTGCAGCAAGCGGTAGAGGCTGCTGAAAGGGGCACGCCTCTGCTCGCCGACTCCCCCTACGCCAACGATCTCGTTAAAATGGGCGTCTTGCGCGTCGCTGAGGGAAGGCTTATCCCGACCAAGCTGGGCAGAGAGTACCTTGAAGACCTTGCTGAGTCGGAGTAGCCGATGACCAAGAAAGATAAACCGCGCTCTGCCGACACTGACCCCTCTAGCGATCCATCAAAGAGAGAGAAGCAGCGCCCGACAGACATTCAGCCTGAAGTTGAGATGCCGACTGAAGTGCTGGCTGAAACAGAGAACTACAGCATTTGGCTTTCACAAGAGCCAGACGGCGAAATTCAGTATCATCTTGAGTTGGGCGCTGGCAACGTGACCGTCCACTTCTTTCAAGAAGAGTGGGATGAGTTTATCTCGCTGATGCGCAACATCATCGGCACCAACTGATGCTCAGCCTAAGCAACCTAGCCTGGCGCGCCGCACTGAGCGAGTTATTGCGCCACTTGCCGCCAAGCGGCAGCACGCTGCACCTGTTGTATGTGGGCTCAGCTGAGCAGGCTGAACTTGTGAGGAGCGCGCGCCCCGATCTGGCGCTAGATATCTACGATCCTAGCAGTGGCGCGCCCTTCCAGCCAGAGTCAGAGGCTTACGACGCGTTGTTGGTGCAGGGTACTCAGCTCCATGAGCGCGAGGTGTTTCTGCGTACAGCGCTGAGTGCGTTACGCTTGGGCGGGCGGCTCATCGCTCTAGACGCGGCTGCTGATGCGCCTCAGGAATGTGCTGTGTGGCAGGGTAACGTGGCGCAGCGAGTCACATTGGCGCAGATGGTGCAGACCTTAGAGCAAATCGGCTACGTGCGCGTGCTGACCGAACGCCTGTTGGAGGGGTGCGCTGTGTTGAGTCGTGGTGAGCGCGATTACACGCATCTCAGCACGCTGGAACGGGTGCAGCATGCTGCGGAGCGCGACCTCACCCCTAGTGGAGCACTTGTGCCAATGGACGCGCTCAGGCTGGCTGAGGCTGTGCGCGGCGACTTCATCTTTGTGCTTGCGCGGCAAGAGAGCAACCGCCCCTCTTGGGAAAAGCCTGCGGAGAGTTGGCAGGCGCTCACGCTGGTGGAGGGTGAGCGGGTCTGTTTGCCAGTTTTCAGCGCCCTGCCGAAAGCAGTTGCTTTCATGCAGGCGGCGATCAAGGTGGGCGCTCTGAGCGGCGTGAACAAAATTGGCAAACTTGACAAGCGCACTGCACAAAGCTGGCCAATCGCCTGCCTGCTCAACCCGATTTTCGACGATCTGCGCCAGGCAGGTCGGTTTCAGCGTGAGGGTGCGCCGCTTAAACTCGATCCGCGCCACGCCATAACCGGTGAGGAGTAGTCGGCGCACCTGTTGACAGCTCAACCGATCATGTTTTATGATTAAGAGCGAGTTTCCGCGCAGCATTCTGCCCTAATCAGTCTTTGGTAAGCCCACACACATAGCTGGTACAGCTGCACGGCTGAGGCTTGCTACTTCGGAAGCCTTCATCCCAAATTCCTTCAGGGAGTTTTACTAGAGCTATCGCTTCGGAGACGCACATACGTATGGATATTGCAGAACTCGAACAGCAGACGTTAGAGTCGCTCCGCGCGCTCGCCCGCGACGTCGGCATTGCAGGATACAGCCGCCTGAAGAAGCCCGACCTGATCTTGCGGCTGCTGCGCGATAAAGCCGAGAAACAAGGCCATGAACTACGCGGCGGCGTGCTGGAAATCATTGACGAGGGCATCGGTTTCCTACGTTCTGAGCACTATCTGCCGGGCCCAGAAGATATTTACGTCAGCCAAGCGCAAATTCGCCGCTTCGGCTTGCGCACAGGCGATATGGTGGTCGGGCAGGTGCGTCCGCCTAAAGAGTCAGAGCGCTACTATGGCTTGCTACGCGTTGAAGCTGTGAACGGGCTCGACCCCGAAATCTCGCGTGCGCGCCCGCTCTTTGAAAACCTCACCCCGATCTTCCCCAACATCCGCTTCAACCTAGAAACCAACCCGCGCATCCTCTCCACACGTCTGATCAACTTGATCGCGCCGATCGGCAGAGGACAACGCGGCTTGATCGTCTCGCCACCGAAGGCGGGCAAGACGACTGTGCTGAAGGAGATCGCCAACGCCATCAGCCGCAACTACCCTGATGTCCATCTGATGATCGTGCTGATCGGTGAGCGCCCAGAGGAAGTGACTGACATCGACCGCTCAGTCGAAGCAGAGGTCATCAGCTCGACCTTTGATGATCCCGTCACGAACCACGTGCGCGTAGCCGAGATGGCGCTCGAGCGCGCCAAGCGCCTTGTCGAAATCAAGCGTCACGTCGTCATCCTGCTGGATAGCATCACACGCCTGACCCGCGCCTACAACCTGACCGTGCCGCCCTCTGGGCGTACATTGACCGGCGGCCTCGATCCGTCAGCGCTCTATCCGCCCAAGCATTTCTTCGGTGCAGCGCGGAATGTAGAGGAAGGCGGCTCGCTGACCATCGTCGCCACTTGCTTGGTCGACACCGGCAGCCGCATGGATGACGTGATCTACGAGGAATTCAAGGGCACAGGCAACATGGAGCTGACGCTCAGCCGCCGTCTGCAGGAACGCCGCATTTTCCCTGCCTTCGATATCGAAAAATCGTCCACCCGCCGCGAGGAGCTGTTGCTGGGCCCAGACGTCTTGGCGCGCGTCTGGACGATGCGCCGGATGATCAGCCAGATGATCGCTGATCCACCTAATGGCGCCGGGTTGGGGCTAGTCGGTGCGATGGAAGCGCTGATCGGCCGCCTGCGCATGACCGAGAGCAACGAAGAGTTCCTCGACTCGCTCGAAAAAGGGTGATATAGCGCTCTCGCATGGTCGGCCCTGCCGACCATGTCTTTTGCCACTTGCGCCGCCCTGCGGCACAATTGATGTATTTGTGCAAGTTCACCGGCATCCCTTTGGAGGAAGCAAAATTCCCTATGGACTTAATGGAGTATCAGGGCAAGCAGTACTTCGCCCGTTTTGGCATCCCTGTTTCAGCGGGCGGCACTGCCGATAGCGTCGACGAGGCAGTAGCGCAAGCAGAGCGGATCGGCTATCCCGTTGTAGTCAAGGCGCAGGTCATGACTGGCGGGCGCGGCAAGGCAGGCGGCATCAAGCTGGCGAATAGCGCTGATGAAGTGCGCTTTCATGCGGGCAACATCTTGGGCATGGATATTCGCGGGCACATTGTGCGCCGCCTGTGGATCGAGCGCGCCTCCCAGATTGCCAAGAGCACTACCCGCTTCAAAGAGAATGGCGAGCCTAAAGATGAAGAGTTCTATGCCTCGTTTGCGCTCGATCGCAGCGCGAAAAAGTATCTGGGCATGCTCTCAGTTGAGGGTGGCATAGAGATTGAGAGCGTCCCGGATGAGCTGATCGCCAAAATTCACGTCGATCCCATCGTTGGCTTGAGCGAAGCTGATTGCCGCGCCTGGATCGCCGCAGCTAACCTGCCCGAGGCAGCCCGCGAAGGCGCCTTGCCCGTCTTGATGGCGCTCTACCGGTGTTACACTGAGGGCGATTGCGAGCTAGCCGAGATCAATCCGCTGATCCTGACGACCGACGGGCGTGTGCACGCCCTCGATGCGAAGGTGACGCTCGATGACGCTGCACACGACCGTCACCCTGAATGGGCGGAGTTCGAGGCAGTCACGGCTGCCGCAGGGGATAGCCGTGAGGCGCTTGCCAAAGAGAAGGGGCTGCAATACGTCGGTTTGGATGGCACGGTCGGCATTATTGCTAATGGCGCCGGCCTGGCGATGTCCACTGTAGATATTGTGAAGCAGGTCGGTGGGGCACCCGCCAACTTCCTCGATATTGGCGGCGGCGCCAGCGCTGAGGTGATGGTTAACGCACTAACCGTCATCAACACCGATCCGAACGTGCGCGCCATCTTCATCAACATCTTTGGCGGCATCACGCGCTGCGATGAGGTAGCGCGCGGCATCGTCGAGGCAATGAGCCGCATCGCGCTCAACGCGCCAATCGTAGCGCGCATCGACGGCACGAATGCAGCCGAAGGGCGTGCCATTTTGAAGGCGAATGAGTCAGAGAAGCTGATCATGCTGCCGGATATGCTCAGCGCAGCTCAGAAAGCCGTCGAGATCGCAGGAAAGTAGGCAGAAGCGATGTCCATCTTTGTCAATGAGAACACCAAAGTTGTGGTGCAGGGCCTGACGGGCAAGCAAGGGCAATTCTACGGGCTGCGCAACCGCGCCTACGGCACACAGGTCGTGGCGGGCACCAATCCCAAGAAGGCGGGCACTGATGTAGAAGGCATACCCATCTTCGCCACAGTCGCTGAAGCCGTCCGCGAGACGGGCGCCAATGCCGCTTTTGTAATTGTGCCAGCGATGGCAGCGGCTGCTTCTATCCTAGAGGCAGCTGAAGGCGGTGTGCCGTTCATCGTGTGCGTGACGGAGCACATCCCAACGCACGACCAAGCCCGAGTCTACAATCGCTTGAAGCACGACTATCCGCATGTGCGCTTGCTCGGCCCGAACTGCGCTGGCATCCTGGCACCGGGCAAGTGTAACATCGGCTTCACACCGACCGAAGTGGCGATGCCGGGCCCGGTCGGTATCGTCAGTCGCTCGGGCACACTCGCCTATCAAGCCCTCTACGAACTGACACAGAGCGGCATCGGGCAGAGTACCTGCGTCGGTATCGGTGGCGACCCGGTGCCAGGCACTAGCTTCATCGATGCGCTGGAAGCTTTCCAAGCTGATCCCGAGACCGAAGCTATTGTGATGATCGGCGAGATCGGTGGCTCGGCAGAAGAAGAGGCAGCCGAGTACATCAAGGTGCACGTCACCAAGCCTGTGATCGCCTACATCGCCGGTATGGAAGCGCCACCCGGCAAACGCATGGGCCATGCTGGGGCGATCATCTCACGCGGAAAGGGCACTGCCAAAGGCAAGACCGAAGCGCTTAAGTCAGCAGGTGCGCTGGTCGCCATGAATCCGACAGAAATCGGCAGCCTGGTGAAGCAGGCGCTGGGGCGCTGATACTAACTGTGTGGCAGTCAGAGGGCTGCCACACCCGCCTATTCGTAGGCGTCGGCGGCGAATTCGCGGTTATCGCGGGCAGGCGCCAGCGCCAAGCCTGCGCTCTGGCAGCGACTCAGCCGCGCTCTAGCGCGTTTGAGTAGGCGTTTCGGCTCTGGGCGCTCGGGCATGAGCGACTCGGCTTCCTCAAGCAGCTGGGCTGCTTGCCACAGCGTGCGGATGTCATCTAGCAGCAGCGCACCCAACGCTAGTGCCAGCTGCCCTTGCAGGCCGCGATCGGCGCGCTGGTAGGCGAGGTGGAGCGCACGGCGATAGAAGCGCTCTGCCCCTTCGAAGTCTCTCATCAAGTAGTGCATTTCCGCAAGCTGAGTCAATGCCTCGCTCTCAGCATCGCGATTTTGCCCCTCATGCGCCAAAAATAGCGCGCGGTTGTAGTACTCAGCGGCGCGCTGCGGCTGCTGCTGCGCGGCGTAAGCACGTCCGATTTGGGCGAGCACGCCGCGCTCTGCTGATAGCTGATCGTAGCGATGGAAGATGGCAGCTGCCTGCTCAAACATCAGGATCGCCTCGCCCGGCTTGCTCTGGGCAAAGTAAAGCGCACCGAGCTGCTCTAGCGCTTGCGCGACGCCCAGCCAATCCTCATCGGCACGCAGCAGCTCTGTAGCGCGGCTGAGCTGTTCCAGCTTAGCCGCAACCTCAGTCAGGGACTGCGCCTCTGCTAATAGTGCCCTGCCGCGTTGTGACTCGGTTGTTGCAGGCACAGCGCGCTGAATGGGCAAGAGCGGCAGGGTGTCGCTCTGCTCTGGCGTATCGTCATCGATGATGATTGGCTCAGGCGCTGCAGCGATGGACAAGGCGGGATCGGCCGACGCTGCTTCAGGCGGGCTCTGTGGCTGACCTGAGCCCTCTGCAGTCGCAGCAGCGATTTGCACTGCCGCCCAGAGCGGCTGAATCACCGGCGTGGCGCTGGTCTCGGAGATGGGCGGCTCTTCGAGGCGCGGCTGAGTAGTGACTTCAGCGGGCTGTGTCTCGGCGATAGCAGCTTCAGCGGTTTGAGTCTCGCTTAGCGCGGATGCCGTGCCACTCATGCGCACCGCCAGTTGGCTGAGCATGTCGAGCTCTGGGCGGAAGCCGTATGCCGCCAGTGGCGCCAATGCCTGCGTCAATTTTTCTAGCGCCTGGGCATCGCCCTGCGCTGTGGCGTAGGCAGCAGCGCCTAGTAAGTTATCAATTTCGGCGGCGAGGTGCGTCGGCGCGTTGGAAACAGCTGCATAGTCCAGTGCAGCAGTCAGAGCGCGCTGCTCCAGCGCTTCGAGACGCCTGTTATTGCGCAGATAGGTCAGGGCGTAGCGCTGTACGACTTCATGCAGGCTGAAGATGGGCTGCCTGTAAGCTATCGCCTCGCGCACCAAACCGCGCCCTATTAACGCACGCATCAAGCTGACAACTTGCCCTGGCGGCACGCGGCTGGCGAGGCTCAGGAATGGCACAGTGGCGCTGCCTGTGAAAGTCGTCGCCAGTACGAGGAGCAGGCCCTGTAGTGGTGCGCTGAGCCGCTTGAAGGTCAGTGTGAGGACGGCTTGCTGCGCCTCGCGACTGTTGGTGTAATCGAGCGCTCTGCACAGGTCAGCAGGTGTCAGCCGATCCGCAGCTGCTAGGCGCCCAACCAGCTCAAGCGTCAGTGGCGCGCCATCCAGCAGCCGCACAAGCGCCTCGAGATCGGCTTTGTGAGCATTTGGATCAGCAATGCCAGCATAGAGTCTGATCACAGTTTGCGCATCGCCCGATGAGAGCGGCTCCAGCGCAAAGGTCTGCCAGGGGCCATCGCTACGCTTGGCGTTAGCGAGCAAGACTGGCACATCCGGCGCACACTCTGCCAAAACTTCGGCGACGCCCGCCAGATAGAGCTGCCCATCGAGGACGATCAGTGGCCTCTCCGCCGTCAGGATGGCGCGCAGGCGCTCAGCGGCTTGACTGCGCGTCTGCACGTTTGAGGGGTACGTATCCACCCCGTAGGCGCGCCCAAGCCGCGCCATCAAATACGGCGCGTCGTCCTCAACCACGTCTAGCCACAGCACGCCGCCAGGCTGAATGCGTGTGTAGGCAGTTGCTAGCACGGCTGCTAGCGCCGTCTTGCCCAGACCTGCATTCCCGGTCAGCAGAGCCCAGCCGCCCCGTTTCAAGTGGGCGTTAAGTGCCGCCAACTCATGGTTGCGCCCGATGATCTGAGCAGGCGCTTGCATCGGTAGTAGGCGTGCATCGCGGAGTGGCTCGCGGTGTGGTGGAAAAGTCTTTTCTCGCTCCAAAGCGCCTCTTCCTCACGGTCTACAAAGAGCAGCCTTCAAAAAGTGCTGAGAGCAGTATACGCCATTTGGGCAGGATGCGCTACAGGCTTGCCAAGCAGGCTCGATCAGCGCTACACTCGCGCGCAACTCCTTTGGAGAATGATGCTTGTGATGACTTTCCACACACACGCTATCCGCCGCGCCCTGCTGCTCTTCGCCCTGATCGCCATCTTCGCCCTGTTTGTGCGCCTGTGGCACATTCAGCGCGAGAGTTTTTGGGCGGATGAAGGCTGGACGATGCTGCTAGCTAAAGGGCCGACCCTAGCTGATGTAGCGCAGACTATGGTGGAAGATCAGCACCCACCGCTTTACTTCATGTTGATGCGCCTGTGGATCGACGTCTTCGGCGATAGTTTGCTGATGGCACGCCTGCTCTCAGCGTTCTGGTCACTCATCTGTCTTGCAGCGGTCTACCGCCTGGGTGCGGATTGGTTCTCGCCGCCTGCGGGCTTGGCGGCTGCGCTGATCCTGGCCCTGACCGATAATGAGATCATGTTGGCGCGCGAGGCGAGGCACTACACACAATTGGCGGCTTTAGCGGCGCTCTCGGCGCTCTTCTACCTGCGCTATGCGCGGCGCCCGAGCCGTTCTAGCGGCATTGCTTGGTTAGTGAGCTCGATCGCACTGCTCTACACACACTATCTAGGCGTCTTGCTGATCGCCGTGCAGGCGTTGCACGCCGCCTTGATTGTACGTCCGCTCCGCCGCCTGCCGGATTTATCTTTCCGCTTTGCGGCGATCGGGATCGCCTTCCTGCCTCAATTTGCCGTCTTCCTAGCTCAGAGCAGCGTGCGCTACACGCGCCCAATTATCTTTCAATCCACCCTGCCGAACACACCTGAGACTTTCATCATGGTGCGCACTGACCTGATCGGCACGCATTTCGGTCTGACAGGCGCGCTGGCGCTGCTTGGGCTAGTCTACGTCACTTATCGGTTTGGGGTGGCGCACTGGCGCCTGCGCCCGCTGCTGCCAACGGCGCTTCTGGCGCTGTGGGTCTTGCTGCCAATAATGGTCATCGTAGGAATAAACGACCGCTTGCCAATCTTGACCACGCGCAATTTCCTGCTGGTGACGCCTGCCCTCACCATCCTGATCGGTCACGGCCTCCTGAATCTCGACCGAACAGCGCGCCGTATCATCCTGGCAGCGCTGATCTTCGTTAACTTGACGACTATCGATGCCTATCACATCAAGCCGCCTTGGCGCGATGTGGCGAGCACCTGGCTGACCTACCGCGAAGGCAATGACGCGCTCCTGATGGACATCTGGGTCGATGATTTTGCGCTGCGCTATCACATCGGCCAAGCGTTGAAGATGCCGCCTGAGCAACTGCCGCTCATCTCACTGCCCGCCTGGCGAGAGACTTACCGTGAGTTCTTTTTCGTCCAGCTGGAAGCTTTTCTAGCGCCACGCGATGCTTTCTGGCTAGTCTACTGGGGTAAAAATGAGGACGGTTTGTTAGACTTCTTGCCCCAGCACGGCTTCACGCGCGTGGCAGAGCTAACCGCCACGCACTACGATAACATCATCTACCTGTGGCGCTACGAGCGCCCACCGCAGGCGCGCCTGGTGACGTTCGGCGATCTGTTCGCGTTGGAACGCGCCAATGTCGACCGGCACGGCCAGTCGGTGCGTGTGACCCTATTGTGGCGCGCCTTAAGAGCGCCCGCGCTCGATTATAGCGTCTCTGCCTTCTTGCTGGATAGCGCGGGACGGCTCGTAGCCCAACACGACGGAGTCCCCCTCGATGGCAAGGCGCCGACCTCAGCCTGGCAGGAAGGCAGTCTCAAGCTGGACTCACACCGCATTCTACTGCCGCCCGACTTGCCAAGCGGCGAGTATACAGTCGGTGTGAAAGTCTATTGGTATGCCAATCCCGAGCCGTTGAGCGCAGATGGGGCTGAGTATTTTGCGCTTGGGACGTTGCGTCTGCCCTAGCCCAAGCCGTGCAGCTGCCGCCCGCCTAACAGGTGCCAGTGCAGGTGGAAGATTTCCTGTCCGCCTTCCCAGCCTACATTCGTGACGAGACGGTAGCCCCTCTTGGCGACGCCCTGTTCACGAGCAACGTGCGCCGCAACTACGATCAGGTGGCCGAGCAGCGCCGTGTTTTCTGGCGTGACCTCAGCCGCGCTGGGGATATGCAGGCGGGGCACGATCAGGATGTGCACAGGCGCTCTAGGCGCGATATCCTTGAAGGCAACGGCGTGCTCATCTTGATAGAGCATGACAGAAGGTGCCTCGCCGCGAATGATTCGGCAGAAGATACAGTCAGGGTTCATCGTTTGGCTCACTCTCGATGGCGAACACGCGGAAGACTTGTATAGGCGTCTCGTGTGGCTCCAGGGGACGGCGCAGCTTAGCAGGCTCAACGCGCACGAAGGGTGCTACTTGAGTGTAGGTCGCCGCGCTGATGATCACCTCGCCGCCTGGAGCCAACTCTTGCAGATATTTGGCAACTTGTACCGTCTCGCCGATGGCGGTGAACTCCTTGCGGCGTGGACTGCCCACGTTGCCTAGCACGGCTGAGCCCGTATGAACGCCAATGCCGTACTCAAGACAGTGATCGTGCGGTAACGTCTTGTGCAAGGCGTGGACATCGTCGAGCAGCTTCAGGGCAGCGCGCACAGCCCGCAAGGCGTGATCAGCTGTCGGATTGAACTGGGTGTTGAAGAGCCCGACAGCTGCATCGCCGATAAATTTATCAACGATGCCGCCGAAGGCCTCGATGGCGCTGCTGCTGACGGTCAGATACTGATTGATGATGAGCATCAGCTCCTCAGGCGGCAGCTGCTCGCTGAAGGCAGTGAAGCCGCGCACATCGCAGAACAACACGCTAATCTCGCGTTCTACGCCGCTCAGCTCCAGCGCATCGATCGCCTGCAGGTTGTCGGCTGTGGGCAGGTAGCGGCGCACCGCGCTGAGGGTGGCTTGTTGCTGTTTGAGCGTCGTCAAGTCCTCTAGCACGATGGCGACGCCGCGCGTTGTATGGAATTCATCGCGGAATGGGCTCAGGCGCAGATTTAAGTTGACTTGTCCTCGCCGCGCCAGCACAGGCTCGACTTCGACAGTGTGCTCAGTATTGCGCGTGCGCACTTCTGTGATCAGCTGTTGAAAGCCCTCGTAGAAAATCGGTAGGACTGCCTGAAGCGGCTTACCTTGTGTGTAGCGCCGATCGATATCGAGGATATGTGCTGCCGACTTGTTGATGAGCATGACCATGTCGTCTTGATCGGCAGTGATAACGCCGCTAACGATCGAGTCGAAGATGTTATCCATGAAGTCGCGGATAGCGGTCATTTCGGCTAGTGCAGTGCGCACGTTATCGAACAGGCGCGCATTTTCAATGGCGATCGCCGCCTGATTAGCAAAAATAGAGGCGAGGCGCTGATCCTGTTCGGTGAAAGCTGCACCCGGTGCGTGAGTATCTACATAAATGGCGCCGATTGTCCGCCCTTTATGCTTCAGCGGCACGCATAACAGGCTGTGCAGGTTCAAGTCGAGCACGCTCTCCGACTCAGCCAAGTGCGGGTCGTTTTGCGCATCGATCACCAGAAGCGGTTCGCCGCTGTGAACAACTTGCTTCACGGCTGTGCGACTGATGCGCATAGCGCTCTTTTCAAGGTCTTCCTGGCTGATTTTGCGCGCCACGCTGAGCAGGAGCTGTTGGCTGGTCGGATCATCCAACACAATGAAGCCGCGCTCGGCGCCCGTCAAAGCCACAACTGTGTCGATCACATCATTCAAAACCTGCTCAAGGCTGAGCGCAGAGTTGATTACTTGAGCGGTGCGCGCCAAATGGCGCAGCTGTTGCAGCTCGACGTTGCTATCCGAGGCGGTTTGCGAGAAGGTGAAAAGGTCTTGACTCAGGCGCTCAAGAGCCTGAAGCGGCTCGATAGGCAGCTCGATTTCACGCTGAGCAACCAACTCGCGCTGAGTGTAAAGAACTTGCACCATATCATGAGTGAGCATGTGCAACCTTTGCAAGCGCCGATGCAAAGGCTCAGGTGATTGGCTACCTGTTGATGCAGTCATTGGCTAGGCATCCTCGCGGTAGAAGCGATAGATGTGTACAGGCTCGCGGCGATTTTTGACGAAAATCTCTTCGGTGCAGCGCAGGGTGAGGCGGGGAATTTGCCTGATGAAATCTGCACAAGCCCGGTAAGTTGCCTCACTGATGATGATCTCGCCCTCTTGGGCGCTTTCGAGCAGACGATGAGCCGTGTTGACCGAGTCGCCGACAGCAGTGAACTCACGGCGGGTGGCACTGCCAAGATTACCCAGCGTAGCAATCCCGGTGTTGATGCCAATTCGGAAGTAGCGCACATCAGTGGGCTCACCCAGCTGGGCATAGAGCGCACAGAAGCCATCTGCCATCTCAAGAGCGGCTAGAAAGGCGCGCCGCGCGTGATCCTCGCTGGGATTTAGCTGCGTATTGAACAAGCCAAGAATTTCGTTAGCTATGTATTTATCAATGATGCCATTTTGCTGTGTGATTGCGTCGGCAGCGACTGTCAGATAGCGATTGAGATAGGCCATCAGCTCACGCGGAGTAAGATGGAGTGGATGGCGCTTGAGATCGCGTATATCTACGAAGAGCGAAGTGATGACGCGGCGTTCCCCGCCTAGCCCGAGCGCCTCAATGCTACTGATGTTATCTACCATTGCTGGCGTCAGGTACTTGCGCACGGTCTGAAGCTGGCGCTCACGTTGCTTCTGCTCCGTCAGATCGTCTACAACGATCGCCACACCTTCAACTGCCCCCTCAGCGTTGCGCAACGGGCTGAAGTTGATGTTCAGGCTCAGCCAGCCCTTGCCCGCCACTTCCCACTCTGTCTCAACAGCCTCAGAGATGCCTGCCTCGCAAATGGCCTGCAGCGTCTCGGGCGGGATGAGCTCCCAGACTTCCCAAAGTGGCTTGCCAAGACAGTGCGCTGCTTCAAGGTTCAGGATGCGGCAAGCAGCGGGGTTGATAACTGTGATTTGCCCTTCGGCGTCGGTTGTGATCACGCCGCTGGCGATTGAGTTGAAAACGTTGCTGAGCAGATTGCGCATCGCAGTGATATCGGCGAGATTAGCGCGTAACGCCTCATACAGGCGCGCATTCTCGATTGCTATGGCCGCCTGATTGGCAAAGTTCTGCAGCAACTGCAGCTCTTGCTCGGCAAAGATGCCCGACTTGATGCGGTTATCCGCGTAGATAACCCCTGTGACGGTCTCTTTGAGCATCAGCGGCACACACACAATGCTGCGCAGCCCATGCCGAATGATGCTCTGCTGCGTGTCGAAGCGCTCGTCGGCCCCGGCATCCGTCGTGACGATCGGCACGCCGCTGCAGGCTACTTCTCTCACAATCGTGCGACTGATGATGAATTCCTCTTCCGTCAGTGTGCGATGCTCAACACTACGGGCGATGGTGAACTCCAGCTCGCCCGTCTGCGCATTGCGCAGCATCAAGTAGCCGCGTTCGGCGCGCGTCAGCGTGATGACAGTATCCATCACCTCGTTCAGCACGTCGTTCAGGTCTAAGGTGGAGTTAATCAGTTCGGCAGTGCGCCCCAGCTCACGCAGGCGATTGACCTCTCGAATGGCTTCTTCGTAGCTGCGCAGCGCCTCTTCCAGCTCCGTGCGTACCTTTTGTAGGTTGCTGAGCGTGCCAGGTGGCAGGCTCATGCCGCGTCGCTGTAAGATCGCGCGTTGCTGCCTGAATTGCCCTTCGAGCGTATCCAAGACCTTGATTAAGCGCTGTAGTTCAATCGTCTCAGCTGTGCGGACTGTGCTGGTTATTTCCGTCATCTGTGCGCTACCCCGAGTCGCTTGCGCTCACAGTATAGCACACTTTTGAGCAGGTATTTCACGGCTAGTTTGGGAATATTCAGCATACGCACAGCCTACGCTTCTGCAACTTCACCCTTGTTAGGCTGTTAGATGGTCGTTATGCTAGGGCTACTGAAAATCAGCCGACCTGGTGAGATAACCATTCATGAGTCGTTTCTTTCGGCGAGGTGCGGCGTGCCGTTGGTTGTGCGCCTGCTTAATCGTCGCCTTTTTGAGCCTGAGCATGCTGCCAACAGCAGCACAAGACGACGCACCGCCAACACCTATCGGGCTAGCGCTCTACCGGGGCGAGAAATTCAGCCTACCCTATCCGAACTTTTGGGAAGTGACTGAGCGCGGTATAGACACCTACTTTGGCGCACGACGCACGCCCGTCTGCGCTGAGGCCGGCATGATTGTGCAGGCGCTCGGCAGCGCTGGCAGCCGCACCTTTGAAGATTTGCTGAGTGAGTATACACGCACTTTCATCCGCGTCGACGTGGCGCCACAGCGCATCGCCATTCGGCGCACAGGCATGAGTGCTTCATTCGTGGCGCCCTGCACAGACGGTACGCCGCGCCAATATCGTGTGACCTTCTTCATCATGTATGGGCAGGCCTATCGGCTCAGCCAGTTTGCGCCACAAGCTACCTTCAGCGAGTGGGCTGATCTGTTCGGGCAGATTGTGAATGAATTCTCGCCGACCACGCTCTCTGGCAGCTCCAACGGCAGTCCGATCGTGCTGCCAAGCGAGACACCGTTAGCGCTGATCGCGCATATCTTCGGAGGCAATGTGTACGTCGGCGCTCTCTACGACCTGCCGGGCAAGCCGATTACTCAAGGTGCAGCGTTTGGACGCAGCTACCGGTCGCCGGTGCTCTCGCCAGATGGCACGCTGATCGCCTTTGTCGATCCCAATCAACGGTCGCTCTGGCTGGCGCGCGTCTCTGATGGTGCAGCACAACAAGTAGCCTCTGAGGTGGCAGATGGCTATCCGCCGGCATGGCGGGACGATGGAAAGCTGCTCATCTACATGGCACAGCAAAGCGATAGGCTGCAGCTGCGCGCCGTGCAACTGCCCGATCTCAGCCTACGCGATCTCGGTCAGGTGCTAGCAGAGCCCGTCTCTTGCGCAACTGTCAGCGATGATCCCGCCGATGAGCTGTATTGGGCGGAAACAGGTGCTGAGGGCAATCCAACGCTCATGGCATGGGCAAATGGCGCGCTGTACTACTCGCTAGGCTGCGGAGTTGGCGTGGCGCGCTGGCGCGATGGCGAGAGTGCGCTCATCCATGCAGAGCTGCGCCGTGCTCAGCTCTCGCCGGATGGACGTTCGCTTTTGGGCGTCTTATCGGCTGAGGGCATTGCAGGCCTAGTGCGCCTGAATCTACAGACGGGCACACTCGAGCGCATTGAGACGCCCCAACCTGTCGATCAGCTGGCGTGGCGTCCCGATGGTAGCGGCTTTTTCTTTAGTACGGCCAGCCTCAAAGAGACGCTCACAGTCGATGAGGGCGATCCTGAGCGTAGCAGGGCACTTTTTGGCACGTTTCCGCTACGCGCCGCGATCTACGAAGTGGGGCTGTGGGAAGTCGACCTTCGCACGGGCGTCCTAACGGCGCTGTTCAACGGCGAAGGGCGGGCCATTGGGCGCATTGCGCCCAGCCCCGACGGCGCGGGCGTGCTGTTCAGCGTGGTCCAGAGCGCACAGCGCCTCGCTGATGCCCTTGTGAACAACGTCCCACTGGGCGAGCTGCGCCGCGAAGCGCCTGTCACTCAGCTGTATTGGCGCCCTCTGCCCCCCACCGATGACGCGCCGGCCATTTTGGTGGCGGTCAGCAGTGCGCCGTTATGGGGACGGCTCGGCTCGGCGCCGCCGCCCACCCCGACCAGCAGCCCGCGCCGTCCTGGCGAGCGCCCAAGCGCCACACCCACGCCAACTCTTACCCTGATGCCCTCAGCGACGACAACCTTGCGCCGCACAGCGCTGCCAACCAACACGCCACGCCCAACGCAGGCGCCCTAGCGCGGCGGACGCACGCCGATAGTTGTGCCATCTTGTAGCAGTGCGACCGAACCGTTTTCGCTCAGGCGGAAAGTGAAGACAGAGTTGACTAAGCCGGCTGCATTGGCAATGAACGAACGCGGCTCAAACTCCACTAGCTCAGCGCTGAGCGCAATGCCTTGCTGTACCACATCGGCATAGAGCGCGCCATCGCGCACCCTCACAGTGATTTGCGCGATGAAGCTGGCATAGTTGCCCTCGTAAACTGCATACGCACTGACGTCAGGCGTGAAAGCACGCGCTTTAGCGAAGCGCTCGGCACGCGCTTGTGGGTCGAAGACGCGGAAGGGCGCTGTCAGTGCATCTATTTGCTCAGCATTTGTGGGGTCCATGATTAGGTAGAGCGCGCCAAGGGCGATCAGCTCGACCGCATTGGGATTATCGCTGTGGTTTGTGTTGCCCAGCACCACCACGCCGACTTGACGGTCGGGTACGAAAGCTAACATTGCAGCAAAGCCATCAATGCTACCGTTATGCCAGCGCAGCTGTAGATTGGGCAGGTTAGTGGTCACCCAGCCCAAACCGTAGCCGGCTTGAACAGGTGTGTGCAGAGCGCTTAGACGTTCAGTTGGAAGAATTTGTGCGCCGTTGAAGCGCCCATCGCCCATATGGAAGCGGGCGTAGTCAGCCAGGTCGAGCACATTAGCGGTCACGGCACCTGCTGGCGCTATAATCTTATCCAGATGCGGGAAAAAGGCGATTTTCTGCGCGCCTTGCCGTACATCCAGGCGATGGGGTTGGGCAAAGTCGGGCGCCTTCTGCATATCAGCGTAACTTAGCGCTGCCGACTCCATGCCCAGTGGCATAAGCACCAGCTCACGCAGCAGCTCGGCGTAGGGCTTACCACTGGCCCGCTCCAGGACAACGCCTGCCAGCGCATAGCCCAAGTTGTTGTAGGCGAAGTCAGTGCTCGGTCTGTTTGGCGTAGGCAGCTTGGCGAGATGCGATAGCAAGTCCTGAGCGCTGATAATCTTGCCCGTATACCAGGCGACGTCGTCACGCGGCAGACCGCTAGTGTGACTGAGCAACTGGCGCAACGTGATCGTCTTGGCATGTTCAGCATTGCGGAGCGTGAACTCGGGCAGGTACTCGACGATTGGAGCATCCAATGAGAGCTTGCCCATCTCAGCCAGGCGCATGGCAGCCAGCGCCGTCATGGACTTAGTGATCGAGCCAATGCTGAACCGCGTCTGCGGAGTGACGGGCGCGCCTGTCTCGGCATCGCGCACACCGTAACCCTTGCTGAAGATCACTTCATCCTCACGGATGACTGCCACGCCCAAACCTGCCATCTCGTAGCGCGCTAGCATCGTCTTGAAGTATGCATCCAGCTGTTGAGCGGTTGAGTCGGCGTGTGCGTACGGCGCATGACCGAACAGCGCCAAGAGTAGTGCACTCACACACAGCAGGCGTAACATGAGATTCCCCTTAGCAAATTCTGGTTGAACAGACCTGTACATTTTACGCACAGTGCGCTGATTCGGTTGCTGCTGCGTGAGTGGGATGTATCTCTATTGCGCGGAACAAGCTGCGAGGGTTATAATCGCGGATGGTTCAGCTTTTCATACCGAAAGGAAACTTCTAGCTTTGAAACTGCAAGATAGAGTTGCCATTGTGACGGGCGCTGCCTCTGGCATTGGCAAGGCTTGCGCCGAAAAGTTCGCTTCGGAGGGTGCAAAAGTAGTCGTTGCCGACCTGAGTGAGAAGGGCAAAGAGGTCGCCGATGCCATTCATGGTCATTACATCCACGTGGATGTGACCAGCGCTCAATCCGTTGAGGCAATGGTGAACGAGACTGTCAGGCACTTCGGCAAGCTGGATATCATCATGAACAACGCCGGCATAGACGGCCTCCAAGCGCCAACCGATGAAAGCAGCCTCGAGAATTGGCACAACGTCATGAAGGTCAACATGGATGGCGTTTACTACGGCATGAAGTATGCTCTGGGCATCATGAAGGCACAGCAGCGCGGCGTCGTGCTGAACACTGCCTCTATCGCAGGCATGGTCGCCTTCCCGAACATCCCGCCCTACAGCGCCTCAAAGGCGGGAGTGATCCACCTGACCAGAGCCGCTGCTATCGAATACGCGCAGTACGGCATTCGCGTTAACGCGATCTGCCCGAGCGTGGTGATGACGCCGCTGGTTGAGCACTTCATCGAGACCAGTGAAGACCCTGAGGCAACGCGCAAGCGCTTCGCCAACTTGAACCCCCTGCCTGGCATCGTGACGCTAGAGGCAGTGGCAAACGCATCGCTGTTCCTCGTCAGCGATGACTCCGCCTTCATCAGCGGCGTTGCCCTGCCGATCGACGGCGCGTACACCGCTCAGTGAGCCTACCTGTGAGTGCCTTGTCACCCCCGACAAGGCGCTCACACCGTCCAAGTCAACAGACAAGGCGTTGCGCCCTGTAGGCGCTCATGAGCGATCTTGTGTGACGGAGTCCTGATGCTGCATGAAGTATTCGTACTCTTCCAAAACGAGATCAGCTTCCCCATCCATGCGCAACCGACCCTTATGCAGCCAAAGTGCGCGTTCGCAGAGCATACGCACAGCGCCAGCATCGTGTGAGACAAATACAATCGTGCGCCCTTCACTGCGCAGCTTCAGCATATGCGCGATGCACTTGTGCTGGAAAGCTGCATCGCCGACGGCTAGCACCTCGTCGAGGAAGATAATCTCTGGCAGGACGTGGATAGCGATGCTAAAGCCGAGCCGTGCGCTCATGCCGCTGGAGTAATGCTTGACAGGCGTATCAATGAAGGGGCGAATCTCAGCGAAGTCGATGATGTCCTCGACGTACGGCTCGATTTGGCGCGGCATCACCCCGTGAAAAGCAGCATTCAAATAGATGTTCTTGCGCCCTGAGAGCTCGCTGATGAAGCCTGCCTGCAAACCGATCAGCCCGGCGAAGCGCCCGTTCACACGCACGCTGCCTTGCGTTGGGCGCATAATACCAGCGAGCAACTTGAGCAGCGTGGTCTTGCCGGAGCCGTTCCGCCCGACGATCGCCACGCTCTCGCCGCGCTGCATGCTGAAAGTGATATCTTGCAAGGCGTAGAAAGGCTGCACGACGGTCTGTTTGCCGATCAGGCGGCGTAATAGGCTGAGAGCTTCGTGGCGCAAGCTAGGGCGGTACTCCGTGCGGGCATACTGCTTGTACACGCCCTCTACCTGGATGATCGGCGGTGTGGCGCTTGCAAGCGCGCTCTCAGGGTGCTTTTCAAGCCAAGTCATGACAAATCTGCCAGGCAAGACTCGTTTGCTTTGAAATAGGCGTAACCCACATAGAGCAAGGTCAGCCCAGCCACCAGCGGATAGTAGAGCGAGAACGCGTCTGGTGGGCGGGCGTAGACCGTCACATCCCGAAAGGCTTGCACAACCAAACCGATCGGATTCAGTAACACGATGAAGCGAAACTGATCGGGGATGGAGCTCACAGGGTATAGGATCGGCGTTAGGTAGAAGAGCAGCTGCATCACCACCGAGATCAACTGGGGGATGTCGCGTATCATCAAGGCGAGGGCGCTCAGGAAGAACATCACACCAAGCGTGAAGCAGATTAAGATGAACAGCAACAGCGGCAAATACAGCCACATAATGTTAGGATAAAACCCGTTCAGCGCGTTGACGATCACAAATGCCAAGAATGTGAAGCAGAAATCTACCAAGCCCTCGCCGATCACGAGCAAGACGGCTATTTCGCGCGGAAAGTTCACCTGATTGATCAGGCTCATCCTGCTCAAGATTGCCACCATGCCGCCAAACACGCTGCTGCTGAACAGCTGCCATACTACAAGCCCCGCCAGGAAGAACACAATGAAGGGAACGTCGTAGCTGATGCGCAGGAACTGCGAGAAGGCTAGCGCCAGCACCGCGCTCATCGCCAAAGGCAGCAGCACTATCCAGAAAATGCCGATGACAGTCTGGCTGTAACGGGACTGAATGTTGTAGCGCAGCCACAAGCCTAACAGCGCCCGATTCTGCCACAGCCGCTGCAAATGCATCAGGAAGGCGCTGCTATCTTGCTGTGGATTGATGCGCGATGGATAGACAATCGTGCACACGCCAACGGCAGCTCCCGCCAGCCCGAAGTAGACCAATTGCAGCTGCGAGAGATCGGGCAATAGCCACAGCGTCCCTAGAGTGGTCAGGCTGATGCCCAGAATCAGAAGGCGGAATTGCGAACGGGGCGTCAGCCAGCGGCGCAGGGGCGTACGCGCCGCCCAGCCAGCTAGCACGTAAGCAAGCGCCTGCCCTGCCGCGATGATCAGCAGGAACAGCGGCGGCTGAGCGTCGTACTCGGCGCCGAGCGTGTTGCCCCACGGCAGGCGCAGCCGAACTTGGACCGCGATCAGGTGCGCCCCGACCAGGATCACCACATTCGCCGCGTACTGCAGCAAGCGTAGGACGTTTAGCGGCAGCGTAAGAGGCTCGGAAGTACGTTGGGCAAGAGCAGCAGCCATTGTTTGTCTGGCAGTCGGCTGAAGCTGACTGCCCATCCCCTCGCTAGATAGCTGAAATGCGCTTGACACCGAGCGTGATCGTCTCGCCAACAAACTCAAAGGTCTCGACCCTATCGCCCTGAGGCTGCGTCACTGCCTCAAGGCTCTTGGCCAGGGTCTCATCGCAAACATAGGCACTATGCGCTGCGAGCGCCTCAGCCAGGCGTGGTGTGGCAGCGTAGGTGATGTGAATCGTATCGCTGAGCGCGTAGTTAGCGTCGCGGCGCATCAGGTTGATGCGCCGCACCACCTCGCGCGCCAAGCCTTCCTTGATCAAGGCTTCGGTCAAGGTCGTCTGCAGCGCAGCAACGTAGCCGTTTTCTTCAGCCACTGTGAAGCCCTCGGTGGCTGTGCGGCGCACTTCAACCTCTTCAGCGCTCAGCTCGACTGTGCTGCCGTTCACACTGATCACTAACGGTTGATTGGCCAGCAGCTGCCTTGCCCAAGCCGTCACTTGCGCCGAGTCGCTCTCGCGCAGCAGCTTCTGCACAGTCGGGAATTGCCCGCCCAAGCGCTTGCCCAGCTTCTGCGGCAGCGGATTCAAGCTGTAGCTGATCATACCGCTGGCGCTTGTCTCATCTAGCAGCCGAACCGCTTTGACGTTCAGCTCCTCAGCGACGACCGCCTCGAACTTGCGCACAGCGGCAGCTTCTTCGGCCGTGCGGACGGCGAAAGCCGCCTCGGAGAGCGGCTGGCGCACCCGCAGATCGGCGTTGTTGCGGGCAGCGTGCCCAAGACTGACCAAGCGCTTGACCAGGCGCATCTCGGCGATCAGTTTCTCATCGATCAGCGACTCGTCAGCGCTCAGCCAGCGCGTTAAGTGCACGCTATCGGGCGCGCTAGCGTCGAAAGGCACCACCAAGTTGCGGTAGAGCGCCTCGCTCAGGAAGGGCATGGCAGGCGCTAGCAGCTTGGCAATGCTCACCAGGCACTCGTAGAGCGTCTCATAGGCAGCGCGCTTGCTGTCATCCCACTCGCTCTGCCAGAAGCGCCGGCGTGAGCGGCGCAAGTACCAGTTGCTCAGATCGTCGACAAAGTCAGCGATGGGGCGCGTGCAGCCTGTCACATCGTAGGTCTCGTAGGCATGTGTGACGCGCTTGATCAGCACATTCAGCTCCGCGATGATCCAGCGATCCAGCTCTTCGCGCTCCGAAACAGGCAGGCGCGGCGCCGTTGGATCGAAGTCATCAATGTTGGCGTAGGTGACGAGGAAACTGTAAGTGTTCCACAGCGTCAGGTAGAAGCCGCTGATGACTTCCTGCACCAGCTTAGCGGAGAAGCGGCGGCTATCGCCGGGCGGCGCAGAGGTGTACATGTACCAGCGTGCAGCGTCCGCACCTTCTTTATCCATGATTGTCCAAGGGTCGACCACATTGCCGCGACTCTTGGACATCTTCTTGCCCTCGCCATCCAGGATGTGACCGAGACAGATCACATTTTTGTAGCTGACGCTGTTCATCAACAGGGTGGAAATGGCGTGCAGCGAATAGAACCAACCACGCGTCTGATCGATCGCCTCACAGATGTAGTCGGCTGGGAATTGCTCCTTGAAAAGCTGCTGATTGCGATGTGGATAGCCCCACTGCGCATAAGGCATGGCGCCACTATCAAACCAGACGTCGATCAGCTCTGGTACGCGGCGCATCGTGCCCAGCCCATCCTTAGACGGCCAGGTGATCTCATCTACATACGGGCGATGCAGATCGAGGTCACTCAGATCGCGCCCCGCATACTGGCTGAGCTCTGCTAAGCTGCCCACGCATACAATCTCATTGCTCTCAGGATGATCGCATCGCCAGATCGGCAGCGGCGTGCCCCAGTAGCGGTTACGTCCCAGCGCCCAATCGCGATTGTTGGCAAGCCACATCCCAAAACGGCCATCACGGATGTGCTCCGGCACCCAGTTGATGGTCTGATTGAGCGCGACCATCTCATCCCGATGGGCAGTTGTGCGGATGTACCACGTCTCGCGGGCATAGTAGAGCAGCGGAGTCTTACAGCGCCAACAGAATGGATAGGCGTGGTGGTAGCGCTCGCTGCGGAATAGGATGTGGCGCTCTTTGAGATGCCGCGTGATGAGTGGATCGGCATCTTTGACCCACATGCCCGCCCAATCACTGACGGCATCAATGAATTTGCCCTCAGCGTTGACGGTTATCAGGGTCGGCAGGTTATTAGCTTTAGCCACTTCCATGTCATCGGCGCCGAAGGCGGGCGCAATGTGGACGATGCCCGTACCATCTTCTGTACTGACAAAGTGCGAGCCATCGATGACGTAGGCGTAGTCCTGTGTGACGGGCAAGTAAGTGAAGAGCGGCCGATAGTGCTTGCCGAGCAGCTCTGCACCTTTCATCTCACGCAGGACTGTGTACTCCTGCTTGCGCATCACCTGCGGCAAAAGCGCTTTGGCGAGGATCAGGCGCTCAGTCTGCCCTTTAGCGTACTGCGCCTCTGTTTCAATCAGTACATAGTCTACCTCGCGCCCGACGGCAAGCGCTACATTGCCAGGCAGGGTCCAGGGCGTGGTCGTCCAGACTAGGAAGGCTGTAGCAGGCTCGTCGCGCAGGGCGAAGCGCACATAGATGCTCGGATCGTCCACCTCCTCATAAGCATCCGAGACTTCATGAGTGCTCAAGGGCGTGCCGCAACGCGCGCAGTAGGGCACCACTTTGTAGTCTTGGTAGAGCAGACCTTTTTGCCAGAATTGCTTGAGAATCCACCAGATCGACTCGATGTACTCATTTGTGAAGGTGATGTAGGCATCCTCAAGGCTGACCCAGAAGCCCATGCGCTCGGTCAGTGCCTCCCAGTCTTCAAGGTAGCGCAAGACCGACTCACGGCAGCGCTTGTTGAACTCTGCGATGCCATACGCCTCAATTTGATGCTTGTGCTCAATGCCCAGCTCTTTTTCCACCTCAATCTCGACGGGCAAGCCGTGTGTATCCCAGCCGCCCTTGCGCAGCACATACTTGCCCTGCATGACGTGGTAGCGCGGGAAGATATCCTTGAAGGCGCGCGCCATCACGTGATGGATGCCCGGCTTGCCGTTAGCAGTCGGTGGGCCTTCGTAAAAAACGTAGCGCGGCGCGTGCTCACGCCCCTCCAGCGTGCGCTTGAAGACTTGCGCGCTTCGCCAGAATTCAAGTTGCTCGCGCTCCAACGCTTGGATATCTACACGCGGTGAGACGGGCTTGAACTTCATAGTGCGAACACCTCTCAGATGAATACGCTCTCAGTTGCTCACTTCACGCGTGATGCGGAAGTGCGTCTGTCCATCTTTGACGTAATTGGTAGCCACCTGGATGGCCCAAGTCACGCTGTAGGCACCGATCACCTGCTTGCCCATGCACAGACCAACTGGAATCGGCACCCCCCTTGCTACATCCATGCCAATGCCCGTGCCAACGTCACAGTTCACTGAAGGATCGTACCTGCAGTCACCCAGCACATCTGCGTAGTAGCGCATAACCTCACAGGCGTTCAGGTCGGTGCCGTAGAGCCACTCATCCTTGCCTAGACCTTTCGACTCAGTCAGCAGCAAGCGCACTTCGCCGCCCGTTGGTAAAGGTGGCTGCGGCGGGAAGAGCAGCGCACCGAGCGTCGGGAAGACTCGGGCGCCGACCAAGACGGCGAAACACAGCGCTGCGAGCAAGCCCAGCAGAGGCATCCACAGCGGCACACCAGCTTGACGCTCCTTTTGCGTTGTCGGTATGCTCATAGATCAGCCGCCCCAGTCACGGCGCATCTCAAGGCGCGTCAGGCGCGCTTCAAGGTCATAGACGATCGTCAAAAGCAAGCGGTGGGTCATATCGCTCTGCGAGTTATCCACGAAGCAGCGGGCAAAGTAGCGGCCCAGTTCTTCGCGCGGCGGCTCATCTTGATAGATTTTACGGCAGCCCCGCGTGACGTCCTCGCCCAGCTCACCGCCCGAGCGGAACGCTAGCGCGCCTAGCCGAGTCGCATAAAAATTGTAGACCTCGTCAATGGGCGCGCTGGTGGAGAAAAAGCGCAGATCGCTGTTCTCGGTTTTGCTCTCACTGACAAGTGTCAAATTCGGGAACATCTCAATCTCGATAGGCGCGTTGCGTGCAGAGCGCTGGGCATTGAAAGCGATCAGGGCGATGATTGCCACTGCCCCTACGGCGCCTAGACTGATGAACAGCATCTTCAAAGGCAGCAGGGAGCGCTTGCTCTGCTCGGCAGGCACACTCGGCGCAGATTGCTCAGTCATTGGCTAGACACTCCTAGAAATTTCAGCTACCTTTGATCATAACGCCACTTGGAACGCAGTATTTGTCAGAAAAGCTGGACGAGCCCTTGACATTTGTGAATGTGCCTGATTGTAGCGCTTCACGTAGCGCGGAGCAATGCTCAGTTTCGCTCAGCTCAAGTAAACTTCGCCAGTGGCGGTGTTACGCGCCACCGACCAGCCCCGCCGATGGCGTATCCACTCGAGGGGCGGGCGGCTGAGGCGCTCCAGCACGCTGACCGGCTCGTTGGGCAGCAACTGACCGAGAACCTCGCCGCGTTCGCTCGGCACGGCCCGAATGCGCAGCGGCGCAGACGTGCGCACGGCTACCGTACCGAGTGTGCTAGTTGGTGCGTAGCCAGCCAGCCACGACATCGCTACTCCGCGCACGCCTGCCAGCTGGGTAGGCGTAGCTGCGCCAAGCCAGCCAAAGCCGATGCCCGCTGCGCCGTGTTGCGGCTCCAGGGCCGCCCGACCTGCTTCGCGCATGTCGGCATCGGGGCCGAATTGCGCCAGGATGACGATCGGTTTGCGATATTGACGCAACGCATTCAGCGTCTGCCCGATCAACACAGCCGGGCGTCCGCGCCAATCCACATACCAAACTTTAGGATGCCAGCTATCGATGAATGGTAGCCACTCCATTAAGTTCACTGCGCCGAAGTTGGCCGGACGCCCATCAAAGCTGACGCCGATGCGCTTATCGGGCGGCAAGGCGCGCCGCAAAGCGATCATGAAGGTGCGGATGCTGGCAGCATCGCGCAGAGCAAGGCGTTGTGGGTCGAGGTCTAGCACAATAGAGTGCACTCCGCCAGCGAGTGCCGCCTGCATGATCTGACTGATCTCTGCTGTGAGCACTCGACCCTCTAAGCCATGCCACGCATGCAAACGGACGCGGGCGTTCGCCAGTGCACCGGCAATGCGCGAGAGATCGTCGGCATTTCGCACAGCCAGGGCGCCCTCGCCGCCCAACCAAGCCGTGCCGCTGCTGCACCACAGCAGCAGACTGTTCACGTTGGGCGCATTCGCCTGCAAACGGGCAGCAAAGGCCTCTGCGTCTGCATCGGACAGGCGGTCAGTAGCGATGTGCGCAAGGGCGAGATGATTGGCAAAGGGCGTATTTTGGCGCTCATAAATTGGATAGTCAGCATGTAAATTCTGGAAGAAAGTGCTGAAAATCGGGTTTTTGGGCTCGCCGCGCGCATTAACGATGCCTGCCTCATCCATTGTGTCGCTCCAGGCGAACCAAATCACGGCGCCGAGCGCGTGCATGTATGTGTCGCGCAGATAGTCAATTGTCTTATCCATGTAGCTAGCAATGCGCGGCCAGAGGCCTTGATTGCTTACATCGACGCGCGCCACACCGATCTCAGTGATCCAAATTGGCTTGTTGGGGAAGGCGTCAGTGAACTGGCGCATTAAGCTATCAAGGGAAGCGGTGTAGTTTGGAAAGGGCGCGACGTTTGGGAAAGGCGGGATGTGCCCATAAGGATGGACAGCGATGCCATCTACTGGCAGGGTGCCGCCCAGCGCGCGCCGAACGGCGCGCATATACTCGATCCCGCTTGTCGCGCCGCTAGCCAGGCCGCCGCTGATGACCAACGCAGCCGGATCGGCTTGTGCAATCGCCTTGCTGGCTAGCATGAGCATTGTGGCGTAGTCTTCAGGCTTGATGTAGTGTGAAGTCGGTGCGCCGTCTAAGTCGCCCTCATTCCAGATCTGGTAAGCCGCCACCTGCCCACGATAGCGCGCTGCGATCTGTCCAATGCGGATGGCGAAGTCGCGTGAATAGCGTGCCCAATCGCCATTGACCCACGGCATATTGCCTAAGAAAGTATCCTGCAGCAAGATGAGCAGGATGCGCGTATCGCTCTGGCTGTAGGCGCGAATGATCGGATCGTAGAAAGCCAGGGCGCGTTCAAGCGGTTCGCGCCGACTATCAATGTGCAGCACAAAGCGCACCCAGCCTAGCCCGCGCAGCTCCTCAGGCGGAGGGTTCGCAGTAGGATTGTTCGGATCGATGTTAATGCCCCAGAGTCGCTCCCGCTGCGGCACGCCATCCGTCATGAAGACGCTGCGCCCATCTAGGGACCGTGCTGCACACCAGCCACGCTCAAAATTCAGCCACAGGTAGCCGTCTGACTCAGCGCGGCGCGAGTCCTCAACGGTGATGACTTCATGGCGGCGCAGAGTCTGCCCAGTGCGGAACGCCGCTTGTGCAGAGGGCTGTGAACGAATATTAAGACTATTCACAATGCAGCGATACTGACGAAGCGTCATGAGAACCTCTCTGGGCGCCAGCTTGAGCCACGCTACGCGCCTAATCTAGCGCCGAACGCCGAAAAGGGCAAGCGCCCTAGTCAAGCCCCTGCGGATCGGCTATAATGCGCGCGTTAAACTGACCAACAAAAGGAAACCCACAGCATGGGCGCACTTAGGACGGCCTTACAAATCATCCAGATCTTGATCTCAGTAGCGCTAGTGGCGCTGATCATCCTGCAATCGAAGGGCAGCGGGCTGGGCAACTTACTGGGCGGCGGCGATGGTGGCTTGGGCATCACCAAGACGCGGCGCGGGCTGGAGAAGACGCTCTTCCAGCTCACAATTATCCTCGCAGCAGTTTTTCTGATCAACGCAGTCATTCAGTTGGCGGCACAGTAGGTCACTTTGCCAAACGGATTGCGCGCGCCGCTGCTGGCGCTGCTCTTGGCGATCGTCCTGCTGGGGGCGGTCATCGCCTTACGTCTCTCGGAGGCGCCGTCTAGTATAACGCCTACGGCGACGCCCACAGCCGAAGTGCTACCAAGCGCTGCGCCGCTGCCAACTCTTATCAGCGCTGAGTCGCTTGCAACGCCAACAACAGCTCCTCCACGCCCTGCAATCGCCCTACCGCCCGTCGAGGCGGGCATCCTGCGCGAGGCCCTCATCGCGCCGAGCTGCATCCTGAAGCTCAATCCGCTCTTGGCAGGTTTCAATCAAGCCGATCGGGATGTGACCGCCCTGATCTTCGAAGGTCTGATGAAGACGGATGCCTACGGCAATGCTGTGCCGAACCTAGCAGCAGGGCCGCCACGTATCTCTGATGATGGCTTGACATATGTCGTCGTGCTGCGCAAAGATGTGCGCTGGCACGATGGTGAGCCATTCACCAGCGCCGATGTCGCCTTCACTGTCAGCCTGATGCAAGATGAAGCTTTCAGTGGGCCGCCCGACCTACGCGACTTTTGGCGGACGGTTGAAGTGGACGCCCTCAACGCGCAGACGATACGCTTCAAGCTAGCACAACCGCTAGCCACCTTCCCAGACTATCTGCGCATCGGTATCTTACCCGAGCACGTTCTGCGCGGCACTTCGGGGCGCTCTCTAACATCACATCCGTTCAACCTAAGCCCGATCGGCACAGGTCCCTACCAGTTTGAACGCTTGCTGGGCGATGGCGCGCGCCTGCGGGGAGTCCGCCTGCGCACCGCCCCAACCTTTGCAACCCGCCCAGAGGCTGCTGAAGGTTACGCGCTGCATCAACTGGACCTGTTATGCTATCCGACGTGGGATGAGGCGCGCGCCGCCTTTGAGCGCGGCGAAGTGAACAGTCTTTCAGACGTGCCGCCGGCGGTCGTCGGGACGCTCAAGGCATTGCCACTGACGCTCTACACCGCCTACAAACCGTCTCTAGGGGCCGTGATTTACAACTGGGCAAGCCAGACGGCGCCGTTCTTCCGCGATGTGCGCTTCAGGCAGGCGCTTGCGCGCAGCGTCGATCGGGCTGCGTTGGTGACGCAGTTCATGGCTGATCGGGCGGTAGCCGCCAACACGCCAATTTTGCCGAGCTCGTGGGCTTACGCGCGTGAGATCAGCTGCCCAAGCTACGATCCAAGCGCGCCAGAGGCAGCAGCCCGCAGCCTTGCCCAGGTGCAGATCACGCCGCCGCCGCCGGAGAGCGATCCAAGCGCGCCTGAAGCATCGCCGCCACCTAGCTCAGTCGGCTATCGCTTTCAGCTGTTGCTCAGTGACGATGCAGCGCAGGCGGCGCTGGGTCAGGCGGTGGCAGAGGCATGGCGCGCACTTGGGCTGAGCGTGGATGTAGTCGTGGTCGATCGAGTAACCTTCCGCGAGCGCCTAGCGAACGGCAGTTTCGAGGCGGCGCTGGTAGAGCTGGATCTAGCGCCCAGCGCTGATCCAGACCCGTACAGTTTGTGGCGGCAGGTGCCAAGCGAGGGCGGCTTGAATTTTGGCAGCCTGAACGATCGGCGCCTCAGCGAGCTGCTTGAGGCAGCCCGCCAAACCACTGATGGCAGCGCGCGCGTGGCACTATACGCCGAATTTCAACGTCTCTTCTGCGACCGAGCGGCTGCGCTAGTGCTCTACTATCCGATCTACTACTATGGCGTTGATGGACGGCTTGAGGGCGTGCAATTGGGCTTCATCAGCCAGCCAGCTGATCGCTTCCGCACGTTGAGCGCGTGGCGCTGGGCAGAGTGAGCTCAGCGCAGCCCTCACAGGCGGCCCGCTAGCGCCTCTGCCACATGATAGACGCGGACGCGGCTGCCTTTACGGCTCAGCCCGCCGTTAATGTGGGTCAGGCAGCTGGCATCGCAAGTGAGCACGGCATCAAGCGGTTGAGCTAGGATGCTCTGAACTTTCTCATCCAGCATGGCGCCGCTGATGGCAGGCATTTTCACGGCGAATAAGCCGCCAAAGCCACAGCAGCGATCGGCGCTGCCCATTTCGACGACTGTCAGGTTACCCACGTTGGCCAGAAGCGCTCGTGGCTGGCGCTGAATGCCGAGCCCGCGCAGGCCGTGACAGGCATCGTGCAGCGCGACCGTGCGCGGCTGCGCCAGGCTGACGCCCAAATCGGTCACTCCAAGCCCATCCACCAAAAATTCGGTCAGCTCCCATGTGATGGCAGCGAGGCGCTCAGCTTGAGAGCGCAGGGCAGGCTCTTCAGCGAACAGCTCAGGGTAGTAATGGCGCACCATCGCCGCGCACGAGCCGCTAGGCGTGACGATCGTCTCGGCGTGGGCGAAAGCGCGCAGGAATTGCCGTGCCACTTGGCGCGCCTCAGCCCGATAGCCACCATTGAAGCCCAGCTGTCCGCAGCAAGTTTGTGCCATCGGGAAATCTACTGTGCAGCCGACGCGCTCAAGCACCTCGACAGCTGCCATGCCGCTGTGCGGATAAATCATGTCCACAATGCACGTCACGAAGAACGAGACGCGCTTGCTAGGCGCTTCGGAGCGCTTGGTGAGGCTGTGTCCGTCCATATGCGAAGGCTCGGCTGAACTTTTTTGGAAGTTTAGAACAAAATGTGCTGCGCGGCAAGCAAAAAGTGCGGATCGCCCTTGCGCAGGGCGATCCAAGCAGACTAGGCCTCTTTGGGCGGTGGCTCGAACACGCCGTAGCCTGAGGCGGTCTTAGAGCCAACGCCGAGCATGTGCAGCGCCTCTTGCAGCAGGTAGCGCGCGTCGGCTAGATGCACCTTATCGGTGGTGCGCCGCTTACCGATGGCGAAGGCAAAGCGGACGCCCTCGCTGACGGTGATGTAGTTGACGGGATTGGGGTTGTCGTCATCGCTGGGCGGCTGCATCCCGCTCTCGCGGTAGTATTTAACGAAGTGCGGCGTCATCACATCTACAGTGAAAAGCTGCCCTTTGGGCGGTTCGGCTAGCACGGCGTCGTAGAAGACGCAGGTGCCGGCGTTGCCCTGCAAGCCGAACATCTCGCGGTAGAGCTTCACAAAATTTTCGTCTAGCTCTTTAACGAGCTCACCCGCCTTCTGTTCGCTCAGCGCTTCCTCAAGCTTGTCCAGTGAAATGTTCTTGTGCTTTTTCTCGAGCCGCTCAGCGAGCAAGAGCAAGAAGTAGGTGCGCGTCAAGCCTTTGAGGGCGCTGCCAGGGATGTAAGGCAAGCCAGTGACCCGATGAAGCGTAATGCCGAACTCCAGGGCGCCCTTGCCGCCCAAGCCGACGATCAGCCGCCCGTGCAGCCGTGCCCTGAAGCGTGCCGCGCCTTCCGTCATGGCGCGCCAGCGCTCGTAGCTGCTCTTAACGAGCGCCTCATCCGGCTTGAAAGAGCGGCACAGCTCCCGCAGCCAACGGCCGCGCTCCAACTTAGCTGTCTCCTTGTCGATCACCTGGCGAGGGATGTAGCGCCCCAAATACAGGCCGAAGTTCTGGCACTTTTCGATGTGCTGAGCTAGTAGCCTTGCCGTGTCCGTCGGCACGAGGTATGTGTGGCTCATCCACCAGCGTCCTTTCCTTCAGCGTCTTTCCAGCCTTTTGCCTCAGCGAAGCGCTTCAGCCAGTTGATGTAGGCGAGCACCTCAGCCGTCGTTCGCCGATACTCAGAGGTGGGCTGCTGGAGCAGCCATTCCATCAGCTTGTTGTCGGATAGCTTGAACTCAGTCTTGATCCAGTCGGCGATGTGTGCGTAAGCAAGCCCGTGCTCACTCTGAGAGTCGCCGCCGGATTTTGCAAGCAGGAAGGCTAGCATCTGCCCAAGCCCGTCAGTCTGGATCAGCTGTGGCAGGCCGCGCACTAACGAACCGTATTTCTTCTTGGTATTATCCGAACCCTTCGCCACTTCCTCAATTTTACCCCAAGCATGCTTAGCTCGGCGCTGCTGCAGCGTCTGTTGTGCTGACTGTGTCTGTGTCATAGCTGATTACGCTCCTGCCCAACGTAAGGCAACCATACCTGAACCCGTCGTCTCATCGCCGCCCAGCTGAATACGGCTTGGGACAGACTGGCGCAGCCATTGAGCCACCTCATCGGCGCTGCCGCTGCTACCATTGCGCTTGCTGCGCGCCAAGATCGCACTGAGCAGCAAGCAATCAGCGGGCAAGGCCTCTTGCGTCCAGAGCGCACCTTGTGCTACGGTCTTCGTCTCGCGCTCAAGGCGCACCCGTGTGACAATCTCAGTACTGTTCTGCACAAAATCGCGGAAAGATTCGTCACTGAGCACAATCAAGCTATTCTGAACCTTCTTACGCCAGTACTCATATTCAGGTGTGCTTGGGAAGGCATTCTCGGCCAGCCATTTGGCGATGGTATCGACGTTCCTATCGGCTGTGCAAGTGAAGCTGAACTCCTCCAGCACAGCCCTGCCAGAGAGCGCTACTGCGCTGTTGGTAGTCACCAGGGCATTTTCGCCTTTCACCTCTGACTCGAGAGCTGGAAAATTGGGCACATCGCGGCGCAAGCGCGCCAAGACAGCAAGGCAAGTCGTGTAGGCGAACACGCCGTTGAGGGATCGGACAGGGAACAGCACAATGCGCGCGTCGCCAACGGATATCGCGCCGGCGAACTTCTCGTCTTTTTTCGTATCGGCCCCGAAGATAGCTTCCTTCTCCTCTGCGAAGATAGCTTCCTTCTCCTCTGCGCTTGCCACTACTTGGCTGCGCAGCGCGCCCTTGATGCCGCTGCCCTGTACTATAGGGAACTGCGTGGTGCGCTCGCGCTGAATGGGCAGGTCAATGGCTGAGACTGCGCTGCCAACGCCTGCGTGCAGGGACGTTTCGGTGTAGATGAACAGGGGGACGCTCTTCATAGTTGTACAACTCGCTTTCTTGGTCGGATTTCACCATGTGCCACTTGCATACATGCCGAAGCCCATCGCACCATGATCGAGTGCGCCGCTCGGCGTCTCAGTGAACGGTTTGCCCGTCAGTTGAGCCTCTTCGAAGAAGAAGACGCTGCCAGCCGGCAGATAGTTGCGGAGCGGACGTGGTTGATTGCCCGCCACATCCCAGCCGCTGAGCGGCTGCGGCTTGCCGATGGCTAAGGATACCAACTTGCCGCCCTTGCCCACCCACGGCGACCAATCCTCTGAGGCAGGCTGCCAGCCACGGCTGAAGTAAGCAGGCGTGAGCAAGATGATCCTCACCCGCCCTTGTGTATGCCGCTGTAACGGTTGTGGCGCTTCTGGCACTGTGTAGTAGTACGCCCCGCGCGACTCGCCGCCTATATCCATGACGCCCTGCTGGGCGAAGAGCGGCTTGTTCACGCCTGCCAACAGTCCGCAGTTCGCCGCCATGCGGATGAACTCCGCCTGATAGAAGTAGCCGCGCTCATTAGCCCGCCGCGCCCGATTCAGCGCCAAGCCAACGCGCGCCTCCCGTTCGAAGATGCTGCTGGACTTGCTCAGCTGGCCCAGCGCCTCTTGCCCATCCAGATAGGCCGTGAATTGGCTTTCGCTCAGCCAATCGCTTGTCTCTTCGTAATTCGCGTCAGGCTCCACCCCGCTGAACACCAGCGGGCGCCAACCGTCAAATGGAGAGTCTGTGAACCAGTCGAATGTGTCGGCAGGCCTGAGTAGGCGATAGTCGGTTGGTTTCTCTTTGTTCTTCATCAGATCAAGAGGCGCACGGAAAAAGCGCTCGACTGTGCCATTCTTGTAGCGCGCCACGAAGGGCGCCTGAACAGCGAAGCCGTTCAGGTCGGTGGGCGTCCCGACCTCAGTCTGGACATTGCCTTGCCCGAATTCGGCCCAATTCACGCCAATCTGCTCCAGAAAGGCGGTGCGCAGCGCGCCCAGCACAGTTTGCGGCGAGGGCGGGAACAGACTACGGGCCACGAAGTTTTGTGCTGCTGTGAACGGCTTATTATCGCGGAAGAACCACACATCAACCGGCTCCAAGAAGAGCCACTGCCACTGATTGCTCATGTCTGCCTCTCCTCAGGGTCAGTTGCTAGGAAGCGCAGCAGGATCGCCCAGTTTGCCATATCCGCCCAGCTTGGGATAAGCGGCTTCGGCGTCTTTTTGGGGTCATCTGACGAGTCAGGATAGGGCTCCTCAACTAGTTTGATCATCTCTTCTATGGTTGGCTTCACTTCTGTCTCAAAATCCACGCCCTCAGCTGTGCGCCGCTTGGCGATGCGGCAAATCTCTGCCTTGCGCGCTTCGAGTACGTCGGCGGCGCGCAAATCGTGATCGATCGCCTGCAGCTCGTAGCCCAGCTTGGCAGATATCTTCTTCGCCTGGAAGAGCTCCTGCAGCTTCCCCAAGAAGGGCACTACTTCCCACTTGGCGCCAGCGCTGCGCAACTGACCCGTCCCATGCGCCTCTGTGAAGACCACTGCATTGCGCCCGTAGCCTTCTTTGGCGCTTTCTTCGGCTTGTCGGGCTATCTGGAGCGCCGTCTCGAGCGGGAAGTTGCTGGGCGTGATGGCAATGCCAGCGCTTGCCGTCAGATCAGTGATCTCATTGAACTTCTGATAGAGCGCATAGGCGCAAAGCAAGGCATGGCGCAATGGCAAGAGCGTCAACACGTCATCACCGCCGCTGTAGATCAGCAAGCCGCCCTCACCGCCGTTCTTCTTGACAATTTTTGACACCTCTGCCGCAAACTTCGAGAGCTTGCGCGAGAAATCTTGGTGTGCCTCGAGGCTCGCCAATTCGCTCAGATGTCTGCCCATCCGATCGCCGTCCATGTGCAGCACAGCGAAGTAGCCCACCACCTCGCGCCCTTCACCTGGCTCGCTGGCGCGGCGCTCCAGCTCTTCGCTGTCAGCGTCACGATTGTAGGCGACAGCAGTCGTGGACCATACCTTGAATTGCTCACCCTCCCCAAAGCACTTAGCATGAGGATGCCCCGCTAGACGTTTGATCAGCGCTAGGGCGCCGAGCCGCTCATTCTCGCGTATCACGATATCGGTGACTAGCTCGGTTAGCCGCTTGCGCTGGTGTTCTGTGAACGGCAAGGCAGATTGAATGCCCGTCAGTGTGCACTTCTGGCGTGGCTCCTCGATCTGCGGGAAGAAGCGGGCATGCTTGCGCTGTGCTAGTGCCTCGTTCGCCTTCTTGAAGCAGCCAGCGTGGTTTCTGCTCTCATACCGCACAGCGACCCAATAGAACTCCAGCCAGTCGTAGGCTTGCCGCTGGAACATTTCCACCCATTCGCCATCGCCTAGCCTATCGCGCAGCCAAGTCTCTACCTTTTGAGCGAACTGTGTACGCCATTGGCCGCGAATCGCGCCCTCCACGCGCTTGGCAAGCTGATGCGGTGCTGCATCATCACTCAAAAAGGCGAAGCGATGGGGCGCGCCTTTCAGATCATCCTGTGCGGAGAAGGCATGGCCCTGCTGCGGGACTGGAAAGATCGGCTTGAAGTTTGCGCTGCGCTGCGCTTCGAGGATGCCTGCAGCTGCCAGTGCGCTAAGCATTCGGCTGCCCATGTACAGGTCTTGCGTGCGGCGTGCCTGCGCAATGAACGCCTGCACGGGCCCGATGGCGAAAAGATAGAGATGTGTGGTCATGCTACCAGCCTCCCCAGACTTTTTCGGCGTTGAAGTGGCGCGCTGCCGCGTTCATGAAGTCGCGCACGACTTCCCAATTGATCTGTTGGTCGGGCTCGGAGCGCAGCACCGTCAGCACAGGATAGTAACGATCCCCGATCTTGCGCAGCTGCGCAATTAGCGGCGACGAGCGGCGTGGACGCGCACTGCCAAACGAATCCTGCTTGGGGCGGAACTTATCGTTGCGCAGCAGATCGCTGAACAGGCTGATGATAGCCTCCTCGTAATCCTCATAGCCGCGCTTGCCGACGATGATCCAAGCATGCTTGGGATGCAGTGTAGGAAAGCGCGGCACCTCAGGTGAGGTGTTGACATTGCAGTTGGCATCTTGCAGCGCTTTCTTAATGGCATTCATCAGCGCCTCGGGTGAGTCGTAGGATGGCGCATTGCTCCTGCTGAGCAGGAAGGCGCCGTACATCCGCCGTGAGCGCTTGCCCAGCCCGCCCAGCAGCGCCCAGATATGCAGTGCCTGCAAGGCGCGTTCTGGTATATCGCCGTGCCGCGTCACCAGCTCGAGCGTCACCCCCCATCCAGGCTGAATAGCCGGCGCTGGCGAGCGCTCACGCTGGTCGCGTTTGTGCGGCAGAAGCGGGCTCTTCTCGATGTGGCCTTCGTCTGGCCGCATCGGATAGACACGTACAGCCACCTTTGAGCCCAGCTCAGTCGTGCCGAAGATGGCCGACTCCTCTTTCCAGAGCTCTTCCAAGTTAGTCGTCTTTGTGCCGATGATTGCGCGCAGCCAGTAGCGCAGCTGCCCGCGCACAGAGGCGGCGCGTATCTCAAGTGTCTCTTTATCCTTCGGATCAGCGCCGTTGCTGAACATCGGACTGACCACCTTCAATGTATAAGTCTGTTTCTTCATTCACTCCCAGCCTTTCATAATCTTGATGAGCGCCAGACGTTGGTCACGGATGCGATCGCCAAAGTCAAAGACGTCGCGCATGCGGTTATAGATATCTTGAAGATGGCGCTGCACTGTGCGCTCTGAGAGCGAGAGCAACTGGGCGATCTGTGCGTCGCTGTACTCGTCGTGTAAAGCCAGCACATTTGCTACGCGGCGCTGCGCATCCGTAAGGCGCGAGAGCAGCAGTTCCCTGCGATTGAGGCGCTTCTTGATATGCTCGATGATATCCTGGCGTGTCAGCGTCTCCAGCGTAGTGGGCGCAAAACGCGAGGGCAGGAAGGGCATTAAGGTGACCTGAATCCGATTGCGCTCGTGAGGCGGCACGTGCCATACCCTACGCTCCATGATGTCCTGCGGCGTCAGCACTGTCCAAACGGCGTCGTGCTCATCTAGCAAGAGCGAAGCGGCGTAAACAGCGTACACACTCATCGCCTTGCGCCCCCCAGCGACCATCAAATGCACACTGTAGCCACTTTGCTTGTAGTGCAAGAGGGCATCCAGCACGCCGTAGAAGTATGCCTCAGCTGCACTCTCATCTTCAATGTCCAGCAGGGATGAGCCGTCTAGATTGCGCACTTCGTGCAGATCGACAGGCAGCTGAGAGTAGGCGCGCCCCAGCTCTGCGCGCAACGCGCGCAGAGCCTCAGCAATTCCAGAGTGGACCGGGTCTGTGTGC
Source organism: Aggregatilineales bacterium (assembly GCA_046719055.1). Taxonomy (GTDB): domain Bacteria; phylum Chloroflexota; class Anaerolineae; order Aggregatilineales; family UBA2796; genus CP2-2F. The sequence continues at coordinate 44,391 of JBDNDQ010000006.1, read as the reverse complement.
AACAGACCGATGCGCTCGTAGTTATATCTCAAGTGCAGGTCATCAAAGGCGACTGTAACCGCCTGTGGACGCTGCCCAATAGTAGCAAGATAGATGTGGCGCATACCTAATTGCTTCCATAGGTCGTATTGAGCCAATCGGCTGCCCACGCCAGCTGATCAATCGTTTTGGCGTCGGTCACAATCTCAAAGCGGGCACCGAACTTGTTTTTGTCTTGGTAGGTGCCGATCAGCTTGGGGTGGCCGTTCTGCCGATAGACGTAGAAACTGATGCCGCGAATCGCGCGCTGATGATCGTAGGGCAGGCTGTGCGCCGTCTTAATCCATGCTGTCTGTTCCCAAACCTTAATGACGAACTCCTTGAAGCCGTCAGGGTAATGGTGATTGCTGAAACTCGGTCGGCGGCGCGCTTCAGGCGGCACAGGCACAAGCGTACAATCTCTTGACAAGCGCGGCCGGAGGCCCATCAGGTAAATCTGACCGACAGCGCCCAGCCCAAAGAGCGTCTTGCCGTCGACTTCGAGCTCTTCGAAGAGGACGCGCAGCCTCTCATCCACATCTTGGAGCTCGTCAAGCTCCAAAGTTCCGTCGCGCTCCAAAAAGGCAAGCGTATCGGCGTTCTCGGCGAACAGCCCATAATCAAAGGCAATCGGCAGCGGCGGGATGTTAATAATCTCGGAGAAGCGCTCGAAGCGATATAGAACAGGAATCCCCAGCGCCTGCCCAAAGACTACAGCGACAGCGATCTGCGCCTTGTAGCCGCCTGTGGCGTCGATTTGGATATTCTCCTTGCCACGCCGCTCGACTAGCTCACCGATTTGGCGCACCAGATTACGCAAACCGACGGTCTTGAAGCGGGCTGGCTGCTCATCTTGCAGCCCTTCCACCACATGATACTCGACCGTCTCAAGGCTGCGCAGATCGCGCCCTGTGCGCTCGGTGAAGTAGCTCTCCAGCAACCTGCCGACGTTCCGCCCATCTTGGGTATCCGAGACGAGCAAGTGGATGTGTTGCAGATCGATACGCTGGCGCCTGACCAGCTCGGCTACCGAGTTGATCTCCGCGCCGCAGATGCGCGCTGTGGGCTCAACGCCTGCCAAGACCCGCCCCAGCTGCCCCCATTCCTCTGCTTCCAGGAATTTCCTCAGCTCAGCGTGGACGCTTTCCTCAACGCCGCTACCCGACTGCCAAGGATTCCTGATGTTGGTTAAGCTGCTGGTACCCACAGTGCTGATCAAACAGTTCCTCATTGCTTTGCCCTCCTAAAATTCCTAGCGCCTAGCTCGTGCAGCGTTGCGCACCTGATCCAAATTGATGATCTCCGCCAGCTCAAACGTGCTGACTAACGCCTCAGTCACAGGTTTCAGCCGTATGATTGTCGGAAAGCGTCCGCTGCGACCGTGCAGCTCAGCTAATAAGACTGCTGTGATAAAGTTCAGAGACGGCAAGACGATCAGCCAGGCTTCGGTCTGCCATTGCTCAGCAGTGATCCCAAGCTCGTCTAGCAGCTCGATCACCTGCGGCACAAAAGCCTGTTCTGTGTCAAACTGAACGCGAACGTTGCGTATACTGTCTATCTTTCCGCCCAACCGGGCCTCAATCTGTGCGATCTGCTCAGTTGTAAGCGGATGCGAGAAGTTGATGATATGCATGATGACTCTTCTGAACACGCCGTATCCTTGCCTATACCACTGGCAAGCTGGCTAAAATCATACCGCATTACGGCGTTCGGCGCATGCGCACTAGCACGCATGTTTGAGCTTTTGCTATTGGGTTGATACTTGGGAATAACGGACTAGCGGCTGTAATTGGCGCCGAAGACGTCGGTCATCAGCTGGGCGATGCGCTCACGATCGATAGTGAGCAGCACTTCGCCGCGCAAGTTCACCGCGCGGACGTAACGCTCATCCAATGTGGCAGTCTGAATGCTCTGCAGCGGGATATCTTTTAGGTACCAAGCCAGGCTGAGGATTTGGTCGAAGGTCAGGTCAGTGATGATACCCTTGCTCAAGTTGTTCCAGAGCGATGGTGCCTGTAGAAGGAGAGCGGGCAGCACATCGCCACGCAGCACCTGTTCCCGTACTGCCAGGATGATCTGCTGCTGACGGCGTGTGCGATCGAAGTCATCGGTTTGGTGGCGTGTGCGGGCGTACTTCAAGGCCAGCGCCCCATCCATGACTTGCCTGCCGGCAGGGATGTAGAGCGGATCGTAGCCGAACGCCATGTCGGGATACTCATTATCTACAATCTCGCTCGGCACATCGATCGTGATGCCGCCGATGGCGTCGATGAAGTCAATAACTGCCTCAAAAGAGAGTACGACGTAGTGGTCGATCGGGATGCCGAGGTTGTACTGGATTGTCTCAGCTGTTAGGCGCGCGCCATAGCCAGGCCGCTCTAGTTCGCCCAGCACATAGGCGGAGTTGATCGGATAGAGAGTCTCTGGACGGTTGGGGATCGGCACGCGCAAGTCGCGTGGCAGGCTGAGCATGCCAATGCGCTGCGTAGTCGGATCGAGACTTAGGACGATCAGAGTATCAGTGCGAAAGCCTGTTCCACGCTCGCCAGGTCGCTTGTCTAAGCCCATCAGCAAGACCGTCAGGCGGCGTTTGCCATCCCACGCTTTCAGATTCAGCCCTTCGAGGTCGGCCATGCTGATAGGGCGCGCCGTCGCTTCAGCGAGTGGATCGCTCACTGGCTCCGAGTCGCTCTGGCGAGGCGTGCTGAGCGCGATCGCTGTGCGGCTGAGCGCGCCGCTGCCCGCAGAGAGCACTAACGTGGCAGCCGTACCAAGCACCCCGACAATCGCAAAGCCGATCACGATCCAGGCCCAATCGAGGCGCGGCAGGCGTCGATCGGCGCGGCGGCGTGCCACACGCTGACGTGCACGCCCGTCTCTTGCCGAAGCAGAGCGTTCGGGGAGCTCGGCGCCAAGTGCAGGATTGTACCAGTGACGGCGTATCTTGCCAGTCGGTTTGCGCTTGGATTCAGGCAAAGTCTTGTTCGCTCAAGGGCACAGGGTATTCACAACGCCAAGTGTAGCGCGTCTCCTCTCTTTCAGACAAGAGCGGCCCACCCAACAATTGACAAACTGCGCCGCATGGGATAGTATTGTGGACACACGGCGTCGTAGCCAAGTGGTAAGGCAGAGGTCTGCAAAACCTTCATCGTGGGTTCGATTCCCACCGACGCCTCAGTTCAGGCGCCCAAGCAAAAGGGCGCTTTTTTACTCCTCCAGCACATAGTCGAAGAGCAGGTATGCCAAAGTTAGGAAGACAGCGCTCACCGACGCCAAAAGCAGCGGATAGGCGATCCACTCGCTGAGCGGCTGGCTATCCAGCACGCCGTGCGCAGCATTGACTGACGCGATGACGATCGGCAGCGCCACTGGCAGCAACAAGATCGGCAGCGTTGTCTCGCGGGCGCGCGCATAGACAGCCATGCTGCCCAGCAAGGTGCCGATCGCCGCGAAGCCGAGCGTGCCGAGCACGGCGATCAGCAGCCAGCCGAGCCGCAACAAATTCGCGTTGAAGACGATGCTCAGTGCGACCGTCACCACAAAGGCGACGATCAACGTGAAGAGCCACGCGACCGCCAATTTGCCGAAATAAAGCGCAGAGCGGGGCACAGGCGCTAGGGCAAGCCCATCTAGCGTGCCGCGATCGTGCTCGGCGGCAAGGCTGCGCCCAATGCCCAACGTGCCAGCAAAAGTCACGGTCACCCACAGTGCCGCTGGCAAGGCGCCACGTCGCGCTTCTGGGCGGCTCTCCAGTGTGTAGTAGAACACCATCACCGTCAGCACGGCGAACAAGCCCATAGCGCTGATCAGTAGGCGGCTGCGGAACTCTGTGCGCAAGTCTTTGGTGGCGATGGCAATGACGGCGCGTAAGAATGGCGTGCGGCGCATGTTCAGTTCGGAGTTAAGGTGTTGAAGGCCTCAAACAAGGTCTCGGCACTTGGCATGGCCAGATCAGCGGCGAGCCGACCGTTGGCGAGGATCAGGGCGCGCCGACAGAGCGCGGCAGCGCGCGCAAGATCGTGCAGCGCCGCAATGATGGTACGTCCGCGGGCATGCCATTCGGCGATCAGTGCATCCAGCAGGGCGCTGCCTGATGCATCTAAGCCAGTGTATGGCTCGTCCAGGAGCAAGATATCGGGATCGTGCAGGACAGCGCGGGCAAGTGCGAGGCGTTGCTGCATCCCGCGCGAGAACGTCCGCACACGATCGCCGGCGCGCTTCAGCAAGCCAACACGCGCCAAAGAGTCGCGAATGCGCATCTCCAGGTTGTGCTTGCCGAGCTCGTGCGGCAGGTTGTAGAGCTGCGCATAAAGCTGCAAGTTCTCCGCTGCACTCAGATCGTCGTAGAGCAAGGGCAAGTGCGTCACCACGCCTATGTAGCCGCGCACGGCGAGCGCTTCTTTGGGCAGCTGCCAGCCACCAACGACGACCATCCCACTGGTTGGCTTGCTCAGCGCTGCAAGGATACGCAAAAGGGTTGTTTTGCCGCTGCCGTTGGCGCCCAAAAGTGCCACTAGCTCGCCGCGCTCGACCTCAAACGAGAGATTGCGCAGCGCAGGGCGCAAACCGAAAACTTTGCTGAGCGCTTGAACGCGGATGAGGACTGTCTGGCTCACGAAGAACGCTTTTTCTTGCGCAGGCGCTCTTCCTCAGCGGCCTTCTTGCGGGCGAGGCGCTCAGCACGGATACGCTCACGTTCAGCTTGTTCGGCAGCGGCTTTGGCGGCCCGCGCCTCCTGCAGGCGGCGCTTGAAAATAGGCAGCCAGTAGGCGATCTCTTGTGGCGAGACGTGCGGATTGGGGTCTTTCTCGTAGATGATCTTAACCTGCTTGGGCTTGTCAGGCGCCTCAGGCGGCAGCTCGACGGGGCGGAAGCCGAGCAGCAGGGCGAATTCCTCGCTCGGCATTGTCTCGATGCCGTAGGCATAGGCAAGGCGTCCGATCTGCCGATCCGAAGTGACTAAGACGAAGTTCGGCAAACGGTGCATCTCCTTAGCGCGCTGCATCAGGATGTGATCCGCCTTAGTGCGCGGCGGCGCAAAGTAGACGCTCACACTGCTGTTGGAGAGCGTCTTAGAGAAGCCACCGGGTAAGCCGTTATCGAAGATCACGGTGGCCTTACAGTTGGCGCGCATGCAGTAGCGCTTGATTGCCATCGTCAGCTTGGCTTCGTCGTGGGGGTCTTCTAGTGAGAGGTCTTGCAGTTGCCCGATCAGGTTATGTCCGTCTATCAGCCACATAGCGCCGTGCCTATCTATGCCCACATGCGCCTATCATAGCACAAGCGGATGTTTACGTGCCACTGATGTTTCACTGATGCAGATCAAACGCTTTGTGTGCTAGGCTTGGCGTAGCTTTTCTGAGAGGTATTGTCTCATGGACTTGAGTCGCTACACACACAAGGCACAAGAGGCCTTGCTGAAGGCGCAAAGCCTGGCAGCCGAGTATAAGAATCCCGCTATCGAGCCGATCCACATCCTCGTTAGCTTGCTCACGCAAAAGGATGGTGTGGTGCCCGAGATCGTCGCCAAGATCAACGGCCAATCGACGGCGCTCCTCGACGGTGCACAATCGCTCTTACGCGCACAACCACGTCTAGGTAACGCCACAGGGCAAATCGGCCTGAGCCGCCCTGCTGTAGACGTCCTGACGCGGGCTGAGCGCAGCGCACAGCGCATGAAAGACGATTACATCAGCACTGAGCATCTGCTCTTAGCGCTTTTAGAGGGCTCTAACGTGGCAGAGCTGCTCAACAAGCACGGCATCACCGAGCAGGCTGTGCTGCAAGCCTTGGCAAGCATTCGCGGCAGTCAGCGCATCACCAGCCCTGATCCTGAGAGCACTTTCCAAGCACTGGAGAAGTACGGGCGCGATCTGACAGCGTTGGCACGGCAAGGCAAGCTCGATCCTGTGATCGGGCGCGATGAAGAGATTCGGCGCGTGATGCACATCCTGAGCCGCCGCACTAAGAACAATCCCGTGCTGATCGGCGAGGCGGGTGTCGGCAAGACCGCCATCGTAGAAGGCTTGGCGCAGCGCATTGCTAATGGCGATGTGCCAGAAGGGCTTAAAGATAAACGCCTGATCGCACTCGATCTGGGCGGCTTGGTCGCTGGCGCGAAGTATCGCGGCGAGTTTGAAGAGCGCTTGAAAGCCGTCCTGAAGGAAATTGCCGATAGCAACGGGCAGATCATCTTGTTCGTGGATGAGCTGCACACAATCGTCGGGGCGGGCGCAGCGGAAGGCGCGATGGACGCTGGCAATCTGCTAAAACCGATGCTAGCGCGCGGCGAGCTGCATATGGTCGGCGCCACCACCCTAGATGAATATCGTAAGCACATCGAGAAAGATGCAGCTCTTGAGCGGCGTTTTCAGCCGGTTTTTGTGGAAGAGCCAAGCGTCGAGGATACGATCAGCATCCTGCGCGGGCTGAAAGAGCGCTACGAGGTACATCACGGTGTGCGCATTCAAGATAGCGCCGTGATTGCGGCTGCTGCGCTCAGCCATCGCTATATCTCAGACCGCCAGCTGCCCGATAAGGCGATCGACCTGATCGATGAGGCGGCTGCTAACCTGAAGATGGAGATCGATAGCCGCCCAGTCGAGCTGGAGCGCGTGGGGCGGCAGATCATGCAGCTGGAGATCGAGCGGGAGGCGCTTAAAAAGGAGCGCGATAAAGCCTCCAAGCAGCGCCTGCAAGATTTAGAGCAAGAGATCGCCAACTTGCGCGAGACGCTGAACACACTCACGGCGCGCTGGCAGAAGGAGCGGGCTGTCATCGAACGCATCCGCGCGATCAAAGCCGAGATCGATAGCGCCCGCCTACAGCTAGAGCGTGCCGAGCGTCAGAGCAATCTCGAGGCGGCGGCGCGCATCCGCTACGGCACGCTGCCAGATTTGGAGCGCCAGCTGCGCGAGGCCGAAGCCGAGCTCGATCAGATGCAGCGCGATGGCGGCATGCTCAAAGAAGAGGTGGATGCCGATGAAATTGCGGCTGTGGTCAGCCGCTGGACGGGCATCCCTGTCTCGCGCTTGCTGGAAGGCGAGGTGGAGAAGCTGCTGCACATGGAAGAGCGCCTACATGAGCGCGTTGTGGGGCAGGAAGAGGCTGTCCGAGCTGTGGCAGCGGCAGTGCGGCGCAGCCGAGCCGGCTTGCAAGACCCAAACCGTCCGATTGGCACGTTCCTATTCTTGGGCCCGACGGGCGTCGGCAAGACGGAAATGGCACGCTCGCTGGCTGAGTTCCTCTTCGATGATGAGGGCGCAATGGTGCGCATTGATATGAGCGAATACGGCGAGCGGCACAGCGTCGCCCGCTTGATTGGTGCGCCGCCCGGTTACGTCGGCTACGAGGAAGGCGGCCAGCTGACCGAAGCCGTCCGTCGCCGCCCGTATTGTGTGGTGCTGCTCGACGAGATCGAGAAGGCACATCCTGAGGTCTTCAATGTCTTCTTGCAAGTCTTCGATGACGGCCGCCTGACGGATGGGCAAGGGCGCACCGTCAACTTCACTAACACAGTCATCATTATGACTAGCAACGTTGGCAGCGATCTGATCAAGGCGGCGGGCGGCACAGATACACAGCGCGTACGTGAGGCGGTGCTGCGCGCGCTGGATCAGCACTTCCGCCCGGAGTTCCTCAACCGGCTGGACGAGATCATCATTTTCCACAGCCTGGATCGCAGCCATATCGAGCGGATCGTCGATATCCAGCTCAAGCGCCTACAAAAGCTGCTGGAGCGCCGCCAAATCGGGCTGACTTTGACACCCCAAGCACGTGCCTTCCTGGCAGAGCGCGGCTACGACCCTGTCTTCGGCGCACGCCCGCTCAAGCGCGCCATTCAGCGCTACTTACAAGACTCACTGGCGATGGCGCTCTTGGAAGGGAACATACAAGAGAGCGCGATGATCACAGTCGATGTATCGCCCGATGGTGAACGCCTCGCCTTCCAAGCTGAGCCAGTCGTGGCGCGCTGACAAGTACTCGCTTGCCACTCCGCATGCAGGGCGCTCGCTAGAGGGCGCCTTGCCCTGCTAACAGAGTGCCAGGCGTGTTACAATGCTCAGTAGTCGCCTGGTTTCCACTTGATGAGGTGATTTTCCGATGACAAAGCCGACCTACTCAAGCACTTTTGAGGCTCAAGGCGCTGATGCGTTGCCGATCTGGCTGTGGCGGCTTGGCTTGGGCGTCCTGATTGGACAGTTCAACCTGCTCCTGACGACCACTGGCAAGCAAAGCGGTTTGATACGCCGCTTCAGCGTGCCGTATTTCTTCGTGAATGGCAAAATGTATGCGCTTGCTCTGCCCGACGAGCAGTGGTATCAAAATGTGCTCGCTAACCCACTAGCCACTCTGCAGAGCGCCTACGGCACCCAGCCTGTGAGTGTACGCCGGGTCACCGAGCCGAAGGAAATGGCAGATGCCTTCACGCACCTGCGCCATCATCGTCCCACGACTGCCGCAATCTATCTCGCTCAAGCAGGCGTGCAGCGCTTCCCCGAAGATCTCGCCGCTGCCGCGTCACGCATCCATCTGGTAACCTTCGAGCCAACAACTGCTCAAACGCCGCCACCGCTAGAGGCTGATCTGAGCTGGCTGACTGTGATCGGCGTGCTGGTGCTGGGTTGGTTGTTACGCCGCAAGCCTCGCCGTAAGATACGGCCTAGAGCATGAGCGAGGCGACGCTTCGCATCAGCGTTGAGCGCGCTAAGACGCTCTCGCGCCGCCACCCATGGCTCTACAGCGGCGCTGTGCAAGCTATCGAGGGAGCGCCGAGCGATGGCGATTGGGTCACCCTGCGCAGCGCCGACTCCAACGCAACTTTTCTTGGACGGGGCTACTGGAACAGCCGTTCTCAGATCGCCGTGCGCATCCTGACGTGGCGCGATGAGCCGATCACAGCTGATTTCTGGCGCGTGCGCCTGGAACGCGCTCTGCAGCTGCGCCAACCGCTGCAGGGCTCTGCCACTGCTTATCGCCTAGTCAATGCCGAGAGCGATGGATTGCCTGGCTTAATCGTAGATCGCTACGGCGAGTGGTTGGTGCTGCAGGCGCTCACGTGTGGCATCGATCGGCGTAAAGCTGAGCTGGCTGCGCTTTTAGGTCAACTCTTGCCTCAGGTACGCGGCGTTTACGAACGCAGCGATGCAGATGTACGCGAGAAAGAAGGTTTATCGCCAAGCGTTGGCGTGCTGATGGGCGAGGCGCCACCGCCTCTCATTGAGATCGAAGAGGCAGGTTGCCGCTACGTTGTGGATGTCTATCGCGGTCACAAGACGGGCTTTTACCTCGATCAACGCGAAAATCGTGCGGCTGTAGCGGAGTACTTACGCGCCTTCTTGCCCGGCGCGCAAGTGCTAAACTGCTTCGCCTACAGCGGCGGTTTTGCCATCCCAGCGTTACGGCATGGCGCAGCGGCGCATGTCCTGAATCTTGAGGCGTCGCAAGAGGCGCTTGCCCTAGCGCAGCACAACTACGCCCTGAATGGCTTAGCGCTCCAGGATGACGTCTTTCTGTGCGGCGACGTCTTCCAAATCTTGCGGCGGTTTCGCGCTGAAGGGCGCCAATTCGATTGTATCATCCTCGATCCGCCCAAATTCGCGCACACGCAGCGTCAGATTGAACGTGCGGCGCGCGGCTACAAGGATATCAACCTGCTCGCTTTCCAACTTCTACGGTCGGGCGGCTGCCTAGTCACGTTTTCCTGCTCAGGGTTGATCGACGCCGATCTGTTCCAGAAGATCGTCTTCGGCGCGCTGGAAGACTCGGGACGCGAGGCACAGATTGTGCGCCGCCTGAGCGCAGGGATCGATCATCCCGTCGCGCTGACCTTTCCTGAGGGCTTCTACCTGAAAGGCCTGCTCTGCCGCGTGTGGTGAGCGTCGTTTGTGCATTCAGAGGCTGCTTTGTATAATGCCTAGCGCACTTCAACAGCAAACGGAGAGATGATCATGAAAACTCGCGCATGGCTGCGCCTGATCTTAGCGGCAATTCTCTTAGCGTCAGCGTTGCTAAGCACTTCATCAGCTGATGCAAACATCGCCAGTTTGACCGTACATCGCCGCACATGCAGTCAAGCCACCGCTTTTGTGAATTACGACGGTTTTTCCGGCGGGACGGCACCTTATTACATTGCTTTTACAGTTGATCTGAACAACAACGGTATTTTTGGCGAGGTCGGCGAGCCGACGCTATTCGCTGAGGTCTCAGGCAATGGATCGCCGCTTGTGATTGGGCGCCGCCTGACCTTCCGCAATCAGCCTGAAGGCTCATTCATTGCCGTGACGGCTTACGAAGTCGATAGCGAGGGCTTTTTCGTGAGCGGGCCGCTGCAGCCAGTCCGCTACAGCTGCACCAACCGACCTGCCCTGAACGCGACTGCCAGCAATACAGGCACAATGCCGCAGATTGCTGTAGTGGGGCGCGTGTTCGTCAATCGCGTAGAGGTCTACAGCGAACCAAGTGCCGCCTCGACCTTGATCGGCGGGCTTGGGCTCGGGCAGCAGGTGGATGTGCTGGCGCGCAATGCCCGCAACGACTGGGTGCAGATTCGCTTCAACGGCGGCACAGGCTGGATCATGTGGCAGACTCAAGCGCGCCTAAGCGGTGCCTTCTCGCAGCTCCCCATCGTGCGGTAAGGCTCAGTAAGGACGTTTTCATATGACCGATCAGGTTTCCCGACTGCTGTGGTGGCAGCGCGGTGTGATTTACCAAATCTACCCGCGCAGCTTCATGGATGCGAACGGCGATGGCATTGGCGATCTGCGCGGCGTCATCCAGAAGATTGACTATCTAACTGAGACGCTTGGCGTGGATGCGATCTGGCTCTCACCATTCTACCCTTCGCCAATGGCCGACTTCGGCTATGATGTCGCCGACTACTGCGATGTCGATCCGATCTTCGGCACCCTTGCCGACTTCGATGAGCTGCTAGCAACGGCACACGGACGCGGCTTGAAGGTGATCATCGATCTCGTGCCCAATCACACCTCAGATCAGCATGTATGGTTTCGGGAGTCGCGCAGTTCACGCGATAACCCGAAGCGAAATTGGTACGTCTGGGCTGACCCCAAGCCGGATGGTAGCCCGCCGAACAACTGGCTGAGCGTGTTCGGCGGGAGTGCATGGGAATTCGATGCGCACACAGGGCAATACTATCTGCACTCCTTTTTGAAAGAGCAACCTGACTTAAATTGGCGCAATCCTGAAGTGAAGGCAGCCATGTTCGAGGTGATGCGCTTCTGGTTACGGCGCGGCGTGGATGGCTTCCGTGTAGATGTGGCCCACTTCCTGATGAAAGACCCAGAGCTGCGTGATAACCCGCTCAGCGAGGGTGGCTTGGCGCTCTACAAGCCAATGGGCGAGTACGATACACAGATTCACCTCTACGACAAGGGGCATCCCGATAATCACGCCCTTTACCGCGAGTTCCGCGCTGTGCTGGATGAGTTCGAGCCGATCAGCCCGCGCATGTCGGTCGGCGAGATTCACATCGCCAATTGGGATGAGTGGGCGACCTACTACGGCGAGAACAACGACGAACTGCACATGCCTTTCAATTTCGCGCTGATCAACGCGCCATGGCGCGCCGACGTAGTGCGCGAGGCAGTCGAGAGTGTGGAGCGCGTACTGAATCGCGGGCAGCAGCCGAATTATGTCTTCAGCAACCACGATGAACCTCGCATTGCCAGCCGTCTGGGCGAGGAAGCAGCGCGCGCCTGTATGTTGCTCCTGCTTACCCTGCGTGGCACGCCGACCATGTACTATGGCGATGAGATCGGCATGGTCAACGGCGAAATTCCGCCTGAGTTGGCACAAGATCCATGGGGCAAGCGTGTACAGGGCTTAGGCTTGGGGCGCGATCCTGAGCGCACGCCAATGCAATGGGATAGCTCGCCGAATGCGGGCTTCTCGGCTGCGGGCGTGCGAACATGGCTGCCCGTCAACCCCGACTATCCGATGCGGAATGTAGCCGCACAGTTATCCGACCCGCGCTCAATGCTCAATCTGACGCGCGCTTTGCTCAAGCTGCGCCGCGAGTCGCCTGCATTGTACGGCGGCAGCTATCGCACGCTGAGCGGCGATGCGCATACCTACGTTTTTGAGCGCGCAGCAGGCGATCAGCGCTTTACGGTTGCCATCAACTTCACAGCAGAGGCGCAAGAGGTCGTTTTGCCAAGCAGCGGCAGGCTTGTGCTCTCTACCGAAATGGATCGGGCTGACGAGCCAACACACGAGCGGCTGATGTTGCGCCCATATGAGGCGGCCATTTTGCGTCTGTAGCACCAAGAGAAAAAAATCGCCCTAGATTAGGGCGATTTTCTTCAGAGTGCCGAGAGCCAGACTCGAACTGGCGACACCTGCATTTTCAGTGCAGTGCTCTACCAACTGAGCTATCTCGGCCTGTATAAGGTTAGTATACCAGAGTTCAGAGCGGCGCGCAAGGGTAACTCCGCAAATCCTCGGTCAGGGCTAAGTGCTTACCAATCTCTGAGCAACGTCTCATGGCAATGTACATACTAAGCGGTTATAATCGAATTTTGGCGCATCACTCTGCATCATAAGCGCCAAGCGCAAGCTCAGGAGTACCTGCTTTGGGTCTTAGCCCGCTGGATTGGTTACTAGGTCTTTTCTCGCTAGACATCGGCATCGATCTTGGCACGGCGAACACGCTTGTGTATGTGCGCGGCAAGGGGATCGTCATCAACGAGCCGTCTTATGCCGCTATCGAGAAGAAAACGCGCCGCCCAATCACCTATGGGCAAGAGGCAAAGGAGATGGGCGGCAAGGCGCCCTCGCACATCCTGGTGGTGCGCCCACTGCGCGATGGCGTGATCTCTGAGTTTGAGATCACCGAAGGTATGCTGCATTACTTCATCGGCAAGGCACACGAACAGAGCTGGGTGCCTATTCCGCGCCCACGCGTGGTGGTCGGCATCCCCAGCGGCGTGACCGAAGTCGAGAAGCGTGCCGTCTATGACGCAACTATCAGCGCCGGTGCACGAGAGGCATTCTTAATCGAGGAGCCAATGGCAGCAGCCATCGGGGCAGGCCTGCCAATTCAAGAGACCCGCGGCAGCATGATCGTCGATATCGGCGGCGGCACAACAGAGGTGGCTGTTTTTTCGCTGGGTGGCATCGTGATCAGCCGCTCAATCCGTGTGGCAGGCGATGAGATGGATGAAGACATCATTCAGTATATGCGCACGAAGCACAACTTGCTGATCGGCGAGCGCACAGCTGAAAAAGCCAAGATCATGGCTGGCTCGGCCTATGCCCTGCCTGAAGAGCAGACAATGGTGCTGCGCGGGCGCGACCTGATAACCGGCCTGCCGCGCGCCGTCGAGATCAGCACTGTTGAGCTGCGGGAGGCGTTAGCTGGCTCGATCGATATCATCGTGGATACAATCCGCGATGCCCTCGATGAGACGCCGCCTGAGCTAATCGCCGACCTGATGGAGAGCGGCATTTGCTTGGCGGGTGGCGGGAGCCTTGTGCGCGGTTTGGCAGAACGGGTGGCAGATGAGGTCAAGGTGCGCGTCTGGGTTGCAGAGGATGCCATGACGTGTGTGGCACGCGGCGCGGGTAGAATCCTTGAGGATTACGATAACCTGCGCAGTCTGCTGGTCGGTTTAGAGCGCGGCAGCACGCAGCATTAACCGTCTTAGGGCCCTGCTATGTTACGTAGCGCACCCAGCCGTCTGATCCTATTTGGTGTGTTCAGCTTTGCGATGCTGGGAATCTTCTTCGCCAGCTTGATCGGGCTGTTGACACCGCTCGAGTCGGTGGCGAGCGTGCCGCTCAGCCTGCTTCAGCAAGCTGTAAACGGTCTCACACGCCAGGTCTCACAGGTGTTCAGCACGCTGGCAGATTTGCAAGACCTGCGCCGCCGCAACACCGAGCTGGAGCGCGCCCTGATCAACTTTCAGGCCGAGCTGGTTGAATTGCGAGAGCTGCGCGCCGACTATCAGCGCCTAGCAGCCTTGCAGAACTATCGGGGTACAAACACAGACAAGCAGTTCTTAGCAGCCACTGTGATCGGGCGAGATACAACCGGCTTGCTGCGCAGCATCATCATCGATCGCGGCTCGCGCGATGGCGTGCGTGTTGGCATGCCTGTGGTGACTGAGCTCGGCCTAGTCGGGCGTATTTATCGTGTTGGCGCCACCAGTGCCCAAGTACAGCTGGTTACAGATACCAACAGCTTTGTGAACGCACGGCTGCAGCTGACGCGTGCCGAAGGGGCCGTGCAGGGCACGGCGGCAGGCGGCTTGCGGATGCTCTACATCCCCCTGGCTGACGATGTGCGCGACGGCGACTCAGTAGTTACTTCGGGCATCGGCGGCAAGTTTCCACGCGGGATTGTTATTGGCCAGGTCATCAGCTCCCGTCTAGATGAGTCTAAATTGTTCAAAGAGGCGCAGGTGCGCAGCCTGATCGACTTTAACCGCCTTGAGATCGTGCTGATCATCACCAACTTTGAGCCAGCCGATCTCACCACCTTCGGCACGCCTGCTGCGCCCTAGACAAGCTGCTTGATCAGCGCTACCTTGCCTTGACCTTGCAAGCTTTGCAGCGGCAGCTGCGTAAAGCCATGCCCACACAACATAGCTAGCCCTGCTGACCATGATTGGTAGGCAGTGGTGGCGATCCAATTGCAGCCAAGTTGAAGGCCATCCAGCGCAGTGCCCAGCAGATAGCTGCCCAAGCCACGATTGCGCACGCTGGGGATCACGCCGATGTTGGCTATGTAGATCCCGCGCCCGCTCGGGACGGGAATCGACTCGCGCGGGGTGAAACGCGGCTTCCAACGCTCGTAGAGCGCCTGGCCATCCAGCCCAAACCACCACATGCCACCGATCACACGTTGGCGCTCATCGAGCGCTAGCAGGCCGCCGAACGACTCACGCCCTTGATCGGCGTTCAGCTGTGAAATGACATCATTGAGCGCGACAGTCTCGTGCAGGGGCGGTGTGGTGAGCATCTCGCGAATGGCTTGTGCAGCATCAGCAAGGTATTCTGGGCGATATGGGATGAGCTCGATTGTCTTGTTCATATTCATGGCTTCAACGCTTGGTTCTCACGACTGATTTGAGAGCAAAATTATCTACAGCATACACCGCTTTCATTTATGCGAAGTATCACACAGATGTACCAAAGCGGATGAGCATATGATGAGTTCGGCCAAGGGGATAAGTCTGCGCCCTGCCCAGAAGGACAGGGCGCGTGTGGCAGGTTATTCAGCGTTGGTGAGAGTCAAGCGGAAGGCAGCCTTTTGCACCGAGCCGCGCCCGCTGCTGCCAAAGCCAAGCGAGCCGACTGTGACGAGGCGGAAGTCGCGGCTTCCCTCGATGGTGATGCTGCCTTTAGTGAGCAGTGAGCCGCCCAAGAAAGCGCGCTCGAATAGGTTGTTGCCAACTTCTAGCGTTAAGACGATCAGAGCTGGCGTGTAGTTGCCGCTCAGGCGTTCGTAGCGCAGCTCAACATCGTTACGGCTCTCCACCACGTAGAAGTTGGTGTAGCGTCCGCGCTGATCCTCAGGTGTGCTGCTAGCCTCGCTCTCCACAGGCGTGTTCAGCTCAAGGAATTCTGCTTGCAGCAGCACCACCTCAAAATCGCCAGTGGCACCAGAGCGACCACCCTCCACGTTGATGCTGTACTCGCCGTTGCTTGGCAGCTCAACAGCCACGATCTCGCCCAGGCGTCCTGAGATGATAGGTGAAGAGTCAGCAAGCTTGGAGCCTGTGCTATCTGTCACTGTCAGTACGCCGCCGATCAGTCCGTTGCTGGCTGCAGAGATCATCTGCACCACCGCGATATCGCCGCGCTTCGCCTCGAAGGCATAGGAAACGCTCTGGATGGCGCTGGTCAGGCTGCCCTTAACCGTCTCACCGTAGCTGATCTTGCCGCTCTGAGCAAGGACTGATGGAGTTGCAGCCAGCATCCCAAACAGGGCAAGAGCTGCCACGAAACTGAACAAACGCTTCATGATTGAGAATCTCCTGGAATAGATTCCTGAGACAGCATGGACGACAGAGCAGCGGGCTGCCAGCAGAAATCAAGAAAACAAACGGTGACATTATAGCAAGAGCGAACAAAATAGGCTTCAAGAATTCTGACGCCGGGGAAACAGTGGTTTTGCGTCAAGTCTACGGCCTTGAGCAGACTTGGAACACCTTATGCGCTGAACTTACTGTATAATTGCTAGTTGAGCGCTCTAAATGGGCCAAGGAAGGACGAGCATCAAGGATGTCTGGCTCGAATGAACTCGACTTTTTCTCGCAGCTCTTTGCGCAAGCGGCGTGGCTGCCTCTCTCTATCTTGTTTTTCGGCGGCTTATACCTGTTCCTAATGGTAATAATCTTTCGGCGCGCTGCCGAACGTCGCCGCAAAGCGCAGATGGCGCTCGGTTTAGTTCCAAGCACACAACCCTTGCAGTCTGCAGTTGCACCTGTGCTCTCGCGCCTGAGTCGTTTCACGCAAGTTTCGCGCTTGCCAGAGCCTGAGCTGGACTTGCTTGTTGGGGGTGCTGCCGCGCCTGAAAGCAAAACGCTCGGCGCTGAGCTCCAACCAGTGCTGCCTGCAGCCACACCTGTTGAAGGGATAATGCCAATGGCCGAGATGCTCGATAATGAGCCCGTCAGCTTGCCCGAAGATGCCGTCGAGGTAATGCGCATTTGGCGCGACATCAGCGATGGCAGTCTGATCATCCAGCTGGGCGATAGGTACTACCGTCACAGCGCGGCCATTAGTAACCCTGAACAAAAACGCCGCTTCGAGGCAGTGGTGCGCACGCTCAGCGCCATGATTGGCTTACCCAGCGCTGCGCCGAGTAAAGCAATCCCTGCTAGCAGTGCACCCTCATTCAGCACGCCGGTGACTGAGCCGCCTAAACGCGGCCTTTTCGGCAAGCCCAAACCTGCCGAGCCTGAGCCGCCTAGCGGCATTGCCGATCAGATCGAGGCTTTCTTGCAGGAACGCCTGCTCGCCTCGCCGCGCTTTTCCACGCGCAGCATCCACGTGCGCCCAACGCTCGATCATAGTGTCCGCATTGAGGTAGACGGCCACTTCTACGATAGCGTCTCTGAAGTCATCGATCCCGACGTGCGCGAGTTTTTGATGAACATCATGCGCGAATGGGAAGCGCGGCACTAGTTCAGCGCAATTAGGCAGCCCTCGTCGGCGCGCAGAGTCAGGTCGCGCTCAGTCCGCTCGTTGCGATCCATGTGCGTTGAGATCAGGATGCGCCCATCGCTTGGCAGGCGCAGAGTGAGCACCTGATCGGTGAGGTTGAGCGCCACCACAAGCCGCTCAGACTCGGTGCTGCGATAGTAGGCGTAGCAGCCTTGCGGTGCGCTTTCCAGCGTTCGGTAGGTGCCTTGCTGCAAGGTGCGGCTGTTCTGGCGCAAGCGTAGCAAGTGGCGCACAAAGTTGAGCATTGAGCGCGGCTCTGCCAGCTGGCTGGCGACGTTGCGCGTCGTGTAATCGAGGCTGACGGGCAGCCAAGGCTGCACGCCCTCAGCGCAAAAGCCGGCGTTGGGCGAGGTATCCCATTGCATGGGCGTGCGCGCGGGATCGCGCCCGAGTGCCGGATCGTGTTCGCCCCACGGATCACGGACTTGATCAGGCGAAAGAGCACCATTTAGCATGCCGATCTCATCACCGTAGTATAGGGTCGGTGTGCCGCGCAGCGTGAGCAGGAGGAGAGTCGCTACACGTGCTTGTGCCTCGCCCAGCCGGCTAGCCAGACGCGCCTCGTCGTGATTGCCCAGCACGTAATTGCCCCATGCGCCGCTCGGCAGAGCGCTTTCTAAGCCTTCCACAATGCTGCGCACTACATCAGGCTGCCACGGCGCGCCGACCAGAGCAAAGTTGAAGGGCATGTGCAGCTCATCCAGCTGAGCGCCGTAATACTTCGCCCATTCGCCCCAATCGAAGATGTGAATCTCGCCGACGGCAAAGCGCGGCTGCTCAGGTGTGCTGTACGAGTCGAGCAGGCGGCGATAGGCGCGGAAGACGTCGTGGCAGTCAGGATGGCCTTTATCGTATAAGTGTAGCTGGGAGTCGTATTCGCCCAATGGGCGGGCTGCGAGCGGGCGTGGCGCTGTATTCGGCGGATTATCGCGCAGATCAGGGTCTTTCAGAATCCAGTGAGCAGCATCCACGCGGAAACCATCCACGCCACGCTCGAGCCAAAAGCGCGCCACATCCAGCATCGCCTCGCGCACCTCAGGATTGCGCCAATTCAAATCAGGCTGATGTTTGGTGAACGAGTGATAGTAATATTGCCCTGTTTGGGCATCCCATTCCCAGCCGCTGCCGCCGAAAGCGCTCAGCCAATTGTTGGGCGGCGAGCCATCGGGCTTCGCATCAGCCCACATGAACCAATCCCGCTTGGCACTCTGGCGTGAGCGGCGCGCCTCGATGAACCAGGGATGCTGATCGGATGTGTAGGTGATGACGAGGTCTATGATCAGACGCATACGACGGGCGTGCACCTCGCGCAGCAGCCTATCGAAGGTCTCGAGCGTCCCAAGGCGCGGATCGACAGCCTTGAAATCGGTGATATCATAGCCAAAGTCAGCGTCGGGCGAGGGGTAGAACGGCGAGAGCCAAATTGCATCGACACCCAGCGTCTCGCTCAGATAGTCCAGGCGATGTAGCACGCCCTCCAAATCGCCGATACCATCGCTATTGGTATCTTGAAAGCTGCGTGGATAGACTTGATAAATGACTGCCTGTCGCCACCAGAGTTGATCAGGTGCACTGAACATGAAATTGCTCGCTTTGCTGCAAAGACTCTCAAAAATCACTCTGTGCGCCATTGTACCACGTCTGCATAAGGGCTTGTGCCATGCCTGAGCGGCTGATCGTGGCTATCTCCGGCGCAAGCGGCGCAATCTACGGCATTCGCCTGCTCGAAGTGCTTGCCCAGAGCGATGCCATCGAGACGCACTTGATCATCAGCCCATCAGCACGCGCCACGATTGTCCAAGAGACCGCCTGGACAGTTCGCCAGGTAGAGGCGCTGGCTGATGTAGTGCATAAACCTGAAGATATCGGCGCCAGCATCGCCAGCGGCAGCTTCCAGACGCGCGGCATGATTGTTGCGCCGTGCAGCATTAAGATGCTCTCGGCTGTTGCCACGAGCTACAACGCTGATCTGTTGGCGCGCGCAGCTGACGTCCAGTTGAAAGAAGGGCGTCCGTTGTTGTTGCTGCTGCGCGAGACGCCGTTGCACATCGGGCATTTGCGGCTATGCGTGCAAGCAGCTGAGAATGGCGCGATCATTATGCCGCCCGTGCCTGCTTTCTACAACGCGCCACAAACGATAGATGATATCGTCAATCACACGGTTGGTAGGGCTTTAGCGCGTATCGGTATTCAAAACGATCTGTACTTTGAGTGGCTGGGCATGGGCAAACGCTGAGCAAACGGCTCATAGTTGCCTATAAGATGCTATGCCGTTATAATCGCGTTTAGTGATGGTTTAGCAAAGGACGTTACCATGAATAAAGCATGGCGCGTAAGCGCTCTGCTGCTGTGTGTAGTCCTTCTAGGCGTGCTGGGGCGCGCCTCAGCCCAAGATAATCCTGCCGATAAATGCGGACGCACGCTATCGAACTTGTATCGGCTTGTAGCGCAAAGCGACCTTCTGAAGACTGAGACACCCTTCAAGCCTGTGGCTAAGCCAACGGATGCTAACTACTGCCAAGCGATAGAGCGCGAGCTCAACATTTACCTTGAGCGCGTGATCTTCGCGGAGACAGCTGCCGAAACAATTGAAGGGCGCTCGGAGAACGCCTTCGCCTTCCTAGACCTGGCTGCGCAGCGCTACGTCGGTACGATGCCGCGCGGGACACGCTTCCAAGCGCAAGCGCGCAACAGCTTGCCCGGCTCGCGCATGATGTTCGTGAAGGGCGAGAACTTCAGCGTGTTTGTAGACTACACCTTCACTACGCTCAGCCGAGAGGAATTTGAGAGCCTTGTCGGCTTCCAAGAATACGACGGCGATATTATTCCGCTGTGTAACGCCATGTGGTGCATCGCGCCAACAACGCCGCCCAACCGCTGAGCCGCAACGCTCTAGTCGGCCTGGCTGGGGCGGTCGTCATCCATCAGCTCCGCCTCGACTGCCTCATTTCGCGCAATTTCATCGCGCTCGGGCGCAGTGGCGCTTGCCTCAGGCGAAGGCAGGGCGGTTCCACTGAAGCCCTGCGCGAGGGCTGGGTGGTTGATCATATTGATCTTGCCCTCGATGAAGGCGCCCTCTTCAGTCACTAGAAAGTTAGTGGTGATATCGCCCCAGACGCGCCCTGTGCGCGAAAGGTGAACCTTGTAGGCGCTGACATCGCCGCGCACCGCGCCCGCAATGCGAACTTCGCTCTTCGCCTGCACATTGGCGTGGACGCGCGCCGTTTCGCCAACAAGCAAGTTGCCATCCACTTGCACATCCCCTTCAAACTGACCGTCAATCCGAACGTTGGCACGGCTCTTGATATCGCCCTTGAAGGCAGTATTAGCGCCTAGCACGGTTTCAAAGCCAACGGCCTGGCGCGTCGGCGGCGTGACAGCAGTCGGTGGCGCAGTGGGCGCAGGCGGCGGATTAGGCGGTGTTGGCGCGCCGCTAGGCTGCGGCGTAGATGGTTTACGTCCTCCGAACATCACATAGCTCTCCCACACAACGCGATCGGTCTTTGCTGTTTCAGCCATACGGCGTGTATCGCTCTCGTAGACTACTTGAACGTTCAAGGCAGCGGTACGCGCCGCTTGCCTCAAAGAGTATAACGCGCCAGAGCTGATTGTCCAATTGCCTGTGCCTTCAAGGCAAGCCGCTTCAGGCGAAAGCAGCTGATTTTGCGCTATAATGTGAAAGCTTCTACCAAATGACAAGGGCTTCTGATGAGCGAGATGACAAACGCTGTATATTTGACCTACCGCCGTGATATCGCTGCCATCCCTGCCCGTGCCGTGTGGCACGCCCTGCGCGCTGCCGAGATAGACGTCTTCATGGATTTAGACAGCCTACTGGACGAAAGCATACGCGGGCTGATCAGGGCACAGATTGCAGCACGCCCATACTGCTTCTTGATTGCCACGCACGGCAGCCTGGAGCGCTGCGTGGAGTCAGGCGATTGGTTGCGCTTCCAGCTGGAGCAGGCCCAAAGTGCACAAGTGCAGATTATCGTCTTGCATCCGCCCGAATTCGAGTTTGCACAAGCCATCAGGCTGCTCGGCAGCTTGCTGAGCGGCGCTATCGCCTTCCCGATCGCCTATGAGAGCATCCCCGCTGATGTGACGCGCTTGCGCTTAGCTCACTTGAAGGCGCGCCCAGCCCGCCAGGCGCCTGAATGCAATCCGCAGCTGCTGGCAGACTGGCAAGCACGTTTTGCAGCGCTGCCGCCCGTCACTCCCGATCAAATTGCTGCTCAGAAGCTTTTTGAGCGCGCCTTCACGCGCCCGCAGGGCGATTGGCAAAGCCGCATTGATGATTATAGCGCTGCGATAGAGCGCTACCCTGAGTTCGCCTCCGCCTATGCGCGGCGCGGCGCTAATCGTGAGATTCTTGACGATCTACACGGCGCTATGGATGACTTCGACACTGCGATTCGCCTGAATCCACTGCACGACATTGCTCATGTCAATCGCGGTATCCTGTTCGCCAAACTGGGCGATTTGCACAGCGCCCTGCTCGACTTGAACGAGGCGATTCGCCTGAATCCGACTCTGACGCTGGCTTACTACCATCGCGCGTTGGCATCTAGCAATCGCGGCGATTATGACAGCGCGCTAGCCGATCTCAATACAGCCATCCAGTTTGAGCCACGCCCGATGTTCTACTTTCAGCGCGGTCTTGCTTACAGCGGCAAGGGGGATGATGCCAACGCGCTTGCCGACTACACTGAGGCGCTGCGCTTGAACCCTAGACTGGCTGAGGCCTACTACAATCGCGGCTTGATCCGCGCCAAGAGCGATATGCGCCGCGCTGTCGCCGATTGGACGGCCGCCCTTGAGATCGACCCAAATTTTGCGGAGGCATATTACAATCGTGGCCTAGCGCGCGCTCAGTGGGGGGATATTGATGGCACGCTCGAGGATATGATCAGCTTCCTAGAGCTGGTGCCTGAACATGAGAAGACGTCCGAAGTGCGCGAGATGATTGAAAATCTACGCCAAATGCGCGACGGCAACTTACCTGATCTGCAAGTGGGCAGCTGATGAGCGAACGTATCTTCCTAGTTTATCGGCGTGGCATGTGCGATATCACTGCCCGCCTACTGACAGCGCACTTGCAGCTGATCGAGATGCATCTCGTCTCGGAGCCGACTCGTGCCTTGCAGCGCGATCACATCTTGCTCGTCCTGACGCCCGGCACACTTGAGCGCTGCCTTGAGCCGAACGACATGATGCGCAACATCTTGAAAGATGCTCAGCGGCGCAACATGCGCTTGATCACGCTCGCGTCACGGCACTTCGATGCACTTGACCAGGCGCGCTACGCCGCCGGTCTGCTCACCACAGCTGAGCCGCTGTTCCTCGACTACGCCCAATGGGAAGACTCACTGCAGCGCGTGGCCCAGCTTCTGAACGCCCAGATAACCTTGCCGCCGCTGCGCCCTGAACAGCGCATTCAGCTCGCCGCCCAAGAGCGCTTTGAGTACGCCCTCAGCCTGCCTGCCAGCGATCTCTCGGGCAAGTTTGCCGCCTACAGTGAAGCGATTCGCCTCTACCCTGACTTCGCTGAAGCCTATGCACGGCGCGCTGGCGCTCATCTTGCTAACAACGATCTAGCGGCCTGTCTCGCCGATTGCGAGACTGCCTTGCGCCTCAATCCAAATCTATCAGAGGCACATCACAGCCGCGCTATGGCGCTCGCTAGGCAAGGGGCGTATTCAGAAGCGCTGGAGAGCTACTCAGTGACGCTGCGCATCGATTCGCGCAATACACGGGCCTACCTTAATCGTGGCGTGGTAAAAGTCAATTTGGGCGATATTGATGGTGCAATTGAAGACTACACAGCTGCCATTGACTTGAATCCCGAGCTGGCCGAGGCGTACTTCAACCGCAGCCTCGCCTACGGGCAGCGCGATAACTTTGAGGCAGCTATTCAAGACTACACGCGGGCAATGGCGCTACATCTGAATGTGCGCCAAGCAGCTGACGAGGCAAACATCAGCGCAACAATCGCTTACCTGGAACGCATGTTGCGCCGCTTCCCCGATCATCCGCAGGCAGAGCTGCTGCGCCACGAAATCACGCGGCTGCGCAACCTGGCAAATGACTAACGGCGCTGCAGCAAGCTGTAGCGGTTAATATTATCTGTGTGACCATCGGCATAAAATGACGCCACGAGGCTGAGCCCGCTGGCAGCCTCTAGGGTGCGCTGCTCAGCCTCATCCACATAATGGCAGTAGCGCAACAGGCTGTTGGCTGCATGCCCGCGCCGCCAATCCATCAGCCAATCGCCGTGCTCGGGGTCGTACTCAGGCGGCAGGGCGATCAGGCGCTCACGGAAACGCGCATGGTCGTAGAAACACCAACTCGTGAAGACCAAAAATCCGCCGTATGTCACGCGCGCTGCCAAATCGCGGATGAGGGCAGCACGGCGCGCCAGGCTTGGCACGTGATGCAATACGCCGAAGAGCGCTGCCAGCTCGTACTCGCCTTCGGGCAGGCCATCTTCGAGCAGATCGTGCAGCTCAAGGCGCGCCTCAGGCAGAACGCCCATCTTGGTGAAGGCAGCCCGCGCCGATTCAAGCAGCGCTGCGTTGTTATCTGTGCCGTGATAGCACACCTGGGCTAGATGGCGCGCCAAGAAGCGTCCAAAACGCCCATTGCCACAGCCTACATCCAGGATGCGGCGCGGTACAGGTAGGCTTTCGAGGTAGGGCAGGAGCCGCCGCCAGCCATTCCAAGCCCTACCCCGCGACTCGTCAAAATGTTCAGCTGCGTGAGCGTAAAAGGCGCGATTGAGCGCGTTCAGGGCGCGGCAGGCAGCCTCATCCATTGCAGAAAGCTAAGCTTGCACCTGTACGCCGCGCCAAAAAGCGATGTAACCCTTGATGTTGGCAGCAGCGGGCTTGGGATCGGGGTAGTACCACGCAGCGTCAGGATTTGTCTTGCCGTCTACTTCCAGGGTGTAGTAGCTGGCTGTGCCTTTCCAAGGGCAGACGGTGTGCGTATCGCTCTCGCGCAAATACTCACGCCTAACCGAGTCAGGTGGGAAGTAGTGGTTGCCCTCTACAACGATAGTCTGATCGCTCTGGGCGATCACGGCGCCATTCCAGATTGCTTTCATCGCAGGATTCCTTTCTGAACTGTTCGAGTCATAGCGCAACGGACCCCGAACGCCAAGCGCGGTCTTTGTGCTGAGAAGCTCGAGCGCAGCTGTTTGTCTTCAGACTAGTAGCGTGGCACGCTCGCGTCAACCTCTACAGACCACCGGTCGATGCCGCCCGCCATGTTGTAGACGTTCGTGAAGCCTTGCGTAGTCAGCCAGAATGCCACTTGGGCGCTGCGCGCACCGCTGTGACACATGATCACCACATCACCTTCGCGTGGGATGCGCTCCAGCGCGTCGGGGATGTCGTTCATTGGGATGTGCAAGGCACCTTCCAGACGGCAGATTGCCAGCTCCCATGCCTCACGCACGTCGATGATAGTCAGTGGCGCGCCCTCTTGCAGGCGCTGCTGCACTTGCTTCGGCGTCAGCTTTTTTAGCATAGACTCTTGATTTCCCTCTAGCGGAGTTTCGCACGCATAAACACGCCTGGTCGCGGCTCCAGCGTGACGGCCATGTGCATATGGATATCGCGCTGCAGCAATGTGAAGGTGAAGCGTTGTGCCAGCCGTGCTAAGATGACCTTCGCCTCGACCTGCGCAAAAGCCGCCCCAATGCAATTACGCAGCCCTCCGCCGAAGGGCAGAAAGCTGTACGGGACGGGCTTCTGCATGAATCTGTCAGGGTGGAATTCAGCGGGATTATCCCAGTATTCAGCCATACGGTGCGTGACGTAGATCGAATAGGTGACGCGCTCGCCCTTGCGGATCAGATAGCCATCGTGGGTTAGGTCTTGGGCAGCGATGCGTGAGCCGAGATGAGCAGGCGGATACAAGCGCAACGTCTCGTCAATGAAGCGATCGAGATATTTCAGCTGAGCGAGGCAATCCATTGTCGGCGGCGCATCGCCTAGAACTGCATCTACCTCATCGCGGATGCGCGCTGCAGCCTCAGGATGTGCGCCGATCAGGTACATCGCCCAAGATAACAAGCCTGTGCTGGTATCGTGACCGGCGATAATCATAGTCAACATCTGATCGCGGATCATAGCGTCAGAGATGCCCTCTGCGCCCACTAAAATGCCCAGCAGATCGTTGGGCTGTTGCCTGCTCTGGGCTAGATGCTGGCGGCGCAGGCGGATAATTTCATGCAGGTACTCGTCGATGCGCCGCAGTGCACGCCGATAGTTCGGGCGAGGTATATCAGCCCAGAAAATCCAGATGCCAGGCGAGATGTAGCGCAGCATATGTAGAATCGCTGACCAGTAGCGCTGAATATGCGGCATGAAGTCTACGCTGAAGAGGGTCTCCATTACGATCAGAAGCGCGATCTTGCGCACTTCGGTCAGCATGTCGTAGGTTTGGTCGGGCTGCCAGTGATCGGCGATTCGATCAGTGGCACGCCACATAGCCTCGATATAGCCGGAGAGCGCGTTGCGATGTAGAGCAGGATTCATCAGCCGCCGCATCGAGTCGTGCGTCTCGCCATCGGCGACGAGCAAGCCGTCTCGCAAGAGCCGTGCGATTGGGTCTTTGGGAGCCTTCCACAGGAAAGCCTCGCGCGCCTCGACAAGTAGCCAGCGCGCCCATTCAGCGCCTGCCGTCATGATCGGCTTGAAGCTGGGCAAATTAGCGCGGAAGACCTTGCCTAGCTCGCTGTGAAAGACCTCTAGGGCAGGCAACGGGCTGCGCGCGCGCAGCATGATCTGCAGGGCTTTGAGAGCCAGCTTGCCGCTTGGCGTTGGAATCTTGGCATGAGCGGTCATGGCGCAAATTCCTCATCCAGCCAGGCTGAAGCATCTTCGTTCGCCTTGTAGTAGTCTTCAAAGCGGCCGATATCCATCCAATATTCGTTAATCAAGTAGCTGCACACGCGCAGTCCGGCGTCCATTGCAGCTTGAATCAGCTGTGTGGCATCATAGCGGCCACCAGAGGGCAGCAGGGTAAGCACCTCCGGGCTAACAGCGTAGATGCCGGCGTTGATGTTCACGCTGAGAGTTGGTTTTTCGCGCAGCGCGACCACAACATCGTTTGTGCTCTCAACTACGCCGTAAGGAATCGGCACCTCGTATGCTTTCACGCCGACCGTGATCGCAGCACGCTGGGCCATGTGAAAGGCATGAAAGGCTCGGAAGTCTAGCCGCGTGACTAGATCGCCGTTCATCATCAGGAAGGGCGCCCGCAGCTGATCGCGCAGTAGGTTGAGCGCGCCCGCTGTGCCGAGCGGCTCAGACTCGCGCACATAGTGCAGCCGCACGCCTAGCTGGGCGCCATCTTTGAAGTATGTTTCGATCAGCTCGGCTTTGTAGCCAAGCGCGAGATAGATGTCGTCAATGGCGTGTTTGTGCAGACGCGTCAGGAGCAGCTCAAGGATCGGACGTTCGCCGATCGGGAACATCGGCTTGGGGATCACGTAGCTCCATGGACGCAGCCGCGTGCCAAGTCCGCCACACATGAGAACAGCCTGCACGGAGTCGCTCATACCTGATACTGACCGGGCTGAAAACGCTCGAGATGCGCCTGAATCCATGCAATGGTGCGCATCAAGCCCTGTTCGAGCGAGATTTCAGGCTGCCACTTTAAGACGTTGCGCGCGTGGCTGTTGTTCGACTGCAAGCGCAGCACCTCGCTTTTTTCTGGGCGCAGTCGCTCACTGATGTTGGCTTGCACGCTCACGGGGCGCCCGATCAGGTTGATGATCATCTCAGCGATCTCGCCAATTGTGTGCGACTCGCCTGTACCGAGATTGAAAACCTGTCCGATCGCCGTCTCTGTCTCGAAGGCGGCGCGCATCAGGCCGCGCGCTGTGTCAGCGGCGTGCGTATAGTCGCGGTATGTATGCGTTGCGCCCAAGCGAACTACATCTTGTGTCAACGCCTGCGCAATGATGGTCGGGATCACGGCGCGGGCGCTCTGGCGCTCCCCGTAGGTGTTAAACGGGCGCACAACGACGATCGGCGTGCCATAGGTGCGTTGGAAGCTCAAGCTGATCGCCTCAGCTGCAATTTTACTGGCGGCGTAGGGCGATTGCGCCTGCAGCGGATGCCGCTCATCGATCGGCACATATTGCGCCGTGCCATAGACCTCGCTTGTGCTGACGATCACGCCGCGCGCCG
This sequence comes from Aggregatilineales bacterium, assembly GCA_046719055.1. GTDB lineage: Bacteria > Chloroflexota > Anaerolineae > Aggregatilineales > UBA2796 > CP2-2F. Next base: position 16,978 of record JBDNDQ010000006.1, on the reverse strand, counting down.
TGCCGTGCTGACGCATCGCCTGCAGCACGTTCAGCGTGCCGTTGATGTTCACGGCAAGCGTCTCTTCGGGATGCTGATACGAGTACGGGATCGAGATGATGGCGCCGAGATGGAAAATCGCAGTGCAGCCCGCCGCTGCCCTGCTGACTGCCTCTGCATCGCGCAGGTCAGCGGGATATAGCTCGATGTGATCTAGCACATCGGCCGGCAGGTCGGCAAGGTTGCCGCGCTTATCTGCTGCGGAGGTGTAGCGTGTCATAGCGCGCACAGCGTAACCAGCCTGTACCAGCTGCTCGGTCAGATGGCTGCCAATAAAGCCAGCAGCGCCTGTCACAAGGACTTTGGTGTTGAAAGTGTTCATACGGGCAGATTGTAGCGCCTTGCGCCGCGCCGTGCTAAGGCACAAGGCACTCGAAGCACTAGCCGATGATATCCAGCGGGATGAAATCGCTGCTCTGCAGCTGGATCACACTGACGCGCGCTGCGATATCGCGTGCCAGGCGACGGAAGGCTTGTGCTGTTGCCGATTCGGGCGCACTGACCACAATCGGACGCCCCAAGTCGCCGCCCTTGCGTACTTCGGCATCCAACGGGATGCGCCCTAAAAATGGCACATTCTGCTGCTGAGCCAGCTGCTCGCCGCCGCCCTCGCCGAACAGCTCGCCTGTCATGTTCTCGACGATGCCCAAGATCGGCACGTTGAGCTGCTCGAACATGCTGATCGAGCGCAGCGCATCGCCCACCGCCACTGGCTGCGGCTGCGAGACAATCACAGCGCCCGTCAATGGCACAGCTTGCGCCAGACTCAGCGGTGCATCGCCCGTGCCAGGCGGCAAGTCTACAATCATGTAGTCGATGTTGTTGCCCCAGTCGACGTCGTTGAAAAATTGGCGAATGGCGCTGTTAAGCATCGGGCCGCGCCAGACCATCGCTTTATCAGGGTCGATCAAGAAGCCCATGCTGATCGTCTTAACACCAAAGACCTCAAAGGGCACAATTTTGCCATTCTGCACGGCGGGACGGCCTGAAGTCAAGCCGAGCATGATCGGCACGTTGGGCGTCAGGATGTCCGCGTCCATCAAGCCTACCCGTGCGCCCTCCTTTGCCAGCGAGACGGCGAGATTGACGGAAACTGTGGTCTTGCCAACGCCGCCTTTGCCGCTCCCAACGGCGATGACGTTGCGAATCGGCATGCTGATGCGCCCATGAACGCGCTTGTCGCTTGGCACTTCGGCATCCCACTTGACCTGAATGGCGCGAATGCCCTCAACCTTCAGGACGGCAGCCTCAGCGGCTTTGTACATCACGTCTTTCAGTGGGCAGGCGGGCGTGGTCAGCATGATGGTGAAGTGGGCTACGCCATCTTCGATGCGCAAATCGCGCACCATGTTCAACGTAACGATATCCCTGTGTAGCTCAGGCTCAATCACGGTACTCAGCGCTTTCATCACAGCGCTGTACAGTTGCTCACTCATGCGAGGCTCCTTTTTAGAGATGTTGATTGTGTAAATTATAGCGCAAGCAAGACTTAAACGACATTAATCTTTCTCTGAGTACGGTCTATAGTGCGGCACATCCGGCTCGAAGGGCAGCTGAGGCGCGAGCGCTGCCACTCTAGGCAGTCTGCCATCTACGGGCGGCGGCCCTGCATAAAGACGCGGCAAGCCCAACTGCCGGACGCGGCGCGCCAAGCGCTCACGCAGCGCAGCGCGCTGCAGTGCGTTGCGTGTTTGAGGTGAGGGCGCGTCCTGAAAATTGGCTTCAGCGGCAAGGCGCGCCAGATAGCAGCTCTCAGGATCGAGGTCGTAGGCGAATTCGGCTGAATCGGCCAGCAGCATAATCTGATCGCGGCAGATGCGCACAATTCCACCGTAGACGGCAATGCTCTCTTCGGCACCTGCCCTGCGCACGCGCAGCTCCCCCATGCCAATCAGCGCGATGAGCGCTACATGCCCCACAAAGACACCAATCTGCCCTTGCACGGTTGGCACAAGGGCGCTCTCGGCAGCGGGTTCGTGGAAGAGGTAGCGTTCTGGGGTGATGAGATCGACTTGTATCGGCATGATAGACGGCTTTCGCACAGGCGGCTGCGTAGGCTAGATTGTAACATGCTAGGGTGCTTTTTGCAGCCTGCGCCATTGGTGTTACAATTCCGTTTCAGGGCTGTAAAGGCACTGTGAAAGCATGCAAAGTTTTGTAAAGGCTCATGGTAAAATTGGTGGCAAAAGGCGGGCAAGGCAAAGTTAAGGCACAGCCACTGCGCCGAGAGCGCAACGGTTTAGGCTGCGCGCTGAGCGTCTTAGCGCTGACTTTCGCGGCGATGCTCACCTTCTTGGCGCTGCTGCTGCCGCCCTTCTCCCTCGCTGACCAGCTCTTCGGCACGCCATTTACGGCGCTCAACAACCGTCTCGCCTTTGGCGATCTAGTGCTGACAGCTGGTGGGAGCAATAGCTTGAACATCCGCCTGAGCAGCCTGAGCCCAGCAGTGCTAAGCGGGCTGCCTGAGCCAGACGACGATCTTTTACGCCAAGCGCGAGCTGCCCTACCAAAGACTCTTGCACCGTTGAGCACGATCTACCGCATAGAGCATCGCGGCGCGCCGCCTGAGCTGCTGACGCTTGCCTTCGCCATACCTGCGGGCGTTGAGCCGGCTCAAGCCGATCTATATGGCTACGATACTGCGCTGAGGCGTTGGCAGTTCATCCCGGCCCAGCGAGCTCTAATTGACGGGCGCCTCTCGTTGGTGGCAGTGCTGAGCAGCTCTCAGCGCCTGCCTGAGGTGCTGTTCGTCGGTCGGCTTGCGCTGCAGGTACCTATCATCAGCGTGGTGGTCGAGGCAGGACAGGCTTTCAAGCCCGAAGTCGCCGCCATCGCTAACGTGGTGCATCCTGCTGGACTTGTGCCGAATGCAGAGGGGGCGCTCGACGGGGCTCTGCCCTCAGGTGTCAGTTTTGGGCGTGGCTATGGCGTCATGCCGCTCATCCGCAACTATCGCGGCGACTCAGCGCCCGATGCAGCGCTGATTGAGGCGCTGCTGAACGAGCCCGAGCGGCGTCAGGCACATCTTGAGCACCTGGTTGAGTTCGCGCGCAGCCAGCCCTACAGCGGGCTTGCGCTGGAATATCTTGGCTTGGCGCCCAGCCTGCGCGACGTTTACAGCGCCTTCATCAGCGATCTGGCAGCAGCTTTGAAGGCTGAAGGGCAAGCGCTTGTGCTCGTCTTGCCTTTTCCAGAACTGGTGGATGGGCGCTTCGAGACAGGTGCTTACGATTGGAGAGCGCTCGGTGGGCTAGCTGACTCCGTCCAGGTCATCCTGCCGCTCGATCCGCGTGAGTACCTGCCTGAAGGGGCGGTGCGGCGCGTCTTAGCGTGGGCAGTCGGCGAGATCAGCCGGGCTAAACTACACGCCGTGATCAGCGTCCGCAGCGCTGCCCAAGAGGGCAACGCTTGGCTGCCGATCGGCTACGGCGAAGCACTTGCACCGCTCTCAGAGCTGCGCGCAACGCCTGAGGGCGTGCTCTCGCCTGGCACGCCTGTCCAGCTGCAAATTGCGCCTGATCGCGCTGTCTTCAGCATTGAGGCGAACACGCCCGTCGTGCGCTACAGGTCGGCTGAAGGAAGCCTCACACGCGCCATATGGCTGATGACAAGTGGGGCCTTGCGTGATAGACTTGGCGCGCTCTTGGTGAGCAACTGGGCGGGCGTCCAAGTGCCCGACTTCGCTGCCGATGGCGCCTTCCTGCAAGGGACGCGCATTTTAGCGCAGTACAAAACCTATCGAGCAGGGCAAACGTGGCTGGTGCCGATCCCTGCCGACTTAGCCGTACATTGGCGGGCTAGCTCAGGTGAAGTGACGCTCGCCGAACAGATTGAAGGGATCACACTGCCGTTCACCTTCACGCCGGATGGCACACACCGCGATATCCAGGTGAGCGCAGTGCTAACCGAGCTGGAGCTGCCGCTTGGGCGTCTTACGCTGCAAGTGGCACGCCGCTCAGACTGAATGCGCTGCTTCTAAGCCATCATCTACGGAGAGACTGAACCATATGAGCAGTATTCGAGAGACAATCAGCATCAGCGCGCTGCGGCAGCGTCAGCAGATGCACCGCCGCCAAGTGCGCTATTTCGCTGTAGCGTGGACGGGCATTACGCTGTTGCTTGGTGCAGTAACGTTCATCGCCGTCTACGCTGCAACAGGCACACTAGCCGCTGAACTGCCTGTCAGTGGTAGCAGCATCTTACCACCGCCCGTCGCCGAAAATAGCGCTGTCGTGGCCCAGATTACCGCTACACCTTTCCCAACTTTCCCGCCGCCTGAGCAAGCGCAACCAACCGTCGAGCCGCCGCCCGTGATTGTAGTTGTTACGCCGGCAGTGCAACCAACCGTACCACCTATCCGCGACCTGGACTTCGACTTGGGCATCGCCGTGCAAAAGAATCCCGATCCGAACGTCTATGCGCTGTGGGTGGCGATGGCACGCGATCAGCTGCGCCTGAACTGGGTGAAGTCCCAGGTGGTCTGGCGCGATACTGAGCGCGCCAAAGGGCAGATCGATTGGTCTGACCTGGATACTAGCCTCACGCTGCTGAGCGAAGCAGGCGTGAAAGTGCTGCTGAGCATCACCAAAGCGCCTGATTGGGCGCGCGATCCTGGTGCGCGCATCGTAGCTGATGTGCACGACGGTCCACCTGCCAATCCACAAGACTTCGCCGACTTCCTCACTGCACTTCTGCAGCGCTACCCAGGCAAGATTCATGCCATCGAGGTTTGGAATGAGATTAACATCGACCGCGAATGGACGACCAATCCACCTGCCATCGATGCGCGGCGCTACGTGCAGCTACTGCAGGTTGCCTATAACACCATCAAGAGTATTGATCCGAACATCATCGTCATCTCGGCTGGCCTGGCACCGACGGGCGCCAACATTCCCGGCGCCGTCACTGATGACTTCATCTACATGGACCAGCTGATCGCAGCGGGGATGCTCAACTTTGTCGATTGCGTTGGCGCACACCACAACGGCTTGAACGTGCCGCCTAACCAAGATTGGAACAATCTGCCAGAGCGCAACCCACCGGCGCGCTTCCGCGGGCCGTGGGCGAATCCGCACCACAGTTGGTCGTTCAAGAGCACCCTAGAAGGCTACGCCAATCGCATCCGCGCTGCCGGCAGCGACAAAAAGCTGTGCGTGACCGAGTTTGGGTGGCCTAGCGTGGAAGACTTGCAGGGGCGCGGTCAGCTGCGGGATGGCTTTGGTTTCGCAGCCGATAACACCTTGCAGGATCAGGCGAACTTCACGGCGCAAGCGATCGAGCTGATGCAGCAGTGGGGCTTTGTGCGCCTAGCTATGCTGTGGAACTTGAACTACGGCGCTCAAGCCGGCTGGAATATTGGCGGTGCTGTGGGCGATAACGTGCCTTGGTCGATTCTCGGCCCGGATTTCCAGCCGCGCCCTGTCTGGCAGCGCATTGTGGATATGGATTTCCGCAGCCGTCCGCGCCGCGCTCAGTAGCCTGCTCACAGGGCGGGACTTTCTCCCGCCCTCACACTGAAAATTCAACATGCTAAGACGTCCGAACAACCGTTTTCTGCTCAGTGCGCTCGCGCTGAGCTTGCTTGGTCTGGCGCTGTTCAGCTTCATGGCACTGCGCCCTGTGCCCACGTTGCTCGGCGCTGAGCTGATTCGCCACCCAAAGCTGCCATCGATTGCTTACGGCGTACACACATCGATCTGGTGGAATGAAGCAGCGCGCGCCCGCGATTTTGAGTACATCCGCCTGATGCGCTTCAGCTACGCCAAGCAAGTCTTCGGCTGGCGCGACATCCAGCCCGATCAGTTACAGCCAGCCGACTGGTCGATTGCTGATGATGTGGTGGCAGAGGCAAATTATCGCGGTGTGAAGCTCATCGCACGCCTGGGCAAGCCACCCGAGTGGGCTCTTCGCCTCGATCGCAATGAGTACGAGCCGCCCTTCGATGAGCAGGCCTTTGGGGAGTTCTGCGGTGCGCTGGCAGCACGCTACAAAGGGCGAATTGTGGGCTACCAGGTCTGGAACGAGCCGAATCTTGACCGTGAGTGGTTGGGCAAGACGCCTAATGCCGCTGCATACGTAAAAGTCCTGGCGGCCTGTGCACAGGCGGTTTGGGCCGCTGATCCGAGCGCGATCGTCATCACAGCAGGCCTAGCGCCTACCGGCACGCTATCGCCGCAGAGCATCCCCGACACGCTCTATCTGCAGCAGATGTATCAGGCCGGCGCAGCGCGCTATTACGATGTGCTTGGTCTGAATGCGCCTGGCTACGCCCTACCGCCTGAGACGCCGCCCGACGATCCGCGCCTTGACGGCCACAGCTGGCAGGTCTTTCGGCATGTGGAGGTGATGCGCGCGCTGCAGGTGGCCAACGGAGAGGGACACAAACAGGTCGCCATCCTCGAGATGGGCTGGACGACCGATCAGCGCGAGACGATCACTGGATCGGATGGTTCCCAGCAGGCCAACCCGTATCGCTGGCACGCCGTCAGCGAGCAGCAACAAGCCGACTACCTGGTAGCAGCCTTTGAGTACGCTGCCCACCATTGGCGCCCCTGGATCAGTTTGATGGTTGTGCTATATCTGGCTGACCTAGAATGGACGCCTGAGGATGAGGAGTATTGGTGGGCGCTGAATGATCCTGGCTTCGATCAGCGGATGCGCCCTGCTTTCTTTGCGCTTGCTAACGCCCCACGCTACATCGACGATATCTACGTGCCCCCCATCCTCGACGGCATCAATCCGTATACGCCGCTGCCGCCGCGCCCTCGAGAATAAATTTTTGTGAGGTTACGATGACTGATGCGCTTGGCACGTATCTATAGTATCATGTGCGAGAGGGGTACGCTGTACGTAGAACGGACGCATGAAGCCCGAAGACCTGCTGCATCTGCTTGCACCCTACCTAGCCACTGACCGATTCCGTGCCCTATTGCGCGGCGTTGACTTGCCTGCTCGTGCGCAGGGCGCCGTGCTGAACGTGGATATTTCAGGCTTCACGCCACTGACAACGCAGCTAGTGGCAGAGTTTGGCGCCCAACGCGCCAGCGGTGAGCTGAAGCGCCGCTTGAATCCGATGTTTGAGGCAATTGCGGGCTTAGTCTTTCATCATGGCGGCAGCGTCATTCGCTTCATGGGCGATGGCTTCACCGCATGGTTCGACGATCGACCCGTTGAGTCGACTCAGACACCTCTGCCAGGCGTGCTGCGCGCCGTAACAGCCGCCCTTCAGATGCAGGAGATCATGGGCGCTATGCGTCTGTTTCGCGGCTTGCGGCTGCGCACCTACATCGGCATGGGCGATGTGGATCGTTGGGCAGTTGGCTTACCGCAATTTGGCTATGCTGATGTGCTATCAGGCCCAGCCGTCCAAGCTGCGTTCAGCTTGCTCACTGAAACACAGCCTGAACAGGTAGTCGCTCACGCCGATTGCGTGCCTATGTTACGCGAAGCTGGCGTGGTATTACAGCTGAATGAGACAGGTAACGCGCTTGTTGTGAGCGTACCCCCTGAAACAGCTGATCAGGCGCGTGCAGCCCGTTGGGCGGCTTGGCAGGCCCAGGGTGATGCCGCTCAGGTGCTAGAGTCTGTTCGCCCTTACGTCAATCACTTCGTGCGGGAGCGCCTCTCGAACGGCTTAGGCGATTACGTGGGCGATCTGCGCTATGCCATCCCGATGTTTGTGAAGCTAGGGCTGGGCAACACAGGGCGCCTTGACTACCCGCACTACGAGGCTGAGCGCTTCCGCAGCGCCTTGGATGCATATGTGTGCAATGCACAGCGCATACTGGTAGATTTCGGCGGTCAGCTGATGTCGGTCGAGGTGAGCGACAAAGGTTGTGTGCTGTTTGGTGTGTTTGGTGCGCCCGTGACCTATGGCGATGATGCTGAACGTGCTCTGAGCGCTGCGCTCGCCCTGCGTCAACTGGCGCCTGAGGGTGATAGTTTAGGCGTCCATGCGGTAGGGATCAGTCGCGGCTTGGTTTATGCTGGCACTGTCGGCGGCGAGGTGCGCCATGAGTACAGCACGATCGGCGATGAGACCAACGTTGCCGCACGGCTGATGGGCGCAGCCAGCGGCGGGCGGATTCTGGTCTCATCAGCGGTCTACAAGGCTGCTAGCGGGCGAGTCATCTTCAAGACCTTGCCTGAAGTTGCTATCAAGGGGCGTGCCGAGCCGATTCCAGTGGCAGAACCGATCAGTTTTCGCAGCACCAGCAGGCAGCATATCAAGCTGAGCGCGCTAGTCGGGCGCACCGCCGAGCTAGAACGTCTGGAGCGCCACCTCAAGGCTGTTCAAAGCGGGCATCCGCGCGTGGTACGCCTGGAAGGCGAGTCGGGCATTGGCAAGAGCCGTCTAGCGGCTGAAGTAGCGCGTCGTGCGACCGAGCGTGGCTTTCTGGTTGGGCGGGGCGAAAGTTTCAGCAGCAGCCAGCTGACCGCCTACCTGCCCTGGCAGAGCATCTTCGCCGCCCTTTTCAGCCTGCCACTCGAAAATGTGCCTGCCAGTCTGCAAGCGCTCACGCTAGCAGTCAGGTCTCTGCTCCCCAATGATGAGGCACGCTTACCATTGCTCGGCGATTTGCTTGGTGTGAGCATCCTTGAGACGGCTCTCACAGCTAACCTCAGCGCCCAACAGCGTCAGCGCGCTACTTTTGCTTTCGTCAGCCAGCTGCTGCGCCGTTTAGCGCAGCGCCAGCCACTCTTGCTGATCTTCGAAGATGTGCAGTGGATCGATGAGAGCTCTGCCAATCTCATCCTCGACCTTGTGCAGCAGCTCAGTGTGATGCCCTCAGCTGTGCTGCTTTTGGTTGTACAGCGCCCGCTGCAGAACGAGCCGATCGCCAAGCGCTTGATCAGTGAGCTGCGCAACAAGCGCTTACACCATTACATGCCTCTGCAAGAGCTGAGCCGCGCAGAGATCAATTTGCTGCTGGAAAAAGCCCTCAGTGCGCCGATCAGCCCAGACCTGCTCAATTTTATCTGTGAGCGCGTACAAGGCAATCCATTCTTCGCCCTAGAGCTAGCTGAAGCGCTGCGCGAAGCAAATCAGCTGCAGCCCACTCCGCAAGGTCTGGCGATGATCAAGGGCGTGAAGAGCTTGAATATCCCGCAGACCGTGCAGGGCGTCGTGCAGGCGCGCTTGGATAGCTTACACGAAGCTGATCAGCTCGTTTTGAAGTATGCGGCAGTCATTGGGCGTGAATTTTCAGTATCTATCCTTGCAGAAAGCCTGCCTAGCAATCTTTACACACCGCGCAGCCTGAACAAGCGCCTAGCAGCCCTGCAAAACGCTGGCTTTTTGCACGTGATCAAGCCTGAGCGCGTTTTTGCCTTCAAGCATGCGATCCTGCAGGAAGTCATCTATCAGGGCATGCTAGCGGAGCAACGCGCCGAGATTCATCACAGTGTGGCGCTGAGCATACGGCAGCAAACGCCCGAGGCAATCGAGCTGCTGGCATACCATTTTTCTCAGAGCAACAGCCGTGAGGAAGCGCTCTACTATGCGCTGCAAGCTGGGCGTAAAGCCTTTGCCGAATATGCTAACTTTGCCGCTTTAGAATACTTTGCCCAAGCGGAAGCCCTAGCCCAGACGGCAGCTGATCGTTTTGAGATATGGCGGCGGCAGGTGCGTGTGCTCTTGCGCTTGGGCGAGATCGCTGCAGTCGCCGAGAAGCTGCCATACGGCGCACAGCTGGCCGAACAGGCCGATCGCGATGACTGGCGAGCCATTGTCCACTTGCTGCGCGCCGATTACGCCTCGCAGACCAGCGCCTGGGAAGATGCCCAACAAGAAGCACAGCAAGCTATTCATCTCGCTGAAGCGCTTGACGAGGATCGCCTTGCCTGGCATGCCTACCTGATCCTACGCGAGGCCGCGCTACATCTGAGCCAGCCCAATCCAGCTTTTCGCAACGACCTCGACCGCAAGATGCAAGCTCTCGCCAACCGTCTGGGCGATCAGCGCTATGTGATTGAGCTGTTGCTCACCTGGTTTGACGAGATGTATGTTGAGTCGCCCGAAAGCGCCCTGCAAGCTGCTCAAACGACGTTGAAGGGAGCCCTCGAGCTGCAAGACCCCGTCCTTGAAGCAGAGTGCCTGGCTGCGCTGGTTGATCTCTACCTGTGCGAGAACAATTTACCAGCTGCCTTGCAGCACGCCCAGCTGCAGCTGGAGCGCCTGCGCCAAATCGGCGACCGCCGCCGCGAAGGCCTGACGCTTAACCGCATCGGCGAGCTGTTGATCAATTTCGGGCGCATCGAGGACGGGCACCAGCTAGTCATCGACGCCTTCCAAATTCTGAACCAAATCGGCGAGCGCGGCGGTGCTGCCACTGCCCAACGCTTGCTCGGCGTCGTCTCGGAGTACTTGGGTGTGTACGATGAAGCGCTCAGCCACATGCAGCGCGCACTCAGCTTACAAGAAACGCTGGGCGCACCGCTGGAGATCGCCTTGACGCGCTACCACATTGGATGTGTACATCTACGCCAGCAGGCTTGGCAGGCAGCTGAAACTGAGCTATTGGCCGCTCGGGCTGCCTTCGCCGCGCAAGCGCGCCCTAAGCCGTACGTGCCGCCCCTAGAAATTGACAGCGCCTTGGCGATAGTCGATCTGGGCAAAGGGCGCCATATGAGCGCGCTGGAGCGCGTGAGCAGTGCCGCCGTGCGCTTGAGCCGCCCCAACATCCGTAACCTCTACCGCCCGCTAATGACCGCGTTGTTCACAGTACAGGTTTTGCTCGCCAATGGTGAGAGCACTCGCGCCAAGCAAATCGCCGAAGTCATGCGTGCTGCTTTCGCCAACACACTGACGTGGCTAGACCAACAAGGCTGGCTGAACGCTTTCACCAGCCAAGTGTGGTATAACGCCGAGCTGTTCAGCCTTATCGATAGGCTGCCGCTCTCCAGCCCGTAACCAAAAGCGCCTGAAGGCGTTTTCTATTTTAGAGGCGCGCATAAATCACTCGCCTTCCTGAGACGCTGAATGTTCCCATACACACACTGGAGCAATACTAGGTGATGGAAAGACGGCGCGTGGTCGTCACAGGGATGGGCATGCTCTGCCCGATCGGTAATACTGTGCCGAGTGCCTGGCAGAACCTGGTGGCAGGCAAGTGCGGCATCCAGACCATTCAACGCTTCGATCCAAGCCATTTGACGGTTCGCATCGCTGGTGAGGTACGCGATTTCGATGCCAGAGCGCTCTTCGGCAACAAAGAGGCGCGCCGCATGGATCGCGTGACTCAGCTGGCAATGGCAGCTACCCTGCAAGCTCTTGAGCAAGCCAAGCTAGATATGGCTGCTGAAGACCCCTACGCAGTCGGTTGTTTGATCGGCTCGGGCGTGGGCGGCATCGAGACACTGCTAGAGGGCGCTCGGGTGGGCAGCGAAAAAGGCTTGAAGCATGTGAGTCCGCTGTTGGTACCGATGATGTTGACGGATAGCCCTGTCGGGCGCGTGGCGATCGAGTTCAACTTTCGCGGCCCGAACATGTCTATCTCGACGGCTTGTGCTACAGGCAACAACGCCATCGGCGAGGCTGCCGAGATGATTCGACGTGGTGCTGCCGATGTGATGATCTGCGGCAGCACGGAAGCGGCTGTGGTGCCACTGGCGGTGGCCAGCTTTGCCAATATGGGCGCACTCTCTACGCGCAATGACGATCCGAGCACTGCCTCGCGGCCGTTTGATAAAGATCGCGACGGCTTCGTCATCGCTGAGGGCGCGGCCATTCTAGTTCTAGAGGCGCTTGAGCATGCTCTGCACCGCGGCGCCACCATCCTTGCCGAGCTGCTAGGCTATGCCACAACTGACGATGCTTATCACATCACTGCGCCAATGGAAGATGGCGCTGGCGCACAGGCGGCAATGCGCAAAGCCCTGCACAACGCCGGTCTGACCGTGCAGGACATCGACTACATCAATGCACATGGGACTAGCACACCGCTCAACGACGCCGCCGAGACGCGAGCTATCAAAGCCGTTTTTGGTGAGCACGCTCAGGCGGTTAAAATCAGCTCGGTCAAGGGCGCTGTTGGGCACATGTTAGGCGCAGCAGGCAGCGTTGAGGCTGTCTTCAGCGTGCAGAGCCTCCTGCACGACTTCATCCCGCCAACCATCAACTACCATACGCCTGATCCTGAATGCGACCTTGACTACACACCGAATCAAGGCGTCGCGCAGACAGTTCGCCATGTGATGAGCAACTCTTTCGGCTTCGGCGGGCACAATGCCGTGCTAATCTTCGGGAAATACTTGGGCAATGGCAGTCAGTGACAAGCGCTTGAATGCGGACAACAGCCCGGCGCCAGAGCGCAATGGGCGCTCCCATCCGCCGCATCGGTGGCAGCCGCGTCATATGCGCTATGCACATCTGACGGGCTGGGGGATGCGCGTGCCAGAGCGGGTCGTGACGAACGCCGAGCTCGAAGCAGTGGTCGAGACGACCGACGACTGGATTCGGACGCGCACAGGTATCCAGGAGCGCCGCATCGCCAATGACCGGGAGACGGTCACCCAAATGGGCTTCGAGGCAGCCCGTGCTGCCTTGAATCGAGCGGATGTGCTGCCCAGCGAAATCGACCTAATTATCGTAGCCACCTCAACCCCAGAGGATATCTACCCGAGCAGCGCCAGCAAAATCCAGAACTTGCTGGGCGCGACGCAAGCCGGCGCCTTCGACCTCAGCGCTGCTTGTTCCGGATTCGTCTACGGGCTGGATATGGCAGCGCAAGCCATCCGCAGCGGCAGCATTAACACGGCGCTAGTGATCGGCAGCGAGGTGAACTCGCGCGTGCTGGATTGGAACGACCGCTCTACATGCGTGCTGTTCGGCGATGGTGCTGGCGCTATTGTGCTAGAGGGGAGCGATCAACCGGGCGGCTTCATGGGGGCGGTGCTCGGCTCGGATGGCTCAGGCGCTGAACTGCTCGGCATCCCGACAGTTGGCACGCCCGCCTTGCCTGAAGGGCGCCAAATGCACAAGATTCACATGGATGGGCGCGAGGTCTTCCGTTTTGCGGTGCACATCATCACCGATAGCGTGCGCCAAGTGCTGGAAAAAGCCGATCTCTCGCTGGCCGATGTCGACCTGATTGTGCCGCATCAGGCTAATCAGCGCATTCTGAGTGCGGCAGCGCGCGCGCTAAATGTGAGCGAGGCGCTTTTCTACAGCAATGTGCATCGCTACGGTAATACATCGGCTGCTTCCATCCCCATCGCGCTTTACGAGGCGGAGCGCGAAGGGCGCCTGAAGCCTAACGATAACGTGCTCTTAGTTGGCTTTGGCGGTGGCCTAACGTGGGCTGCTGCAGCCCTACAGTGGCAATCTATGCAGGAAAAGGCAGCCAAGGGCTTGGCATATCGCTTGAGTCAGGGGCGGCGCGAGCTGCAGTACATCGCGGCGTTTTGGCGCGCGCGTGCGCTCAAGACCTACCGCCGTGTAGAAGCTGCGCTGCGCGGTTCGCCGGCGAAACACGCCAACTTGCGCGATGGAACGCCTACTAAAGGCAAAGAGGATGCACCGCGTGACAAGCGCTAAGCTCCTCGCACCTCTATTGATCCACGATCTCACGATATTCGCGGCGGTTGATTAGCCCTGCCTGCAAAGCTGCATCGGGATTGCTGCGTACATAATACTGCAGCGCTCGGATGGCGCGATGCGTGGGGGGGTAGGTCTCGATGAGCATCTTAAGCCACTCAACCACAGCCGGCTCAATTGGAATCATCACCTCAAGGTACTCGACACCTGCAGCCAGGAAATATTCGCTAATTTCATCCTCATCGCCCACCAACGTGATCATGCGGTCGAGCACGGCACGCCAGTCGCGCACATCGTGCAGGTAGGAGAGCAAGCGTAGGGCGTGGTAGCTGACGCCCGCATCAGGGTCGTGGATCAGGCGGCGCGCCGTGTCAGCGATCTCGCGGGGCAAGCCGCGCCGCGAAGTACGCCCAGCGTCGCGCAGCAGCGCATATTTAACCTCTGGAATCTCAGTTGGCAGGAGCAAAATCTGGTTGACCAGCGCTGAGGCCTCGTCGAAGTAGCCGTCGATCATAGCGTAGAGTATCTGGAAGTTCTCGGCGGCGTTGATGCGCATGATCGGATCGGGGTGATGCAGCAGTTTGAGCATCAGGCGGTGATTGCGGCGTTGTGAGGCGATCTCCAGCACGTTCATCGGATATTCAGCGCGACTGGTGCGCGCCAAAGGCATCAGCCAGTGCTCAGCGACCAAGCCCTCGATCTGCTCCACAGGCAAGACCGTGTGCAAATTCGCCTGCTTCGCCTCGCGCATGACCTCGCGCAGGTAGCTTTCGGGGTCGTTGCGCAGCTTAGCTGACTGGCGCTTGTTGTGGGCGATGTTCTCCAGTTTTTGCTTGAACTCTTCAGGGATCATAAGCGGCTAAAGACGTTCGGTAAGGTAACTTGCACAATCATAAACTTCCTGGGGGCGTCTGGCAATGGCGGATGCGGCTGGTCAGTAAAACAGCTGCAAATCTTGGATGCAGACGGTGCGGTGCGTCCACCAGACCATCTAGCTCACCTTGTGCGCAGATGGAATAGTTGCTTGCTGTATAAAAGTCGGGCAAAATAAGGCCAGGCGTCCTCTCACTCGGCGCTCAATGTCTGTTAAGGTTAGCAGTGAGATGCTCAGTTTTAAGGTGCGCGAAAACGCCATGAATGCTCCTAAACCACCCAAAATCGTTGTGATCGGCGCAGGCAGCGCCATTTTCGGGCTGAGTTCACTTGCCACTATTATGCGCAGTCCGCGTTTACGCGGCTCAGAGCTCGCCCTTGTGGATATTTATGAGCCCAATCTAGAGCTGATGACCCAGCTGGCAGAGGTCATGAATCGTGAGTGGGGCGCTAGCATGCGCATCAACGCCTACACAGAGCGTAGCAAGGCGCTGCCAGGCGCCGATTTTGTTATCGTCACGGTGCAGGTCGGTCAGCGCGAGACGGTCTGGCGGCTAGACTGGGAGATTCCGCTCAAGTACGGCTTGCGTCAGCCTTACGCCGAGAACAGCGGACCGGGCGCCTTTGCCCACACCGCTCGCAACATGCCGCTGATGCTAGACATCGCTAAGGATATGGAGCGCTATTGCCCCAAAGCGCTCTACATGAACTTCACCAACCCGCTCATCCGTCTGACGTGGGGCGTGCAGCGCTATAGCAGCGTACCGATCGTCGGCTTGTGCCATCAACTGGAATGGGGCTATGCGATGGTGGGCGCGCTCTTTGCGCAGCACTACGGCTATGCGCAAGAGGTGCCACCGAACTTCCACGTCCACACCGATGCTCACAATGTGCCGATCACGATGCACATGGCACAGCGTGCCCACGAACACCTCGATATCAAGGCGGCTGGCATCAACCATTTCTCGTGGATTTACGACATCCGCGAGAAGGGCACCGGGCGCGATATGTATCCGCTCTTACGCCAGTACTTTATGAACTACCGCGAGTCGTTTGAGCCGCTCACTCGGGAGATGTTCAAGATTTTCGGGCTGATGCCAACCGCTGGCGATAGCCATATGTGCGAGTATCTCACCGTCACGCACGATCCGCTGACCAAGCCCTGGGAGAAGTACAATCTGAAGCTGCAAAACTGGGATATGAACATCGAGCGGCGCGCCAGCCGCCTGCAGCAAGCGCGTGATATCGTAGCGGGCAAGCGCGATGTGAACGAGCTGCGCGATGTTAAATCTGAGGGCGTGCCAGAGATCATCGAGGCGCTCACCTACAACGACAATCGCTACTTCCAGCAGTTGAACCTGGTTAATCGCGGCAAGATTCCCAATCTGCCTGATGATGCCATCGTCGAGGTACCAGGCATCTTGTGCAGCGCTGGTATTCACGGTCTGAACGTGCCAGCACTGCCTGCGGGCATCACTGAGCTGTGCCGCCGCGAGCTAGCGCTCAGCAGCATTGTGGTGGATGCTTGCGTGCACGGCGATCGCGACCTCGCTTTGCAAGCGCTCATCCTCGATCCGATGATGAACGATATCGATCGCGCCCGCGCCATCCTCGCCGACTTTCTGGAGACTTTCGCCGAATTCTTGCCGCAATTTCATGGTGAGTGGTCGCTGAAGACGGCAGGCGAACGCGTAACAGCCTAGGCATGTGACGGCGGATGGCCGTGAGAGGCTATCCGCCTCAGCCGCCACGCAGACCGCGTATCTCGACTTGGCTAGGTGAAAACACAGCGCCAACATGAACATCAGCTTGCCATACGGCAAAACGCAACTCAGCCTGCAGCTGCCCGCTCACCTGAGTGTGGATGTCCTACAGCCGCATCACACGCTGCCCGCGCCTGATCCAGCTGCTGAGGTGATGGCAGCGCTCGACAGCGTGGACTGGCAGCCGTTCAAGGGCGCGCGCAGTGCAGCCATTGCCATCAACGACAAAACGCGCCCTGTTCCACACGATGTCTTGCTGCCACCACTGCTAGAGCGTCTAGAACAGATTGGCATTCCCCACGAGCGGATCACCCTCATCATCGCCACAGGCAACCATGCCCCAATGACGCCCGCCGAGTTCCCCAGCATTCTGCCAGCCTCAGTTTTGCAACGCTACCGTGTGATCAGCCACGATATAGACGCTGAACATAACATTGTGCGGCTTGGCATGACCACGCGGCGCACTATCGTTTCCATCAACCGCACGTTTCTCGAGGCGAATTTGCGCATCGCCGTCGGCAATGTAGAGCCTCACCAATTCGCAGGCTTCAGCGGGGGCGTCAAGAGCGCGGTGATCGGCCTGGCGGGCTGGGATACTATCAACGGCAACCATCGCATGATGGCGGAGCCGAAAGCGATGCTTGGCAACTACGAGGATAATCCCGTCCGCCAAGACATTGAGGATATGGGGCGCATCGTGGGCGTGCACTTGGCGCTGAACAGTGTGCTGAACGATCAGAAGCAGATTGTGCGCGTCTTTGCGGCC
>JBDNDQ010000059.1:0-20425 GCA_046719055.1 Aggregatilineales bacterium | reverse complement strand
AAACTTGAAAATTTGTTTGACAGGATTATTCAAGCTATAAGTTGCAACCCTATTCGACCCGTTGAGGGTACTGAAACGCTGACCTCACGCGCAGCAGTGAGGCGCCCGGAGGACGTTGCAACCCTATTCGACCCGTTGAGGGTACTGAAACAAACGCAGAAAGCGCCTCGCGGCGCTAGAAACACAGGTTGCAACTCTATTCGACCTGTTGAGCGTACTGAAAGAAATCAGGCCTCGAAGGTATAGCTGCGGAACTTCAGGGTGCGGCTGTTCTCGCTCAGCGTCCGTCGCGTCCCCTCCTCGAAGCCCGCCGTACGCTCGGCGCGGATGTTCAGCTCGAGCTCGACCCGCGTGCCTGCCAGGCTGGTCAGGTGCTGCACGATCTCCTCGAGGATCTGAGCCATCTCCTGCGTGGCGCGCTGTGGGTTGAGCGCCACCGTGCCTGAGTAGCGCGTCGGCGGCTTAGGCGGCGCTGGGAGGACGGGCTCCACGCTCGGCTCAGCTGCCTGCAGCGGCACCACCTGCCCTACAGCCTCGAGCGGCAGCTGAACAGCCTGCTGCTCACGCGCGATCTCAGGGCGCACCAGAAGCGCCTCTTCGTCCAGCCTGACCACCGCTTTCTGCCTGAAGCACAAGCCTCTGTAGCCGCCCTCCGGGTCGAGCCCGGAAGCATAGCCGAAGGGCGCATCCGCTTGCGCCACTCCCTCTTCCACCGCCTTCAACAGCACTGTTTCGTCGTACAGCCGCGGCAGGTAGCAGTAGCGCGTCAGGTACTCCCACAGCTGTTTCAGCCTGACATGCGGCTCTTCACCCCACAGATAGCGCTCGAGCTCAAGCGCTAAATCTTTGGCTGACCATTTGTACAGGATGCGATCGTTCTGCTGCAAATAGGCGACTGCCCGTTCGTAGAAGGGGCTCGACCCAGTCAGGCGCACAGCCTGATACTCTATCGGGCTGGTCGGCTCTTGCTGCAGCGGCACGATCAGCCAGACGTACGTCTCCTGCAGGCGCGCCTTCACCGTCTTCTCAGCATCCTCCAGCGCTGCCTTCACCTGCTTGCTCTGCTGCACATCCAGGTTGAGCGTCTCGGCATCCTCCTCGATCGACTTCCAAGCCAGGTAGTCTCGCAGCGCTTGCTGCCATTCCAGCGCCCTGTCTGCATCAGGCGCCAGAAAGACTAGCATGTTGCGGTTCAGCCGCGGCTGGCTGCCCCGATTCTCGACGATCTCCGTCACAAAGGTTTGGGCAGGCGAGGCTCTCTCTAGGCTGCGCCGGTGGCAGTGCTCGAGGTCTAAAATCACCAGGCGGACGCGTCCATCGTCAGGCACCTCTGCCGGGCTGCGCGGCGCCACATGCACTGCAGCAAAATCCGTGCGGCGCCATATTAACCTCTTCAGCCGCTGCTCTGCTTCCTGGTAGATCCGGTCGGCCGGCAGGTTCTGTGCCCGATCCTGCGCCAGTCGGGTGACTGTCGGGCGGGTGTCGTACCAGTAGCGGCTGCCGTCGGTGTACAGATAGGTCAGCTGGCTCCTCAGGCGCCGCAGGGCATCGTTGAAGATCGACGCCGGCTCGCCTGGCTGCAGCACGCCCAGCAGGATGCGCACCTCTTCCAAACCGCGCACCGTCTGCCCCACTACCGACGGTGCGCTGCCCACAAAGATCGTCCGCGCCACGCGACGGCTGGCGGCGAAGCGGCCCAAGCTGCTCACTTCCCGGTCGAGCTGATAGGGCTTGGCGTCCGTCCCGTCCACGTCGCTGTCGACCACCGCAGGCCAAGTCTCGGGCAGGTAGCGCAGCAGCTCGTCGCGCACGGTCGATGCCCACAGGGGCAGCGTGCCAGGTAAGATCAGCAACGCGGGATCCTGTTCCATCCACAGCCGATGGATCACCGCAGCCATCAGCCGCAGCACCCCGCGCGTGCGCTGGAAGCGCTCCAGCGTCGACCAGTCCTCGTACAGCCGCGCAAATAGTTCAGGGTGGATCGGATAGGCCTCTCTCAGGCGCTCGTAATACGCCTGCTCGGTCACCTCGCGCGGGAACAGCTGTTTCTCCTGCTGATACATCTGGCGGAAAGCCGCCAGCACCGCATCGCGGGCGGCGTAGTCGAAGCCCTCATCCGTGAACAGCCGCCGCCGCACAATGGCGAAGCTCTCGGTCGCGCTGACCGGCTTCCAGACCGACTCTAGCCGCCCGATGACTTTAGTCAGCTGCTCGAGCGCCGCCTTGCCGCCCTCGCCGCCTATCTCAATCTCACTCTGCGGGATCGCCACCAGCAGCAGCGCATCGCTGCTGCGCCGCACCGCTTCGGTCAGCGCCTGAATGAAGGTCATCGTCGAATCGAAACTGCCCGCAGGCAGCCGCGCGTTGACGCGGTACAGGTTGCGCGCATAGGCAACCAGCTCATCCAGGATGATCAACGCCGGCCCGTGCTGTTCGAGCAGCTGGAGCAGCACATCCGTGCCCGGGCTGACGCCTGCCACGTCGGCAGTCTCGACCTGCTGATAAGCCGCCAGCCCGCCCAGCTGGTAGGCGATCTCCCCCCACAGGGTGTGGGTGGTGCAGTCCCTGTAACGGCGCGGCTCAGTGGGGCTGAAGGCCGTCCCGACGATGACCGCCCGCTTAGCTTCCAGGCGGGCGTCGATATCTCCCACTCGCTCCACCAGCTGCTCGCCGCCTGGGATGTCGCGGAAGCTCAGCTGCCCGCCCACCAGGTGGTAGAGCGCCAACATGCTGTGCGTCTTGCCGCCGCCGAAGCTGGTCTGCAGCTGTACGACCGGATCGCCCCCTTGCCCGCTCAGGCGCCGTAAGCCGGTTGCCAGCAGATCGAGCAAGCCCTCAGTCAGGTAGGTGCGGCGGAAAAATTCGTGCGGATCGCCATACTCGGGGTCGGCTTTGCCCTGCACGACCTGCGCCAGATCGGCGGCGAACTCGGCCTGCAAGTAGCGCCCCTCCGCCACATCGGGGTGGGGCTTGACCACCAAGCGCCACGGCTTCAAGCCCTGCATGGTAGTGATGGGCTGTGAAGTGACCGGCTGGCTGTACTTCTTGGCTTTCTCTCGCTCGGCTTCGTAGCTCAGGCGGCGCAGCTCGTGCATGATGGCCCGCACTCGCTCGGCTTGCGCCTCGGCTCTCACCGCGCTCAGCAAGCGCGCTGCAGTATCAGCTGCGCGCTGAGCGTCCTCGCTGCTGAAAGACCTCTGATGCGCCCAGTTGTTACGAACAGCGAGCAGCTCGTTGACGTAGCTGCGCTCAGCTTGCCCCAAATGCCGCTCAAAGACCTCGCCCCAACGCACTTGCATCAGCCGCAGCAGCTTCTGGGTGTCGAGCTCAGCGGCTAGCGCGTCAGGGCTGCTCAAGGCTTGGCGCGGCAGCTCGTAGGAGGAAGTGGTCAAAGCTGCATCGATCTGGCGGATGAAGTCACTGCCATAGACCTCTTTGAAATTCTGCAGCACTACAGGGCCCAAGCCCTCTTTCAGTATCTGCAGCACATCTTCCACGCGCTCTCGGTTGTTCTTCGACATCGATCTACCTCTCTGGCTTCAAAGCCTCACGGCACGGCTGCAGCGATTATACAGATTTATACATGCCACGGCCCATCAAGATAGGCCGGTAGTGGGGCCGCCCCTCAGACCAGCGGGCTCTGCGTTGGCTGACTGCGCAGTTTGAGCGCCTCAGCGTAGATATCCGACCAGCGCTGGACCAAGTCGTTATATGCGGACGCCGGCTCAGTCCAGCCTTTCTTATCGCAGATTGCGTAGAGACGATAGGCCAAGCTGCGCACCTCGCCCGTCGCCTGAGATGGCAGCTGGTTGAACAGCTCTGCAGCGGCCTGCTCGCCTTTTGATTGAAGGCACTCTATCAGCTGGTGCGCGGCGAGCCAAACTGTCATGCGCCTGACCTCAGAAGGCGGCCTCGTCCCTTTCGCCCTATCCCGCTCAGCAGGCTGAGGCGCCGAATAGTCTTTCAAGCCGAGCAATTTCACTTTACCGCGCTCGGCCACCGCCAGGCCCGCCCTCTGCACATCTTCCACGCTGGTATTTTTAGCTCTGGCCAGCGTATCGGCATCGCCAAAGGTGCCCTCTTCAAAGCCGTGCTGACTGAACCAGCTGACCGCAAAGCGCGTCTCGGGATCGAGATCGCCTTCTTGCTCAATCAAATACTCATCCAGCACTTGGTTGATCTGCGTCAGAGCCTCTCTGACGTTGACCACCGTCCCATCCGCTTTGAGCACCGCCTTGTAGCGCGAATAGATCGCCATGCCAGGCCCGATGCTGGCTTGCGCAAAATCGACCGGCAGGATGTCAGCCTGCTGCAGATCGCGCAAGGCGGCTGGCAGTTCTCTCCTGAGTATATCCTTGAAGCTGCGGGCCGGCAGGATGGGCGCGTCATCCGGGCGAGGGCGGCAGACCAACACCACCGACGAGGCCAGGGCATTCACTCTTAGCTTTAAAGTGCTAGTAAGCTCTGTGCGGATCGGCCACGTGCCGACGACGCTGAAGCCGGCCTCGATCAGGCTGCTGAGCATGGTCTCCCAGCCGCTCGAGGCGCGCTGAGGTTGGTTCGACTGCTCAGACGTCAGGCCTTCCTCCGAGAGGTCTTCATCGCCCGATTCTTCATCCACTGCTTGCGATTCTTGCTGCTTGTAGCCGTAATAGATCGACATCGGGTAATCGGGGAGGACGAAGCGCCGGATGTTGAGGAAGGCGCGCTTCATGCCCTCCTCGAAGAAGCGCTTGGCCTCTGCCCTGCTGCCGTGCCGATATTCGGAGGCGATGAGCTCGGCCTCTTTGGGCACCAGCAGGGTGGCGAACAGATCGGGGTAGATACCGCGCAAGGCCGGGCGCAGCCAGACGTAGAAGAAGTCGGATAGGTCGGCGTAGCCGATGTTGTCGTAGTAGGGCGGGTCGGTCGCCACCAGGCAGGCCTGCGCATCAACGACGGCTGCATCGCCCTGCAAGGCACGGCCTGGCACGTCTGTGGGCAGCCTCTTCAGGGCAGCAGTCAGGTATTCCAGCTGCGATAGAAAGCTGCCCGATGAGCCAGAGAATGGGTTGCCCTCGGCGAAGTCCCAGACCATCGGCAGTGCCTGGCGTGCAAAAACCTGCTGAACACTCTCTTTGTAAGAATCCCAAAAGCAACAACTGCTCCCTCTGTTAGCCTGCCTGCTCACATTCATGGCGAGGTACACGCTGACCGCCTCAGCGTAGGCCAGCGCGCCGCAGCCGCCCTCTCGCAGCGGCACCCCGTCGTCGGGCAGGCCGGCTGCCAGCGCATCGCGGTAGATCTGCTGGCGCGCCTCAGCCACCAGATCGCACAAGGTGGTGAGCGCCGTCAGCTGCCGCGGAGTGAACAAATCAGACCATACGGAAAAACCATAGCCACGCCCACTCACTAGATCGGTAGATTGCTGGTTCATCGGCTCGCTGGGCGCCCAGCGAGGCTGCGCCGATCGGGCCACCTGCTCATGGTACCCGTCTGGGCTGTAGTATTGACGGCCGCTTGTGCCTTCGGTGACGATCGCCATCAGCATGGCGCCCATCCGGCCCGCTTTCGCCTCAGCGCGGATGTAGTCGGGAGAGATGGGAGTGTCTGAGACCAGACAGCGCGCCCCTTTCTTCGGAATGATCGTCCCATCCTTGCCTTCGGGCTCTCCTTGCGCCACCTCAAAGCGGATGGTGTGGGTGTACCGGCCGTCCGCCGCCAGCTCGACGATCGGTCGCGCCCAGCACGCCCGGCCTTTTTTGGCGCTCAGCCGAAAAGAGCGGACGAGCGGGATGTCGGCGCGAATGCCGGGATTTGGGCTCCTGACGGTGCGGGCCCACAGCCAGGCGATGACCGTCTCGCCGTTGTAAGTCGGGTACAGATGCCCAATCCGCTCCCAAGCGCGATCGAGCATCCACCTGCCGTAGCAGCGCACATCGGCAGCGAGCCCGCTTGCGCCGCGCCACCCCGCCCCCATGCTGCTCTGGTCGGATGGGTTAACGGGCGGCCGGTTGGCAAAGCGCGGGGGGATCTCGATCATCGCCTTGTTGATCAGCACAGCGACTGGGTTGAGGTCGCTGGCGATCGCCTTCAAGCCCAGCCGTGCCGCCTCCAGCGGCAGGCTGCCGCCGCCAGCGAACGGATCAATGACTGGCGGCGGTGAGCCGCCTGTGGCGAGCTCGATCAGGCGTCGGGCGGTGGCGATGGTGGCCTGGTCGCCAGCCGCCTTCCACTCGACCAGGCGCTCGATGAAGTCGAGCAGGCGCCCGCGCGGCGTATCGCCTCTGTGTCCGGCCGGCAGCGCTCGGCAGGCCTCCACGAACTCAGGCTTGGCGTTGGGGTCTTCAGGATCATCCACCAGAGAGGCAAAAATCACGGCGCGGGCGGAGGCCAGCGGTCGGCGCGCCCACCACAGGTGCAGCGTTGAGGGGTGGCCATGACTGATGCTTTTCTCACTGACACTCACTTTGCTGATGGCCGCCAGCGGCAGGCTAACCTCGATCAGCTTGCGCGGGTTGGGCATTGAGAGCTCCTTCATCACGGTGTCGGGTGTGCTGACAAGTATAGCATACAATACCCAGCGAGCCGAATAGGGCTGCCGCCGCGGCCTTCAAAAACTTTAAAGAGCGCCGCACTTAATATCAAGCCCTTACAAGTCGATGAAAGATGAAGAGGCGGGGACAGCCTGCTCTCGGCGCGCCGAGAGTTGGATGGACGGCCGACGCACCCTGACGAACTGAACAGCCGCTTCAACGCTCAGGCCGCGCGCGATCAGGCAGCAGATCCCCAACGCTGGCACCTTGACGCCGAGCTCGCTCCAGCATATCCTTATCATCGCGCAGCGAAAGTAGTTTGACGATGTCTTATACACTTCTCTCCAACAACGACCTGCGCCTCACTTATGGGGCGCACGGGCTGCTGCTGATCAGCGCTTATAGGGATGGCATCGTGCGGGTGCGCTGGCTGCCCAGCGGCACGCCGCATCCGCACATGCTGCGCACCTGGTCGTTTGTCGATCAGCACGGCGAGTGCCCGCCTGAGGGCTGGAGCCGCGAAGCGCTCAGCGGCGTGATTGCCGATCGCTTCCCGCAGGTTGCCCCAAGGCTGACTGAGCAGGCCGATCGGCTGCAAATTGGGCTTGAATCGCTCACGCTGTATGCCGATCTCAGGCGCCCCTGCTTGACCTGGCAGATAGATGGCCGGACGGTGTGCGCCGATAACGCCCTGATCGGCTACGTTCAGGATGCGCGCACCGGGCGGATTGCGCACACGCTCAGCCGCGACCAAGAGGACTGCTACTACGGCTTTGGCGAAAAGAGCGGGACGCTGAATAAGCACTCTCGCTTCTTGCGAATGCGCAGCACCGATGCGCTCGGCTACGATGCGCAGCACAGCGATCCGCTCTACAAGCACGTGCCATTCTACCTGACCTTGAACGGCTACGGGGCGGCCATGCGCGTCTATGGCTTGTTGTACGATACGCCCTGGGAGTGCGCCTTCGACATGGGCGCTGAGATCGATAACTATTACGGCGACTATCGCGTCTTTCACGCGGCGGGCGGCGATCTGGATTACTGGTTCATCGCAGGCGAGAGCCTTGAAGGGGTCTTGAGGCGCTACACAGCCCTGACCGGGCGGCCGCCCCTGCCACCGCGCGATGCGCTCGGCTATCAGGGCAGCGGCATGGCCTGGCTGGAGGCGGACGATCCGACGGCGCAGGTGAAGTACTTCACGGCCAAGCTGCAGGCGCACGATCTGCCGTGCAGCAGTTTTAGCTTGGGCTCAGGCTACACCCGCGCCCCCGATGGCAAGCGTTACGTCTTCACGTGGGCGCGCGATCGCATCCCTGAGCCGTCGGCATTCCTGGCTGTGCTGAAAGCGGCCGGGCTGAGCATCAGCGCCAACGTCAAGCCGGGCCTGCTGACGACACATCCGCGCTTTGCGGAAGCCCAAGAGGCTGGCCTGTTCATCCGCAGCGCCGATTCCGAAGGGCCCGATCTGGCGCCATGGTGGGGCGGCGAGGCAGCCCACCTCGACTTCACTCACCCGCGCACCATCGAGTGGTGGAAGGCGCAGCTCAAGGCGCAGCTCTTCGCCTACGGCGTGGATTATCCCTGGAACGATAACAACGAGTACAACATCCGCAACGACCTAGCCCGCTGCCACGCCTTTGGCGCCGACGTGCCGATCATGGCACTGCGCCCCGTGCAGACTCTGCTCATGGCGCTGGCCAGCTTCGAGGCCGTCCGCGAGCACTACCCTCAGCGGCGCCCATTCGTCACGTCGCGCTCAGCTGCTCCAGGCGTCCAGCGCTATGCCGCCACCTGGACGGGCGACAATCGCTCCGACTGGAAGAGCCTGCAGTACAACATTCCAATGGGCATGGGCTTGGGGCTGAGCGGCTTCGCCAATTTCGGGCACGATGTGGGCGGCTTCGCTGGCGATCCGCCCGGCGCTGAGCTGTTCGTGCGCTGGGTGCAGAGCTGCTTGTTCACGCCGCGCTTCACCATCAATTCATGGTATCGCGATTGTGAAGAGGCCCCATGGATGCACGAGTCCGTCTTGCCTGAGGTGCGCGAGGCGCTTAAGTTCCGCTGCGCGCTGATCCCGTATCTCTACAGCCTGCTCTACAACGCTGAGCAAACAGGTGCGCCCGTCATCCGCCCGACGGTGTATCACTTCTGGGACGATCCAGCCACGCGCGATCAATCTTTTGAGTACATGGTTGGCCCGTGGCTGTTGGCAGCACCGGTCTACCGAGAAGGCGAGCGCAGACGTGCCGTCTACCTGCCGCGCGGCGCTGCTTGGTATGATTGGTACAGCGGCACGCTCTACGAGGGCGGCAAGACAGTCACTCTGGAGGCGCCGCTCAATCGGCTGCCCCTCTTGGCGCGGGCAGGCGCCCTGATCCCGACCGAGAGCAGTGGGAAGCGGCGCGTCTATGCCTTTCCGCTGCGCACAGGCGAAAGCGCTTTCGATGTGTTCGAGGATGACGGCATCAGCCTGGCTTATCGGCAGGGCGGCTATCGCACCATCCGCCTGCGCATGCAAGCTAATGAACGACAAGTCATCTTGCAGACCAACGTCGAGGCCGAGTGGGTCTTGCCGAGTGGCGAGCAGCGCAGCATCCTATTGCTGAACGGCTAATCAGCACTGAGCGCTGTTTCGATGAGCGTTTTGAGCGCGGCGCGGTTGATCGGCTTGACCAAGAAGTTATCCGCGCCCACCTCAAGTGCCTTTTGGCGGGCAGCCTCATCGACGCGCGCTGAGAGAATAGCGATGTAGGCTTGCGCTGTGCTTGGCGATGCTTTCAGCTGTGCGCAGACTTCAAAGCCCGTCATATCAGGCAGCATCAAATCCAATAGGACGAGCGCAGGCGGCATTTGGCGGGCTTGCTCCAGCGCCTGGCCACCCAGCTGTGCGCTGAGCACCTCAACGTTCAGCGTGCGCAGCATTAACTGAAACAGTTCGATATTGCCTGGGTCGTCATCGACGATGAGAACATACTTAGGCATAAGAGTTACCTCAAACATTCATCGTAAAACATCTAGCCGCTTTTGGCTAGTTAAAATGCTCTCAAAGAATCGCTCAAATTGTTCACAAAAGTATGTCAGCAAGTCTTTGCACAAGTCTGCCCCACCGCGCCCCTGGCAAGCTGTGCCACCCCTTGTGACAAACGTCAGGTGATCCTAGTGCTTTTCGCGGCTACCTATCTTGCTAGACTTTGTGGCAAAATCGTGCCTGTCATGGCTTGCACATAGAAGTAGGGAGCGCGTGCCGAAGGTTTACTCGTGGCAATTTGCCGTCCGCACCTATGAAATTGGCGCTGAAGGGACTGTGCGCCTGCCCGTCTACCTAAACTACCTAGAAGAATCAGCCACGCAGGCGAGCGCTTGGTGTGGCTACGATTACGCCTGGTATCAGGCCCATCGGCGCGCGTGGTTTGCCCGCAAGACGTACCTACGTCACCTGGCGCAGGCGCGCTACGGCGATCAGCTTATCATGCAGACATGGGTCTCAGATTATCGGCGTGTGCAGTCGCACCGCGAATACGACCTGCGTCACGTCGATGGCACGCCGATCCTGCGCGGGCGGACGAACTGGGTCTACGTAGATACTCAGACGCTGCGCCCAACCCGCCTGCTCGATGAATTCTACAACGCCTTCCAGCCCAGCGAGGTGCTCGAGCCGCTTGAGACTGGTGTGACCGACTTCACGCCGATCGAAGCGCCGCCGTACGAGCTGTTCCATACGGTTCAGGTCTGCGAGGTGGACAGCGCAGGGCATGCCAACAACAGCGTGTATGTGGCCTGGGCACACCAAGCTGTTCACCAGGCCGTGCGCGGCTGCGGGCTCACCTACAGCCCTTTCGGGCGCGAGATCGAATACTTTCGCGGCGCACAGCCTGATGAGCCGCTGCGAATCGTCTGCCAGCTGATCGGCGCAGCGGATGCGCGCATGATCTGGCGCACCCAAATCTTCAGCGCCCTGAATGGCGAACGCCTCGCCCTCGATCTGGCAGCCTACAGCTTATCGGCGCCACTCTCAACCGCCCACCTAAAAGCACTCACGGCGCATGAGCGCCGTCCTTCACTATAGGAGCACAAGACCTATCAAGGAGTCTGCGATGCTAGAGACATTTTTCAGCCCGCAGTCCGTCGCCATCGTTGGCGCCAGCAAAGATACCACCAAGCTAGGCAGCGTCGTGCTGCGCAACGCCATCGAGGGCGGCTACAAGGGCAAGTTGTATCCGATCAATCCTAAAGCCGACGAGATTTTAGGCTACAAAGCTTATCCCAGCGTCCAAGCGCTGCCCGAAGTGCCCGACTTAGCCGTGATCGTAATCCCGTATCCGCATGTGCCAGCAGCGCTGGAAGACTGCGGCAAAAAAGGCGTGCCATCGGTTGTGATCATCAGCGCCGGCTTCCGCGAGGCGGGCTACGAGGGCATGAACCGCGAGCTGGAGGTGCTGCGCATCGCCAAGCAGTACAACATCCGCCTGATCGGGCCGAACTGCTTGGGCGTGATCGACTGCTTCACGCCGCTCAACGTGACCTTCGCCGCTGGCACGCCGCCAAGCGGCCCAATCGATTTCATGTCGCAGTCGGGCGCACTGGGCGTGGCGATCCTCGACTGGGCAATGGCTGGCTCGGAGATCGGCTTCAGCAAGTTCGTCAGCTTGGGCAACAAGGCAGATGTCAGCGAAATCGATCTGATGAAGGCCTGGGCTGACGATCCGCGCTCACGGGTCATCTTGGCCTACAGCGAGGGCCTGCCCAACGGGCAGGAGTTCATCCGTGTGGCACGCGAAGTCAGCCGCAAGAAGCCAATCGTCATGGTCAAGAGCGGCGTAACTCAGGCGGGCTCACGGGCGGTCTCAAGCCACACAGGCTCGCTGGCCGGCTCGGAGCAAGCTTATCGGGCTGCTTTTCGCCAAGCGGGCGTGCTGCGCGCCGAAACTCTGCAGGATTTGTTCGACTACGCCCTCGCCTTCGCCTATCAGCCGCTCTTGGCAGGCGATCGCATCGCCATCGTGACCAACGCCGGTGGGCCGGGCATCCTCTGCACCGATGCCCTAGAGCGCAAAGGGCTGCAGCTGGCACGCTTCGAGCCAGAGACAACTAAAACCCTACAGAGCTTCCTGCCCGATGCAGCCAGCGCTAACAACCCTGTCGATGTGCTGGGCGATGCCCTCTCCGATCGCTACGCCTTTGCGTTGGAGAAAGTCGCGCTCGATCCCAACGTGGATGGCATCATTGCTATCGTCACGCCGCAGGCGATGACCGATGTGCACGAGACTGGGCGTGTGATCGGCAGATGCTCACAGATGATCCGCGAGCGCGGCTTGCAAAAGCCGCTCGTCGCCTGCCTGATGGGCGAGTTCAAGATGAAGCCTGCCATCGAGATGCTAGCAGCTGAGTACGGCGTGCCCAACTACGCCTTTCCAGAGCGCGCCGCCAACGCCCTCGCCGCCATGCGCGACTATCGCGAGCTGCGCGCCGCGCCTGAGCTGCGCGTTGAGCGCTTTGAGGTGGATAACGCCCGAGTCCGCCAGATTATTCAAAAGGTGCGCGCTGAGGGGCGCGTAGCTATCGGAGATGCTGAAAGCCGCGACATTATGACCGCCTATCACTTGCGCATCCCACAGGCCAAACTGGCGGCAACAGCTGATCAGGCGGTCGCCCTTGCCAGCGAGATCGGCTACCCCGTCGTGCTCAAGATCGCCAGCCCGGATATCTTGCACAAGACGGATGTGGGCGGTGTGAAGGTCGGGCTGAACTCGGCGAGCGATGTGCGCGATGCCTTCGATCTGATCGTCTACCGTGCCCAGCGCTATGTGCCCAACGCCACGATTTGGGGCTGCCTGGTGCAGGAGATGATCCCCAAAGGCACAGAAATTTTGATCGGCATGAGCCGCGATCCGCAGTTTGGGCCGTTGGTGACCTTCGGCTTGGGCGGCATCTACGTCGAGGCGCTCAGAGACGTCACTTTCCGCATCGCGCCCTT
This sequence comes from Aggregatilineales bacterium, assembly GCA_046719055.1. GTDB lineage: Bacteria > Chloroflexota > Anaerolineae > Aggregatilineales > UBA2796 > CP2-2F. Next base: position 7,936 of record JBDNDQ010000059.1, on the reverse strand, counting down.
CGACCGGACTGCCGCCGCCGAGATGCTGGGCGAGATCCGCGCCCACGCCCTGCTGGATGGCATTCGTGGGCAGCCGCCCGCCGATAAGGAAGCGATCATTGAGACGCTCCTGCGCATCAGCCAGCTGGTGACCGACTTCCCAGAGATCGTCGAGATGGATATCAATCCGCTGATGGTCTACGAGCAAGGGCGTGGCGCCATCGCGCTGGATGCGCGCCTGGTGTTGAGCGCAAAGTAGCGCATCCGCCGCTCTGCAGGCGCGGGGCGGCGGACTCTCAAGCGCGCTATAATCTGAGCGAGAGTGCCTCGCTTTTTCCGCACAAAAATGCATGTGATGAAGGACAGAAAGGGCCATGAAAGCACTTTATGTAACTGCAGTGGTCACCTACTCAGGCAAGACGTCGTTAGCGCTGGGCATTGGGCTGAAGCTGCAAGAGATGGGGCGCAGGGTCGGCTATATGAAGCCGATCAGCACCCAGCCGTTCCGTTTGGGCAGCAAACTAGTTGATGAAGACGCCGAGTTCGTTGGGCGCACGCTGGGCTTAGAACTGCCCACCGAACTGCTCTCGCCGATCATCCTCGATGACGCCAAGATCGACAGTGTCCTGAGCGGCGCGCCCGCTGAAGATTATCTGGCGCTGGTGAAAGAGACCTACGCTAGAGCTGCTGAGGGACGCGATGTGCTGATCCTTGAGGGCGCCGCCAGCATGCGCGAGGGCTACATCATCGGCTTGAACGCTATGAGCATCGCCCAGACCCTTGACGTGCCAACGCTGGGCGTGGTGCGCTTCCGCAGCACACTGATGCTCATCGATGATGCGCTGGCGTTGAAAGCGCGCATGGGCGATCACCTGCTTGGCATCGTGGTCAACAGTGTGCCGGATGAGCACCTCGAGGCAGTGCGCGGCAAGGTCAGCGCCTTCCTGGAGAACAAGGGCGTGCACGTCTACGGTGTTTTGCCCAGCGATGCGCGCCTGATGTCGATCAGTGTGGCCGAGCTGATCAACGTGCTGGAGGCGAAAAAATTGACGCCCGAGGTCAGCGACGAGGGCTTGATCGAGACGCTGAGCGTCGGCGCGATGAGTGTTGAGTCGGCTACGCAGCATTTCCGCCGTCTGCAGCGCAAGGCAGTCATCACCGGCGGCGATCGGGCTGACATCCAGGCAGCGGCGCTCGAGACCTCAACGACGGCGCTGGTGCTGACGGGCAATCTGCAGCCTAGCGCCACTATTCTCAAGCATGCTGAGTCGCGCGGGGTGGCGGTGCTGCTGGTGCCCTACAACACGCTCGAGGCGATCGAGCGCGTAGAGCGCGTCTTCGGCAAGACGCGCCTGGCACACCCAGAGAAGCTGGCGCGCTTTCGCGAATCGCTGGATGTGAACCTGAATTGGGCGCGTCTGTTCGCCGATATGGGCGTCTGAGCAGCGGCTGGCTGTGCATCTGCGAGCGGGACGTCCCCGCTCGCTGCCTTTTCGTCACCTTTTGGGCGGCGCTGCGGTAAAACCCCTCAGTAACCGACCAAGTTTATACGATCTGGAATTGTGTCGGCACAGCTGCTTACCTGCTACGCACAAGGAGCCTGTTCATATGAGCCGAAGAGTGTCCGTTTCTTTCCTAGCAGTGAGCCTAGCGCTCGTGTTAGTGGCGAGTTTGGCGCTCGCCAGCTTGGGCGGCGGCACCGCACTCGCCCAAGAAGACCCCACAGCCACCCCAACGGAGCCGCCCCCTACTCTCGAGCCGCAGATCGATCAACCCATCGATCCGACGCTCTCGCAATTCGTGGCAGCACCCGATAGCGTGCTGGCAAACGGCACGGATCAGGCGCTGATCAGCCTGACACTGCGCGATGCCAGCGGTAATTTGCTGACTGGGCGCAGCGTGGCGCTAGAGCTGGCTGCGGCTGCCAACGCGCTGGCTGTTGCCCAAGATGTGCTGCAGGCGCTCAGCAACGAGAGCGGCGTGGCGCTCTTCCGCGTCAGCTCGAACGTCGTGCAGAGCGCCATGTTCAACGTCCGCGATATGCTCTTCAACACGGTCGTCGGCGCCCTGACCGTCAATTTCATCCCCTCTGGCGGGCCAGTCGATGCCAGCCGCTCTACACTGACCGTCAGCAGCGATGAGCCCATGCTCAAAGCAGACGGCGCGCAGGCTTTCACGGTGACGGCAACGCTGCGCGACGCCACAGGCGCGCCCGTGCAGGGCAAACTGCCAACGCTGAAATTCCTGCCAGAAGACGTCAGCGGCATTATCGTCAGTGAGGCGCAGTCAAGCAATGCCAACGGCCTTGTGACGTGGTTGATCTCAGCTACCAAACCGGTGACTTTCGGTGTGATCGCCGAAGTGGACAATCAGAGCTTCACCACCGCCAGTATGCTCACCTTCATCTCAGTTGTGGATGCGGCCCTTTCGAACGTCACATTTGCTGTGCCAGAGAGCGCACGCGTTGGCACACAGGTGACTTTCCTGGTCAATGTGCGCGACTCGAACGGCAATGCGCTCTCCGGGCAGGAAGTCTCGGTCAGCAGCTCGCGTGGGGCGCTCGACTCAATCACAGCTCTGAACGCCATCACGGATGGCAGCGGCACAGCGCGCTTCGTGCTGCAGAGCAACACCCCTGGTGGGCTGATCCTGAACGCCACAGCGGGCGGCGTAGCCCTAACGCCTCAGCTCTTCACGTTTGTCTTGCCGTCCAGCGATCCGAACAACACGACTATCGAGGCAGACATTCCGCGTGCCTCTGTGACGACTGAGACGATTCAGATCACCGTCACAGTGCGCGATAGCAGCAATGATCCCGTCAGCGGCGTCTCAGTCGATTTAATCGCTGATCCCCAGATCGTCATCCCAGTTCGGCCGATCGTCAGCGACGTGAACGGGCGCGCCGTCTTCAATGTGGGTGCCACAACAGATGGCAGCTACACCATCGGCGCAACGATTGACAGCACACCCATCACCAGCACTGTCGATGTCGAGTTCACAGCCGGCCCAGTCAGCGCCAGTAAGTCCACCGTGACGGTTAACACGAGCCGAGTTGCCGTTGGCGGCCCGCCCAGCCGTGCCACTATTACTGTCACAGTGCGGGATGGCAGCAACAACCCCCTCAGCGGCCAGACGGTCACGCTGGCTAGCAGCGGCTCAGGCGATACGATCACGCCGCCCACGCGCACCACTAATGCCAGTGGCGTGGCTACTTTCCAAGTCTTCTCCGACACCCTCCCGCAGACAGCTACCTACACTGCCACAGCCGATGGCGTCGAGCTACTCCAGACCGTTAGCGTGACCTATGTCGGCATTAACAGCACTACTTCAACTGTGACCGCCACGCCCACAACGTTGGTTATCGGCAGCGGAACGGCGCTTGCGACCGTCACTGTGCTTGGCACAGATGGCTTGCCGCTACCAAACGTGAACGTCACGCTCGCTGAAAGCGGGCCAAGCATCGCCAACATCATGGATGTGGCAGGCACCATAACGAACGCCAGCGGGCAGGTGCAGTTCAGCGTCACGCCGATTAGTCCGGGCACCACCACGCTGACTGCTACGGCAAACGCGAACGTCTTGTCACAGACGGTCATGCTCACCTTCACTCGAGTCGATCCTGCACAATCCACCAGCCCAAGCAGTGGCAGTGGCAGCGTCGGATCGCCCGTTACAGTCACCGTCACCGCCCGCGATATCAGCGGCAATCCGCTCTCAGGCGAGACGGTCACTCTCGCTAGCAGTCGCCCCAGCAACGATACGATCACCTTTATCCCTTCGTCGCCCTCGTTGCTCAGCTCTACTAGCGGCTCTACCAACAGCAACGGCGAAGCTAATTTCCAGATCGTCTCAAACGCGCCAGGCTCATCCACCTTCACAGTAATTGCTGGTGGCGCCACTTTACCGCCCTTCACACTCACCTTCACACCAGCTAGCGCCGCCACGCTTACTGTTGTGGCAGCGCCCAACCCCGTCAACACAGGCAACGCCAGCACCGTGACTGTCACAGCGCTGGACGCCAGCAGCAACCCAGTCAGCGGCGTGACCATCTCGCTGAGCAGCGATCGCTCCGCAGTCGATACGATCAACACAATCAGCGGCACAACGGATACAGCCGGCCAAGCCACTTTTGAGGTCGTCTCACAGGCAGCAGGAACTTCCACCCTTACGGCCACGGATGGCACCATCAGCGCCAGCGCGACCTTGACTGTGAACACGCTTGTGAGTGCCAGCACTTCCGTAGTGGATGCTGCGCCGGCCAGCGTCCCAGTCAGCACCAACAGCACCATCACGGTGATTGTACGCGACTCGAGCAGCAATCCAGTGGCCAATCAGCTGGTGACGCTTGGCGTCAGCCCCTCTGGGCCGAGCCTATCGCCCGCCAGCGCTCTCACCAATGCTAGCGGCGTAGCTACATTCACATTCAACAGTGCAGCGACGGGTACTTTCACCGTCACAGCGACGGCTGCCGGCGTGCCGATCACCGATAACGCCGTTGTGACAGTCACCTCACCGCCCGTCAGCCCAACCAACTCGACCGTTGTAGCAGCGCCGTCTACGGTGGGCGTCGGTGTGCCCAGCACCGTTACCGTGACCGTGCGCGATACATCCAACAATCCGATTGTAGGTGCCACTGTCACGCTGGCGAGCAGCCGCCCGAGCAATGATATTATCGTGCCTAGCAGCGCGATCTCGGGCGCCGGCGGGATCGCCACGTTCACCGTCACCAGCAACGCAGCCGGCACTTCCGTGCTGACGGCAACTGCCAACAGCGTGACGATCACCAATACAGCTACGCTGACCGTCACAAGCGGCCCTGGCCCAGATTTGGCGATCTCTAAGGCGCACAACGGCAACTTCACGGTCGGCACGAATGGCACGTTCAACATCGCCGTCTTCAACATTGGTAGCTCAGTGTCACCTGGCGCAGTCATCACCGTGACTGACACCTTGCCTGCTGGCTTGACCTACGTCTCGGCAGCGGGGCCAGGCTTCGTCTGCGGCTTTACGGCGCCCACCGTCACCTGCGTCCGCACTTCGGGCATGCTCTTTGGCGAGGTCAGCGTGATTAATCTGGTGGTAACGCCGACGGCAGCTGGCGTCGTGCTGAACACGGCCACTGTGGCGCTCAGCGGCGGCCCGTCTGACGTCAATCCAGCCAATAACACCAGCACCGATGCTGTCGTGATAGACGTTGGCAGCAGCCAGGTGGTCAGCGATACACTCTCGACCGTCTCGGCTAACCCGATTACCGCACCGGCTGACAACACTACCAACGTCAATGTGACGGTTACTGTGCGCAACATGAGCAATCAGCCAGTCGTCGGCGCCCAAGTGACCCTCCAGCCCACGCCCAACACTGGCTTGACGATCCTTGCTGCGCCAACGCTGATCAGCGACTCGAACGGACAAGTCGCCTTTGTCGTGCGCTCGTCGGTGCCTCAGATTGTCACGCTGAACGTGGCGGTCAGCGCCGCTAATAACGTGATTCTGGCCACCAAGCCTGTGGTGACCTTCACGGCGGCGGGCGCTGGCACCATCAGCGAGACCAACTCAACGGTCATCTCCAACTTCAATTCGATCCCTGCCGATAATCAGACGGCGGCGACGGTCACCGTCACCCTGCGGGATACTAACAACCAGCCCGTGCCTGGCAAGCAGGTCACGTTGCGGGCGAACCCAGCCCTAGCCTCTGTCTTCATCCAGCCGCCCAGCGGCACCAGCGATGCGAACGGCGTGGTGAACTTCAGCGTGCGCGCCTCGGCGCAGGGGCAAGCCACCTTCTCGGCAGAGGCGGTGGACGGGCGAGTCTTCTTCATCACGCAGACCGCCACCATCCAGTTCACGGCGCCTGGCACTCGGCCTGTAGTCAATCCGCAAGCAACGCAAGTGGCAGGCGTTGGCGCGCCGACGCTCATCCCGCCTGGCACTATCAGCGTGCCCACAGGCCCACTGGAGGGCATGGTTGTAGCGTGGCGTTTGCGCGTGCGGCAAGGGCCCGGCCTAGAGTTCCCGATCTTGGGCTTGCTCGCCTACGGCACTAAAGTGAGCATCGTGGCGCGTGACGCACGTGGTGCATGGTTCCAAATCCAGCTGGAGAACGGCACAGCGTGGGTGAGCGCCCGTTGGGTGCGCGTCAGCCGCGCGGTGCGCAACCGCGTGCCTGTAGTGGCTGCACCGCCTGGCACTGCGCCGATCATCCCGCTGCCAGAGGGCGTGCTGCCGCAGCGCGGCGAAGGCTTGGGCGTGGTGAACACCTTCTTGCTGCGCGTGCGCAGCGGGCCTGGCACGCAGTTCCAGCAGATCGGCTTGCTGCGCGAGGGCACCGAGATCGTGATCGTTGGCGTCAGCCGCGACCTGCGCTGGTACCTCTTCCGCACGGCTGAAGGGACTGCTTGGACAAGCGCCCTCTTCGTCAAGCTCAAGTTCGTCAACGGCAGCGACCGCCTGCCCTTGCTGAACCCTGACGGCACGCCGCTCTTTTAGGCGCACAGCCTAATAGCACAACCAGAACGTGGTCGGAGCAATCTGACCACGTTTTGTTTAAATAGCCCGCTTTGCCTATACTGGATAACGGGTTGTCACAGGCACTGTATCCTGCCTATACGTGCAGCTTGCACTGGTTACACCTATCCGCGCGATTTGTGTTCAGCTGCGAACTGCATTTGACAACGACTCATGACCTACCTATAATCCTATGCCAGTGACCGCTTCTATTGTAAAAAAACATACAGACCTATGGACAGAATGAACAGCGCCTCGAACAGGAATTATACACGGCGGCAGCCTACCTCCCGAGACCTGGCCCGCCCTGAACCGCCGCCACCACCGCCGCCCGATGAGAGTTATTGGGCAGCTCTGCTGCAGGAAGGTGAGCAGCTCTCCAGCGCTTCGATGCGCCACACGCGCGAATGGGCGCAGGGCTTCGATAGCCCGCTAGCCGAGAGCGGTGAGCGCACCGACAATCAGTCCCGCGCTGATTGGCAAGCCATCGAGCAGATATACCGCGCCGATCAGGTAGTGACGCTGCCGGTCATCGGCTACAATCGCGGCGGCTTGCTGGTGGAGTGGCGATCACTGCGCGGCTTTGTGCCCGCCAGCCAACTGGTGGATTTCCCCGCCACAGCCGATGGCGCCCTGCGACGCAATGAGCTGGCGCTGCGCGTTGGGCAGACCTTGCGGTTGCGCGTGATCGAGCTCGACTACGAGCAAAATCGCCTGATCCTCAGCGAGCGGGCTGCACAAGTTCAAGCGGGTACACGCGCTAACATCCTGGATTCGCTGCAGCGCGGCGCTATTTGTGAAGGGCAGGTGACTAATCTGTGCGATTTCGGCGCATTTATAGATTTGGGTGGCGTGGAAGGGCTGATACACATCAGCGAGCTGAGCTGGGGCAGGGTAAGCCATCCGCGCGATATCCTAGCGCGCGGCCAGAAGGTCAAAGTCTATGTGATGGATGTACAGCGTGAGCAAGGACGCATCGCGCTCAGCTTGAAGCGCTTGCAGCCCGATCCCTGGGCAACGGTGGCACAGCGCTATCAGGTTGGGCAGATCGTCGAGGGCGTGATCACCAATGTGGTGGATTTCGGCGCCTTTGCACGCGTAGAAGAGGGCTTAGAGGGGCTAATTCACGTCTCAGAGCTGGCAGAGGGCAACTTTTTGCATCCGCGCAATGTGGTGCGCGAGGGTGAGCGCGTACGTGCCCGTGTGCTGAACATCGACGGTAACTCGCGGCGGCTTGGCTTGAGCTTGCGCCGCTTGAACGGCGATCTAGATGTTCTGCGCGAGTTGCCAGCACAGCAGTCGGGCTTGATCGAGCACTAGCCTATGCACTGTACGCAGCCCCTGACGTCTTATGTGAATAACACCTCACTCCTGCGTAGCAGGAGTGAGGTGTTGACTTGAAGTACTGCCGCGCAAGCTGACGGCGCTCCCAACCGAAAGCACAACAAAGTCC
>JBDNDQ010000058.1:0-21446 GCA_046719055.1 Aggregatilineales bacterium | reverse complement strand
GGCCGGCATAGGAGAGGGAGGCTCAGCGTTCGAGCTGCGCCGCGTAGGGCAGGGATGGGATCGCGCCGCGCACTTGCGTTGCCAGTGCGCCTGCACGGCAAGCGCGTTCCACCAGCCAACTGAGCTTTTCGAGAGGCAGATCGGCAAGTGGGCAGCCTTGATCGCGCAGATCGCACAAGCCCGCCAAGATCGCCGCTGTGAAGGCATCGCCGGCGCCAGTTGCATCCACCACCTGCGCCACTTGCGGCGCGTCGGCGTGGTAGAGCTCTCCCTTGTAGCGGTAAGTGCAGCCGCGCGCGCCCAACGTGACCATGATCAGCGGGGCAGTGTAGGGCAGCCCGCGCAGCGCCGCCTCAACGTCGTGGTTGCCCGTCAGCAGGGTCAGCTCGCTCTCGCTCAGCTTGATGATATCCGCTTGTGCCAGCGGCTGGGCTGCCTGCGTCGTATCCGCGCTTGGCCACAGGGCGGGCCGCCAATTGATATCATACGAGAAGAGCGCACCGCTCGCCTTCGCCAGCGCAATCGCAGCTAAAGTGGCACTGCGCGCCGGTTGGCTGACCAGCGAGACGGAGCCGCAGTGGAAGATATATGCTTGCTTGAGCAGATCGTCGGGCAATTCCTCAGCGCCGAGTCCAGCATGCGCGCCTTCGTAGAAAGCGAAAGAGGGATCGCCGCTATCCGAGAGCGAGACAAAGGCGAGCGTGGTCAGGCGCGTTGGATCGGTGAGCATGGCGCGCACATCCACACCTTCGCGCGCCAACAGGGCGCGCAGGCCTTGCCCAAACGCATCGCGGCCGACTTTGCCAATGAAGGCGGCGCGTCTGCCTAGGCGTGCAATGCCGACGGCCACGTTGGCGGGCGCGCCACCTGGTTTGGGCTCAAAAGCAGGCGCATCGTAGAGCGAGACGTTGCGCGCCGTGGCCACCATATCAATCAGCGCCTCGCCAAGCGTAATGACATCGAACATAGCAGCATCCTCATGCATTGGCGGTCTTATGCTGGTGGTAAGCCTGTGTCAGGCGCGCCAGAAGCTCTGCGCGGCGATCGTAGAGGCGCTTGTGCGGGCGCTGGCTGCCCAGGCTGAGCGCGTAGGCAACGGCGATGGGGAAGGCGATGGTCGAATCTGCGTAGCAGACTACGCTATCGGGCAGCTGCTCAGGGTCGATCTTGCCCCACGTCATCGCCTCAGAGGGGGTGGCGCCGCTCAAGCCGCCCGTATCGGGCCGTGCATCGGTGAACTGCACAAAGTAATCGTGCCCTGCCTCTGGGATGCCCAGGATCTCCTGAATTTGCGGCTCGGTCTGCAGCGCAAAGTTCTTCGGGCTGCCGCCGCCCAAGATGATCACGGCGCTGCGCCCGCCGCTTGCCTTCGCAGCGTAGACGATCGCTGCTGTCTCGTTCACATCGTGCTCCACATCCATCTGCAGCGCGTTGCCTTCAAGGCGCAGCGCCGCAACGTTCATGCCGAGCGTTGAGTCGCCAGGGCTGGAGGTGTAGATCGGCACGCCGTGCATGTAGGCTGCGCTCAGGATCGAGCGATGGGCAACGCCCAGCTCATCTTCGGCAGCGCGGACATACTTACCCAGCAAATAGTGCATCTCGGCCGTCCCCATGCGCCGCTGAAACTCAGGCGCGATCATCACACGGCGCAGAAAGGCGTCTGATTCGAGCAGGACTTTCTGATCGAACAGGATATCGTAAATGCGGATGATATGCTGCTCGCGGAGCGCCAAGTCGTCGGTGTGCGGGCTGGTATTGTACAGCTCGAAGCCGAGCGAGAAGTGGATATCGTGGTAGAGATTGGCGCCCGTGCTGATGATCCAATCGACCAGGCCGTGTTCAATCAGCGGCACAACTGCGGCGTAGCCTATGCCCGTCGGCGTGAGTGCGCCGGTGATGGTCAGCACGACGGTCACTTCGGGCTGGAAAATCTTGCGGACTAGAATCTGGCAAGCCTCGCGCAGACGCGCCGCGTTGTAAGCTGTGAAGTAGTCATCTACGAGCGCTTGCACACTCAAGTGCGGCGGAATGGGCTTGGGCGTGATCTTGCGACCGTATGGCATAGTAATACGCTCCGGTTAGAGAGAAGCACAGGCCGAAGTCTAGCGCAGTTTGCCAATTGGCGGCAAAAATGCATCTAGCGCGCTAGAATAGACGCAACATTCGCTTGTGAGGTGCTTTGGCACGTGACAACGCTAGATGCCCTGCCACCGACTCTTGAAGAGCTGAGCGAGGAAGAGGCGCTACTGCTGGAACAACGCGCCGCCGAGCGCCGCCGCCGTTTTGCCGCCACGATCGACCTGTATCTGGTGCTGACGGTCGGGATTTTGGTGGCGATCGGCTTGATGATGGTCTGGAGCACGACCTTCTTCTGGTCGGAGCCTCAATCCGCCATCTTCATGCAGCAGTTCCGCAACGCGATCTTCGGCTTTGTCGTGATGTTCGTCCTGAGCTATATCGACTACCGCTGGTGGCGGCGCCTGGCCATCCCGATCATGGCCGTCACCCTTGCGCTGCTAGTTGCTGTGCTGATCTTCGGCGAGACAGTCTTTGGGGCGCGGCGTGCTTTTTTCAGCGGCGCGGTGCAGCCTGCGGAACTGGCTGCCCTGACCGTCGTGATGTACATGGCAGCGTGGCTAGCCTCCAAGCAGAACAAAATTCGGCAGCTGACCTACGGCTTGCTGCCTTTTGCTCTGTTGGTGGGCGCTGTGGCGGGTTTGATCATCCTTGAGCCCGACCTCTCAACGGCGGCGCTGATTTTGCTAACAGCCACCGTGATGTTCTTCCTTGCCGGCGCCGATTGGCTGCAGCTGGCGATCAGCTTCATTGCTTTTATGTTGATGGGCTTGGCGGCGATCAGTCAGTTCGACTACGCACGGGCGCGCGTTGAGAACTTCCTCGATCTGCTGCGCGATCCGCTGATGGCTAGTGATCAGGCCCAGAACGCCATCATCGGCTTCTTGAATGGCGGTCTGACGGGCGTGGGCTTGGGCGAGAGCCGCCAAAAATTTGAGAATCTCTCTGCGCCGCACACAGACGCCATCTTCGCTGTGCTGGGCGAGGAGCTCGGTTTGATCGGCTGCGCCTTTGTGATCGGCTTGTTCGTGGTGCTGATGATGCGCGGCTTCCGCATTGCGCGCAACGCCCCTGATATGTTCGGCGCGCTGCTGGCGGCTGGCATCACAGCCTCGATCGTGCTGGAGGCGATGTTCAATATTGCGGTTATGGCATCAGTCATTCCGTTCACAGGCGTGCCGCTGCCATTCATCAGCTTTGGCGGCTCATCGTTGGTCAGTGCCTTGGCAGGCGTAGGCGTCTTGCTCAACATCTCGCGAGTCACAGCGCGGCAAGCCGTGCCAACTCGCAAAGTGAACGAGACGCTCTCGCTGCCGGGCCTGCGCGGCTCGATCACACGGGTGCGGCAGCGCTTTGGCGAGTAGAGCGCTTTTCATCGCGGCAGGCGGCACGGGCGGCGGCATCTATCCCGCCTTGAGCGTGGTAGAGGCGCTGCGGCAGCTTCAGCCCAGCGCCAGGCTGCATTTTGTCGGCAGCGCGACCGGCATTGAGAACGAGCTTGTGCCACGCGAGGGCTGGGCGGGCTTCCATCGCGTGCAGAGCGGCGCGCTGCACGGCGTTGGGCGCTTAAGACAGCTCAGCAGCGGCCTGAGAATTTTGATCGGCACGTGGCAGGCGTGGCGCTTGGCGGCGCGCTACCGTCCGCGAGCGCTCTTTTTGACTGGCGGCTGGGCAACCTTCCCGACGGCGCTAGCCTGCTGGCTGCGCGGCGTGCCGATCGTCGTTTACATGCCGGATATCGAGCCGGCGCTGGGCATACGGGTGATCAGCCGCTTTGCGCGCCTTATCCTGGCGCCTGTGCCGGAATCGAAGGAGTATTTTTGGCGCGGCAGCCGCGTAGAGGCTGTTGGCTATCCACTGCGGCGGGCCCTGCTCAGGGCCGACCGTCAGACGGCGCAGGCGCACTTCAAGCTGGACTCAGGGCGTCTGACGCTGCTGGTATTCGGCGGCAGCTTGGGCGCACGCAGCCTGAATAACGCACTGGCAGCGATCTTACCGGATATATTAGAGATGGGCGTTCAAGTGCTGCACATCAGTGGCAAGGCGGATTGGGAAACGGTACAGGCGCAGCGTGCAGCACTCGATTCAGCGCTGCGAGGGCGCTATCACGCTTTTGCGTACCTTCACGACGAGATGGGCTTGGCACTAGCAGCCGCAGATTTGGCGGTGTGCCGCGCCGGCGCAAGCGTGCTGGGCGAACTGACGCATTTTGGGCTGCCTGCTGTCTTAGTGCCGTATCCGCATGCGTGGCGCTACCAAAAAGTGAACGCCGATTGGCTGGTTGCGCGCGGCGCTGCCATACGCCTTGACGATGAACATCTCTCAAACGCGCTGCTGCCAACGCTGCGCACCCTGCTAAGCGATACAGCGCGGCTAGACACGATGCGCGAGTCGGCGCGGCGGGCCGCTGTGCCTAACGCCGCCCAATGCATTGCCGAACGGCTGTTGGAGGTGGCAAAATTGGTCGAGGATCACTAAGCTGATCGGCGGAGAGACCTATGGTTCAACTTTCGACCATCCTGTGGACGCTGATCGTCCTGTTTGCTATTGTAGGCGCGCTGCGCGGCTGGACGCGAGAGCTAATTGCGACGGCGGGCATCATCCTAGCGCTCTTTGCCACATGGCAGTTTGATGCGGTGCTGATCCAGCCTCTGACGCGCGGCGCTACGCCTGAGCAAATTTTCTTCCTCTACAGCGGCATCTTGGTCGTGATCAGCTTTTTCGCCTATCAAACGCCTAATAGCTGGGTGGCGCGCAAGCAGCAAGCCATCTCGGATCGGCGGCAAGGTCTGCAGGAGCGCCTGTTGGGAGGTGTGCTGGGCGGCATAAACGGCTACCTGATCTTCGGCACGATCTGGTACTACCTTGACCGGACGGGCTATCCGTTTGCGCCGTTCATCTTTGCGCCCACGCCGGGTAGCGCTAGCGCCGCAATGGTCGAGTCGTTGCCGCTGATTTTCCTTGTGCAAGGCAATCTGCTGACGGTCTTAGTCGTCGTGCTGTTCTTGTTCGTCTTGATCGCCGTCCTGTGAAAGCGAGCGTGGCAAGTTGGAACTTCAAACCCTGATCACGGTCGCTGTGCTGGTGATCGCCATCGGGCTGTTCATCTGGGATAGGCTTAGCGTAGATATCGTCGCGCTGCTGGTGCTGATCGCGCTCTTCGGCACAGGCATTATCACAGAAGGTGAGGCGTTGGCCGGCTTTGCCAATCGAACGGTGATCAGCATCGGCGCGCTTTTCATCGTCGGCGGCGCCGTCTTCCAGACCGGCCTGGCCGATGTAATTGCCAACCGCATTTTGAAAGTCGCGGGCACCAGCTATACGCGCCTGCTGTTGGTGCTGATGATCGCTGTAGCGACGATGTCGGCCTTCATCAGCTCGACAGGCGTGGTAGCGCTGCTGTTGCCCTCAATCATTAGCCTGGCCACCAAGACGCGCCTGGCGCCCTCACGCCTGCTGCTCCCACTGAGCATCAGCGCCCTGATCGGCGGCTCTAGTACGCTAATCGGCACGCCACCTAACCTGCTAGCGGCTGAGCGCCTATCTCTCGCCGGCTACCAGACTTTCAACTTCTTCAGCTTCACGCCGATCAGCCTTGCCATCCTATTGGCTAGCGTGCTGTTCGTCGTCACACTGGGCAAGCGCTTGCTGCCGGAGCGTCAGGCGGTGCAGAAGGTGCAGCCTGTCACCACGCCTGCCGAGCTGTTCAAGCTGTACCACCTGCCCGAGAGTCTGTACCGTTTGCGCGTGGATGCACAATCGCCGCTGGTTGGCAAGACGCTTGCCGAGAGCAGCTTACGCGAACAGTTCGATCTGAGCGTGCTGAGTGCCATCCATGCGCATAGCAGGCGCGCAGGCGCCTTCGCAGCTAATCACCGCGCTGAGTACCTGCGCCCGGATGTGCCGATTCAAGCTGAAGATATCTTGATCGTGCAGGGCAAACCGGAGTCGGTCAGCCAGGCGGCTGCTTACTGGCGCCTGGGAATTATGGCAAATGAGCCGGTTATGGAGCAAGACGTCATCACCAATGAGGTCGGCATTGCTGAGGTGATGCTGCGCCCGCGCTCAGCCGCCCTCGATAAGACTCTACCCGAGCTGAATTTCGGGCGGGTACACCGCCTCACCGTGCTGGACATCCGCCGACCGGGCTACGACGGTACGCTCGACTTGAAACAGACGCCCCTCCGCTTTGGGGATATGCTGCTGGTGCAAGGGCAGTGGAAGGATATTTTCGCGCTCAAGCAGCAACACCGGCGCGATTACATCGTGATGGGCGAGCCAGAGGCAGCTGAGTTCGGCGCCTTCCAGCGCGCTGAGCGGGCGCCGATTGTGCTGGGTGTGCTGGCGATCATGGTGCTGACGATCGTGCTCAACCCAGACCTACTCACGCTTGCCAGCCTGACGGCAGCTGTCGTAGTGGTGCTGACTGGCTGCATCACAATGGACGAGGCGTACGAGGCGATCGACTGGAAGACTCTCTTCCTGATCGCGGGCATGCTGCCGCTCAGCACTGCGCTGGTAAAAGTCGGGCTGGTGGATTCCATCGCCACGAGCCTGCGCACAGGTCTGAGTGGGCTGGGCATTTACGCAGTCATTGCCGGCTTGTTTGTGATCACGGCGATCTTCACGCAAGTGCTCTCCAACACTGTTACGACGGTGCTGATCGCGCCGATTGCTATCGCCGCCGCCCGCGATCTGAATGTGGCGCCGCAAGCCTTCGTGATGGCAGTTGCTATCGCTGCTTCGATGGCCTTTGCCACGCCGATTGCCTCACCAGTCAATACGCTGGTGATGTCGCCGGGCAACTACAAGTTCAGCGATTACGCCCGCATTGGCGTGCCGCTTGTGTTGATCAGTATGGTCATCACGCTGATCTTGTTGCCGCTGCTCTTCCCATCGTGAGCGTAGTCTAAGCGTAGTCCGTTTGGGCGTGCAAGCTGTGCTAAAATTACAGGTAGCTTGTGTGTGAAATGGGCTATGCAGATGCTCTATCGCCTGTGGCTAGCATTTTTGCCGCTGCAGCTGCTCTTAATCGTCGCAACGGCTGGCATAACGCTTGGCGTGATGGCAGCCCTGATCGTCTTGTTGCTGCGCGGCGGCATCTCGACGGTGGCTTCGGTGGGTGGCGCCTCCGATCCAGGCCTCTCAGCACGCCTGAGCCGCGATCGCATCGCGCCGCTCTTCACGCCTGAGGTGCAATTCTGGGAGCCCTGGATCATCAAGTGGTCGCGCGAGTATGGCGTCGATCCCGATATCCTGGCGACGGTGATCCAGATCGAGAGCTGCGGGCACTACCTGGTCAGCTCGCCGGCAGGTGCGCAAGGCTTGTTTCAGGTGATGCCATTTCACTTTGCCGAAGGCGAGAACATGCTCGACCCTGAGACAAACGCCCGGCGCGGCATCGCCTACTTAATTGGCAGTCTACAGCGCGCCGACGGTCACATCGGCTTGGCGCTGGCTGGCTACAACGGCGGCTGGGGCGTGATCCCGCGCGGCTGGGGGCGCTGGGCAACTGAGACGCGCAACTACTATCGTTGGGGCTCACTCATCTACATGGATGCGCTGGCGGGCAAGACGACCGAAGAAAGCGCCGCCCTGCAGAGCTGGCTGAACGCTGGCGGCATCAACTTGTGTCGGCAGGCGGCAGAGGTACTTGCCCCGCTACGGACGCCCAGCGCACCATAAGTGGCTAGGCAGCCCGCCAGATTGCCACGCCGTCGCTCTGCTCAGCCATGACTTTGCCATCTCGCGCCAGCAGATCAAGGTGCCCCAGCACCTCGGAGAGGGCAAGGAAGGTCTCGGGCTGCCGCAGGCGTGGAAACATAGCCCGCATCAATGCGTACAGGGAGCGCGGCTGCTCAGCGCACAGCTCCCGCAGATGCTCAGCGCGCCGCGCATGCATGGCGAAGCGCGCCTCGACGAGTTGGGCCACAGCAGTCACAGGCGCCCCATGACCGGGATAGGCAATGCGAATATCCAACTGGGCGATGCGCCGCAACGAGTCTAGATAATCGAGCAGACGCCGCGGACGCGGCTCGTCGGGCGCCTCTGGCGGCTCGAGCAGCGGATTCGAGCTGATATCGCGCAGCAAGTGGTCGCTAGAGAGCAGCACTTGCGTCTCAGGCTGGTAGAGACATATCAGATCGCCAGCATGCCCTGGGGTGTGGTAGACTCGCCACACCTTGCCCAGCAGCTCAAGCTGATCGCCCTCAGCCAAAGTCCGCCAGACCGCCACAGGCTGTGCAAAGCTGCCCAAATAGGCTGAAACCAGCTCAATGCCTTTGATGACATCCTCAGGCACGCCGCCCTCGCTGAAGATCGGCTTCATGTAGGCATCGAAGGCGCGCCGAGCTGCCTCAGGCTGCTCCAGCCAGGCGGTGCACAGCCGATGCGCCCACACTTCCGCCCCCGACTCAGCCGCAATTTCCGCCGCAAAGCCGATGTGATCGGTGTGGTGGTGCGTGATGATCACCCGCTCGATATCGCGGAAGCTCACCCCGCAGGCTGCTAGGCCTGCCTGCAGCGCAATGCGCGCTTCATCAGTGCGCACGCCGCAATCTATCAACGTTAAGGGTGAGGCATCGCCTCCCAGCGCTAGATAGGCGAAAACATCGCCGACGGGAAAGGGCGTCGGCACGATGATGCTGTACAGACCCTTGAGCGCCGTCTGGTAGCAGCGTGGCGTGATCTCAGTCAGCATCACTTGCCGCGCCCTGACTCTCCAACGTTGTGGCGGGCGGCTCGCCCGTCCTGCTGCGCACCATGATCGTCCACTCACCCTTCTGCACAGCTTCATCCTTCTGATTGAGCACCTTCACATCCAGCGTGACGATGCCGCCGCCCGCCGCCGGCATCGGGCGGCGCTTACTGACGCTCGCCTCAACCCGGATCGTATCGCCGATGTAGACCGGCGCGCGCAGCTTCATCTCGAAGCCTAAGAAGGCAATCACGGTGCCTTCCAGCACGCCCAGCTGATATGCTAAGCCGGTAGCGATGGAAAAAACCAGCGCCCCATGCGCGATTCGGGCGCCGAACTGGGTCGTCTCGGCGTAGCGCGCATCAGTGTGCATCGGATTGAAATCGCCGCTCAGCCCAGCGAATGCCACTAAGTCAGCCTCTGTGATGGTACGCCCGCGCGTGCGGATCGGCAAGCCCTCTGTGAACTCCTCGAACCAGAGCCCTTGCCCGTAACGATAGACGAGATCGGTCATGGCTGTCCTCCTCACTGGCTCTTGGCATTGGCCAGCCGCTGAGCGTACTGCTGCTTGTAGTATTCAAGATACTCGCCTGTCTTGATCTTGCGCCACCACCACTCATTCTGCTGATACCAAGCGACGGTCTGCGCCAGTAAGTCATCGAAGTCGTCGTTGCGCTGCCAGCCCAGCGCCTTGATCTTGGTGCAATCTAGAGCATAGCGCCGGTCGTGACCAGGCCGATCGGCTACATAGCGGATGAGCGTCTCTGGCTTGCCCAGCAGGTGCAATAGACGGCGCGTCACGTCGATGTTGTGCTGTTCGTTCTCGCCGCCCACATTGTAGACCTCGCCAGGCGCGCCGACGTGCAGCACAAGGTCAATGGCGCGCGCATGATCGTCCACGTACAGCCAATCACGCATCTGCATACCATCGCCATAGACAGGTAAGGGGCGATCGTCGATCGCTTCGGTGATGAACAGCGACATCATCTTCTCAGGATACTGATACGGGCCGTACGTATTGCTGCCGCGCGTGATGGTGGTGTGCAGTCCGTGCGTCACATGGTAGGCGCGTACCATCATCTCGCCGCCCGCTTTCGCCGCTGAGTACGGGTTGTTCGGTTGCAGCGGATCGGTCTCTTTGAAAGCGCCCTCGGCGATCCAGCCGTAGACTTCATCTGTGCTGACCTGGTGAAAGCGCTGAATGCCCAGCTGACGCGCCTCTTCTAGCAGCACGTAGACTCCGATCACATCCGTCTCTAGGAAGGCGTGTGAGCTGATGATGCTGCGGTCGACGTGCGACTCAGCCGCAAAGTTGACGATCGCGTCGATATGATATTCCGCTAAGGTGCGCCTGACTGCCTCAGCATCGGCAATATCGCCACGCACAAAGCGATAGTTCGGCGCATCTTGCACGGGCAGCAGATTATCGAGGTTGCCGGCGTAGGTCAGCTTATCGAAGACCACGATGGTGTAATTAGGATAACTCCTCACCATGTGGCGCACAAAAGCGCTGCCGATGAAGCCTGCACCACCCGTCACTAAAATGTTCTTCATGTCTTTTGTCCCTCAGTCTGTCTGGAGAGTCCGCGCGGCTGCGCAAAATGTAGCACAGCCTGCGCCGAGAACAAAAAGAGCAGCGGATCGCTCGGTGAGCGATAGCGCGTGCAGGGCGTTGTCAGCACATAGAAGGCAGTTAGGATTGCCAGGATCAGCCAAATCAGCGAGACCTGGCGCCAAGCCCGCCGCGCCGACCATATGCCCAACATGGCGAAGATCAACAGGCCGCCGAAGTAAAAACGATGTACCCAGCGCCCAATCAGGCTGAAGAGCGGCTCAGCATAGACGTCGCCTTCAGCGGCGAAGCCATTGGCATGGATTTCCTCAGGGTCGGTCAGGGCGCGGATGCGACCATCCGCCTCGCGCACGAACGGGATAATGCCGTCGATCGGATTGCGCGTCGGGAAGATGTCCGGCGTCCACTGCGCGTAGAGCTTCCAGAGCAGCAGCGCGGGAATTTGCTCAGGCTGCTCGCGCAGGTACCTAGCTGTCAGACGGGTCAGCCGCTCGCTGTTCTCCAGCAGGCGCACAGCCAGCTGGCCTGGCTCAGCTTGCACATCCAGATGCTCAGGCATCCATAGCAACGGATAGCCTGCCTGAATGAAGGGTATTGTATACGGGCTGTTGCCACCCCACAGCGCTACGCCTAAGTTCCCGCCGATCGGGATGAAGCGATCGAAGGTTTGATAGGTCTGCCACAGCCACGGTGCCACCACGACTAGGCTGATCAGCGCTGCCGGGATGAGGCGCGCCAGACTCTGCCCAAGATTCAGCCGAAACAGGCACCACAGCGCACCGCCAAAAGCGATCAGCACAGCCGGCGGGCGAGTCAGCGCTAGCAGCCCGATCGCCACGCCGCACGCCGCAATGGCCAGCCACGTCCCGCCATCAAGCCGATCGCGCTCGCGCAGCGCGACGAAACCGAGTGCCGTCAAGCTGAGCAGCGCCGCCAGAAGCGCGGTGTAACCCACACTGAGCGTCTGAAAGATCAAATAAGGGTACAGCGCGAAGAAAAGGCCGGCTAAGGCGCCGATGGCCGGCTTCCCGAACAGGCGCCTGCCCAGCTGATAGACTGCCCAAACTGTAACAAGGTCAAATAGGACGTTTAAGAGGCTGATCGAGATCAGATTACGCCCACCGATGGCATAGGCAGCTGCCAGCAGCACGGGATAGAGCACGCTAGAACCTTCTACATCAATTTGCCCGGGCTCCAAGCCCAGCACGCCCGTCCTCAGCAGGTTCTGGGCGCGCACATCGTAGGCGCCTTCGCCGTGCACCACATCGCCTTCAAAGGCGAGCTGCCCGCCCAAAGCAATCAAGGCGCCCAGCCGCGCCGCAAGGCACAGCACGAGTACAGCCAGCAGCCAGTATCGCTCTGAGCGCTTAAGCAGTTTGCTCATCTCGACTTTCTAAGGCAGAGCGCTGCGCTAGCGAAGATCAGCCACAGCGCCGCCGCCGGAAACAGGTAGCGCGGGATGGCGGTCAGCAGCAGGTGCAGCGCGTAAAAGTAGCCCAAAACGCCGTAGAGCGGCAGGTTCTGCCAGAACAGCCGCCAACGGAATATACCGAGTAGAACGCCAAGCACCCCGAACAGCAACGCACCGCCATGAAAGATGTACAACGAGAGCTTGGGCAAGAATGCATCGCCCCTCAGCACGGCGCTCAAGCCTGCCAGGCTGCGGTCGGCTTGCCACCAGCTCGCCACCAGGTCGCGCAGGCTCTCGCCCTGAAAAAAGGCGGTGTTGTGCGGCTGCAAGGTCGCCTCAAGCAGATTGGTCAGGCGGCGCGCGGCATAGCCAAGTGGATCGCTCAAAACTGCCTCGATGGCGCGCTGCATATAGATTTCATCGTTGCGCAGTTGATCTGCCTCGGTGATGCCAGCGCGTTCATCCACGCACTGCGGGCCGCACCAGCCCTCATTCGTCCCAAGGTAAAGATTAGCAGCGAAACCGCCGCCGCCTATCATTAACGTCCCCCAACGTAGGGCGCCGTAAGCCGTCCAGCTGAGTACAACCGCGCTGTAGGCGATCAACAGCGCCGCCATCGAGCGCCCTGCCCTCCGTCGGTAGCGCCACCACAGGTGGAACACGAAAAAGATCGGCAGCAGCAGTGCGATGGCGCGCGTCAGGCTGGCCAGACCGAGCAAGACGCCGACTGACGCTGCTTCCCGCCAGCTCGGCGCCTCAGCGCGCCTTGCGTAGTGCCCCTGCAGCGCAAGCGCCCCGACCATCAGCGGCAAGAACAGGCTCTCAGTGAGTATCTGCCCCGCCTCGATGATGAAAATCGGGTTGAGCCCGATCAGCCATGCCGCCATCACAGCCACTCGGCGGCTGAAGTAAGCTTCGGCCGCCACAAAGACCGCCCAGACCAGCGCCATGCTCCACAGCACGTTCAGTAGGCGGAGGGCCATCAAGTTTCCCTCGCCGAATAGGCTCTGCACCACGCCTGTGTAGAGCAGGTAGAGGGGCGGGATGTGCGTCATATGCGGCATCTGGTCGCGCACCAGCTCCAGGCCGTATTGCAGCAAGCCGAGCGTATCACCGCCGCTGGTGTTCGGGACGGTCAGCAGGACGAAGGCGAGTCGCAGGGCGAGTGCGACCGCGAATATCAGCGACGTGTTGCTCAGTGAGAGGCTGAGCGCACCATGTTTGTGCACAGATAGCGTGCGCATTGACTTCCGTTGTGATCTCAGGGTGGGCAGGAGTGTAGCGCGACTCAGCTGCCTAAGTCAAGGGCAGCTGACTGGCTGCCCTGTAGATCACAATCTTGGCCCAGACTGTCATGACATGCTACAGCAAGCCTGCGCGAAACAAACAGCCCTTTCACAGGTGGAGCTGCCCACCTAGTCTGCAGCTGCAGGCTCAGCGCGCACATTTTCAGCGATTATTTCTGCCACATCCTTGATCTGCAGCGTGTTACCCAACTCGCCACCCGCATCACTGAACATCCGCATGCAGAACGGGCAGCCGACCGCAAGCGTACCTGCGCCGGTCGCTTGCGCCTCTTGGTAGCGCGTCAGGTTGACCCGCGCCGTGCCGTGCTCCTCTTCCTTCCAGAATTGTGCGCCGCCCGCGCCGCAGCAGAACGACTGTCTGCCGTGCCGCGCCATCTCCACCAAGTTGACGCCGGCGCCCTGCCGCAGCGCCGTGCGCGGCGCCTCGATCACGCCGTTCTGCCGTCCCAAGTAGCACGGATCGTGGAAAGTGACGTTCGGCTGTCGATTCGGATGGGCGCTGGCAGGCAGCTTGCCTGCCGCGATCAGCTCTTCGATCAGCTCGGTGTGGTGGATGACGGTGTAGTCCCCGCCAAACTGATGATACTCCTTGCCCAAGTTGTGCAGGCAGTGCGGGCAAGTCGTCACGATACGCTTCGGCTTGACGGCATTGAGCGTCTCGACGTTTGCCTTCGCCATCTCCGCGTAGAGGAACTCGTTGCCAGCGCGACGCGCCACGTCGCCCGTGCAGGCCTCTTGTTCGCCCAACACCGCAAAGTTGAGGCCCGCCCTGCGCAGCAGCTGCACAAAAGCGCGCGCGGTCTGTTGGGCACGTGGCTCGAAGCTGGCCGCGCAGCCGACCCAGTACAGAATCTCGAAGTCAGGATTGCTCTCGACCGTTGGCACATCCAAGCCCTCAGCCCACTTCAGCCGACTCTCGCTGATCTGCCACGGATTGCCCTGCCGCTCCATGCCGTTGAAGGCGCCCTTCAGCTCGGCGGGGAAGCTCGCCTGTACCAGCACCTGATCGCGGCGGATGTAGAGGATATCCAGCATCGGCTCATTGCCGACCGGGCAGATATCCACGCACGCGCCGCAGGCCGTACACGCCCACACCGCCGACGCGCTGATCGCCGTCCCAATCAGCGGCGCCTCAGACTGGGCGCCGTGAGCGAGTGCCGCCATGCGCTCCTTAATCAGGAAGCGCTTGTTGACCTCATAGGCGGCCGGCGAGAGCTCCTTGCCCGTCGCATAGGCTGGGCAGACATCCTGACAGCGGTTGCACATGATGCAGGCAAAGGCATCCATCAAGTGAGTCTGAGGTAGATGCTCTAGCTTGCCAACCCCAAACTGCTCCCGCGACTCGTCCTCGAAGTCTTCGGGCGCCAACTCGCCCAACGATCGGCGCGGCGGCTTGGTCAAATAGTTGAGCGGCGCCATGAACAGGTGCGCATGCTTGCTGTAAGGGAAATACGGCAGGAAGAGCAGAATCCCGCCCAGTGCAATCCACCAAAAGGCATGATCGAGGAATAGGAGCAAGTCAGGGCCCAAGCCCGACCATAAGCCTGCTATGACCTCCGCAAATGGCTGCGGCTGCACGCCCTCGCCCATCGCAATCTGCACCGACTGACCAAGAAAACGTGCGCCAACGTGGGCTAAGATGAATACACCGACGATCAGCGAGTCGCGGCGGATGTGCCCTTTCGCCACGTTCGGATGCACAATCACATTTTCGCGGAAGCTGAGCGCCTTATCACCCAAGACAAAACGCCGCAGCAAGAAATACGCTACGCCGATCAGCACGGCCAAGCTGAGCACATCGCCCAGCAGACGGTAAGCAGCCGCAAGGGCGCCTTCCTTGCCTAAGAACTTGAAATCGGCGATGAAGCCCTCCAGCACATCGCCCAAGTTGATCACGAAGTAGAAGGTGAAGCCCCACACAACGCCCAAATGCAGCAGACTGACCAAAGGGCGTGCCCTGAGCGTGCTCTGCTGCAAGAGGTACAGGCGCAAGGCACGCAGCGCACGCTGCGGCAAGCGTTCCAGGTAGAGCTTATCGCCGCCGCGCCGCACCACCAGCCACATGTGGCCGAAACCGCGCACGGCAAGCGCCACAGAGGCTGCGGCAAGCAACACAAAAGCAATCTTTTCAAGTGTGCTGAGCATATCTCGCGTCCTCAAAAGTGTTTTCCATAGCCCTAAGTGTAGCCCATTCTGCCCAGAAGCGATAGCCAACTGGGCCTACCGAGATAAGCGTGCTTTATGCTAAGCTTCACTTGTGCCAAAAATCACGTTTTATCCCCATGAAGTTTTGCTTTAAGCCGTAGGCCTTGTGGCGCCTTTGATCTGCTCTTATAGTTGCGCTCAAACGCCCAAGAGGGCGTTCAAAGGAGACTAACCGAAGGAAGTTAACCATGCCTACGATACGTCGTTTTGTTGTACTGGCGCTGCTGCTAGCGCTGATCTTCGCAGGCGCGAACACAACAATCGCCCAAGGACGCCAGTTCGTGAATGTGTACTCGTCGCGTCACTACGGCGCAATGGAGCAGATGTTTGTTGAATTTACGCAGGAGACAGGCATCGAAGTGCGGCTGTCACAGGGCTCGCCACAGGCACTGCTGACCCGTCTAGAACAAGAGGGCGCGCAAACGCCTGCCGACGTCTTCTTCTCTGTGGATACGGGCTCGCTGGTCTTGGCGGCTGAGAAGGGGCTGCTCCAAGCAGTTGACTCTGAAGTGCTGCGCGCTAACATCCCAGAGGAGCTGCGCGATCCCGAGAATCGGTGGTTCGGCCTGAGCCAGCGCCTGCGCACCATCGTCTATAATCCGCAGAAGGTCGATCCAAGCGAACTCTCGACCTACGAAGCGCTTGCCGATCCCAAGTGGGCAGGCCGCTTGTGCCTGCGCCCGGCCACGCACATCTACACGATCTCGCTGGTTGCTAGCATGATCGCGGCGCTCGGCGAGGAGCAGACTGAAGCGGTGGTCAAGGGATGGGTTGCTAACCAGCCGCAGCTGATCGATAGTGACACGCGCATCCTGGAGACGATCGCGGCAGGCGGCTGTGACGTCGGCATCACCAATCACTACTATGTTGGGCGTCTGTATGCGCAGAATCCCGATTTCAACGTGAAAATCTTCTGGGCGAATCAGGACGATCGTGGCGTGCACCGCAATGTGGCAGGTGCCGGCGTGACGGCGAACGCAGCCAATCGCGAGAACGCTGTCAAGCTGCTAGAATGGCTCAGCGATGCCGAGAAGGGCCAAGCAGGCGATGCATCGGGCTTGCCAGGCGGCAACTACGAGTATCCCGTCAACGCCCGAGCGACGCTGAACGAGATCATCGCCAGCTTCGGCACCCCCAAGATCGACGAGCTTCCACTGGTTGAGTTGGGCAAGAATCAGCAGGCCGCCATCGATCTGCTTGGGCGCGCGAGATACTAGAGGCGCTCGTCTCCCGAACTTCCCATGAGTCGACCAATGGAGAGGTTCCACCCGCCTCTCCATTGGCTCAGCTACTGTTGAGGAGAGAATTGACACACACAACGCTACCTCACTTGCAGGATAGACCAGCGGTGGCTGGGCGTCGCACAAGACCTCTGCGCGGACGCTTGCTTTTGCCACTGCTTGTAGCGGGCTTGGTCGTCTTGCCGATCCTGAACTTGCTCTCGACACTGCTTAGCCCATCTCTCGAGATGTGGGGACGGCTGTGGGAGACCATTCTGCCGCGTATGTTGGGCAACACACTGCTACTCTTGGGCGGCGTGGGCGCCCTGACGCTGATCATTGGCACGGGCATGGCGTGGCTGGTGACGGCGTATACTTTCCCATTGCGCGCCTTCTTCGAGCGGGCGCTGCTCTTGCCGCTGGCGGTGCCCTCTTTCGTGATGGGCTTTGTCTACATGGCCACCTTCGACTTCGCAGGGCCCGTTCAGACGACGTTGAGGGCCTGGTTCGGGCAAGGCTTCCGCCCTCCGGATATCCGCAGCGGTTGGGGTGCCATCCTCGTGATGAGCCTTGTCTTGTATCCGTACGTTTATCTGTTGGCGCGGGCAGCTTTCCGCGAGCAGGTAGCAGCAACTTACGAGGCAGCCCGCACGATGGGCTACTCACGCACGCAGACCTTCTTCCGCCTGATCGTGCCGATGGCGCGCCCATCGCTGGCGGCGGGCGTGGCGCTTGCCATGATGGAAGCAATGACTGACTTCGCTACGGTGCGCTTCTTCAGCTTCCCGACGGTCAGCGAGGGGATTGTGCGCCTATGGGAGGGGCGCATGGATCGGGCAGGCGCTACGGAGCTCTCGCTTCTGCTGTTGGGCATGGCGCTCTGCCTGATCGTGCTGGAGCGGATGCTGCGTGGCAAGGCGCGCTACTATCAGAGCGGCGGGGCAGGGCGGCGCCCGCCGCGTGCGCAGCTGCACGGTATGGGCGGGCTTGCTGCGATCGGCGTGAGTGCCCTATTGCTGAGCGCGGCATTTGTCTTGCCTGTTGGGCAGCTCATCGCGTGGACGCTCAGCTACATCCAGACGAATTTCGGCGGCTGGCGGAACGTTTTTGCGCAGTACGCCCTGACCACGTTTAGCTTGGCGGCGCTGGCGGCGCTTATTACAGTCTTCTTGGCGCTGTTGATCGCTAACGGTGCCCGTCTTGGCGGTGGGCGGCTCGGACGGATCATCGCGCGGCTTGCCACGCTGGGCTATGCTGTGCCGGGCACTGTGGTAGCAGCGGCTGTGCTGCTGACTCTAGCGCCGATCGATCGTGCGATCAACGCTTTTGCCCAGCAGCTGAACCTGAGCGCGCCGGGCTTAATCCTCACTAGCACCCTCGTCGGCTTGATGTACGCTTACGCTGTGCGCTTTATGGCAGTTGCCTTCAACAGCGTCGAGGCGAGCCTTGACAAGGTCAAGCCGAGCATGGAGCAAGCCGCGCGTACGATGGGCGCTGGCCCGTTACGTGTGTTATGGCGCATTCACCTGCCGCTGGTCAGTCAGGGCATGGTCGCGGCGGCGATCCTGGTGTTTGTAGATGTGATGAAGGAGCTGCCGGCCACCGTCATGCTGCGTCCCTTCGGCATGGATACCTTAGCGATCTGGACGTATATGGCGGCGGCTGAATCGTTCTGGGAGGAGGCAAGCCTGCCCGCCCTGACGATTTTAGCAGTCGGCTTGATCCCTGTGTGGTTCTTGATGCGGATTGGCAACCAACCGGATGCTAGGCGAGATTGAGGAAGGTCTGTGAATAACGAGGCACTGATTGAACTGCGGCATGTGAGCAAGTCGTTTGGGGCGGCGCGCGCAGTGGAAGATATCTCCTTGACGATCGAGCGCGGCGCGATTTACGTCCTGCTGGGGGCCAGCGGCTGCGGCAAAACGACGCTGCTGCGCCTGATCGCCGGGCTCGAGGCGCCCGATCAGGGTGAAATCTGGCTGAACGGCGAGCGCGTGGCTGGCCAGGGGGCGTGGTCGCCGCCAGAGGTGCGGCGCATCGGCATGGTCTTTCAGGATTACGCGCTTTTCCCGCATATGAGCGTGCGCCAGAACATCCTGTTTGCGCTCTCGGCGCTGAACGGCAGGCTCAGCTCAGCTGAGCGGGATAGCCGTGCGCAGCACATGCTGGAGATGATCGGTCTGGCGCATTGTGCCAAGCGTTTCCCGCACCAGCTGAGCGGCGGCGAGCAGCAGCGCGTGGCATTGGCGCGCGCCCTAGCGCCGAATCCGTCGGTCGTGCTGCTGGATGAGCCGTTCAGCAACTTGGATGCGGCGCTGCGCCGTTCCATGCGCGAGGATGTGCGGCAGATTCTGCGGACGGCGAATGCCACTGCCATTTTTGTGACGCACGATCAGGAAGAGGCGCTCAGCCTGGCTGATACTGTGGTGATCATGCGCGAGGGCAAAGTGCAGCAGGTTGGCGCGCCGCAAGAGGTCTATTTGCGCCCGATCAGCCGCGAGGTAGCCGCCTTCTTGGGCGAGGCGAACTTCATCGAGGGCGTGGCTGAGGGCGAGGTAGCGCATTGCGCGCTCGGCAAGCTGCCGCTAGCCGTACCAATGCACGGTAAGGTAGCGCTGATGATCCGCCCTGAGGCGCTGCGCGTGACGGCAAACGCCGAAGGCGGCGCTGAGGTGGTGGCTATCCGCTTTTTCGGGCATGATCAGCTCTTGCGGCTGCGCTTCCCCGACTCGACCGAGCTAGACGTGCGCACGTGGGGCAATGCCGAGTTGGCGCTCGGCGAACGGGTGGCAGTTGGTGTGCGCGGGAGCGTGATGGCTTACGCGCCCTGAGCACGCGCTGCGGATTGTGCTTTCAGGCGTGAATTGTTAAAATTCATCGCAGCATTCCGCCCTTGTGCCAGACTTCTTCACAGCTAAGCGCACAAGGCAGCATTGTACGCCCTAGCACATTCCAGGAGCGCCCATGAAAGCTGACTCGGCGGCGGCTGAGAGTCGCCGTACTGTTATAATTGGTGTGGCGGGCGGCAGCGGCTCCGGCAAGACGACCGTTGCGCAGCGCCTGCTAGCAGCCATTGGTGAAGAGCACATTGCATATCTACCTCACGACTCGTACTACCGCGATCTAGAGGCCATCCCGCGCATCGGCGGCGAGATCGTCAACTTCGATCATCCCGACGCCCTAGAGACCGCCTTATTGGTGCAGCATTTAGCCCAGCTGCGCCGCGGGGAGCCAGTTCAAGTCCCGATTTACGATTTCAGCACGCACAGCCGCAGTCCACAGACTCGTACGCTTTATCCGGCGCCGATCGTCTTGGTGGAGGGCATCCTGATCTTCGCCGATCCCGATTTACGCGCCCAGTTCGATGTGCGCCTCTTCGTGGATGCTGACGCCGATATCCGCTTCATCCGCCGCCTAGAGCGCGATGTGAACGAGCGCGGCCGCACCGTCGAGTCGGTCATTCACCAGTATCTTGAGTCGGTGCGCCCGATGCACCTTGAATTCGTCGAGCCGAGCAAACGCTACGCTGATGTGATCATCCCTGAGGGCGGCCACAACAGCATAGCCATTGGCCTGCTGAGCGATCACATCAAGCGCCTGCTTGAGGCCGCCCGCGCCCAGCCCGCCTAGACGGCCTGTCTCTCGGCGATCAAGCGCTCGCTGAGCGTCCAGAGCGCTCGCCACGTCTCTTGATCGTAAGAGGCACGGCTGGTGGGTACCGCCTTGCGCTTGACGAAGTACTTGCCGCTGACGCCTTCTACCTCAGGGGCGCTGGCGAGGTAGACGATCGTGTCGGCGCCTTGCTCTGGCGTCAGGGCGAAGCGCTGCATCAGGCTGAAGATCTTGGCCATCAAGCCCGTGTTGTTCCTGCCGAAACCGCTGCGCACAAAGCCAGGGTGCATAGCATTCGCCGTCACGCCGCTGCCCTCCAAGCGGCGCGCCAGCTCGTAGGTGAACACGACGTTCGCCAGCTTGGTCTCGCTGTAGATGCGGAAGCCGCTGTAGATGGGCGGCTTGTGCGGATTGACTAGGTTCAGGCGGGCGAGGCGGTGCGCATCCGACGAGACGTTCACGATGCGCGCTGGCACGCTGGCCTTGAGCAGATCGAGCAAGAGCGTCGTGAGATAGAAGTAGCTCAGGTGGTTGAGCGCGAAGGTCATCTCGTAGCCGTCTGCGCTGGTCAGGCGCCTATCGAAGTAGGCGCCAGCGTTGTTGATCAGGACGTCCAGGCGCGGACAGCGCGCCTTGACCTCATCGGCGAGGCGGTGCACCTGCGCCATTGCAGATAGATCGGCGGTGAGCGCCTCGACAGCGGAGCTGCCGGTGCTCTGTTGCAATTCGGCGACCGTTGCGGCGCACTTTTGGGCATCCCGCCCGACGATGACTACACGGGCGCCTCGTCTAGCTAGACTACGAGCAGCTTCCTTGCCGATGCCGTTCGTTGCGCCTGTAATCAGGATAGTCTTGCCCGTGACAGTGGCGTTATCTGGCATATCTCTGCGATTCTCCGTGTTCTATATTCGGTCTCTCGCAGATTATATTCATTACGCTCAACGGGTCGAATAGGGTTGCAACCGGTGCCTAGCCTACACCCAAGGAGCATGCTATGAAGTTTCAGTACCCTCAACGGGTCGAATAGGGTTGCAACGCACTAAAGCTGCATAACCAGCTTGCTCGCCAGCAGCGTTTCAGTACCCTCAACGGGTCGAATAGGGTTGCAACGCAATCGCGCGGCAGCGTTGGTCGACCTGCTGGTAGGTTTCAGTACCCTCAACGGGTCGAATAGGGTTGCAACGCATTGCTGTCCTGCGCAACGAGCGTGACAGCGTGCGTTTCAGTACCCTCAACGGGTCGAATAGGGTTGCAACGCCATCCAGGAAGAGTATGAGCTCTCTCCTAAGATGTTTCAGTACCCTCAACGGGTCGAATAGGGTTGCAACTACTAGGGTAGCTGTTG
>JBDNDQ010000057.1:0-22080 GCA_046719055.1 Aggregatilineales bacterium | reverse complement strand
CGCAGAGCAGCGGCAGATCGAGCGGACGACGCGCGCCGCGGATTTTGCCAAAATCGCGGCGCTGGCCGAGAAACAGGGCGCGATTGGTGTGGTGGTGGGAGTCCCGATCATGCCCGAAGGGGAGACGGCTCGGAGCCGCACTGTGCGCCGCTGGGCGAGTCGCCTGGCAGCAGCGCTGGCGTTGCCAGTCTACTTGTGGGATGAATCGTACAGCAGTGTTGAGGCAAACGAACTTCTGACCGAGATCGGAGCCGCGCAGCCCGATCGGATAGATGGACACGCCGCTGCCGTCATCCTAGCGCGTTTTATAACGGCACATCCGCCCGGATGTGCCCTGCCGCCGCCGCTCAAAGGGCAAGCGGATTAGTCGTCTATTTCTGGGCCTGCGATCGAGAGGGCATACGCTTTCGCCGAGAGGTACTTCTGCGCCGCCTTCAGCACATCCTCGCGCGTGATCGCGTTGATCGTCTCCGCATAGTGTAGCAGGTAATCCAAGCCGAGCTGATACGTCTCCATACTCAGCATCACCGCGGCAACGCCCTCATTCGTCTCGAGAGTCAGCGGCAAAGAGCCGGTGAAATTCGCCTTGTTATCAGCTAGCTCCTCTTCGCTGACCAACTCTGAGGTCAGGCGCTCGACCTCGCTGAGAATGGACTGGACGGCGCGGCGGACATTCTTCGGGTTCACGCCTGCCGAAGCCGCCCAAGGCGATGGCCCACGCCCACCATGCACAACGCTGTAAGCGTAGTAGGCTAGGCCTTGATCCTCGCGCACGTTCTTGCCCAACCTGCCCATCATGCCGAAGACGCCCAAGATGTTGTTGGCGAGGTTTGCCGCGTGGAAGTCAGGCGCAAAGCGCGACGGGCCTGCCCAGCCGATCACAATATCTGATTGCGTCTTACCGGGCACTAGCTTGAAGGTCTGGCGCGGCTCCGGCAGCAGCGGTACATCAGGCACGCTCGGCATAGGTGGCTGAGCCGAGTTGTGCCAATCTCCGAAGTGCTCCGCGACCAGCCGCACGGCCTCTTCGGCTTTCACAGCGCCAACGATTACGACGATCATGCTGTTTGGGCCGTAGTGCTGGGTATGAAAAGCGCTCAAATCGTCGAGGGTGAGGTGGGGCAAGCTCTGGGCGACGGCGAACATGCTGCGGCTGTAGGGATGGTCAGGCGGATAGGCTAGGCGCCGAAAGTTATCAAAAGCGACACTGCGCGTATCCTGCGCCTGAATTTTGAGCCCAGTGAGGATCTCGCCGCGCAGGCGCTCAGTCTGATCAGGGGGGAAAGCCGGATTGCGCAGCACATCCGAGAGGATGCCTAAGAGCACGCCCAAGTCCTCAGCTAGCGCTTTGCCGCCGAAGCCGGTGCTGTGCGTGCCCCCACTGACGCTCAAACTGGCGCCGATACTCTCTAGCGACTCGTGCAGTGCGTCGAAATCGCGGTTGCGCGTGCCGCGCATCAGCGCTGATGCTACAAAATCGGCCAGCCCGTCTTTGCCGTCGGGCTCCAGCAGGTTGCCGACGGCAAGGCTGCCGCTGATCACGACCGACTGGTTGACGAAATTCTCGCGGGCCAGCACAGTGATGCCGTTGGGCAGCACGACTCGCAAAATATCAGCGCTGCTGGGCAGCGAAAGTGCGTTTGTTGTCATTTCACATCTCTTCCTGTCCGTGCGCGCCGCCGAGCAGCTCATCTGCGTAAGCTGCTTCATGTTCGCCGTCGTCTGATTCCTGAGTTGGCACAAACCAACCGACCGTGCGCGATTGGCGCCTCAAGTAGCGGCGCGCCACAGCGTGGATATCTTCGAGGGTCACGGCTAGTAGGCGCTCCTCAAAAGTTAGGAAGAAGTCGCAGCTGCCTGCCGCATGCTCAAAGTAGGCTAGCCAGAACGCTTGGCTAGTGACTCTCTCGGTGCTGTAGGCAAAGAGTGCCCGTGCCTGCTTGCGGGCCTTATCTAGCTCAGCTTGGGTAATCTCGCCGTTGGCGGCTTTGGCCAGCTCGGCATCCAGCGCTGCTTCAACTTCCTCAAGCGTGCGCCCCTCGCGCAAGACGAGGTCGATCGAGTAGAGATACGGATCGGCGGAAGGGTAGAGCCCTGAGCTGAATGCCGCCGCCAGCTCCGTTTTGATCAGCGCCTGATACAGCCGAGAGGTCTTGTTGCTCACGCCGCCACCGCCAAAGCCGCTGGCGCCGCCTAGAATGCTATCCAGCACGAACAGCTTGATCCAGTCAGGATGAGTCACAGCAGGCGCTTTGTAAACAACTGAGAGCAAGGGCGTTGGGCCTGGTCGCTCGACGCGCACGCGCCGTTCACCCTGCTGAGGCGGCTCTGGGCGGATGAAGCGCTTAGGCAAGTCTGCTGGCGGAATACCCCCGTAGAGCTCCTCGATGCGGCGCAGCATCGCCGCGCTCTCAAAATCGCCCACCACCGAGACGATCGCGTTATTGGGCGCATAGTAGGTGCGATAGTGGGCATACAGCTCGTCGCGAGTCATGCGCTCGAGGTCTGCCATATCGCCAATGACCTCATGATGATAGCCATGCACGCGGAAAGCCGCCGCTTGGACTTCTTCATCCAGCCAGAACGCTGGGCTGTTCTCCAGCCCTTGCCGCTCGCTGATGATGACCGTGCGCTCGCTCTCAACCTCTTCAGGATCGAACTGCGCATTGACCATGCGATCAGCCTCAGCCCGCAGCGCCAAATCGATGCGGTCAGCGGGCATAGTCTCGAAATAGGCAGTGTAATCAAGCGATGTCTGGGCGTTCCACTGGCCGCCCTCGCGGTCGATCGCCTTATCCAGCACGCCCGCAGGGAAGTTGGGCGTGCCTTTGAACATCATGTGCTCAACCCAGTGCGAGATGCCTGTCTTGCCGCTTGGCTCATCGCGGCTGCCCACACGATACAGCACCCAGAAGCTGATCACAGGCGCCTTATGAGACTCTTTGAGCAGGACGACTAAGCCATTCGGCAGGATGTGGCGCGATACGCCATTCTTGGAATTCGTTGTCATGCAGACGCTCATTCACAGTGAACTAAATGAGAAAGGCGAGGGATTGCTCGCCTGTGTTTGCCAAGAGTATAGCACACAACTATGCACCTTGTGTAACGCAGGCATGATGTGGGGTGGGATCCGTCATGTAGTGTGGTAGACTTAGCCTATCTCAACGCTGGCTGTATGCATCGTTAAACAGCTATCGACCGTTTTGGCAAGATAAACTCTGAGTATGAGTGTGTTTCCGACTGCTCGCCGTGCACTTCTCTTGGCAGTGATTGCCCTGCTTGCCGCGCCGCAACTGTTCAGTTATGCACAAGCAGACCTCGACTGCGGCATCGTCGATCGCTTTGACTACCCGATCGACGGCATCAGCCTCGATCACGACGATTTCGGTTTGTTTCGGGCGGGCTTCAATGGCTACCACAGCGGGATAGACCTGGCTTTTGAGCGCCCTGGCGAGCCCGTGCGCGCTGCAGCGCGCGGCAGGGTCACTTTCAGCGACCCTGAGGGCTGGGATACCGAAAAGGGCGTGGTGATCATTGAGCACACCCTGCCCGATCGCAGCGTGGTATTTTCGCTCTATGGGCACATCGAGTCGCGCGAGCCGTACATCTTTCCGCGCGTGGGGCAGTGCGTGCTGCGCGGCGATATCATTGGCGTGATTGGCAAGCCGCGCAACAGTGCGCCGCATCTGCACTACGAAATTCGGCGGATGCGCGCCAGCACCGGCGGCCCGGGCTACTGGAACACCGATCCGCTGGAAGGCGGCTGGCTGCACCCGATTGAGTTCACGGAGCAGTGGCGGCTGCGTCTACAGCCGGCCTTCCGCGCCATTGTGAGTGCTAGCAGCCTACCTGTGGCGCCACCCATCTGGCTGGCGGATGGCAATGCCGTCTACGCCACGCGCTTCCAGCTGGAGGCACGCCCGCTCGCCACGAACAGTCAAGCACAGCTGGTGCCGAGCTGGACGTTGCGCGTGGAAGGCTTGAGTGGCATCGCGCCACTGCCGGATGGGCGTATTCTGGGGGTAGCAGCCAATAGGCAGGCCTTCGTCGTCGAGAACGGCCGCTTCGTCGGCGCTTGGCGCGCTGACCGGGCGCTCCGCACGCCACCATTGCGCGTCGGCAGGACAATCGTCTTCTTGGATGAGCAGAACCGTGCTGTGGCATACGATATGGACGGTCGGGTGCGCTGGCAGAGCGAGCCGCTCGGTCGGCGCGTGGAGCGCTATGCAGTGAGTGGCGCCCTGCTAGCTGCATCGGTTGAGAATGATGGGAGCCACGAGCTGCTGGTTTTAAACGATGAAGGACGTTTGCTGTATGCGGCGCGGGCGCCCTCGCCCATCGCCCCGATGGCGGTGCAAGGCGGCGGATTCTTGATCGCAGTTGGTTCGCAGGTCAGTTTGCTCAGCCCTGATGCTGTACTGACACCGCTTTTGGATACGGGCATCGGGCTTGGGCGCGCTGCGCAGATAGCTGCCGATGGCTTGGGGAATATGTACATCTATGCTGGCTACGGCAATGACATATACGCTTACGCGCCTGGCGGCGGCCTGCGCTGGACAGTGCGCTTGCCAGCCTTGCCGACTCAGCCGCCCCTATTAGCTGTTGGCGAGGGCTGCCTGCTGTATGTATTGACAGCGGATGGCGCTCTGCTCGCCTATCGCGCTGCTGATGGCGCCTTGCGCGGCATGGTCTCGCTTTATGCCGGCGGTAGGCAACATCGCTCTGAGGCGCGCTTGCTGACCGTCTTGCCGAACGAGCTGGTGCAGTTTTCGGCTGGCTACCTCTCCACGGCGCTGGTGGATGGCTTAGCATTGGCAGAGATGTCTGAGTGCAGCCCGACATGGTGAATAACTCCGCGTTTGGCGCCTGAGCAGGTCGAGCCTGCCCCCGATTTGGAAAAAAAGCTATCTTCGGGCAAAATACACAGGGGAGTGTAGAATCTGCAGGAGCTGATAGGAAAGCAGGAGCATGGCGCGCTCGACTTCAGAAGTGAATCTGGCTGAGATGCTGAGCCAATCGGTTCTCTCTGTGCTAGGTGCGCCACCCGATTCCGCACCACTTGAGCCGCAGGTGCTCGACGTGGTAGAGCGCCCTCACTACCGCCGTGAGCATGTCAAGTATCAGCTCAGCCCGAATCAGTGGGGCTATGCTTATCTGCTGATCCCGAAGGGCGTTAGCCTGCCCTGCCCGGCGGTGATCTGTCATCACAGCAGCGGCAATTTTGCCGCCGGCAAGGAAGAGCTAGTCGATGAGGCGCGCCCGTCTGTCGGTGTGGAGCTAGCCCGACTTGGCTATGTGGTCATGGCGCCGGATGCCTTCGGCTACGGTGAGCGGCGCTCACCGAACAGCAACGGCGCCGCCTACGACGCCGCCTACACGCTGCAATATCACACCGTCTTGCTCCTGCGCGGCGAGACCATGCTGCGCCACCTGCTCTCGGATATCAGCCGCGCAGTCGACTACCTGTTGACTCGCCCGGAAGTGGACGGCACACGGCTCGGCTTCATCGGGCAGAGCTATGGCGCGCGCATGGCGCTCTGGGCTGCCGCCTTCGAGCCACGCCTGGTTGCCACAGTGGCGCATGGCAGCCTGATGAGCTACCGCGAGACGGTGCGACAGAACAGCTGGTTCCAGATCGAGTTTGTGGTGCCACGTCTGATGCAGGTTGCCGACTTGCATCATATTCTCTCGCTGGTGGCGCCGCGCCCGTTCCTGCTCTCGACCATTGAGGGCGATGCGCACAGCACAGATGCCGCCGAAATTTATCGGCGCGCCTTGCCCGCTTATCAGAAGTTGGGCGTACCGCAGCGCTTGGCGCATTACACCTATCCGCATGGCAACGGCTTCGAGCTGCCCATGCGCTACAAAGCCTACACATGGCTGAACAGCTGGCTTAAACCTTACTAACTACTTCAGAGAGTGAGACAACTGAATTGCTATGACGGCAACGGCAATCTCTGCGCCGCGCTACAGGCATTTGCGCCGTAACTTCGTCCTGTTTGTGCTGGACTACTTCGCCTTTGGCGTCGGCTTTGGCATGGTCGGCACTAGCAGCGCCTTCATCCCAGATTTCGTTAGCCAGCTGACGAGCAATCAAGGGCTGATCGGCTTGACTACAGGTGCCTACTACTTTTTTTGGCTTGTGCCGCAGCTGTTCTTGGCGCAAGTTGTCAATCGACGGACGTGGCGCAAGCCATTCCTGCTGCCAGCGCCGTTTGTGCGCCTGACCATGATCGCCATCGCCATCATCTTGGTGACGGTCGACCCGCGCAGCACGCAAGTCATGCTGATCGCCTTCCTGCTGGGCTACTGGGCCTTCGCCATCGGCGACTCAATCGTAACTCTGGGCTGGGGCGATATGCTGGGCAGCTCAATGCCGAATAAACTGCGCGGCACGCTATTCGGGATTGGGCAGTTCCTGGTTGCCATTGGCGCTTTCGGCATGAGTCAGTTTGCGCGCTGGGCCATCGGCAGCTCGGGCTTAGCCTTTCCGCTGAACTACGGCTTGATCTTCGCTGTGGCGGGCGCATTCTTCGTGTGCGGTGGGATCGGTTTGGCGCTGCTGCGCGAGGAACAACCAGCGCCTATCTTGGCGAAGAGCCCAAGCGTGCGCGAGTATGGCACCTTTCTAGGCAATGTGCTGCGAGCTGATCGCGAGTTCAGGCATTTTGTGGGTACGCGCTTGCTCTTCGATCTAGCAGCGATGAGCGTGCCCTTCTACACGGTCTTTGCAACTGGCAACTTAGGCATCCCTAGTGCCACCCTGATCGCTGATACAATCATCCTGCTGCAAGTGGGCAATGCTTGCGGCGCTCTGACGATGGGCGTCCTAAGCCGCCGCTCAGGCAGCAAGGCGGTCATTTTGGTGGCAGGCGCGGCGCTGGCGCTAGAGAGCACGTTTGCGCTGATCAGCTATCTTGGTGCTGGGCAGCCGGCTCTGTATACCACCTTCTTTTTGATGGGCGTGGTGGCTGGCACGATCTACCCAAGCTACTTCGACTGGATGATCACGCACGCGCCGCCCTCCGCCCGCCCGATCTACATCGGCCTGACCAACACCATCAGCTCCGTCAGCAACTTAGCGCCGCTGTTAGGCGGCATCTTGCTGCAGATTACCGCACGGCCTGCCTTCAGCAATCTCGAGGCGCTAATGCCCGCCTTCCTGCCCGTCTCGAGTGTAATGGTGCGCCTATATCCTGTCGTGTTCATTGTCTCGATGGTCTTGGCGAGTCTGGGTTGGCTGTCGGCGCTGGGGCTCGCCGAGCCGCGCAAACGTGAGGCTAGCCAAACAGCAGCGCAAAGCTGATGTAAATCAGAAGTACCAACATCGAGAGCTCAAAAGCGCGCGGACTGAGCCGTTTGACCAGCCAATACCCCACACCAACGCCCAGCGGCACTAACAACAGCATCCAAGCCAGGCTGAGGAAGACGTCCGGCTGGAGTGCGCCGATCGAAAGAAACAGCGGCACCTTCAGCACATTCAGCACGCCGAAAAAGACCGTGACAGTGCCCATGAAAATGCGCGGCGAGACCTTCTGCAGCAACATATATGCCGTGAAAGCGGGCGCGCCGACGTTCGCCACCGCCGAGCCAAGCCCTGCGATGAAGCCAGCTAGCCAAGCATGCCAATTGCGCGGCGTGTAGGTCAGGTTCTTGAGCGTGTCGCTGCCCAGCTTGTAGGCAACTGTCAGCAGGCAGAATAGGCCAAGCAGACGTTTGAGGGTCTCGTTGGGCAGGTCGCGCAGCATCGCTACGCCAATAAACGTGCTGATCAGTGCGGCAGGCAGCAGGATGCGCAAGTAGCGCCAATCCCAGGCGCGCCAGTAGGCTCGCAGCGCCATAGCATCGCCCGTCAGCAGCATTGGTAGGGTGATGCCAACAGCCTGCTGTACAGGCATAACTTGGCTCAGGAGCGGCGCAATCATCGCACCCAGCACCGGGCCGCCCAGTCCCCCTTTGGAAAGACCGATCAAAAAGCTGATCAGCGCGATCAGCAAGCTATCTGTTAGCATGGCGATACCTCTTCGCTCAAGGCATGGGCAAGAGCTGGTGACGTTCAATATAGGCGATCAGCGTTTCGGCGAACAGGCGATTGCCGTAGACGTTCAAATGTAGATCGGCACGATCGTAGATGAGCTGACCGCGCTTGTAGGCTGCGCGAAATGCCTCACTTGGGTCGACGCAGTGATAGCGGCGTGCCGCGCAATGTGTTAGCAGCACTTGGCGCAACTGACTGGCTTCCTCAACGGGCGAGTCGGCGCCCTGTGCGCCCTCTATCTCATCGATGTACGGCACAAGCGCGATGATGACGGTTACGCCACGCTCAGCAGCAAGCGCAATACCGACGTCGTAGTCGTTCAGCACGCTCGCCATATCGCTCTCACAGGGTAGCTCCGAGTCGCGCGCGAAAGCATCGGGTGGCGGTTGCGGCGGTGCAAAGGCGCGCCAGCGTAACCAGTTGCCTAGCATCCGCGCCAGCGCTGAGTATTGTCCTATGCCGCTGCCAATCACCGGCGGGCGCTCAGATGCTGTCTCTGCGAGCGCCTGTGTGATTGCAGCGCGCTGCTCGAAACGACAGTTGTCGTCCGCATCGTTGTAATACCACTGCCAAATGACCAAGCGCATCTGCAGGCTGGGCAAGAGGTTACGCAGCACGCCTAGCTGTGCCGTCGAGCCGCTGCCAACCACAGCGGCGCTCAGTGCGCGCCAGCCGTGCGCATTCAGATGCGCCACCCAGCACTCATCAGAGTCCATCCAACAAAAGGTGAATGAGTCGCCCAAAATGAGCACGTCTAGCGCCTCAGACTGGCTCTCTGCCTCCTCAAGCTTGAACCTCTCCTTTTGCAGGTCGAGCGTCTCTTCAGACCAGGGCACTACCCGCACGCCGACGATCGCTGTACGCAGTATATTCGGCAGGGACGTCCAGAAAATGCGCACACTGACCTCGAAAAGGAGCACAAGGCACACGAATGCAGCAGTTAGCCATGTGGCAAAGCGTAGGATCGGATGTTTCGGCATGATCAGTTTTGACCAGGTAGCAAATTCTCACGTGTAAGGTACTTGCCGACGAGCTCCGCCAGGATGCGATTGCCGCTGGCATCCAGATGCGAATCGAAGCTGTAGAAAACGCTCTGGCCGTCCTCGACAGCTTTGCGCAGGGCGGGGAGGGCGTCGAGGTAGCGGTAACCGTTGGCTGCCAGGTGGGCGATGATGGCGCGGCGCCCCTCACCGATAGATTCAATGTACGCGTTACCTAGCGTCTGGCTCAGCGCCGAGCTGTACGCCTCTTCTTTGGTCGGCAGCAGTACGATCAGCAGCTCTGCGCCGATTTCTTCGCGCAAAAAGCGCCGCGCCTGGTCAAAAATCTCCAACGTGCGCACCAAACCATAGCGATTAGCCGACCAAGCCAGCGAGTCAGCGTGCGGATACTCAGTTGTGCGCACCAGCAAAGGGCGGTTGTTCACGAACACAGTCTGATAGTGCTGGTAGGGTGTCAGGATGGTCGGCGGGGTCAGAGCGGCGTAGATCAAGTGCGCTAGCGCCGAGAATTGCCCTAAGCCAACGGGTTCCAGGTCGGGGTTGAGCGGCGGCGGCACTTCCAGCGGCTCGGTCTTGCCCTGCAGCAGATCGAGGTCGTAGACGTCTTTCAAATCATTGGGGAACCAAGTCCAGATGACGAGGCGTGGCTTGGTCGGCGGCACAATTTCTCGCATCAACGCGAATTGTCCGGCTGTGCCGGTGCCCGGCACGGCTGCATTGAACCAATTCCCGCCTCGCCGTGCTAGCAAGGTAACCCAACAATCCTTGTAGTCTGTCCAGCAGAAGGTGAACGAGTCGCCGAAGGTCATCACGTCCAGTGGATAGTGAGCGGGTGCACTGCGAAAGCCGACTGCATGCCCATCCCAGACGCTGATCGTATCCACCTGAAAGCGCGCATCGCTCCAGCGCACCGGATAGTTCTGCAAGCCGACGGGCAAGCGCACCTGGATCGTCCGGTCCAAGATGAAAGGGAAGGCGGGCACGATCCGCTCCTCAGCCCAAGGAACGCGCCGTACGCCTTGCAGCTGCGCCTGAACGCCCGGCGGCAGCAGCTCAAAGCCGACGCGCAGCACAACTTCGATCAATAGCCAGGCCAGCAGCACGCCGAACAGGATCAGTGCCAGGCGGCGAGTCATTTTCGAGACTTGTTTCATGAATGCTCAATCGTCCTTTGCGCAGCGAAAACCGATGCGCCAATCGCGTTCGTGAGGGGCAAGTCGGAAGCGCATCACAGCGCTTGTGCCGTAGTCCACATAACTGAGCCAGCCGCCTCGAAAAACGCGCGGCAGAGTAGTGTTGTGTGGGTCTTCACGTCCGTCATCAGCGCGATAGGGATAGGGCATGTACAGACTGCTCACCCATTCCCACAGATTACCGCTCATATCTTCGGCGCCAACCCATGAAGCACCCTTAGGAAAGCTGCCCACAGGCGAAGGCTGCAGCTGGCGCTGATCGTAGTTCAGGCGATCGCCGATTAGCACATTGCCCCAAGGGTAGATCAGGCTATCTGGGCCGCGCGCAGCGTATTCCCACTCGGCTTCAGTGGGCAAACGGGCGCCGCGCGCCGTGCAGAAATCGCGCGCCTCGAACCAGGTCAGGTTGCCATGCGGAATATCTGCCCCGCCGTAGCCACCCTCAGAGCCATATTGTGCGTTGGTCACCTCAAAACGGTCAAGCCAGAAGGCGCGCTCAATGCAGACTTCAGTTACGGGGCGCTCGTCACGCCGTCCGCCTTGCATGCCCATCTTGAAGCAGCCTGGCGGCACGCGCACCATCTCGTAGCCGTCAAAAGTTTGGATCACAGGGCGCCAATCGGCATTACGCCTGATAAGCTTGGGCGCTTGCAGGGTGGCAGTCGGCTTCGCAGCGGATGCCTCACAAGCGCATAGAGCCAAATATAGCAGTGCCATCGCAACCAGGCGCTGATAAAGGGTCGTGTTGCGCATGAGGCACTATTATAACGCTCTGTGTGAATTTTTCACGAAGTTCAGGGTGGTTTTTTCGCAGAGTAGCCCAATTCGTGCTAAGATACTCATCGAGTCAGGTGCTAGGCCTAATCTCCGTTTGTGAAGTAGGCAAACTATGCGGATTCTAATCATTTCGGATATTCACGCGAACTTGGCAGCTTTCGAGAGCGTCCTCGAGGATGCTAAAGGCGATTGGGACTACGTATGGTGCTTGGGCGATGTCGTCGGCTACGGCCCTGATCCAAATGAGTGCTGCGAACTGCTCAAGACGCTGCCGCACTTGTGTCTGGCCGGCAACCACGACTGGGCAGCGCTGGGTCGGCTAGACATCCGCACCTTCAACGCAGATGCACGTAAAGTCGTCCTGTGGACGCAGGAAACGCTCAAGCCTGAGAACATCGCCTATCTTGATGCGCTGCCCACGACATTTGTGCTGGGGCAGTATACGTTAGCGCACGGCAGCCCGCGCGAGCCGGTCTGGGAATATATCCTTGATCCGCTGGTTGCCGCTCTGAACTTCCCGCACTTCGAAACGCCTTACTGTTTCGTCGGGCACACCCACACACCCGTGATCTACAAGCTGATGTCCGAGCGCGGCGATACCGATGCGCAGGTGCCAGTCTATCGGCAGCCGGCGCAGCTGAATGGGCATCGCCTGATCGTCAATCCAGGCAGTGTTGGTCAGCCACGCGACTCAAATCCCAATGCGGCCTACGCCGTGCTCGAAGTCGAGAAAAACATCCTTGAGTATCGGCGCGTGCCGTACCCTGTCAAGGTCACTCAGGAGAAAATGCGCCGCGCCGAGATGCCTGAACGCCTGATCACACGCCTTGAGCACGGCTGGTAGCCAACCAGGCGGCTTATGCGCCCGATCGAGCTGATCATCAGGAATTTTCTGGCTTATCGTGAACCGGTCAAGCTTTCCTTTGAGGGGATTCACGTCGCTTGCCTGACGGGCGCTAACGGTGCCGGCAAATCCTCCCTGCTAGACGCCATCACATGGGCGCTGTGGGGCAAGGCGCGCGCCAGCGATAGGGATCATCTGCTGCACAGCGGGCAGCGCGAGATGTTTGTCGCGCTCACCTTCGAGCAAAATGGGCGCTACTATCAAGTGCAACGTCTCTACACCAAAAGCGGCAAAAGCGGCAAGGCAGAGGTCTGGCTGCGCTGTTACGACCCCGATAGCCAAGCTTGGGCGGCTATCAATGAGCACGCTAGTCTGCGCGAGATCGATGAAGAGATCACAAGGCGCGTCGGCTTGGATTATGAGACGTTTATCCATTCAGCTTTTCTGCAGCAGGGCAAAGCCGATGCCTTCGCCACGCAGACGCCCGCCAGGCGCAAGGAAATCTTAGCGGATATTCTCGGCCTGGCGCACTGGGAAGCCTACGAGGCGTCTGCTAAGGAGAGAGCGCAGGCGTGCGATAGCCAGCGTCTGCACAGCGCCAACGAGATCAAGCGCCTTGAAGATGAACTAGCTCAAGAGCCCATCCTACGCCAAAGAGCTGAGAATCTTGCTGAAGCGTTAGCCGCCAAGCGCGCTGAGCTTGACCAAGCTGAAGAGGCTTACCGCACCCTGATGAATGCCGCTGATCAATTGACGGCGGCGCGACGCGAGTATGCGCTGCTCACGCACAACGCGGCTGCCCTGAAGAGCGATATAACGCAGTTGGAGCGAGAGGATAGCGAATTGCAGCAAGAAATCGCCCATCACACTGCACTGATCGTAGCACGGGCCGAGATCGAGCGGGCTGAAGCACATCGCAAGCAGCTTGAGATTGAACTAGCAGGCCTCGACGAGCGCAGGCGCCTCTTCGAGCGCTTGGAGCGCCAATATCGCAAGGCGGAAGCCGAGCTGAACAAGGCACAAGAGCGTCTGCGGGCGCAGTATGAGGCACTCGGCAAGCAAGCGGCCATGCTCGAGCGAGATGCCGAACAGCGTGATGCACTTCACAAGCAGCACGCTACAGCTCAAGCTGAGCTGCATGCCTTAGAGGGCCAGAAAGCAGAGCTGCAAGTGCTGCGCGATCAGCTCGATCAGCACAGGAAGATGCACGCTGAGCAAGAAGCCAACTGCTACCAGATCGAGCGAGAAGGTAAGCAGCTGCGCAGCCACTTGGAAATGCTTCAGGCCTCTGAATCACCGCTTTGCCCAGTCTGTAACGCGCCACTCTCAGCTGAGCGGCGCGCTGCGCTGATCGCTGAGTACACTGAGCAGATTGAGATGATGCGCGAGCAATACTCCCAAGCCAAGCAGTCTCTTACAGCCACTCAGCAGCACATCGCAACGCTCGAAAAGCGCATCGGGCAGTCAGACGCCTTGCTAAAGCGCCAGGAAGCCGACTTGAACAAGAAGCTCGGTACCTTAAATGAGCGGCTGAAAGCGACGCTCGCAGCGGCTGAGCGCGCAGCGCAGCTCTATGCGGAGCAAGCCGCACTGCAGGCGCAACTCGAGTCGAACGCATTCGCGCAAGAGGCGCGGCAGATCATGGCCACCTGCGAGAAAGAAGCCGAGGCGCTCAATTATGACTCAGAGGCGTACGAAGCCATCCGCCAGCAGCTAGCAGCCCTGCAAGAGGCTCGCTTGCGCGCCGATAGGCTTGAGCAGGCGCTGCTGCGCATGCCTAAGCTGCAGCAGCAATCGGCAGAAAAACAAGAACAGCTGGCGCAGAAACGAGCGCGTCTGGCCGAGGTTGAAGCGCAGCTGCCCGCTCTGCAAGAGCGCATCAACCACCTTGTCGAGCTTGCTGAGCAAGCTAAACAGCATCGGCTGCAGCGCGACCGATTACGCACCGATTATGATGCGCTCAACGAGGAGTACAGTTACCTCAAAAGCCAGCTGCTGAGCTTGGCGGGCTTCCGCGAGCGCTGTGAGGTACTGCACCGCCAAATTGCCG
This sequence comes from Aggregatilineales bacterium, assembly GCA_046719055.1. Lineage (GTDB taxonomy): Bacteria > Chloroflexota > Anaerolineae > Aggregatilineales > UBA2796 > CP2-2F. Next base: position 8,177 of record JBDNDQ010000057.1, on the reverse strand, counting down.
CCCTCAATGCACAAGAGCAGCTCTACAGGGAGCTGCAGCACGCCTTCGGCAAGAAAGGCGTGCCTGCCATGCTAATTGAGGCCGCCATCCCAGAGTTGGAGCTGCTGGCGAACGATTTGCTAGCGCGCATGACCGACGGGCGAATGCATCTGCGCTTTGAGACACAACGTCACAAAAAGAGCAGCGATGGCGTGATCGAGACGCTCGACCTATTGATCAGCGACGAGCTAGGTCAGCGCAACTACGAGCTCTACAGCGGTGGCGAGAGCTTCCGCATCAATTTTGCGCTGCGCGTGGCACTCAGTCAGTTTTTGGCACGGCGCGCAGGCGCGCAGCTGCGCACACTGGTGATCGATGAGGGCTTTGGCTCGCAAGATGCAGCCGGCCGTGAGCGCTTGATTGAGGCGATCAATGCAGTGCAAGATTACTTCGATCTAATCTTGGTTGTGACGCACATTGAAGAGCTGCGGGATGCCTTCCCCACCCACATTGAAGTGCGCAAATCACCCGGCGGCGGCGCCAGCCTGATGGTTCGCTAAAGGTGCCTTGTGAAGCGCCACAGCCTTGCACTATAATAAAGGCGTATCGCTGCCTGTATGAACTGCGTGTAGAATTGGTGAGAAGCTGACGCCAGCCCAACACCTCAAGCCAGAATATTGTTACAATGTAGCTGAGTGGCACATTTGGAGAAAGCAACTTTGCAAGGCTTCCGTGAGAGTTGAGACTGCCCTATGACTGCAAAAACGCGCCAAGAGCAAATTGATGATGCACTGCGCAAACTGCACGCCGTTGTGGAAGGGGTTAAAGCTTCTGTTGTAGTCAACCGCGACGGCCTGCTCGTGGCGGCAATGCCGGCTGGCAACGACGAAGATGTACTAGCGGCTATGTCTGCAACGCTGGTTGGCTTGGCGGAACGCACGCTCGGCAGGCTCGATCAGGGCAGTTTGGAGCGTCTGCTGGTGGAAGGCGAGGATAGCGTCATGGTTGCCTATCCTGCAGGGCGGGCTATGTTGGCAGTCATGATCGGCAAAGAACATAAGATCGGGCCGGTGCTCTACGCTGCTTCGGTTACGGCAAAAGATGTGGCGCAAGTGCTCGCCAGCTAAGCAAGCATGCCCCCTGAGACCTTTGAAGGCGTCATTGAGCGCATCACCTACTACAACGAGGAAAACGGTTATACAGTCCTGCGTTTGAAGCCATACAAAGCGCTGCCGGGGCAAGTTGGGCCCGATGGCTTGGCTACTGTCGTGGGCATCTTCCCGATGACGCCGCGTGAAGGCGCTGAAGTACGCCTCAGCGGCACTTGGGTGGTTCACAGCGAATACGGCAAGCAGTTCAAGGCGGAAACTGCTGAAGAGACCGTCCCGGAATCGCTAGAGGGCTTGCTGCGCTACCTCAGCAGTGGCGCCATTCGTGGCATTGGCAAGGCAACTGCTAAGAAGATGATCGACCATTTTGGCGAAAACATCTTTGAGATTCTCAGTCAGGCGCCGCACCGCATCAAAGAGGTGCCTGGCATCGCTGAGCACCGCGCCGAGCTGATCGCGCAAGCCTGGCAACAGCACACCGCCGAGCGTGATATCACAATCTTTTTGCACGGGCTAGGTATTGGCAGCCGCCTCACTACCAAAATCTACAAGAAGTATGGCGCAAACACTGTCGCAGCGCTGCGCGTCAATCCGTACCAGCTGGCGCGCGATATTCAAGGCATCGGCTTCCGCACAGCTGATCAGATCGCACGCCGACTCGGCCTGCCAACTGACTCGCCGTATCGCATTCAAGCAGGCATTCTTTACGCTCTGGAGACGCTCACTGACGAGGGACATGTCTACGCGCCGCGAGCTTTGCTCGTGGAGACGGTTAAGCGCTTGCTCGCCCTCTCAGATGACTCTGAGGGCGGTGAGGCTGAAGCTGAACCGCTGGCTGGCAGCATTGACCCGAGCATTGATGAGGCAATTCGCGCCCTTGCCAGCGAGAGCGAAATTCTTCTGCAGCGCGTGCCAAACGACGATGGCGAGTTGATCGAGGCGATCTATGCGCGCCCGCTCTTCCTCAGTGAGCATGGCACTGCCAAGCGTCTGCGCCAAATGCGCGATCTGCCGCTCTCGCGCTTACGCCATGCCCAGCGCATGGCTTGGACAAAGTTCTTCGACGTGCTGCAGCGTGAGGATCGGGTTATCCTGACCGAGCAACAGCGCGATGCTGTGCGCGCAGCACTCACGCACAAGATCAGCATCCTGACGGGCGGGCCTGGCACAGGCAAGACTACTACGCTGCGCGCTGTCATCCGCGCTTTGGAGTGGAACAAAGCGCGTTATGAGCTGGCAAGCCCGACTGGTCGCGCTGCCAAGCGCCTGAGTGAGGCGACTGGCCGCCCCGCCCAGACCATCCATCGCTTGCTCGGTTACACGCCCGATGAAGGCTTCCTTCGTGGCGAGGGCGAGCCGCTCGATGTGGACATGCTGATCATCGATGAAGCCTCGATGCTCGATCAAATCCTGATCTACAACGTGTTGAAGGCGCTGCCGCCTGAGGCGCACCTGCTCTTGGTTGGCGATGCCGATCAGCTGCCCAGCGTCGGCGCAGGTGATGTGCTGCGCGATCTGATCAACGGCGGCATTGCGCACGTCACGCGCCTGGAGGCGATCTTCCGCCAGAGCAGCGACAGCCAAATCATTCCCAACGCCCATCGCATCAATCGCGGTCAGATGCCACAGCTGGACAACGCGAGCAGCGATTTCTTCATGTTCTACGCTGAGACGCCTGAGGCTGCCGCCGACTTGCTAGTAGATATCGTGCAGAATCGCATCCCCAGCAAATTCGGCTTCGATCCAATGACCGAGATTCAAGTGCTGGCGCCGATGTATCGCGGCACAGTTGGCATCCAGGTGTTGAACGAGCGTCTGCAAGCAGCGCTCAATCCGCACGGGCGCAGGGCTGAGAAAAAGCTTGGCAACACGGTCTACCGCGTTGGCGATAAAGTGCTGCAGACGCGCAATGACTACGAGAAAGAAGTGTTCAACGGCGATATCGGCCTCATCCAAGCCATCGACTTCACTGCGCAGAAGCTGCACGTCGCCTTTGATGACCGTGTAGTCGAGTATGCCTGGGAAGAGGCTGGCGATCTGCTGCACGCCTACGCTGTGAGTGTGCACCGCAGTCAAGGCTCGGAGTATCCCGCTGTGGTGATGCCAATCATGCCGCAGCACTATAGATTGCTGCAGCGCAACTTGCTCTATACGGCGGTCACCCGTGCACGGCGGCTGGTCGTTTTGGTGGGCATGAAGCGTGCTGTGGCGATGGCTGTCGACAACGATCAGGTGGCGCGGCGCTACACAGCGCTGGCGTGGCGCCTGCGGAGCAATTCCATTTGAGCTGGCTGGACAGTGTGTTACACTCCTGAGCGCTACCGTCCGGAGCTGCGGCTTGCACTTTGATGTGAAACACGATGAAGAAACTTCTGGTGGTGCTGGGGCTGATTGCCTCGCTTGGCTTTGGGGCGCTGACGCACATTCGAGCGCAAAGCGCCTTAGTTATCACGCTGAACTTTGAGTTTCTACGGCAAGGTACGGCTGGTGTGGTCAGCCTGAGCGGCGCCGACATAGCGGGCGGCGTCATCAGTGCGTTTGAGCGCACCTACCCGTTTTTCCCCGTGACGGGTGGCTTTGCCGCCCTGCTGGCTGTGCCGATGGATCAGCGCATTCGCGACTACCCGATCACAGTGACTGTCTATCGTGCCGGCGGTGAGACGTTGACGTGGGAAGGCACCCTCAAGGTCGCCTCTGGCGAGTTCATCCGCGAACCTGCTTTCACGCTGCCCTCGGATAAGTTCCACCTGCTGGATATGACCGTGCAGGAGAGCGAAGATGCACGTATGAACAGCATTTACGGTGTGGTGACCCCTGAACGCTTCTGGGAGGGACAGTTCAGCTTGCCTGCCAACGCACCCACTACCTCGCCTTTCGGCAGCGTGCGCGATTTTAACGACGGCTCGACGCGGCGGCACACTGGCTACGATTTCAGTATGCCAGTCGGCACGCCTGTGAAAGCCTCTGCCAGCGGGCGAGTTGTGTACGCGCGGCCGTTGGATATTCACGGCAGCAATGTAGTCATCGATCACGGGTGGGGGGTCTTCAGCAACTACTCGCATCTCAGCCAGATTTTTGTGGTGCCAGGACAGTTCGTTCTTCAGGGTGAGGTGATCGGCTTAAGTGGCAACACAGGACGCAGCACTGGGCCGCACTTGCACTGGGAGATCGCTGTGAACGGCGTCCTGATCAATCCGATGGACTTCATCCGCCTGAAATTGCCGCTCTGAGTGCGACGAAAGGCTGAGCGAGCGTGCTGCTGCTGTACATGGTGATGGCGTGGTGTGGCGGCATCGCTCTGAGTGCAGCGCAAGCAGAAGCAGCTCTACAGCAAGGTGCCTTGCCGCTTGTAGGGGTGTTAGGCGGTGTAGTGGGTGTTGGGCTCGGCTGTCACGCGCGCAACTTGCGTCGGCTGAGCCTGTGCCTTATCGCTGGCGGGCTTGGCATGCTTCATCACGCTGGAGCGCTGCAGCCATTTCGCTCAGATCAGCTCGCTTTTTATAACGATCTCGGCACAGCTGTCCTGGAAGGTGTGGTCAGCGCGCCACCGGAGCGCCGTGAGAAGGCGCTGCGCTTTCGCCTGAGCGCCCAGCGTTGGACGCGCGGTGAGGTCGAGCGCCAAGTGCAGGGCGAGGCGCTCGTCTATGCTGATCGGTATGCCGATGTGCGCTACGGCGATCGGCTGTTAGTGCGCGGCGCCCCGCAGACGCCCCCCATCTTCGACGTCTTCTCATTTCGCGATTTCTTAGCGCGGCAAGGCGTACACACAATCATTTTGGGCGCTGAGGTCAGCTTGCTGGGGCGCGAGCGGGGCGAGCCCTTCTTGGCGGCGCTCTACGATGTGCGGACTGAAGCGAATGCCATGATCAGGCGCCTGTTGCCCGATCCGCAGGCAGCATTCTTGGCGGGCATCCTCACGGGCGATGAGAGCAGCTTCACCGCTGAGCTATCCGACGCCTTTCGGCGGACCAATACAGCGCACTTGATCGCCATCAGCGGAGCTAATGTGGCTGTCATCGTGGCGCTGCTCATGGCGCTGGTGGGTTGGCTGCCGCGCAATCTGGCTGGGCGGCTCACCACGCTGCTTGTGACGCTCTGTGGCGTGGCGCTCTATACGCTCTTCGTCGGCGCGGAGCCTTCGGTGGTGCGCGCCGCCATCATGGCGACTTTCGTCTTGCTAGCCGAGCGGCTAGGCAGGCGCAACGACGGTCTGACAGCATTGGCGGTGGCTATCTTCGTTATGACCTTGCTCAATCCGCTGATGCTCTTCGATCTTGGGCTGCTTCTGAGCGCGGCTGCTACACTCGGCTTGATCCTCTACCTACCGCCCCTCACAGAGCTGAGTCGGCGTATGCTGGAGCGCTTTTTCTCAGCCGAGAAGGCTCAGCGGGCTGCAAGGCTGCTAACTGAGCTGGTCTTGATCACGGTGGCGGCGCAAATCACGACCTTGCCGATCATTTTGTTGATCAGCGGCGAGTTTGCGCCGCTAGGCGTGCTGGTGAATGTGCTGGTGGCGCCCGCTCAGCCATTCATCATGTCGGGCGGCTTGGGGATGCTGGCGCTTGGCTGGCTGTGGCAGCCGCTCGGAGAAGTGATGGCGTGGCTAGTCGGCTTACCGTTGAGTTACACACTCGGGATCATCCGAAGTGCGGCTGAAGTAGCTGCCCTGAGCTTACCCGCAGCCGTTGGGCCGCTTGGCGTGTCGCTTTACTATGGTGTTTTGCTCAGCGCAACGGCGTTTGCGATGCAGCACCCAGTTGTGCGGCAACGCGCCTGGTCATGGGCGCGCGCGGCGGGGCGCTCTAGCGCACTGATACTTCTAGGCGTCGGTGTGACAGTCCTAATTTGGCTGTTCGTGGCGGCACGTCCTGATGGCAAGTTACACCTATGGTGGTTGGCGGTCGGTAAGGGCAGCGCTGTGCTGATCCAGACGCCGCACGGCGCGCACATTCTGATCGACGGCGGTGAAAATCCGCAGCAGCTGCAGCAGGCACTCGGGGATAGATTGCCGTTCTACAAACGGCACTTGGATGTGCTGATCGTCAGCGCGCCGCACGATAAGCTGATCGGTGCGCTGCCAGCCTTGCTAGAGCGCTACAGCATCGGTGCGCTCTTGCACAACGGGCAGCGCACTGGGAGCACGACTTTTGCTGCGCTGGAGGGGGCGCTGCAGCGCCTGAACGTGCCCCAACAGAGCATCGGCGCGGGCTGGCGCCTCGAGACGAGCGATGGCGTCCAGCTGGTTGCGCTCGCGCCGCACGTCGTGCCTGAAGTTGCCACACGCCCCGATACTGCACCGCTCATTTTGCGAATAGAGTACGGCGGAGCGCGCTTTTTGGTGGCGGCAGAGGCAGCGCCTGAGGCAATGGATCGCTTGCTGCGCCTCTCAGATGATCTATGGGCGCACGTGATTCAGCTGCCTGCCAATGGCGCTGCTGATAGCAACCCGCCCCGCTTTATTGAGCGGGCCCAGCCACAGATAGCCATAGCGGCAGCTGAGACGGGCAATCCGAATGCTCAGCCGACGCAAACGCTGATCGAGCGCTTGGGCGCCCCGCTCTATCGAACCGATCAGCACGGCACGCTGCACCTGATTACCGACGGCACAATGCTGACCATCCGTACCGCGCGCTCAGCCGAGCGCATCCGTTGATTTGACTAGTCGCAGGCCCTGCGCCGTCATCCGCCCCAACTCGTCCTCAGTGGATTGCTCAAAGCCTTGAATAGACGAGGCACAGTCATCCAAGAAGCGCAGCTTAGCGATCACTTCAGGGCGGTGGGCGAAGTAACGCAGGACTGACTGCATTGTAGCCAGCACGCAGTGGCTGCGCGCCTCACCCGCCACGTAAATCAGATCGAAGCCAGCAAGCATCTCCAGGAAGCGCGTGTTCAAGCCGCCTTCAGGATGCTCAGGATACTTCACCTCTGGCTCGACAACCGAATAGAACTCGGTTTGCGGGATGGTGCCCTTAGTCAGGTAGACTGGCTGTGAGGCACGCGCGCCGCTATGATACAGGATCGCCTCTGAAAGAGCTGGCAGTAGGGCGCGGCCGTTTGTGCCTTCCATGCAGTGGAAGGGCCAGATCATCAGCTGCTTCTTACCGATTCTTTCCAGCGTTTCCACGTAGTGTACCGACCACTCCGGCTCGAGGGCGGGTATCCACGCGCCTTTAGCTACAGCTTCAGCGCTGATGACGGTGTACGGCGCCGGCGGTTCGCCTTGAGCATTCTTCCACCACGTCGGGTAGAAGATCTGAAAAGGGGTGTGCGTATCCAGCGAGGCGGCGATCTGTGTGATGTGATGGACGTTGCGATAGAGCCACTCAATGGTACGTCGTGCATCTTGCACAGCGTTCGGCACAGGCAGACGCCCCAGCGGCGCAGGCAAGATGAAGTCGTTTTGCATATCGATCAGCCACAGCAGCACGCGCTGGCTATCCTGGCTGGCAGGCGCTTGGCGAGCAGCAGCTCCTTCTGCGTAGGCGCGCTGGAGATCAGGCTCATAAATCTGCCCGACGCGGGCGGGATCGTAGCAAGACGGGAAGGACATAGGCAACTCCTCACTTACAGACCCAAGACACTTGGCAAGCTAGGGCGCTTGGAGCGACCACGCCGCAAACCAGAGCGGTGCCGCAGCACTGACGCCCTGCAAGGCAGGCTGGCGCGCAGCGAAGTTCAGCTCGACCAACAAGGGTACAACGGGGAATATCCCCGCCTCGCCGAAGTAGCGCTGCTCAGCCTGAAGTACCAGCTCGGCGCGGCGCGTTAGATCATTCTCCAGCAGGGCAGCGCTCACCAGCTGATCAGCCTCGCCACACGGGATGTAGCTCTTAAGAAAGCCGTAACGACAATGCGCGCCATCGCCCGTCCACGCTGTGACATCCAAGTGATCGGGCGACCACGTGAACAGCCACATGTGCGGGCGAGTCGGATCGCTTGTGCGGATGGTGCTAAAAGTGCCATCCGCAAGGCGGCGCACTAGTTCGGCGTTGCGCTTGGTGAGGCGGAAATTTGGGATGTTGCAGCCCAAGTGCTCCTGCCACTGAGCGAAAAGTGCGTTGGCTATAGCTTCCATGCGCGGCGTATCTT
>JBDNDQ010000056.1:0-23060 GCA_046719055.1 Aggregatilineales bacterium | reverse complement strand
ACGCCTCGATCTGCCTGAGCAGCCGCTGCGCATTAACGTCACGCCGCGCCACTTGTGGCTCAGCGGCGATTTGACGGCGCTAGAGCGCAGCGTAATCGACAGGCGCTACACACTCTTCGGCAATATGGGCTTGTTCTTCCGCTATTCGCTGGCGGCTCTGCAGCGCTTTCATGGCATTGTGAGCATGCACGCTTCATCGTTCTACCATCCTGAGCGGAACGAGCTGCTCATCGTCGGCGGCGGCAGCGGAGCTGGCAAATCGGTCTACCTATTCGAGGGGCTACAGCGTGGCTATCAGGTTTTCACCGCCGAGATGACCTTCTTTCGCATCGATGGCGAGGGTATCCACTTCTATAAGGGTGCACTACATGATAACGTCTGGACGGGCAGCATTCAGGGCGAATTTGCCCACGTCATCCGCGAGAAGTTGGGCGTCCAGCACCTTGCGCAGCGCCAGAACTTCCTCTCGAAGGCTGTGATTGACCTGACGCCCGCCGCCACGCCACAAGACGTGATTAGCAATCCCAAAGTGCTGATGTTGCTCTCGCGCCTAGAGCAAGATCGGCCGACGTGTACGGTCACGCCGATCACAGATGCGCACACAGCCGCTTGCCGTGTCTATGAGGTCGCCAGCGAGAAGCTGCAGAGCGGCTATGTGCTGTATGAGCGCTATCCCGCGCCTAACGTAGATGATGCCGAGCTGCAAGCACAACGCTTTGCGCTATGCCTGCAGTTTGTACAAGGCGCCTGGCTGCAGGGTGTGCGGAAAGTGGTGGCTGGCAACCGCAACTGCATGGAAGCCGTACGGTTCTAGCGCGCAGCGATCAGCTGATCGACTGCAGCGAGCGGCACACCAGCCTCGTAGCGGCTGCCATCGGGCTGCGTGAACCAGCTCCAAGTCTTGCCGCCATCGCGCGAGTAGAGCAGCGTTGGCGTGTACTGCAAGCCAACCTGCTCTGCTAAGGTCATGGAATTGATGATGATTGAGCGCGTCTCTTCAGCGGCGATGCAGGTGGTCAGCGCCTCAACATCCAAGCCGAGCTCCCGCCCTGCCTGCTGAACAACTGGCAGGGTGAAGCTGCGTGCGCCGCGCTGCAAATGAATCTCGAAGAGGGCGCTGTTCATCTGCCAGAACTTGCCCTGCTTATCGGCGCATAGGGCTGCCTGCGCCGCAATATATGAGGGATGTTCACCATCGCTGAAGATCATTGGCGCGAAGATCAGCGCGGCACTGCCGGTATTCACATGCCGCTCGATGATCTGCTTGATTGTGGGGTGGTACTGCGCGCAGCCCGGGCAGGAGAAGTTGGAAAATTCGATCAGCAGGAGGGGCGCCTTTGGATCGCCGAGCAGCGGCATGCCCGTTTCGGCGAACTGCCCCTGCGCCACCACGGGCGGTGCGCTGGGTGTTATAGGGGCGTTACCCTGCATCAGCGCCACCACGACCAAGATTGCTACGATCAGCACGCCACCGACCACTAGCACCAGTAGCCCTGCTTTTTCGCGGCGCGCCATGTCGTTTGAAGTCATGCTGTCTCTACCTCACTTGACGTCTTGGACGGATATGCTTATAATGGTAACACAGTCGCGGGTATAGTTCAGTGGTAGAACGTGTGCTTCCCAAGCACAATGTCAGGGGTTCGAATCCCCTTACCCGCTCTGAGCATCTTCTCACGGCCAAACAACCCTTGCGACGCTGAAGCGCGCTGTGAAGTTGGCCACCAGCGTCGGGCGCACTGCAACGCACGCTACCTGATAGCGTCTCATCGCCAAGACTTCAAATGCGCTCTGCCAGCCTTGTCGGTGAATCAGCTCAAGCGGCCCAAGCTCATCGATAATCAGCACATCACATGCACCAAGCGCCGCTAGATGCGCATTTCCCCAGTCTAGCACGGCTTGATCGAAGGCCCAGCGCGGCGTTGCGGCGCCGATCACCTGCTCGCGGCGCACAGCCAGCCGACGGCGCTCGCCGCCCGGCAGGGCACACAGCGTGATAGCAACCTTCTCAGCCCCCTCAAAGACGCCGTACGAGATCAGCCCTGCCACCTGCAGCCCTTGTCGTTCAGCGAAGATGCGCATTGCCTCGCACCAGGTTGTTTTGCCGGCGCCGCTCTCGCCCGTGATCACGATGATTTCCGGCGCCTGGCGCCCTTGCCAGATGGCTTGCGGCGAGACGCTCATAAAGTTCGGCGTGGCAGGATGGCGCGCAGCTGCTCACCCTCACGGATGACGTCGATAGTCAAGTCGTAGGCGGTGCTGAGCAGACTCTCGCTCAGCACATCGGCAGGGGCGCCGCAGGCTAGCGCCATCCCGCGCTTCATCAGCAGGATGCGATGCGCATACATCAGGGCGTTGTTGGGCAGATGCGAGGTAACAATGAAAGAGAGGCCCTCTGCGGCGAGGCACACTACGCGCTCCATCACGCGCAGCTGGTTATTCAGGTCGAGGTGCGCATCCGGCTCATCCATCAGCAGGATGCGGCACTGCTGTGCCATGCCGCGCGCAATCAGGACGAGTTGGCGCTCGCCGCTACTCAGCTGCGTATACGGGCGCGCCCGATAATCTGCCAAGCCGACGCTCTCTAGCGCCGCCTCAGCAATTTCGTAGTCCGTGCGGCTGGGCACAGCCAACAAGCCCAAGTGCGGCGCTCGACCCATCAGCACAATCTCGCTGACGCTGTAGCTGAAGGCTGGGGCGTGCAGCTGTGGGATCAAACCGATCCACCGAGCGCGCTCAGTGGGTGTGTAGCTGTGCAGATCGCGCCCGTCCAGGCGCACTGAGCCGCGCTGCGGCTTCAATACCCCACTCAGACAGTGCATCAGAGTCGTCTTGCCGCAGCCATTGCGCCCAAGCAGGTACAAAATCGTACCCTTGCCCAACGTTAGCGAGACGCCACGCAGCGCTGGGCTGTTTGCTGTGTAAGCGTAGTGAAGGTTCTCTGCCTCAAGCATGGCTCACCATACCCGCTGGCTCCGCCGCAGCAGCAGAATTAGAATCGGCACGCCAACCAGACCCGTCAAAATGCCAAGCGGCACCTCAGCTGGCAAGAGCGTCCGCGAGATGTTATCGATCACCAGCAGAAATGAGGCGCCAAGCGCGAGCGAGGTCGGGATGAGTGCCTTATGATCGGCGCCGACCAGGAGCCGTGCCGCGTGCGGAATTACCAGGCCGATCCAGCCGATCACACCGCCTACCGCGACCGCCGCCGCCGTCATCAGCGTGGCACACAGGATGATCAGCAGCTTCAGGCGGGTCGGATGCATGCCCAACGCTGTTGCTTCGGCGTCGCCCAGCGAGAGGATGTTCAGCCGCCAACGTATCGCCCATAGAAATGCGCTCCCGCCCAGCGTGATCAGGGCGAGGGGCGGCAAGCTATTCCAGGTCACGCCCGTTAGGCCGCCCAACAACCAAAATGTGATGGCAGGCAAGGTGTTGAGAGGATCGGCTACGTACTTGGTCAGTGCGGTGAGCGAGGTGAAGAACGAGCCGATCAGGATGCCCATCAGGGTCAGCACAATCAGCGGCGCGCCGCTGTACAGGCGGCTGCCTGCGTAAGCCACTAGCACAGCCAGCAATCCGAAAGCAAAAGCAGCACCCTGCACAGCTAGCGCCGTCCCGCCCAGCAAGAGCGCCACAGCCGCGCCGAAACCTGCCCCGCTTGTCACGCCCAACAAGTTCGAGTCCACCAGCGGATTCTTGAAGATGCCCTGAAAGGCAGCGCCCGTGCTGGCCAGCCCCGCGCCGATTAGCGCCGCCGAGAGGACGCGTGGCAGGCGAATGCGCAAGATCAGCGTTAGCTCAGTGGCAGGGATGCCTTCCGCCGCTTGCGGCACAATCAGCGAGAGCAAGGCGCGGATGACCGTCTCAGCGCGGATTTCGTACAGCCCCAGCAGCAGCGAAACGACGATCAGAGCGAACGGTAGCGCCAAGCTAGCGTAGACAACCGACTGTCTGAGGCTGCCTGCCACCGCCGTGTTGCGCCCTAAGGCTACAATCCGCATACTGCCGCGATCTCTGCCTCTGGCAGCTCGTGATCGTAGAAGACCCTGAAGAAATATTGCGCCTCTAGCGCGCAGTCGAGCGGAACGCGCTCTGGAAAGAGCTTTTGCGCCAACCAGATCACGCCTAGCACCGAATCCATCACAGGCGTATCCCAGGGAGCCACCCAGCTTGGCATCTTGTAGACCCTGCCCTCTTGGACCGCCTTGATGACCGCCCACTCAGGGTTTTCCTTAAAGGTCTGTGGCGTCACGCTGCCGTACGGCGCGATCACGATCACGTCAGGATTCCACAGTGCCACTTGCTCAAGGTTCACGTCGTTCCAGAAACCTGTCAACTCAGCACTGACCGAGCGTCCGCCGGCTGCCGCGATGATGTCGGTCTGATACATCTGCCCGCTGATCACCCGCAAAGGCGACTCGCCCACGAATAGCACTTTAGGGCGCTCTGTGACGTCTTTTGTGGCCTCAACGACTGCGCTGAAGATGCTATCATAGTAGTCGAGCCACGTCTGAGCCCGCGCTTTGGTGTTTGGGCCGAGCAACTCGCCCATCAGCAGCACAGACTCCTTAAGCCGCTCAGGCGATTCGCCCTGCAGCAATACAAACGGGATGTTCAGTTCGCGTACAGTATCTAGCCAGGCTGTGCGGGCACTGGTGACGATCAAGTCAGGCGCTAGCTGAGCCACTTGCTCGATGTTGATCTCGCGCTGATTGAGCGTATAGCCACTTAGGGTTGGGAAGCGCGGATCGATCGCGCTCATGCGCGCCGCCCCGACCGGATCACGGGTGCCGAGATAGCCTGCTCCCACCAACCGCTCTCCAGCGCCCACTCCGTAGATCAAATACGTAGCAATGCTATACGGCGTGATGATTCGGCGCACCGGCTGCGCAATCTCGACCGTGTTGCCCGCTTGATCGGTCACCGTCACAGATGCGGGTAGGAAGCCGCCCTCGATCAACACGGCTTGCCCATCCGGCGAGACGGCAAACGCTACAAACGTCTCGGCCTCTGCCTTGGGGCGCGCCATCAGGAAAAACGCGCCCGGCAGGAAGTGCGGTGGCACGCCCCCCATGCCTGATGGGCGAAAGGCGGGGTCGTTGGTGGCGATCAGGTCGCCATTGCTTTGGACGAAGGCCGGCTCAGCCCCGAAACGCGCCTTGTACAACGCCCTGAGCGCAGGCTGCAGCTCACCGGGCGCCTCGATGGTGAACAGGGCGCTCTGCGCCGCCCGCGTAGGCAAGTTAAGCGATACTAAGGCTAATGCAATCAGCAAAACACAGGCTAGACGTTTCATCAGGAAGGTCTCCTCTCGTGAAAACAAGCAGTCAGCGCATCGAGAGCGATCTGCTCACAGCGCTCAAGCCAGCGCAGAGCAGCTTCAAGCTGCTCGATGACAAAGGTGAGCGCCAATTTCGCCATGCCATCGACTGTCTGCGAGAGTTGTGTCAAAAGACGCTCGTGCTCACGCTGACAAGCTGCACGCTGCCGCTCGAGGATCGGCGCACTTGGCACGCCTAGCAGGTGCGCCACAAACAGCCGACTGGGGAACTCCACGCGCAGGCGCCGAATGCTAGCTGAGGGCACAGGCACATGGAGCCAGTCCATCAGCTGAGCATGCCCTGCCTCAGTCAAGTGGTAGATTGTGCGGGGCGGGCCGCTCTCAGAGGGTGCACCGTGCCCACTGATCAAGCCGTCGCGCTCAAGCCTTTTGAGCGTGTTGTAGAGCTGGCTGGCGTTCAGCCGCCAAATCTGGCCCAAGCAGGCTGAGCTGCCGAAGCACTCCAGCATCTGATAGCCGTGCTGCGGTGCAAAAGCGAGCAAACCGAGAATCACGTGATCGGGTGAGAGTGTCACAAGGGCAGCACTCCAATCTAGAACACCACTATTCTAAACTGGAATAGCATGAAGTGCCAATAAATGGTATGTGAGTGGCGCCCTAACTTGTCAGCTTGGGGTAGCCAGTGATGCGGCTGATCTCTGCGTACAGCGGGCGCACGCCGCGATACAGTCGCTTGTAAACCCGCTCGTAGAGCGCGTCGTACAGACTGTGATGCTCGGCTCTAGGCTCGTAGATACGCCCAAGCCGCGTCATGGCGCGAATAGCCGTCTCAAAATCGCTGTGTAAGCCCAGTCCAACCGACGCCACAATCGCTGCGCCCAGCCCAGAAGTTTCGTATAAATGTGGGCGGGCAGCCGGCAAGCCGAAAACGTCCGCCGTAATTTGCATCGCTTGCTCACTCTGCGAGCCACCGCCACTCACACGCAACTGATGTAGTTTCAAGCCCGTCTTTCGTTCAGCGCGTTGAGCAGCCTCGCGCAAGGCGTAGGCGATGCCTTCCAAAATAGCGCGATACAAGTGCGCTCGCGTGTGAACACCGCCAAAGCCAATCACGGCGCCCTTCGCCTCAACGCCTGGCATTTTGATGCCTGGCGACCAGTACGGCTGTAGGATCAAGCCGAGCGCACCCGGCGGCACTTGCTCTGCCAGTGCATCCAAGAGCGACTCAGCTGGCACGCCGCGCTCAGCGGCTAGATGCAGCTCAGGTGCACCGAACTCACGTTTGAACCAATCCACCATCCAGTAGCCACGCGAAATCTGGGTCTCTAGCGTGTACGCGCGCGGCACAGCCGCTGGATAGGGCGGGATCATCGGGATCGCTTCGATGTAGCGCTGCTGAAAAGTGTTGAAAGTGGCTGTAGTGCCGTAGCTGATGTGCCCAACATGCGGCAGAATGGCGCCGCAGCCAAGCATCTCGCAGGCTTTGTCAGCAGCTGCAGCGATCAGCGGCGTGCCTGCAGGGATACCCGTCGCAAGCGATGCTTCAGCTGTGATTCGGCCCAACTCGCCGCCCACCTCCACTAGATCAGGCAGCATCTCAGGGATTAGCGGCAAAGCCTGCCACTGCCAACTGCGCTGATCGGCCCAGCGCTGCCGTCGGTAGTCAAAGGGTAAGTAGCCCACCTGGCAAGCTACTGAGTCGACAAAGTTGCCCGTCAGTTTGTAGGTCAAATAGCCTGAGAGCAGCAGATACTTGTGCGTGCGCGCCCATACCTCAGGCTGATGCTTGGCGATCCAGTTTGCCTCAGCTTCTGCTTGCAGGTAAGCAAGCGTCTTGCGCATCCCGATGAGGCGGAAGAGCAAGCCCCATAGGCCGCCTACAGGCTTTACGCCCTGTGCCTGCCGTTGATCGAGCCACAGGATGGCAGGCCGTAGCGCTGCGCCCGTCTCATCCACGTTGACCACCGTCCCGCGCTGGGTGGTGAGCGCCACACCGCGCAGCGCTGGGCGCCACTCACCTGCCTTCGCCCACAATGCTCGGGATGCCTCGCTGAGCATCCGCCAAAAATATTCGGGCGCTTGCTCAGCCCAGCCGTACTGAGGCGAGACATACGGCTCGACGGGCAGGCGCGCCCCTGCGATCAGCTCGCCGCGCAGGTCAAAGAGCAAAGCACGTACGCTCTGCGTGCCGTAGTCAATGGCGAGCAAGCACTCTTCAGGCAACGAACCATCTCCGATGTTGTGGAATAGTCAATAGGAGTATAAACGGCTCTGGGCGCGCTGACCAGAGCCGTTATGAAGCTGCTAGCGGCAGCCGTTGATACAAACTGCGCCCTCGTAGCGCGCCAGCTCACTCAGATTGCCTTGTGCATCGGCGCGTACGATGAAAACGGTTGCGCTCAGCTGCCCGTTGTTATAGACTGCAGGGCGATACTCGCCTTGCACACCTGCAAAACGCGGCAATTGTGCGACAAACGGCTGCACAGCCGCCGGGCCGCCATTCTTGATGGCGTTGGCGATCATGTAGACGGCGTCGTAGTATGCGACAGCGTGACTATCCGGCAATTCGCCATAGGTGGCGCGGTAGTTGCGCACAAACTCGGCGCTGGCTGCATCTTGGGCGCCTGCGAACCAGCTTGTCACCCCCAGCAAGCCGTTCATACCTTCATCGCCCAGCGCGCTCTGAAAGTCGGGATTCTCCAGCGCGCCATAGGCGATCTCGCCCGTGAAGCCCTGATCTCGCAGCGCCTTGATTAGCGCGGCTGCCGCGCCCGGCGCGCTCCAGATGGCGATTGCCTCTGGCTGGGCAGCGATGAGCAGCTGCGCCTCCGCTGTGAGGTCGGTGGCTGTGATGGGATGGCTGGTGCTGGCGACAACTTGCGCGTCGGTCAGGTCGCGGAAGCGCGTGACAATCTGTGTGAAGGCTGCCACGCTATCCTGCCCGTAGACCGTTGTGGCAGCAGCGACGGCAAGCCGCGTATAGCCGCGAATGTCCACTAGATAGCTGGCAAGCGCAGCTGCCCACGTGGCATCGGCCGGGCGCAGCTGGAAGATGAAGCGCGTTGGATCGCTGTTGCTCAGTACGGCGGCTGTGCCGGTCACAAACTGCGGCACGCGCGCGTTGGGCGCAAGGTTCAAGTTCGGCAGCGCTATGCCCGTCAAAGTGGGGCCGAGTATGGCGGCAGGAGGGGCCGTCGTCAGGAGGCTGCGCGCTGTGACGCCAAATTGCTCAGCACTGGTCGTATTGAAGTCGCGCAGGTCGAGCGTGACGCGTGTGCCGTTCGGCGCAGCGATGCCGCCCTGTGAGTTGATCTCGTTGATGGCGAGCTGTGCGCCGCGCAGCGCCCGCCGCCCGATTTCGCCATCGAGGCCTGTCTGCGGCGCAAGGAAGACGATCGGCACTGTGCGAGTGGCAATAGCGGTTGGCGCGTTGGGCGCAGTCAGGTTCTGGAAGCGCGTGCTGGCGCAGCGCCGTGAGCAAAAGCCACCGCTGTAGCGCGACTCCTCAATACCCTTACCTTCAGCCGTCAAGCGGAAGAAGATCGCAGCGTCAATGGCCCGAAAATTGGTCGTGCCCGTCCCGCTGAAGAGCGATGGATTATACACACCCTGCAAGCCGCCGATGGCACCGCTCGTCACAAGCGTATCGCGGACAGCCTGTGTGCCGCCGCCGCTGATCTCGACTGCGGCAGCCACCGCCGCCACGCTATCAAAGCCGATGACCGACTCTGAGGTGGGCAGCTCGCCGAAACGCGCTCGATAGACCTCGACAAAGCGCTGACTGCCGCCATCTTGTGCATCTGCCAGCCAGATGAGCGGCACGATTACGTTGGCCACGGCGCTGCCGCCACGCTTGATGAACTCACTCAAGTTGCCCTCAGCTGACCCGTAGGCGATGACACCCGTGTAGCCACGATTGCGCAGCTCACGCACTAGCGCGGCGGCGGTTTGCGGCGTCCCGAAGATGGCAATCGCCTCTGGATTGTCGTCGTAGAGCGTCCTTGCTTGCGTGGTGAGATCAGTTGCCGTCTGATCATACGTGACGGCGGGCGCCAGACGTACAGTCGTTGTGCCGGGCGGACGTGCGGCGCGCTCAAAGGCGGCTAGATCGGCGCGCCCGCGCGCTGAGTTATCGGCCGCCGTACCGATGACGCGGAAGTAGCGCTGAGTCGTCAGATAGTTGCCTAGATCGCGCGCCAAGTTCTCATTGCTGGAACGCATCCGCAAGATGAAGGGATTGCTGACGCCAGCGGGCTCGCTCGGCAAGCCAACCAGGTGCAAGATGCGGTTTGTGTTGGCGAGGTCGAGGTTATTATCTAGCAGGCTGGGCACCTGCGGGCCGATGAGGGCTATCGGCTTTGCCTCGACAGAGGCCTGCAGGGCGGTGCGCATTTCGGTTTGCGTGGCGGCGCTGCGCGTCTGCAGACTGAAAGTGTAAAGCGTCGTGCGGCGCGCATTCGGGACGGGCGTGGCATTATCAGCGGGACGGGCCGGCCCACGAACGCCGCCACCGCCGTTCACAATCTCAAGGGCGAGCTGCGCGCCCTGCACAAAGTGGCGGCTGCTAACCAGGTCGTTCTCAGCAGCGCTGCTCAAGAGCGCCAAGACGAGCGTCTCGCGATTTTGTGCCTGCGTCGGCGCGGCGGAGAGCCCACCGATCGCGAGCACACACAACAACAGCCCGATTAGACGCGCTGAAGAGCTTGTGAGCATCTTTGAAACTCCCATGTCTATTCGTAGCGAACTGCCTCGATTGGCTGCAGGCTAGCAGCCCGATTGGCAGGGTAAATTCCGAAGAACAGGCCGACCGCTAGCGAGAAGCTGACCGCCAGCACAATCGACTCAAGCGTGACTGTTGTGTTGATAATGCCTGTTGCGCCCACCAACAGCGCAATGCTGACTCCGAACAGGATGCCGAACGAGCCGCCGATCAAGCTGAGCGTGATCGTCTCGACTAGGAACTGCATCAAGATGGTTCGCTTTTTGGCGCCGACCGCCTTGCGCAAGCCGATCTCTTTGGTGCGCTCGGTCACAGAGACGAGCATGATATTCATGATGCCAATGCCGCCAACTAGCAAGCTGATGCCCGCAATCGCGCCTAAAAACAGCGTCAGGATGCCGGTAATGCTGCCTGCGATGCTCAAAAATTGCTGTTGGGTCAGCACGGTGAAGTCATCTTCGGCGCCCTCGCGGATGCTGTGCTGGCGGCGCATGACTTCGGTCACAGCGCCCTCTACACGCGGGATATCCTCGCTGCTGAGCGCTGAGACGTAAATCACACTGACGCGCCGCGCACCGCTCGCTGTGCGCGCATTCGAAATGGTGCGGTAAGTCGTCTGCAGGGGCACGAAAATAGATGTATCGGGATTGCCGGCGAAGCCCGCGCCTACGGGCGCAGTCACGCCGATGACTGTGAAGGGCGCGTTGCCAACACGGATGGTCTGCCCGATCGGATTCAAGCCGCCGAAGAGGGCATCCGCCGCATCAGATCCGAGAATTGCAACTCGCGAGGCCCGCTCATCCTCGGCTGCCTCGAACCAACGCCCTTGCGCGATCTCAAGGTTGCGCACGCGATTGTAATCGACCGTCACACCACGCGCCGTGATCAGGATGCGCTCGCGCTGGTAGGCCACTGTGACGTTGTTGACGGTTAGCTCTGGCGCCACGCCGAGCAGATCGGGCACGCGCTCACGGATCGCGTTAGCATCAGCATCGGTGAGCGGGCGGACTTGCGTCGGGGTTCGGATGCCTTGTGTGGTCGGCGGGCCTGCGTTGATGCGTACTTGGCCTGGCACCACCGTCACCAAGTTAGTGCCGATGCTGGTGATCTGGCTGTTGATGCTCTGCTGCACGCCGTTACCAATCGAGAGCAGCGCCACTACAGACGCCACGCCGATAATGATGCCGAGCATGGTCAGCCCGGAGCGCAGCTTATTGGCGAGAAGGGCATCTATGGCGATGCCAAAGTTTCGAAAGAAACTCATGCGGTCTGCACCTCTTCTGCATACTCGATCAAACCGTCTTTCAAACGGATGATACGCTCGGATTGTGCCGCGATGTTTGGATCGTGTGTCACGATGATCAGTGTGATGCCGCGCTCGCGATGCAAGGTGCGGAACAGCAACATGATCTCTTTGCCGGTAGCAGAGTCGAGGTTGCCGGTCGGCTCGTCGGCGAGGATGATCGACGGCTGGTTGACCAGCGCCCGAGCAATTGCAACGCGCTGCTGCTGACCGCCGCTCAGTTGGTTAGGGCGATGATCGAGCCGATCGCCCAAGCCAACCAGCTTGAGCATCTCTGTGGCGCGCCGATTCGCCTCGCGGTTGGGCAGCCCAGCGTACGCTAGCGGCAGCGCCACATTCGCCAGCGCCGTGCTCCGCGCCAGCAGATTGAACTTCTGGAAGACGAAGCCGATGCGCTGGTTGCGTATCTCAGCCAGCTGATCGTCGTTCATGGAGGCGACCTCGCGCCCATCCAGCTTGTAGCTGCCTGATGTTGGCACGTCGAGCGCGCCAAGAATAGCCAGCAGCGTGCTCTTACCAGAGCCCGACTGCCCAATAACTGAGACCATCTCGCCCTTCCATACGCGCAGGCTCACACCGCGCAAGGCATGGACTTCCGTCTCGCCCATTTTGTAGACCTTAGTCAAATCCTTTGCCTCGATGATCGGCGGATCGTCGCGTTGTGGCTCAGAACTGGTGATAAGATTAGTGGTAGTGAACTCGCCCATGCACTCTCGCTCTCACTTCGGATTTACATCAACGATGACGCAGAAAGCGGCGTAGTCGTTCTCTGAGGTGGGCTGCAGCGTACTCTGTGCGCCTGTCCCACCGATCAACGCGCCAAAGCCGCCCAGCGCGCTGAGCCGAATCGCCAGGATGTTGATCGAGTCGCCCGCGAAGACGCCCTGCTGGCTCAGCTTAGCGCCGCTGGGCGCCACCACTTGCGCTAACGGCACCAACGGGAAGCGCTCGCGGGCCCCGCTTTGAGTTTGTACGGTCACTTCACGCTGTGTCAGCGATATCAAACTGCCTTTCACAATGCGCAAGAGCGTCGGATCGAGTGTCGGAGCAGGCCCAGGCGTACGCGTGGGCAGGTTGCGCGCAAAGGCGGAGAAGAAACTGCGCACACTGCTATCATCCCGGGCCGCTGTGAAGCAGGCTTGGAACTCGGCGCCCGCTTGCACAAAGTTCTGCCCAGAGGCGATTAAAGTTGCTAGGGGCGGGCCTTGTGTGTAGCCGATCAGGGCGCCGCAGATGAAAATACTCAGCGCAGCGAGCGCGCTCAGGCTCAGGCTGAGCCAACGGCGTCGACGGCGTGGCGCGCTGTACACAAGCGTCGTCAGCGGTGTGGCCGCGCTGCGTGCGCCATTAGTTGGTCTCTGCTCAGGCGCTTGGACGGGCGCCCGCGTCACTTGTTCCATCGCTCACCCTTGAGAAACTAGCGGCTAGCGCCGAAAAAGCCGTTGTTGCGCGTCCCGCCGTTACTGCCAATCACCACGACTTGCCCCTCGCGCAGCCCCTCGCCGCTCACCTCAGTCAGCTCCCCAACCGAAAGGCCGCTCTGCACATTAATCTCGACGGGCGGGCCCTCAGGGCGCTGCACCAGCACGAATTGCCGCCCGTTCGGATCGCGGCGGATGGCGCGCGTTGGCACGGTCAGCACATCCTTGCGCGTGGCAAGCACAATCTCTACGTCTGCCGTCATGCCTAGGAGCTGCGGCACGCGGTCTGTCACCTTGATGCGCACGCCGTAGGTCACTACGCCCTGCGCCACATCGCCGACTGTATTCTTGCGCTCAACCCTCCCCTTGAAAGGCTCGTTCGCATTGATGCCAAGCAAGGTGAAGCGCGCCTGTTGCCCAACTTCGACGCGGGCAATATCGGCCTCGTCCACGCTAATCTCGATATATAGCGTGCTTGTATCTGCTAAGACGAAGGCAGGCTGCCCGCCCAAGCCAACCGTCTGCCCAACGCTGATGTTGACAGCGCTTATGATGCCATCAACAGGCGCGGCCAGCTGTGCTTTGCTCAGGCTGCGCTCTGCCTGCGCCACGTTCAGGCGCGCCTGCTGCAGCTGAGCAGCGGCGATGTCGCGCTGTTCTTTGGTGGCGCCTTCCAACAAAGCGTCGAGCGCTGCTTTCGCTTGTGCCACTTGCGCCTCAGCAGCCCGAACAGCGGCATCGCTGCTCTGAGCACGCCGCGCCGCATTGCAATTCGCTACGGCGGCATCACGCTGATCGCGCGCCTGCTTCAGTGCCTTGCCCGCAACCGAGTCCATGTCAGGACGGAAGTCCACGTCGAACTGATAACCTTCGGTCACATACCGATCGTAGGCGTCTTGGGCGATTTTGAGGTTGCTCTCGGCGGCGGCGACGTTAGCGCAGCTCTGCGTGATCACGTTCTGCTGGTTATCGAAGGCGGCTTGCGCATTGGCAAGATTCGCCTCAGCTTGCGCGAGCGCGGCGTTGGCCTGGGCGATCTCGCGCTGGCTAGCTGGTTTCATCACATTGGCGAAGTTCGCCTCTTGGATGATCAGGGCTTGGCGGGCTTGCTCTAGCTGGAGCTCCAGCTGGGTTGTATCGAGCACCGCCAGCACATCGCCGCCCTGTACGAAGTCGCCCGGACGGACGTTCACCTCGCGCACAGTGCCGCTGACCTCGAAGGCAAGGTTGATGAGTCGCTCTGGGCGCAAGGTGCCAGAGGTGATCAGCAGGTCGTCGAGGCTGCGGCGCTCAACAATGGCTGTGCTGACGCCTTGTGGGTTAGCGGCGCGTGCCTCGCGCAGCTGCGGCAAGATGACAAATACAGTCGCGCCGAGCACAAGGCAGGCAATTGGCAGGATGATCAACAACGTGCGTAACCAGCGTTTCATGGGCGTGTCAGGCTCCGTCTGAGCATCTCGGATGTGCTTGTCTAATCTTATACAGGTTATAGCACATCATCCTTAAGACGCCTTAAGAATTCCTGCACGAGAATGCCCATACTACGGGCGAGAAACTCGCCTTGCGCCGCTCGAGGCTGCGGCAGGGGCATTGCAGCTGTCGTGTCACACGAATGAGCAGCGGCTTTAGGGCGCCTTTGGAAAATTTGCCAAGTCCACCGGCTGTGTTTAGACTTATAATCAAACGAGAGTTTGATTTTCAAGCGAGGTGCATATCTATGGCTGACGTACTGTTCGCCACACTAAATGCTGTCGATTTCTACCGCCTAGACGACTTGCTGACGCCTGAAGAGCGTGAAGTACGCTACCTGGTGCGCGACTTCATGGCGCGCGAAGTTGAGCCAATCATCAACCTGTACTGGGAGCGCGCGGAATTCCCGGTCGAGATCATTCCGAAGCTGGCCGCGCTAGGACTCGCCGGCGCAACCATTAAAGGCTACGGCTGCCGCGGGCTTTCGCAGGTGGCGATGGGCGTGATGGCGATGGAATTCGCGCGTGGCGATGCGAGTATCAGCACATTTTTCGGAGTCCACAGCGGCTTGGCGATGGGCAGCATCGAGATGCTGGGCAGCGACGAGCAAAAAGAGCGCTGGCTGCCCGCCATGGCACGCATGGAGCTGCTCGGCTGCTTTGGGCTGACCGAGCCACAAGGCGGCTCGAATGCGGCGCATCCGCTGACGACAGCCGTGCGCGATGGCGATACCTACATCCTGAATGGCGCTAAGCGCTGGATCGGCAACGCAACGATGGCTGATCTCGCCATCATTTTTGCCCGCAACACCGAGACCAACCAGGTCAATGCCTTTGTGGTCGAACCGAAGAAGATGGCTGGCTACACCGCCACGCCGATTGAGGGCAAGATCGCAAAGCGCGCCATCATCAACGCCGATATCAAGCTGGAGAACGTCGTAGTGCCGGCTGCGAACCGCCTGGAGCGCTGCAACAGCTTCCGTGATGTAGCGAGAGTGCTAATGGTGACGCGAGTTGGCGTGGCGTGGGAGGCAGTCGGTGCGGCGATGGCAGCCTACGAGTACGCACTTGCTTACGCCAAGCAGCGTGTCGTCTTTGGCAAGCCGATCGCCGCTTTTCAGATGATC
This sequence comes from Aggregatilineales bacterium, assembly GCA_046719055.1. Taxonomy (GTDB): domain Bacteria; phylum Chloroflexota; class Anaerolineae; order Aggregatilineales; family UBA2796; genus CP2-2F. Next base: position 7,739 of record JBDNDQ010000056.1, on the reverse strand, counting down.
CAGGATAAGTTGGTGCAGATGCTGGGTGAGATCACCTCGATGCAGTTGTTCACACTGCGCCTGAGCCAGCTAGCCGATCAAGGGAAGCTGACTGACGGGCAGGCGAGCCTTGCCAAAGTGCACAACGCGGCAGCGGCACGGCGCGTTGTGGCGCTTGGACGGGAAATCATGGGCGGCAACGGCATCCTGCTGGAAAATCACGTGGCGCGCCACTTCGCTGATATGGAAGCTGTCTACACCTACGAGGGCACCAACGAGATCAACACACTGGTGGTTGGGCGCGAGATCACGGGCCTCTCAGCGATTGTCTAGCGCAAAAGCGGCAGCCAGAGCGGCCTGGCTGCCGTGCCTACTAACCGCCTGACGAGTCAGAGACGGAGCGCATGGTCTGTGAGGTGCGGATGCCACCGTTAGTTGCGGTGCTGCGCAGATTGACATTGGCAGGGTTGGGATCGTGCTCGGCAAGCAGGGCGTTGAAGCGCTCGCGGAACAGCTCGGCTTGGGCGCGCTGCAGACGCCACAAACGCTCGAGACTATCTTGAATCGGCACAAACAGCGCGATAGCCTCGCCCACTTTAGCACGGAACGCCTCAAATTCCTTGTTATGCGCACGCCAAGCTTCATCATTGGCGAGCGTGAACTGGCGGAAACGGCGCAGCTCATCGGCTGTCCAATCGTTCCACTCCTGGCGGAAGCGCTCTTCAGACAGGCGCTGCATCTCTGCTACCTCGCCAATGCGGCGCTCCAAGCGCTCGCTGATGCGATTGAAGTCGTCGATGATCTTCTTCATCTGGCGGTACGCCTCTGCCCACGTCTCGAAGCGCTCGATGCGGCGGCGCATTTCCTCATCCTGAGCGGCAAACTGACGCAGCAAATCTTCAATGCGCGCATCGCGCTGATGGGCGAGGAGCGTCTGCTGCTCGATGAACTGCTGAGCCTGCTCACGCCGCTCTCGATCGGCGCTTTGTAGCTCGAGGATGAGCTTCTCGTTGCGCAGCGCTAGCGACTCAAGCAGCTCGAGCTTCGGGCGCAGCGAGTCGACCTGCTTTTGCAGCTCAGGCAGCTCGCTCTGGATCTCAGAGAGGCGGCGCGAGTCCTGGCGGCGCTGTTCTTCCAGGAAAGTGATGCGTCGCTCGGGCTCTTCAAACATTTTAACAATGTCTTCTATGCGCTGAGTCAGGGAATTGATGAAGTTGGCGAAGCGATCGCGCTCAAGGCGGAAAGCGGCAATCTCATCGCTGAGGCGATCCAGGCGATCGAGGCGTTCGCTCAGCTCGCGGATGGGACGCGAGAGGAGTTCACGGGCGTTTTCGGCGCGGCGCTCGGCCTCGCGCTCAGCCAGGATGCGCTTCGCCTCGATCGCTTCAACCTGTTGCTGAATTTCGCTGCGCAGGTATTCAACGATCTCGTTGTCTCGCCCGACAGGCAGAAAAGCCGCCCGCGCGGCCGCTAACTCGCTCTCGAGGCTGTTGACACGCCGCGCCATGCTTTCGGCGTAGTCGCGCTGTTGAAGCAATTGCTCTTCGAGCTTGGCAATTTTCGCTTTATCGCGGCGTCGTTCCTCGTCCAGCCACTCGATCATTCGGGAAAGTTGATTAATATCCATACGCTAAGCCTCTCAGTTGTGCCGCATTCAGCCATGCAGCAACTATACCATTCGAGGCGTGCGCTTGGCAAGGTAGGCGCGTCCAAGCTTCCAGCCTACCTGGCGACTAACGTGCGAGCAGTGCGCGTAGCCTTCAAGGACTGAGGAATACCTCTGTAAGATGGGATACGTAGGCTAGACGCCGCAGCCGATCAGCTGAGGCGCCCTGATGAGTCGGACTGGAGGCACATGGGCCGCGTCAAGCTCGGCCCATATGAGTTGCATAGCGTGCCTGGAGGGACTCGAACCCCCGACATCTTGCTCCGTAGGCAAGCGCTCTATCCACTGAGCTACAGGCACAGACTTGATACTTGCATTCTAGCATACGCAGCGCAGCTGTCAAGAGCCTTTTTGCAGAGAGCGTTGCTCAATCGCCACAGGTGTGAATAATAGGCAGCAGGAGACTTCTGACGCGTATGGACTCATCACAGATTCAGGCGCCGACCTTGCGTGGCGCGCTCTGGCTGTATTTAATCGCACTTGTCGGCACAGCGCTGATCGTCATTGGCTTGCAAGGCGCTGTTCGCAGCCTCTCGCTGCTGCGCCTGATTGCGGCGTTTTTGGCGGTCGGTCTGCCGCTGTTCCTTGCTGCATTCGTCTACCGCCTGCCCATCGGGAGCAGTTTCGGGCGCACACCGCGCTTGACACATCTTCTGGCGGGATTACTGATCGGTGCAGCGGCATGGCTACCTGCCAGCTGGCTGACTTTCACCGCCAACTACGTCCTAGATGCAACCATCGGCATCTTGCCGCCGCCGCCGGCCGTCACAGAGGGTATTTTGCCGCTGGCAGCGATCGTTCAGCTCGGCATTGTCGTGCCGACCTTGCACGGCGCGCTCTTTTGGGCTTATTTGCAGCGTTGTGCGGCGGGGCTAGGCGCAAATGGCGGGGCGCTGTTTGCTGCGGTGCTCTACGGCTTGTTTGCTCTCGCCAGCATGGAGTTCGGCTATGCGGGCATTCCTGGCGCGCTGATGATCGGTCTGCTGGCGGCTTTCACGGCGCGCTACACCGAGTCGGCGTGGGGCGGCATCGCCGTGAGCTGCGGCTACAGTCTGATTCGCCCGCTGCTGGAGAATACGCTGCTAGAGGATGTGTTGTTCACAGCGCTTGGCGTGGAGCTGTTCGGAGGCGCCTGGCTGCTTGCGGCATGTCTCAGCGCGTTCGGGGCAGTCTTTCTGCTGCAGATGGTGCGCGCCTTCCGCGCTGAGCCGCCCAAGCAGCCGCCCAAAGTGCGCATGGGCGGCGCCTGGCAAGTGCCGCTGATCGTTGTGCTAGGGCTGTGCTTGCTGATCGGTTATGGTGAGTTCGGCCTCCGCGCTCAGAACGCGCTGCGCACCGCGCCGCCGCCCGATCAAGGCTCGACCATTGTCCCGATCCGCCCGTCGCCAACGCCATAGGCGCAAACTAGCAAAAGTCGCGCCTGTTTGATTAAAATTTTCCCGTGTGGGGCAGATCTGAATGGGACTCTCACGGTGGAACGACAGCGCGAACAAGCGTTGATCAGGGCAGCCCAACGCGGCGACCAGAATGCATTTGCGGCGCTCTACCGTGCCTATGTAGATAGAATCTACCGGTATATCTTGTTCCGCGTTGAGTCGGCGCAGACGGCTGAAGACCTGACGGCTGAGGTCTTCCTGCGCATGGTCGAGGGGCTGCCCAGCTACGAAGATCGCAACATGCCGCTTCTGGTCTGGCTGTATCGGATTGCGCACGCACGCGTGGTGGATCACTATCGGCGCTACAAGCGCGCAGCCGAGCAAGCTTCACTGGATTCAGTTGAGATCAGGGCTGATCTCGACCTTGACAGCGATCTGGTGAGCAGCTATCGCGCCGATCAGCTGCGCATCGCGCTCAGCCACCTGACCGACGCCCAGCGGCAGGTTGTCATCTTGCGCTTCATCGAGGGCTACAACCTAGAAGCGACCGCGCAGGCGATGAATAAGAGTGTTGATGCCATCAAAGCCCTGCAGTACCGAGCGCTGCAAGCGCTAGCAGCCGCCTTGCGGGCGCAGGGCTACGAGGAATAGCCTAATCAGCGCCCCACCAGCTCAATGATGCCCAGCCCCAAGCTGCCATCGTTCAGCACTTCGGCAACGTAGAGCGTTTTGCCATCGGGCTGTGCCGCTAACGCCGAGCGCCGCGCTAGCTCAGCTTTAGGGAAGCCCGCGCGTACGGCATCGCTGAACAGCGCCGCGCGCAGCCGCTCGTCGGTGCTCCACCAGTGGATGTAGTTGGCACTGTGGGCGACCAGCTCGCCGTTGGGCAGGCGTAAAGGCACGGTTGGCGCGCGCAGCAGGCTGCGCACAGGTAGCGGCGTGCGCCGAAGCAGCAGGTCGCCCTCAGCACTCAGAGTCACATAGACGGCCTGCAGCCCGTCGCTGAAGTCGTAGCCCGTCACAAAGACGCCTAGCTCATCGTTGGGCGCAGGGATGATACCATGCACTGCGTCTGTGCTGTGGCGCGGCCTGCCGAAGTCGCGGTTGAAGATCAGCTGCCCTTGCGCATCAAGGCGGGTCAGGTAGGTGATGGCGGGCGGATTAGTGCGCGTCCACAGGATGTAATAGTCCCCACTCGGCGTAATCGTGAAAGCCTCTAGCAGCGCTTCAGATTGCTGCCACAGCTGACTAAGCAGCTCGCCCTGCGCCGTGTAACGTCTGAGCGTTGCCTGCACGCGCTGCCCTACGATTAGCTCACCCTGCCCATTAAAGGCGAGCGCAAACGGCTGCACTATGTGCAGACGGCGCACCTCGCTTAGGTCAGGCGCAAGGACTAGCACCGTTTGCAGCCCATCGCCAAGGTACAAGTTCCCTTCGCCATCAGCAGCGATGCTGCCGATGCCAAAGGCGTTGAACTTGAGGGTCTCCAAGCGCGCCACACGCTGCACGCGGATAAAAAATGGTGCGGGTGGGGGCGTCCAGTAGGTGGCACGCGGATGAGGCGTACGCGTCGGCTCGTCAACAGGCTGAGCTAAGGCAGAGCCGCTGAGCAGCGCAATCAGGCTGAGCAACAGCCCTATGCTAGCCGCATACAGCGGCGTTCGTAGCAGCTTAGAGTTGCACAAAGTACGAGTCACACGCCATATCAATCAAATCGGGCTGGAGCGTGGGCGGGCGGTTCAGGTAGCGTGCGATGTCGATCAGCTGATCGAGGATATCGCGCGGGTGGACTGACCTAAAGGGCCGCTCTTTCTTCAGATACCACTCCTGAATCAAGTAGCGCAGACCGCCCTCATCATAAGGTACCCGCTTAGCTTGGCAGGCCCGTTTGAAGATTTCGACGAACTCTTGCGGCGTCGGATCGCCAACCTCGATTTTGTGGCGAATGCGCCGCAGGAAGGCCTCATCGACTAGGTCAGCGGGGTCGATGTTGGTGCTGAAGACGATCAGCACATTGAAGGGTATCTCGATCTTGCGCCCGGTGGCGAGTGTCAGGTAGTCGATAGCTTTTTCTAGCGGTACGATCCAACGGTTGAGCAGATCGCGCGGGCGCACTTGCTGCCGCCCGAAGTCATCGATCAAGAACATACCGCCGTTGCACTTCATCTGATAGGGTGCTTCGTAAAACTTGTTGATCGGATCGTAGATCAGGTCGAGCCCAGCTAGCGTCAGCTCGCCCCCCACGATGATGACCGGGCGCCGTATACGCACCCAGCGCGGATCGCGCTTGACGCCCACGCGCGAGGGCACATCCACCTCTGCCGAATCGACTACCTCGTGATTGACATTATCAAAAACGCGGATAACTTGCCCATCCACATCGATGGCGTAGGGAATCCAGATATCGTTGCCCAGCACCACGCGCCCAACCGCCTCTGAGATGGTCGTCTTGCCGTTGCCTGGCGCGCCGTACAGGAACATGGACTTGCCGCTGTTGACGGCAGCGCCGATCTTGCTGTACATCTTCTCCGAGATGACCAGATGCGAGAGCGCGCGCTTCATGACCTCAGGCGTGGCAGCGATGCGCCCGCGATTTTGTGCTTTCATGGCGCTGATGTACTGCTCAAGTGTGACGGGCGCCGCGCCGGCATACTGACTGCGCTCGAGCAGCTCTTTGACCTTCACCAAGCCCGCGCCCGTGATCTGATACTGCGTATTCGCCTCGCCAACGCCGCCCGCCGTCCCCTTGACCTCAACCAGGCGCTCTCGTTTGAGGAATTCCATCACGCCATCTAGCACGCCCACCCAAGGCAGCTTGACAATCTCTGAAATGCGGGTGCCCGTCAGCACGCCGCCGAAGTAGATCACCTTCAGCGCCAGATCAGAGATCACAATTTGATTCAAGCCGGTATCTTCGATATTACGGATTGGCGGCGGCGCCCAAGGCGCCTGTTGCTGCATGGTGCCTGAACTAGGTGGTGACATACGTCCTGTCATAACCGTATCTCCTCAAGGGCAGTCAGCAGACGTTCCGAGTCTTCCCAGATGTTATAGCAGTGGAAAGAAGCGCGCACATATGGCACATCCTGCGAGTCCCAGTGCTTCACCACGACAATATGCCGCTCTCCCAGCGCCTTAATCAATGCATCCGTACCAGCCTCATCAGGCGCAGCGCGGAAAGTCAGGATGCCGGCATGCTCAGGTGGTGTTAGCACGGTGTAGCCGCGCTCGAGCAGCTGTTGGCGGGTCTGGCTGACCAAAGCGGTCACATAGGCGTCAATGTTCGGCACGCCCAGCTCCAGCAGCAGCGAGAGGCTCTCATTCAAGCCAATGATACCGCTCAGGTTTGGCGTCCCCATATTGAAGCGCGCCGCGCCTTTCAGAGGCGTCAGATCGTACTTCAACCAGTGAATCCAATCTTCAGTAGCGTTCGGCCCGACGAAAGTTGGGCGCATTTGCTCGGCCAGGTCAGTGCGCACATACAGGAAACCTTGACCGGGCGGTGCCATTAGCGATTTCTGACCGCCCGCTGCTAAAATGCCGATGTGCATTGCCTGCACATCGATCGGCACGTGACCGGCGGCTTGAATGGCATCCACAGCCAAGATCAGCTTGTGCGCATGGCAAAACTCCCCGATCGCCCCCAAGTTACTGCGATGTCCGCTCAGGAACTGCACCGCACTGACCGCCACAAGCCGTGTATGGCTATCAACAGCGTGCATCAGCGCCTCAACCGTCAGGCCGCCCTCGTGGGCAGGGATGAGGCGCACTTCGATGCCATACTGCTCGACCAGGCGCATCCATGGGTAGGCATTGCTAGGGAATTCCACATCGCAGAGCAGGATGTTCTCGCCGTTGCGCCACGGCAGCGCCTGCGCCACCAGATTCAAAGCCAGCGAGGTACTCTGCACCCCGACGATCTCATCAGGGCTGGCAGCGTTGATCAGACGGGCAGCATTGGTGCGCATGGTCTGCTCCCGCTCCAGGAACCAGCCAAAAGCTGCTGATGGATTGTACATCAGACGCTCGTTTGCCTCTTGCATGGCGAGGACTGCTCGGCGCGGCAGCGGCGAGATGCCCGCATGATTCAGGTAGACCGTCTCGCGGGCGACCGGGAACTGCTGGGCGCGCAAAGCCTGGACATCATAGTTCACTTGAAGCGATGGACGAATTGCCATGCTAAACCCTCAATTGTGTAGGCAGTGAATGGCTCTAGCATACCACACTTCGGGCGCATATGGCACATTACCTCATCCCATCTCGACAACAATCTTGAGCGAGTCACCAGCGGCTTTGGTCATATGCCAGGCCTGATCAGCCTGCTGAAGTGGAAAGCGGTGCGTGATCAAGGCGCGATAGTCTAGGGTGCCACTCGCCAAAAGTGAGAGCGTCCGCCGTGTATCATACGGGCTGGCTGAGTACGAGCTGGTGATGGTGATCTCTTTGAAGAAGGTGTAATTGGCGTCCAGCGAGAGACGATCGTCGGGCGCTGGCGGGCCGTACATCATCAGCGTACCGCCCGGCGCGACTAGCTCGATGCCCTGCTGAATGACGGGCGTCTTAGATGGGGTGACGATCACGACGCCGGCGCCATTGCCACCCGTCCAGGCTTTGACGCGATCCTTCCAATCAGCCTCGTCTACATTAAACGTCACTACGCCAAACGTCTGGGCGCGCCCTAGACGACTCGGCACGCGATCGAGGACACAGAGCCCCGA
>JBDNDQ010000055.1:0-23133 GCA_046719055.1 Aggregatilineales bacterium | reverse complement strand
TCGATGGCAATGACGTGGCTGCACCAGCCGTGTGTCTTAAAGAAGTTGCAGGTGCACTCCCACTTGCCGTCTTCATAGCGGACGGTATGGGTGTGATTATCGCCGCTGAAGCTGACCGTGAAGCTGTGGAAACGCACACGTTGTGGCTCAACGGTATACTTCTTGGCCTTCTCGATCTGGCTGATGATGGCAGATTGAGCGCCCATCTCCTTGCTTTGACTAGGCGGCACGGGCACCACCATGCCCTCTAGGATGCGTTCCAGGGCGATGGTGTGGCTTGACCAGCCGTGCGCGCGGAAGAAGTCTGAGGTGCACTGCCAGCCATTCTCGGCGCTGTAGGTGACGGTGTGCGTGTGATTATCGCCCACCATCGAGACCTTAAAGGCGAGGAAGCGCAGGCGATGGCGCTCTTGGGCGTAGTGCTTGGCTTTGGCAATCTGCCCGATCATCCCGTAATCCATGTTGAACTCTCCTTAAACTAGCCTATTCTTGCAAACAAAAAGGCACGGCGCATGTGTGCGTACCGTGCCTATCTTGCGCTCTCCAAGCCCAGCATTGAGTGCTTTTGAGGTATTTTCATTCAGGCTTGCCTCTCTTAGCCGGAAAGATTAAGTACATGATAAAAGGTGTCGTGGGAAAAGTCAAGCGATCGGGTCTGCTACAATTAAGTACATCGCAAGTTAGGATGCCTGGCGGGAGTCGTGCCGATGTTGCCTGAGGATATTGTCCTGATCGGCGTGATCAACCGCCGCCGCGATCTCGCAATTGCGCAGGAGCAAGGCTGGTACCGCCTGCCGGTCACGCGCGCACCGCGTTGGATCGCAGTCGAGTATGTGGCGTTTTACCTCAGCCGTGCCTTTGGCGAGCAGAATGGCGCTGTACGCTACTATGCGCGCTGTAAAGGGCACGAACTGTGGCGTCGCTGCGATCTCTTGCCAGATGAAGCCGATCATCCCCGCGCCGATCAGCTCTACTATCGCCTTGCCCTTGCGCCGCTGTGCCTCAAGCAGCCACCGATCCTGAATCCGACGCGCCGACCGCTCGCCTTCCTGTACACCACGTGGGAGCGCTTCCTGGCCGCCACGTGCCTCGCCGATTTATATGGTGAGTTTGGCTGAAGCAAGAAGGCAGGATTTCCGCCTGCCCTTTCTCCGCCGACATCAACAGCTCAAGTTTGATGGTGTCAGGAGCTGCTGCGCAGCCACGCCTCAACTTCAGCGCGCACCTGAGATGCCAGGGTACCGACCCGCTCTAGCTCTTCCAAGAGATCATGTAGCGTGATCAACGCGTGGAAGCCATAGCCCGCCCCCTCGATCGCCTGTCGCGCGCCCTGACCGCGATCGATTACCACTGCTATGTCGCGCACATGCAATCCGGCTGACTCTAGGCGTGCGATCGCCTCGAACTTGCTCTCGCCTGTCGTCGCCAGATCATCCACTAGCAGCGCTGTGTCGCCGCGCGCAAAGACGCCTTCCACAGAGGCGCCCGTGCCGTAAAGCTTCTGCTCGCGGCGTGGATAGATGACTGATCGGCGCGCCAGCTGCCCAACCGTAACAGCAATGGGCAGCGCCGCATACGGAATGGCAGCAATGTGATTGAAAGTCAGCGGCTTGATCAGCTCTGCCAGCCACAGGCTGATATCGTGCAGAGCCTGCGGAAACGACACTAAGCGCCGCAAGTCTAGGTAGATGGGCGACTCGGTGCCCGATTTCAGCCTGAATTTGCCGAAGCGTACGCAGCCAGCATCACGTAGGGCTAGCGCCACACGTCGGCGCAGAATATCGCGGGGTGTTGCAAAAGTTGGGACTGGCACAGCGCGAGCCGTGTTGATCGCATCGCGCAGGCGCATCGCCTCATCGCGCGGATCGGCAGCGCGCCCTATGCTGCGTGAGGAGTTGATCAGCACGCCCAACCCATCAGCGCGTATCCCGCCGTGCATGCACGACTCCAAATCGCCGCCCTGCGCGCCGACGCCCGGTATCAACAGCCAGCTGTGCGGATCAAGCCGCCGCAAATAGGCGAGATCGGTGCTGTCCAGTGCGCTCGCCACCAAGCCGATCCGCTCAGGATCGCCCAGCGCCTTGACTTGTGAGGCGATCACTTCCCACAGCGGCTGAAAGGTATCCGTTGCCAGCTCCTGGACTTCCCTAGCATCAGGATTAGTGGTACGGCACAGCACGAAAACGCCCTTGCCCGCGTAGCTCAGGAAGGGCGCTAGAGCCGAGTAGCCCATGTACGGATTGAACGTGATTGCATCGGCTTGTAAGTAGCCGAAAGCGGCTGCTGCGTACGCCTCAGCAGTGCTGGTGATATCGCCCCGCTTGGCGTCTAGGATGACGAGGATGCTCGGATCGCGCTGATGGATGTAGGCGATCACATCGCGCAGGGCTGCATAGCCCTCAGCGCCTAGCGCCTCGAAAAAAGCGCTGTTGGGCTTGAAAGCACAGACGAGGTCGTGCGTGGCGTCGATCAAGCGCACACAGAAGGCACGTGCTGCATCGGCTGTCTGCTCTGGCAGCATATTGGCATGCGGATCGAGTCCGATGCACAAAAGGGAGTTGGCGGCTCTAGCGCGCGCCTCAAGACGTCGGAAGAAGGTCAAGTCGGTCATGCCCTATGCCTTGCCCAACACAAGCGCCAAGAGCGCCATACGTACGAATAAGCCGTACTCCATCTGGCGGAAGTAGGCAGCGCGCGGATCGCTGTCCACAGCCATGCTGATCTCGCTCAGGCGTGGCAAGGGGTGCATCAGCGTGAGATCGGGCTTGGCGGCGCGCAGCGTCTCCGGCGTGATGGTGTAGCTGTCCTTCAGGCGCTCGTATTCGTGCGGGTCGGCGAAGCGCTCTTGCTGGATGCGCGTCACGTATAGCACATCGGTCTCTGGCAGCACCGCTTCGAGCTCGGCATAGCTCTCTTGGCACACGCCGCGCTCCTTGAGGGCGTCGACTAGCGGCTCCGGCATCGAGAGCGGCGGCGGGGCGACGTAGATCAGGCGCACCTTAAAGAGCGCCAGCAACTTCGCTAGAGAGTGCACCGTGCGGCCGTATTTCAGGTCGCCCAGCATGGTGACGGTCAAGCCGTCTATGCGGCCGCGCTCTTGCAAGATGGTGAAGAGGTCGAGCAGCGCCTGAGTGGGATGCTCACCGATCCCATCGCCCGCGTTGATGATCGGCTTACGCGCGTACTGGGCGGCAAGCGCTGCCGAGCCAACCTCTGGATGGCGCAGCACAATCACGTCGGCGTAGCACTCCAGCGTGCGCACAGTATCAGGCAGCGACTCGCCCTTTGAGACGCTTGAGTAGCGCACCTCGTTAATTGGGATAACCGTGCCGCCCAAGCGCTGCATGGCAGCAATGAACGACGACGATGTGCGCGTAGAGGGCTCGTAGAACAGATTGGCGAGGATGTAGCCTTTGAGCAAGTCCATCACACCGATGCGCCGCACTAACATGCGGAACTCTTCAGCAACGTCGAAGATATAGGCGAGGTCGTGGATGTCGAACTGCGAGACAGAGAGGATATGCTTGCCTTTGAAGCGCCCGTCATACTGCGCCTCGAAGGGCAAGCGGCTCGATTGAACGTTGATCGTATTTGCAGCAAAGGTCATAGCACACAATCCTGTTTTGAGGCCATAATGATACCAAACGAGCCCCTTGGTGCGCTACTGACTCAGCGTGCTGAGCAGCTGCTCGCCGATGCGCGGCGCATCGCCGGCGCTGAAGAGGATCACAACGCTGTTCTCAGGCACAGACTGCGCGAGATAGGCTGCTGTCTGCGCTAAGTTACCGCTGTAGCGCACCGATCGGCCCGTCCGCCCGAGCAGCGCAGCTAGCCCTTCTGCGCTGGGATCGTCGGCTTGGGGCTGCTCGCGGGCGCCGTAGATATCGGTGATCAGCACGTGATCGGCATCTGTGAAGGCGCTGAGGAAAGCATCCAGCAGCAGGCGCGTGCGACTGTAGGTGTGCGGCTGCCAGACTGCCCAGACAGCAGCCTTCGGGAAGCGAGCACGGACAGCTTGCAGCGTCGCACGAATGGCTGTAGGATGATGGGCGTAATCGTTTATGACGGTCACGCCGCGCGCCACCCCCATAATTTCAAAACGGCGTGCCGTGCCACGAAAGGTGCTCAGGGCAGCAGCAGCCTCTGCCAGCGGCACGCCATAGACGCACGCAGCAGCTGCAGCAGCAAGGCTATTCTGCGCGTTATGCACGCCATAGAGTGGCAAGTCTGCCGTGGCACGCACGGTGCATCCGCCCTGAACGCCTTCAATCGACAGTTGATTGCCTGCAAGCGTGCCGTGCCAATCCGCCTGAGCGCCGTGTAAACTATAAGTCAAGGTCGGCTGGCCGCTGCTCCGCCGCGCCTTAGCCAACGCCAGCGCAGGCGGATCATCAGCACAAGCGATCAAGACGCCGTCATACTCAGGGATGCGCGCAATGAACTGCTGAAAAGCCGCCTGCATATCGGCGAAAGTCGGGAACATGTCAGGATGATCGTGCTCGAGGTTCGTCAGCACGGCAATAGTGGGCGTGAGCCCTAAGAACATGTAATCATACTCATCCGCCTCGATCACAAAGGCATCGCCAGCGCCATGCCGTGCGTTATCGCCGGTATTGAGCAACGTGCCCCCGATGATGTAAGAAGGATCGCGGCCCGTCTCGCGCAGGATGTGCGCAATGAGCGCTGTGGTAGTCGTTTTGCCGTGCGCGCCTGCTACAGCGATCTGCAGGGTGCCTCCGAGCAGCAGCGGCAAAGCCTCGCGCCTCCGCAAGACAGGGATGCCCGCAGCGTGTGCAGCCTGCACCTCAGGGTTTTCAGGCGGGATTGCAGAAGAGATCAGCACAACCTGCGGCGCTTGAAGGTTGTGTGCCGCATGTCCCTCATAAATCTGTGCACCGAGTGACGCCAACGCTGCTGTCTGTTCATTCAAGGCGCGATCCGAGCCGCTCACGCACACACCGCGCCCGATCAGCACACGGGCGATGGCACTCATGCCTGCGCCGCCGATCCCGACAATGTGAATATGCCCACCGCGCTGAAAAACTGCTGCGCTTAGCTCGGGCATGCTCATAGGGCTGAGATCGTCTTGCCGACCTTGAGCAGGTTCGGCAGCTTAGGGATGAATTCGGCAAAGCTGGCGTAGCGCCCGTTGCGATAGTCCTCTAAATAGCGCCGCAGCACGCTCACGGCGGCTGGCAAGGCCGTCAGGTGCTCAACTTTCTGCATGTACTGCGTGAAACTTCTCGCCTCGAGCGCGCTGACCGAGTCTTCTAAGAACAGCGCGGTGATGCTGGCGATAAACACGCTGATGAACTGCTTATGCCACGATGGATGCTTGGCTGCGAAACGCTCCTCTACGATTGGCAAGGGACGGTCGCTGATGGTGGCGACAACATCGGCATGCTGCTGCAAATAGGCGCCCATCAGCAGCGCGCCGTACTCGGCGAGCGCACTGCGGTAGGCGAGGGCAGGATCATCCTTGTAAGGCCACGGTGCGCTATCGCCCCAGGCGATCGGCGGCGGCATGATTACCACCAGCTCGCTGCCCACTTGCAGGCCGAGCGTCTGATCGGTGGGGTAGCAGAGGTTCGGCATGAAGACGAGCGTCTCCGCCACATACCCGACGAACGGCTCTAGGAAGGCGTACAGGTTTACATGGCTGAAAGTCTCGTTCAGGTGGCGCACCGCCGTCTGCCAATGCGGAGCTTCGCCTTCCCACCACTCGGCTAAGCGCGTCTGTTCGTAGAAGTGCCGCAAATGCTCACTCCAGCGCGGCGGAATCCAGCGCGGCTGCGGTAGATCGGCGCTGAAGGAAGGGTAGCTCAGGCGCAGGGCATAGCTGAACAGCGCGCCGAGTGGCATCCCCTGATCGAGCAGCACTTGCGCCGCGTGAACAGCGGGGTGGCTCATGAAATCGATCAGCCATTTACGGGTGGCACGCGCATGCGCATGGGTGCCGTGACGGCGGCGCTCCTGTGATTTATCGGGATAGTTGGTGGCTGCCAGCACCGCCGAGAGCAGCCGTACGCGATCGTCGAGGCGGACTGTCACCTGACGCGTAGCAGCGCCTTCCGAGGCGGCGCTCGGCGCAGTTGAGCTAGTCAAAAGGCATTCTCCTCTGTCAGTCAGCAACGCGTTAGAAGCTGATGGAAATGATAGCACAAAGGCGGCGCGCTTGCTGTTACGGAATTGTGCGGAAAATGGGCGTCTTACCACCCCATACTCCACACAGATCGGCTATACTGGAAGCCTAAAAAATGCTTTCTGACCCAAAAGGATTTCGCCATGATCCTCGCAAGTGACTGGATTGCCTTCCATGCCGACCGCACGCCTGAAAAACTGGCTCTGATTGACCAGGCAACCGGGCGCCAATTCACCTACGCCGAATTTAACGATCGTGCCGCACGACTGGCCGCCTTTTTGCGCGATGAATGGGGCGTGCAGCCCTCGGATCGGGTAGCGCTGCTCGCTAAGAACTCGACCGAGTACTTCGAAGTGCTGTGGGCATGCTGGAAGCTGGGTGCCATGCTCTTGCCGCTCAACTGGCGCTTGGCTGAGCCTGAACTCGCCTTCATCCTGAACGATGCCGCACCCGTCGGCTTGATTTACGATGCCGAGTTCGCGGCGCGCATCCCTGCCCTTGCCAACACGCCGCCGCGCCACTTCCTGCGCATCGATTTCGACGCGCTGCCCGTCGATAACAGTCTGAGCTACGCTGAGGCCCTACGCCGCACTGATAAACACGCCCAGATGTCCCCGCACACCACGCACGACGTCCCCGTCGTCATTATGTACACAGCTGGCACCACCGGACATCCCAAAGGCGTGTTGATCACGCACGGCATGATGCTCTGGAACGCCATCAACATCACCACACCAACCGGCTTGAGCTACGAGAGCCTGTTCTACTGCGTCCTGCCGACTTTTCACATCGGCGGCTTGAACCTGTACGTTAATCCGTTGCTACACTTAGGCGGCTGCAGCATCATCGCCCGCCAATTCGATCCCGCGCTGACGCTTAAAACGCTGAGCGATCCCCAGCTGGGCATCACGCACTTCTTCGGGGTGCCCTCGATCTACCAGTTTATGAGCCAACATCCTGACTTCGAGCGCACTGATCTCAGTCGTGTCAAGTCGTGGGGCTGCGGCGGTGCCCCGATGCCGGTTTCCGTGCTAGAGACTTACGCCAAGCGCGGGATCATCGTCCAGCTAGGCTTCGGCATGACTGAGACCAGCCCAACGGTATTCCTGATCGATAAGCGCCGCGCCCTCAGCAAACCGACTAGCGTCGGCAAGCCGTTATTGCATACGCGGGTGCGCGTCGTGGACGATCAACTGCGCGATGTGCCTGTGGGCAAGGTCGGCGAGGTGATCATCAGCGGGCCGAACATCACGCCGGGCTATTGGAATCGCCCTGAGGCAAACGCCGAGAGCTTCAGTGTGGATGAACAGGGCAATCGTTGGCTGCACAGCGGCGATGCCGGCATGATCGATGAGGAGGGCTGCATTTACATCGTCGATCGCTACAAGGATATGTACATCAGCGGCGGTGAGAACGTCTATCCGGCTGAAGTGGAGCAAGTGATCTATCAGCTGCCGCAGGTGGCAGAGGTCGGCGTGATTGGCGTGCCGGATGAGCGCTGGGGCGAGACTGGCATGGCAATTATCGTGCTGCGGCAAGGCGAGGCGCTCAGCGCAGAGCAGATCATCGCCCATTGCACGGAACGCCTGGCTAAGTTTAAAGTGCCACGGCACATCGTCTTTGCCGAGAGCCTGCCGCGCAATGCTGCAGGCAAAGTGCTTAAGCGCGAGCTGCGCGCGCTGTATGCGCCGCGCAACGCCTAGACTTGCGCTAGGCGGAAAAGCATGGTCGTCGCGCCGGCGACAATCACATCGCCATCCTTAAGCGGCAAGGGCGTCGCGCCGACTGGCTGACCGTTCAGCAGTGTGCCGTTTGCGCTAGCAAGGTCGAGCAGCGTCCAGGTGTTGTTGTGGAAGCGCAAGCGGCAGTGTGGGCGCGAGACGGCACGATCGTTCAGGGTGATCTCCCATGTGGCGTCCGGCGTGACGCGCCCAATGGTGACGGTATCCTCAGTCAGGATGAACTCCGAGCCCTCCTGCGGCCCATGCGTAACCAGCAAACGCGGGCGACCTAGCCCTTTAGCGGGGAAAATGGCGGTGTTGGTCTTGAAGGCGCGGTCAACTTCCTCTTCGCTGACGATGGCGGAGAAATGTAGTACAGGCACATACAAACGGATGACGTCGCCATGCGTCAGTACGTAAGCGCCAGTAATTTTGCGATCGTTGACAAACGTGCCGTTAGCGCTGCCCAGATCAGTGATAGTGAAGACGCCATCCCGGAAGTTGATAATGGCGTGTCCACGACTAACGTGCCGCTCAGGGATGCAGATGTTGTTATCTGGGGAGCGCCCGATGCTGGCGCTAGCGCCTTCCACCAGCACGAACTCGTGGCTCTCGCCTGTAGTTGGATCGTTCCACGTGATCTTGGCAATTCCCTCAGGTTGATGACTCATGGGTAAGTCCGCTACGCAAGGTCTCAGAGGTAATCTCAAGCCGTTGCTAACAAGTATACCCAAGTTTGGCGGAAAAGTCAGCCTCAGCGGGCAAAACCACAGACTTTCCAGCGCCCATCTTCTTGCAGGGCGCGGAAGCGCCGTGCGCCCAAGTCCCATTGGCGAGTCTCGCCGGCGTAACTGGTGATCATCTCGCCTTGGCAGGCAACGATGGTGTACACGCCGTCCTCGCCATCGGCACGGCAGCTGAGCGCCTTGATCTCAGCGTTCATCGGCGCAAAAGAGGCAGCTTCTGTACGCGCTTCAGCCTCACGGGCGCGGCAGGCCAGCCCAACCAGCCTGGCCTCATCGCCAGTGATGCGCGTGCGCAGGTAGTTTTCTACTGCGGCCGCAGGCGAGTTGCCCTCCCCGCCGCAGGCAACCAATAGGCAAGTCAATATAAGCACCCAGATCAGTCTGTGCATGATGAGTCTCAGTCACTTACCAACGTAAATAGGGATCAGGTCAGCTGCATAGGGAATGGCATCCAGCGCAGCGCGCTCGGAGGCGAGCAGCGTCGCGTTGGGTCGGCGTGCTAGCAGGCGTCTGGCTTGATAGGCCTCGCGCAGCGTCTCAAAATCGGGGGTGCGCAGATTGAAGGGCAAGCGCAGCCGAGCAATTTGCGCTGCTAAACGCTGGGCGCCGGTGCTCTCCCACGCCGACTTGAAGAGCTTGGCGCTCTCTTGCTGCACGCTCTTGGCTTCCTTACCGAAAATACCCTCAGCAAGGCGCCCAACCAGCTTCTCAGCTTGCTGCGGACTGACGCCGCGCTGCTGAGCCAGTTTTGCCAAGTCGGGCGGCAAAGCTGAGCTTTGCGGCGTTCGCTCAGAGGCAAGTTCATCGCTCAAGTAGGGCGCTAGGAGCCCTGAGTCGGCGCTGCCAGCTCGGTAAGCCTCCAGCCCGCCATCTTGCGCCGTGAACCAGGCGTGGATCAGCAACCTATCAGTGCTCAGCGCGCGCAGCAGCTGAGGCAACAGGGCGGCATCTTGCGCGCCCAAGATGCGTATCCAGCCCGCCTGAGGTGGCAGCACAAACAGCCGCACAAATTGCTTAAAACGCGGCGGCGTGCCGCTCCCGCCAGGGAAAGGATCATAAGCGGCGTAAGTGCCCTGCACAAGCACATCGCGGATTTGCTCAGCGATAACGGCTGCCGACTCGCTCTGCAGGCACAGCTGATCCCAACGCTGTTCGCTCATCGCAGCACGCCCTAGTCGAAGTCGGGTGCGGCAGCGCGGCGGAATGCCTCTGCCAACACCTGACCGTCACTCATAGCGCCCAGCTTGCCGTAATCTTTGCGGGCAAGGCGAGAGATCGGATCGAGGGCGAGGCTGTCAATCCAGAGCGAGTCGGTTGGCAGGTCGGCACGCACATGGAAGCGCAAGACTTGCCCGATCACCAATGTGCTCTTGCCAATAGGCATCGGATGTAGCTCTAGCACGCTGCACTCCATTGCAGCGGGCGCCTCAGCCACACGAAAGGGGCGCACCAGATCAGCCGGCAGGGGAGTCAAACGCGCTTCGACGAATTCGTTCACCTCAGGCGCGAATTCAGTGCCGGTGATCTCGACTTGGGCGATCAGCGGCGTATTGGCGATGTGTAGGACGAACTCTGGGACTTGGCGCAGGTTGCTTAGGGTATCTTTGGTGCGCCCATCGCGGTGAACGCCGACTGAGAACACCACAAGCGGCGGATTCGTGCTGCCCGCGTTGAAGTAGCTGAAGGCAGCGAGATTAGGCACGCCATCTGCGCTCAAGGTGGAGACCCACGCTACAGGGCGTGGCACGACAAGGCTCTGGAAGAGCAGCGTCAGTTGGCGCGGCTCCAAAGCATTCGGATCGAAGGTACGAAAGTCCATGCAGGCTCCAAAGCTTACAAGTTGAAGTCTCTGAGCGTTGGCTCGCCGCTATCGGCGCGGCGGCTGGCGCGCTCTCGGCGGGCTTCGGCCAGCTGTTGAGCACGCAGAATGTAGGCGGCTGTCAGCCGTGCTTGGCGGCGTGCAATGTCGATGTGGGCGCCTCTGCCGCGCCGCACCTCGCGGTTCAGGCGCAGCGCCTCTTCATTCGGCAATCCAAATGCCACAAGGAAAACTGACACAAGGCGGAGTAACCACCACGTCACCGAGAAGACGATCAGGTAGATAACGCCGCTATAGAAGAGCATGCTCAGCGCCTCATCTGCGCTCAGCTGGCGCAGTGCATCGCCACGCACAAACGCGATCAACACATTCAGATACGTCTCAATTGGGGCGCTTGCCGTCGTGGTGACGGCAAGCGTGAATACAACGCTCAGCGCAGCCACGAGCGCGGCAAAAGCAGCAGACACAATCCCTCTCCCTTGTGCGTCAAGCAGGCTTTCGCCCTCAATTATAGCTCAACGTGAAAATTGCACTACTGCTCTGACCAGCGCGGCAAGAAGCGCAAGCGCACAGCTCGACGCGGCTGCAGCACAGTCAGGGGCATCAGTTCGATGCGATAGTCGGGCTCAGGCAGGATGTTGAAACGCTGCACCAGGCTCGCCAGCGTGAAAGTCGCCTCTTGCAGCGCAAAGTGCTGCCCAATGCAGATGCGCTCGCCGCCGCCAAAGGCGAGATACGCAAAACGCGGGCGTGTTCGCTCCCAGCCTTCGGCGAATCGCTCTGGCTCGAAGCGATCGGGCTGCACGTAGAAGCGCGAATCGCGCTGTAGGACGAACGGGCTTATGATGACTGTTGTGCCCGCCCGCAATGGCACATCGCGCAGAGTCAGGTCTTCGGTCAGCAGGCGCAGGAAGAGAATCCACGCTGTTGGATACAAGCGCGTGGTCTCGCGCAGCACCATCTGTGTGTAGCGCAGTTGTGGATAGTGCTCAGGCTGGGGCGAGCGCTCACCGAAGATG
This sequence comes from Aggregatilineales bacterium, assembly GCA_046719055.1. Lineage (GTDB taxonomy): Bacteria > Chloroflexota > Anaerolineae > Aggregatilineales > UBA2796 > CP2-2F. Next base: position 11,686 of record JBDNDQ010000055.1, on the reverse strand, counting down.
TGAGAGGCTTCGGCGCGCAGCCTCGCTTGCACATCGCTGTGAAGTGCCGTCATCAAGAGCGCCCATGTCAGCGTCATTGCCGTTGATTCGTGCCCGGCTGTGAACAAGGTGATGATCTCATCGCGCGCCTGCTGATCGGTCATCTGGGAGTCTTCGGTGGCGCGCACAAGTAAGTCGAGCAGATTGCCTGGCGACGACTCGGCAGCCCGCCCTTGCGCGATCAGGCGCATAATGCGTCTGTTGATGCGCTCCAGAAGGACTTGATCGGCTTGCTCAGCGCGCAGACGCTCCGCAGATGGCAGCCATTCGCGCCCTTGCGAGGCGCTGATCGCCTCTGAGAGCTTCTCCATATCAGCTACGATATCACTCGCATCCGTGCCGAACAGCACATCGGTCACGATGCCCAGCGTCAGGTGCAGCATAGCACGGTGGACATCGCACGGCGCATCGGTTTGCCAGTTGGCGATGGTGCGCTGCACATGCGCAATCATCTGTGCCGCGTAGCGCACGAGCTGCTGATGATAGAAGGCAGGTTGAAGGCGCTGCCGCTGTTGGCGATGGAGAGCGCCGTCAGAGACCAATAAGCCGTTTCCTAAAAAGCGCCCCAGCGATTGACGGGTGTGGTCGGTGCGCTGAAATTTAGCAGCGTGCTCCACCAGGACGGCGTGAATCAGCTCAGGATCGTTGATGAGCAGGTGCGGCGCTCCATGTAGGTCAAAAGCGACGAGATCGCCGTGCTCAGCGGCAATACGCCCCAGGAAAGTGAGTGGATCGCCTTGAAAAGCTGTGCCACAGTCAATTACTAGGCGCGTGAGCTGCATGCTAATAACTCTCCGCTTGAAGTTGCATAGGCCGCTGAAAAAAATCAGGGCACGGCTGTTCTTGCCGCGCCCTGAGGGCTGCTAGTAGCGCTTGGCAATGATGCGATAGGCAATCGGATGGCGCGTCTGCAGGGTCTGGAATTCTTCGCGGTAGCGGCGCACCTCATCTAAGTCGAGGCGCGCTACGCAGTAACCTTCCTGCGGCTGGGCAGGCTTGGGCGGCTCTGGACGGCGCACGCTCAAGTCGGCGGGCTCAACCTTGATATCTGGCACTTCAATCGGCTTGAAGGCTAGCTCGGGCTTCGGATCGGCAGCAGGCTCAGCAGGCTTGGGCGCTGCATCGGATTCAGGCGTTTTCTCGGCCCCATTAGCGCCGATCGCAGCAGGCTCAGCCACTTTTTGCGCCGCCTTCTCTAGCGCCTCGATCTTTTGAGCCGCCTCTAGGGCTGCTTGTTGGGCAGCGACCAGTGCATCGCGCATCGTCTTGGACTTGTGAAGCTCTTCGGCGCGCTGCGCCTGGATGCGCTCTAGCTCTTTGATCAACGCCTCCTGCTCGCGCTGCATCTCGCGGAGCAGATCTGTCTCGACCGAGAGTGAGGCGTGAACCTTGCCGCGCGGCCCGACGATCAAGCTCTCGCCGCCGAAGCGCAGCGTCACATCCTCGCCGATGCGATTGGCAGCCGCGAAGAAGATCGCGTTCTCGATGGCGCGCGCGCGTACATAAATGCGCCAATCTTCGATGTATTGCTGTTCCCAGCTTCCCAAGCAGCACAGCAAATCGGCGCCCTCTAGCGCCATCACGCGCGCTACCTCAGGGAAGGCTAAGTCCCAGCCGATCATCAAGCCAATTTTGCCGATCTCGCCCGTCTCGAAGATGGGCATTTTGAAGCCTTCACGGAAAGCCATGCGCTCCTCACCGCGCAGATGCACCTTGTGATAGACGCCCAGCAGATCGCCACTTGGTCCGATAAGCACAGCGCTGTTGTAGAGGATGCTCTCGACTTTTTCCTTCGTCGGCATGCCGAAGGCGAGGTAGACGCCCGCATCGGCGGCGCGCTGTGCCAACAGGTTCACAGCGGCGCCTGGCACGCGCTGCGCCAGCTCAGTGAACTGCATCCCCAGCTCGTAGCCGCTGATCGCCAGCTCTGGGAAGATGATCAAGTCTACTTTCTGATCACGGACAATATCGGAGATGTAGTCGGACATTTTTACAAGGTTATTGCCCACATTGCCCAATTCCGGCTTCATTTGGACAGTGGCAACGGTAATTTCGCGCATTCAACACCTCTTTGCGATCATGCAGGGCAGAATTCTCTGCAGCCGTCCGTCAAATTCGAACGCTTGTTCACAGATGATTAGTTGTACCACATTTTTAGCAAGTTGAATAGCCCGCAAGATGTGGGTGTGCACAAGATGAGGCAGAAAGTCTCAGGTGAGTGGGATCACCGAGCACCCGCACAACTCAGGCTTGACAAGCGGTGAAGGCAGGCTATACTTGTGAGTGAAAGATGGCTCCGTAGCTCAATTGGCAGAGCAGTTGACTCTTAATCAATTGGTTGGAGGTTCGAGTCCTCCCGGAGTCACAGACGAGCACCTGCGTCGTAGGCAGGTGTTTTTTGTAGCGCTCTTGACTTGAAAATTCACTGAGACGCAAGAAGAGCGTTGAAAAGATGTGTGCAGTGCGGCGTGATTGCACAGCTGCTCCTCTGGTTGTGTGCACGCCTTACTCAGAGCTAGCGCTTGACCGATTCGCCCAGAGCGGGTATGATTGTTAGAGCATAATGTCCCCGTAGCTCAGCGGATAGAGCGTTGGCCTCCGGAGCCAGAGGCGTGGGTTCGATTCCCGCCGGGGACGCCTGAAAACAGTTTATCAAACACAAAAGCGGAGAGCGTGAGCTCTCCGCTTTTGTGCACGGTCTGCCTAACGCTGATCGATGGGCTTCCACTCTAAGTCCATTGGGCCGATGTACTCGACATCCGGGCGGATCAAGCGATTATCTGCCCACTGCTCCAGCACGTGAGCCGCCCAGCCGGGCATACGCGCGATGGCGAAGAGCGGGGTGAACTGATCGATTGGGATACCCAGCGTGTAGAGTGCGATGGCGCTGTAGTAATCGACGTTCGGGTAGAGCTTCTTCTCGATGAACTCTGGGTCTTGGCGCGCCACCTCTTCCAGCTTAGCGGCAAGGTTGAACCAGTGCATGTTGTTGGTGGCGCGAGACATTTCTTCAGCCTTGCGGCGCAATACAGCAGCACGCGGATCAAGCGCCTTGTAGACGCGATGCCCCATGCCCATCACGCGCTTCTGCTTAGTCTTGACGTAGGCGTTGAACCAGTTTTCAACATTTTCGGCGCTGCCGATCTCGAAGAACATGCGCATCGCCTCTTCATTGGCGCCGCCGTGCGCCGCACCTTTGAGTGTGCCAATAGCAGTCGTCATGGCACTGTACATGTCCGAGAGCGTGCTGGTGGTGACGCGGGCGCTGAAGGTGCTCGCATTCATGCCGTGCTCCGAAAGCAGCACTAGGTAAGCGTCGATCACAGCGGACTCTTGCGGCTGCGGCTCGGTGCCTTTGAGCATCCACAGGAAATTCTGGGCGAATGAGTAGTCTGCGCGGGCGGCGATTGGCTCCTTGCCGTGCCGTGCGCGCTCCCATGCCGCAACAATCACAGGCGTCTTCGCTGTTAGCTGAAGCGCCTTGCGGCGGTTCTCCCCGACGCTGTTATCATCCGCCTTCGAGTCGTAAAGCGCCAACATCGAGACGACCGTGCGCAAAACGGCCATCGGCGTAGCCTCTTTCGGGAAGCTATACAGCGCTGTCATCACAGCCTCTGGCAGGTGCATCTCAGCTTGGAGCGCCTGGCGCAGGTCGGTCAGCTGTTGACGATTAGGCAGTTCACCATGCCACAGCAGATAGATCACCTCTTCGAAGCTGGCGTGCTCTGCAAGATCTTCGATCTTGTAGCCAGCGTAGATCAACTTACCCTCTGTGCCATTCACAAGGCTGAGCCGAGTTTGCCCAACCACAATGTTTTGCAAGCCTTTGGCGGCCGCAGCGGCTTTATCAGTCATGGAAGGATTCTCCTTAGAAGCATGTGAAGGTGCACAAATTGGCTTTGGCAGCATACCAAAGGGGACGAAAACGCCGCCGCACAAAGTTGTGCATGTGTAACCTTAGTGAAAAGTATAGCAAAAGGCGGATGGTGCTACCAGATCAAGAGAAACACAACTGTGCTTTGTATGCTTCGGCACAAATTTGACAAGAATGCACGTTCGTGCGTACACTAGCCTCAAGTGCGCCGCACTTGAAAAACTCTTAGGTTGCAATGAGGTATTTTGCTATGACCGCTATCCGTTTTGGGCGCTTTACGCTCATCGCTCTGTTTTGTCTGAGCCTGTTCGCTGCAGCGCTTTCACCTGTTGCCAACGCGCAAGAGAAGATCGTGCTCACCTTCTGGAAGCACAGCCATCCACCTGCTGATGTGCTGACCGAAGAGCTGATCAAAGAGTACATGGCAGCTAACCCTAACGTCGAAATTCGCCTGGAGATCATCCCTAGCAACGAGTACATCAACAAGGTGCTGACGGCTGCCGCCGGCGATCAGCTGCCCGACATCTTCGATATCAACGACGCCAATCATGCCATCCTGACCAGCCGCGGCGTGCTGGCACCTGTGGATGTAGCTGCTTTCGGCTTCGAGAGCGAAGAGGCATTTTTGAACGCTTACGTGCCCGGCAGTCTCGACCCCTTCAAGGGCGCTGACGGCCGAGTTTACGGCATTCCGTTCGAGTACAACTCGTGGACGATGGTCATCAACGACAAGATATTCCGCGAGGCAGGGCTGAACCCCGAAACCGACTATCCAAAGACGTGGGAAGAGGTCGGTGAGATTGGTGCGAAGCTAGCAAAGGTTGAGAACGGCCGCTTCGAGCGGCAGGGCTTCGCTTGGAACCTGCTCACGCCAGGCTGGACGATGCTGCTCTACTCGCCGCTGCTCTACCAGCTGGGTGGCTCGATCCTGAGCGATGACGACAAGGGCAATGCTTGCGCTCTGAACAGCCCCGAGGGCGTCAAGGCGCTGCAGACCATGCAGGACATGTACACTAAGTATGGCGCGGGCGCACCAGGCATCAACCTTTCTACAGCGCAAAACGCGATGGAGGACTTTGTGCAGGAGCGCGTCGCCATGTGGATTCTCGGCCCATGGGCAGTCCCAACCTTCGCCAGCAACCCTGATGTAGTCGCTAATTATCGCATTATCCCGCTGCCGCAGATGCGCGATGCCACACGGCGTGTCGTGATGCTCTCGACGTGGCTGTGGGTTGTGAACGCCAAGAGTGAGAAGCAGACTGAGGCGTGGAAGTTCATCAACTATGCCTCTGAGCAAGGCGCACGCTGGCTGCCCGCTGCCGGCTACATCCTGCCCCGTCTGGGCTGGACGGACGCACCCGAGGCGAAGGAGTTCAGAGGCTTGGACGTCTTCATCGACCAGATGCAGTACGGCCGTCCACGCCTGATCCATCCACAGGGCGGGCAGATCAGCACTTTCATCCACAAAGCTGTTCAAGAGGCAGTCCTGAACGGCAGGGATGCCCAAGAAGTGTTGGATGAAGCCTGCCAAGAGATTGAGTCGATTCTGCAATAACGCGGTCTGTCGGTAAGGTGATTATTGCCGAAGGGCGGGCGTGCAGCTCGCCCTTGTTGTTACCCTACGGAGTCAGCCATGCTTCCTTATACCACCCCACACACTGCAGGATGGCTAGTGCGCGCGCCGCTGCTCACCTATCGGCGTCGCCTGGCGCTGACGGGCATTCTCTTCATTCTGCCCGCCCTGATTTACTTCAGCGTCTTCGCCTTCTATCCGATGGCGAATGCGATCTACCTCAGCTTCCACGAATACGATCTGCTCTCGGAGAAGCGCTACGTGGGGCTACGCCAATATGAGCGTCTATTCAACTCAGCGGCTTTCGGGCGCTCACTACATACGACGGCAGTCTATGCGCTGGGGGTCAGCGTGCCGATCTGGGTGCTGGCAATGGGTTTGGCAATTTTGCTTAACCAGAACATCCGCTTCCGCACATTCTTTCGGACGGTCTTTTTCGCACCGATCGTCATGCCGCTTGTGGTGCTGGCCATCATCTGGACGCTGCTCTATCATCCGTTCGGGCCGATCAACTCGGTCGTCCTCGCACCGTTCACAGGCGGAGAGACGATCCCCTGGCTCAACAGCCGCCAGCATGCGCTTCTGGCCGTGATTGTCATGGCAATTTGGCGCGCGACAGGCTACTACGGTGTGATTTTCCTAGCAGGCCTGCAGAACATCCCGAACGAGTACTACGAAGCAGCGCGCATCGATGGCGCCAATGGCTGGCAGCTTTTCGCCTATATCACCTTCCCGCTGCTGCGCCCGACGACGCTTTTCGTCGTGGTCGTCTCAATTATCAACGCGCTGCGCCACTTCGATGCGATCTGGATCATGACGGGCGGCGGGCCAGGCGATGCTACAACCGTCCTCTCCATCCTGATCTACGAGACGGGCTGGATCGGCTTTAACATGGGCCGCGCCTCAGCTATGTCAGTTATCTTGTTCCTGATTGCGCTTGGCTTCACAGTCGTTCAGCTCAGGTTGTTCCGTAACAATCAGTGAGAGGGCAAGATGAGAAGACTTTGCCGTAAATCTGCTTTGCGCATGGACGCTGCGCAGATCGCTACCTACGCCGTGCTGATCTTCTGCGCTGCCCTGATCATTTTCCCGTTGTTGTGGTCGTTCCTCTCGGCGCTCAAGCCAAAGGAGCAAGTCTTTCGCATCCCGCTCGAGCTCCTGCCTACTGAGTGGCAATGGCAGAACTTTGTCCTGCCTTTTCAGCAGCGTCCGTTTGGCACGTATTTCCTGAACAGCATCCTTGCTGCAGCTGCTAGCATCGCCATCACGCTTGTCGTGGCGAGCCTCGCCGGGTACAGCCTGGCCAAATTTCGCTATCCGCTGCGCGGCGTTGCCTTTTTGGCGATCCTCAGCACGCTGATGCTGCCAGTGCAGGTGATTCTGGTGCCGCTCTATCTTGTGGTGCGCGATCTGGGCTGGCTGGATACCTATCAAGGGCTGATCATCCCACAAGCGGTGAATGCCTTCAGCATTTTTCTGATGCGTCAGCACTTCCTGACACTGCCGGATGACTACATCGAGGCAGCGCGGCTGGATGGCGCTAGTGAGTTGGGCATTCTGTGGCGCGTCATCCTGCCGATGAGCCGCCCAGCGCTGGCGGCTGTGGCGATTTTCAGCTTTTTGGGCAGCTGGGATAGCTACATCTGGCCTCTTGTGGCAGTTACTAGAGAAAATATGCGCACTCTGCCGCTAGGATTGGCGGGCTTTTTCGGCGAGTACTCCAGCGAGTATAATCTGGCGTTAGCGGCGGCTTTCGTGATGATGCTGCCTGTGCTGATCCTGTTTATCCTATTGCAGCGCTACTTCGTGGAAGGGCTGACCCGTTCGGGCTTGAAATGAGCGATTTGACGTACTTGATCGGGCGCGTGGTCTCTGCGCGCAAGTTGCTATTGCCAGAGGGCTTGCGCCTGACGCGCGGTTGGCACGCTTTCCCTGTGATGCCGCACGCCGCGCCAACTCTTCTGCACTGGGAAACCCCTGATGGCGTGAATTTAGGCGAACGCCCGCGCTTGCGGCTGAGTGTGGCGCTCGACTCCCGCGAGGAAGCCCTGCTCGAGGCGATCTCGCTGGCAAGTGGGCGGGTCATAGCGCGCTTCGACATCCGCTATGCGCATGCTTTTCAGCCCTTTGAGGTGGCGATCTCAGCGCAAGCGGCACGCGAAATCGCGGCTGAGGGGCTTGGGCTGCGCCTCGTGCAAGGCGAGTCGCCGCTGTGGCTGCTGCATGATCCCTATGGTGATGCAGAACCCGCCCTGATGCCGCATATCCTGGTTGGCACGGGCGCCGATCGGCTGCAGGCTTTCCGCTACCGCCTGAACTCGCTTGCCTCGCTGCAATTTTTCGGCTGGCAGGAAGGCTGCGTGCTGAACGGTTTGCTGGATATGGCTGATGCAGGCTTGCTAGAGCCAGACCTCGCCCTGCGCACCATCCAAGCGCACTTTGCGCACTTCTTTGATGCAGAGGGCAACCTAGACTACGAAGACGACTTCAGCAGGCCGCAGCGCGCCATCTACGGCATTGAGTGCACGCTCCCGTTCGCTGTCCTTGCGCGGGTGCAGCCCGATCATCCTGCTTTGGATGTGGCGATCAGCTTTTGGCAGAAGGCACGCGCTGCCAACGGAGTTGTACAGGATGACGCCGTGCTCTCTGCTGAAGGGAGCTACACCGTTGCCTACCCGATGGCGCAAATCGGCGTCTTGCGCAACATGCCCAGCCTGATCGCCAGCGCCTTCGAACAGCTACGCGCCCGCCAGGCGCTTTTCACTGGCGACGCGCTTGCGTTGCGCCTGCACAGCGATGGGACGCGCACTTTTGTCAATTGGGCGCGCGCTGCAGCGTGGTATTTGCTTGGTTTGGCGCGTACGCTCGCCAGCGTGCCTAATCCACCTGCCGATCTGCGAGAGGCGTTCGCGCAGGCGGCGCAATGGGCTGTCCGCCGCCAGAACAAGCAGGGCTTGTGGTGTGCCTTTGTAGATGCCGCTGAAGTGCAGCCTGATAACGGTGGCTCGGCGGGCATTGCGGCGGCACTTGCGTTGGGTGTGAAAGCGGGCTTGCTCTCCGCCGCTATGCGCGAGCCCGCAGCGCACGCGGCACAGGCGCTCAGCGCGGCGCTGACCCCTGATGGCTTTCTGACAGGCATCGCGCAGGTGAACAAAGGCGGCGAGGCGCTCCAGCGCGATGATTACCGCGTCATATCGCAATTTGGTATGGGCTTATTGGCACAGCTTTACGCAGCGCTGGTATAGAATGTACGCGCTCGGTGTGGATGGCGGTCAGACCTCAACTAAGTGTGTTCTGTTGACGCTTGACGGGCGCACGCTGGGCATAGGCAGCGGTGGACTTTTGCTGCATTTGGCAGCAGAAAACGGCGCAGCGCAACTGCGTCGAAGCCTGTGGGAAGCGGTTAGTGCGGCGTTTGCAGCGGCAAGCTTGCCTGTGCAGCCTGTGTGCACCATCGGACTGGGCCTGACGGGCATTGAGCGCGCCGAGGCACCTGAGGCACAGATTGCCCGCGCTATCATCAGTGAGCTGCTGCCCGCTGAGCACGTTTGGATCGATAATGACGGCGCAGCGGCGCTGATCGGCGCGCATCTGGGGGCGGCTGGCGCGATCGCCATCAGCGGGACGGGCAGCATCCTAGTCGGGCTACGTCGGGATGGCCGCATGGCGCGCGTCGGCGGTTGGGGCTGGCTGGTCGGCGATGAAGGCAGCGCAGTTTGGCTGGGCAAGGCAGCTGTTCAGGCTGTTTTTCAGGCTGAGGACGGGATCAGTGCACCGACTGTGCTCACACAGCTGCTGCAAGAGCATTTCAACGTCACTGAGGTGCGTGCCATCAAGCGCCTGATCTACGCAGCGAATTTCGGTGCACGCGGTTTCGCAGAGCTAGCCCCGCTGATCGGGCAAGCAGCTGCGCAGGCTGACGACGTGGCGCAGAGCATCCTGGCGGAGGGCGCTACTGCTCTAGCGCAGGCGGCGCAGGCGCTCTATCAGGCGATGGATTTCTCCGAGCAGCCCTTGCCTCTCGCCCTGATCGGCGGCGCGTGGGAGCACGTGCAAGGCTTGCGCGAGTACTTTGCACGCGCAATTCATGGGCTGCCTATCCACCTGACCGAGCCAGCTTTGCCGCCGCTCTACGGTGCTGCACTCGCCGCCATACGTGCCTATGGCGCCGATTGGCGGCTTGCTGCACAGCACATGCTGGCAAACTGACGCTTTTGCAGCCGCTGAGGGGCTCTGTTATAAATGTTTCAAAAAGGTTACTTGGGATTTTGCTCCTGTGAAGCCACGCCTACGCACACTGCCGGATTTTCCGCCGCTCAGCTTGCTTTTGCCGCCCGCCAAACCGACTCCTGCAGCTAGCGAGGCGGCTTGGGCCCGCGATCTACGTCTCGACGATCTAGTCAGCGCCTTCGCCCCCGAGCCGCGCTATGCTAACTTCATCCGCCAGACGCTCACTGCCCTTAACGCCGACCCTGACGTGATTGCCTGGCGACAAGCTGTGCTGAGCGATCTGCTGGATAATCCCGCCCTCACACAGACAGTTGAGCAACTTTTGCCGCGCTTCGCCGACTTGCGACAAGGGCGTGCCCTATTCGGTCAGCGGCAGCGCCCGCCCCTTTTGGAGACGGCTGATCGCCTCGCCGAGCTCGATCTATTCATCAACACGGCGCAAACACTGTACGAGGCCCTGAAGCGTGCTACTTTACGTGCCACAGCCCTAACCACCTTGCGCGATCAGCTGGCGCGCCTGATCGCCGATCCGAATTTCATCGCCCTGCGCGAGGAGCTGCCTGCCCTGCAACGTCCATTGCAAAAATTGGCCAGCCTGACTATCGGCGTGAATCTTGATGCACAACTACAGCCCAGCGCCGCTGTCCTGCTGAGCATCAACGAGCAGCCCTTCAACGAGCCGCGCTCGCTCTTGAGCAAGTTGATCGGTCAACGAGCCGACTCAAGCGATGAATCGCCCATTGCGCCGCTGCATAGCCTGCCCGAAGAGCGCCAGTATCGCCTGCTCTCGCCGCTCTTCCAAGATTTAGAGCGCATCCTGAGGGATGTGGTGCAGCCAGTGGCGCGCGCGCTGGGCAAGTACGTCCGCATTAGTGCGGCACCGCTTGCCGCCCTTGAACAAGAGCTCGCTTTCTATCTCTCAGCCGTGCGCCTGGTGCAGCTCTTGCGGCAGCGCGGCATCGCGCTAACCCAGCCGCAGGTAGCGCCAATTGAGGCGCGCTTGACACACATCGAAGACTTAGTGAACCTACATCTCATCCTGAAGCAGCCGCATTGCGTGCCCGTGCCGAACGAGGTCCATCTTGACGATCAAGGCAGGATCGCCATCCTGACCGGGCCGAATAGCGGCGGCAAGACGACTTACTTGCAAGCGGTCGGCTTAGCGTATGTACTATTCCAAGCGGGTCTGCCGATTGCGGCCCGCCGCGCTCAGCTCAGCCCTGTGGATGCCATCTTCACGCACTTCCCCGCCCCAGAGACGCAACAACAAGGCAGGCTGGCGGAAGAAGCCTCGCGACTGCGCTACATCTGCCTGCAAGCGACTGCATACAGCCTCGTGCTGATGAACGAGTCGCTCTCCAGCACGGTCGCCAGCGAGGCAACCTACCTCGCCCAGGATGTGCTATGCGGCTTGCGCGCTATCGGCGTGCGCGCCATCTACGCCACACACCTAATCGACTTGCCGATGCGCATCCCTGAGATGCACGACACGGCTCAAGGTGAGAGCAAGCTGTTCAGTCTGGTGGCGGGCGTACATCTGAATGCCGACGGTGAGGCGCAGCCAACCTTCCGCATCGAGCGCGGCATGCCGCTCGGACGCGGCTACGCCCGTGAGATCGCGCGGCGACATGGCATCAGCCTGGAGCAGATTCTAGCCGCCCGCGCTGATCGTCAAGCCTCTTCACCTCGCTCAGCTGCTGATTGAGCTGCCCACTCTCGTCGCAGCGCCTCTGCACGCGCCCGGATCGCAGTTAGGTCGTCGCGCCGCGCCAGACCCTTCAAAACCAGCGCCATGCGCGTGTTCTTGGCCAGTTTTTCGGTGTGGCGTGCCAGGAAATCCCAGTAGAGCGTGTTGAACGGGCAGGCGCGCTCGCCCACGCGCTGATTCGCATCGTAGTAGCACCGCTCGCAGTAGCCACGCGACATCTTCTTGATGTAAGCTGCGCTGGCGATGTAGGGCTTGGTCGCTA
>JBDNDQ010000054.1:0-24371 GCA_046719055.1 Aggregatilineales bacterium | reverse complement strand
GACCAACACGGCTACCTTCACCGCCACGCCGACGGCAACGCCGACCAACACGGCTACCTTCACCGCCACGCCGACGGCAACACCGACCAATACAGCTACCTTTACCGCCACGCCGACGGCAACACCGACCAATACAGCTACCTTTACCGCCACGCCGACATCAACAGCCACTCCCACGCCGACGCTGACGGCTGCACCGACTAGTACCAGCACGCCTACACTCACGCCGACGCCATCTGCCACTCCGACGCGCACCCGAACACCGGTAGCAACCCTGCGCATTATCCGCATGAGTGGGCGGCCGCTCAGCGACGCTCCTGCCACACTGCATAGAGTGCTCAACGGGAACTGAGTGCAGATAAGGCGTGGATAAGTTTTTGAGCGTTATGAGATGAAGATGTGTAAACTATCGAAAAGCGAGTTTAGCGGAGCTTCTTCTCATTGACACGTAAACTGGCGGTAACATTCTGCCTGCTGGCAGCGCTACTTTTCCTGTTCAGCGGTGCGCTGTTCCCCACCTTTGCTCAAGCGCCTGGCGTCTCTCTAAGCGTGGAAGTCGGCTACGATGGTTACTTTCGCGTCGGTCAGTGGGCGCCGCTGCGCATCACTGCCAGCAACAATGGCGCTGATATCTTCGGCACATTGCGCGTGACCGCCTCTGACGCCATCAATCAGCCAACAGATGCCTATACCATCACGCTCGACCTGCCGCGCCAATCCAGCAAGCAGGTGTTCGCCTATGTGCCATTGAGCGGGCAGGCGCAACAAGTGCGCATCGAGCTGGTGACGGCTGAGCGGATCGTGGCAATGCTCACGCGCGATGTGCGCCCGGCGCGCCCCAACGATGTGCTGTTCGCTGTGATCACCGAATCGCCACGCGGCGGCGCGGATTTGCGCAACTTCCGCAGCGGCACCGGCGATGCTTTCCAGGCGAATTGGCGTGTAGAGAACGTGCCGCGTCTGGCTGAGGCGCTGCGCGGGCTGGATGCACTCATCCTGACCGACGCCGACAGCGGTTTGCTGAGTCTTGAACAGCGCCGCGCCATCGAAGACTGGGTCTTGGCAGGCGGTCACCTGATTGTGACGGGTGGGCCGAACTGGCAGAAGACGCAAGCGGGCGTCTCATCACTTTTACCGCTGCAGCCGAGCAGCACGCTCACGTTGACCTCGCTGCCAAGCGTAGCGGCTTTCGCTGGCAGCGCTGATCTGCTAACTACGCCTGCTGGCAGTCCGATCATCGTGGCAAGCGGCGTGCTGCTGCCCGGCGCCGAAGTCCTGATTGCTGAGAGCGATACGCCGATTCTGGTTCGGCGGGCGCTGGGCGGCGGTAAGGTTGACTATCTGGCGATCGATCCAGCTCTAGAGCCGTTTCAATCGTGGGTGAATCGGGGGCAATTTTGGTTCAACCTGCTCACGACAGCGGCTGCGCGCCCAAGCTGGGCGAATGGCATCGCCAACGTCGATCAAGCGATTGTAGCTGCCGATTTCATCAAAGGGCTGCGTCTGCCCGATGTGCTGCAGCTGGGATTGTTCTTGCTAGCATATGTGATGGTCATCGGCCCGCTTAACTACCTGATCCTGCGCCAGCTGAAGCGCCGCGAGTGGGCGTGGTTCACTATCCCGCTCATTGTGCTCGTCACAAGCGTGCTCTACTACGCCACAGGCTTCAATCTGCGCGGCACACAGGCGATCATCAACCGAATGGCTTTGGTGCAGGTCTGGCCGGGCAGCCAGCGCGCTCAAGTGGACGGTGTGATCGGCCTTTTGGCGCCGCGCCGCGGCTTGTACAGCCTGACGGCGGGCAAAGGCATGACTCTGCGGACGCTCACAACTGAGACATTCGGCAGCATCGGGGTGCCACGTAGCATGACTATCTACGAGGATGAGGTCTACACCGCCCGTGACTTCCCGCTAGACGCCGGCACGACACAGCCATTCGCCATCAGCGGCCATGTCGATGTGACGCCAATAGAGGGTGAGGCGATCATCCAGCTAGGCGGCGGCAACGTGGTGCCCAGCCTTGACAGCCAGGCAGCCAGCGTGCGCATTCAGGTCAACTTGACCAACACCAGCGGTCTGACGCTGAACGATACTGTGCTGCTGGCGGCGGGCGGCACGCGTTCGCTGGGCAGGCTGGGCGTTGGCGAGTCGCGCAGCATTCAGCTGGATGTGAACCCGCGCCAGTCGCCGCCGATCGGCTTAGGTAACAGCAGCCCTCTGACCAGCATGTACACAGCGCGCGGCGTGCGCTTCAGCAGCGTGCGCAGCGGCACCGTCTTCGATGTGATGGGCACAAACTACGTGCAAGGCCAGATGTTCTACAGCGGGCGCGGCTTCGAGAACGCTGAGCTGCGCCAAGAGATGTGGCGGCGCCAGTCGTTCCTGGAGGCGATGATCGCCGATCGGGATCCAAGTGGCGGGCGCGGCACAGACGTCTACTTGGTCGGCTGGACGAACACCTCGCCGCTGGACGTGCGTCTGGAAGGTGCCCCATTCAACACGGAGGACACCACGCTGTACATCTTCCGGCTGCCCACGCGCGTCCAGCCTATCTCTAGCAGTGGCGTGGTCGAGCTGCCCAGCGCCTACCTGATGTGGACAACCACTGAGGCGAGTCAGCGCCGCGATGCAGCCCCTTACGAGCTCTTCATGCAGCCTGGCGAGACGGCGATCTTCCGCTACGTGCCGATGCCGCTCATGCGCCTGCGCGAAGTACAAGAGCTGCGCCTATTCGTCAAGCCGGGCAACACCTACAGCGTCGGCAGAGGCGCCATCTCGCTATGGGATTGGCAAGCCGCGCAATGGGTGCCTATTGATGTCAGCAACGTCACCGTCCGCCTGACCGATCGTCCAGCGCGCTTCATCGGGCCTGAGAACGCCATTGAAGTGCGTGTGCAAGTGCCAAGCGACTCGGCGACAGTGCACTTCGAGCGCATCGACTTGACGCTCTACGGGCGCCTGCAGGGCGCGCGCCAGTGAGTCCGTTAGTTGAGTGAAGAAGGTGTGCTTATGTCTGAGCTGATGCCCGAACCCTCCGAGAGCCGCGTATCTTCCGCCAACGCCCTGCCCGTTGTTGATGAGGCCGACCTGATCATCGAGACGCGCGGCTTGGTTAAGCGCTACGGCAGGCTGACCGCCATCAACGACCTATCGTTGAGCGTGCCACGCGGCGCCATCTACGGCTTCATCGGCCCGAATGGTGCCGGCAAGACCAGCACTATGCGCATCCTGACCACGCTGATGCTGCCGACAGCTGGTCAGGCGTATGTAGCTGGCTTCGAAGTGACCAAGCAGCCGCGCTCAGTACGCCGCGTGATCGGCTATATGCCAGACTACTTCGGCGTCTATGACGATATGAAGGTCTGGGAGTACCTCGACTTCTTCGCCGCCTGCTACGAAATCCCGGAGAGCAGCCGCCCACAAATGATCAGGGACCTGCTCGACTTAGTCGACCTGAGCCATAGGCGCGATGATATGGTCGACAAGCTCTCGCGTGGCATGAAGCAGCGCCTGTGCTTGGCGCGCACGCTCGTCCACGATCCGCAGGTGCTGATCCTTGACGAGCCCGCCAGCGGCCTCGATCCGCGCGCTCGCGTCGAAATCCGTGAGCTGATGATGGAGCTGGCGCGCATGGGCAAGACGATCTTCTTCTCCTCACACATTCTGGCGGATGTGGCAGAAATTTGCACGCACATCGGCATCATTGAGGCAGGGCGGATGGTGATGCAAGGCAGTATGGATGCCATCCGTCGGCAGCTCTCGCCGCACCGCGAGGCGATCGTCACCCTGCTCGACCGCGTTGAGGATGCCAAGAGCGCCTTAAGCGGTGTGAGCGGCGTCTTGGCGGTGGAGGTGCTGCCTGAAGAGGGCGGCCGCAAGCGCTTGCGCGTCGCTTTTGATGGCGAAGACGCGCTGCTCTCAGCAATGGTGCAGACTCTAGCTGCACAGGGCATCCCCGTCCTGAACTTCATGGAGCAATCACAAGACCTTGAGTCGGTTTTCATGAAGGTGACCAAAGGGATCGTCTCATGACGGAAGCAGAGGTGCTGCTGCACCAGCGCGGCGGTCTGTTCAAGAATCCGGTAGTGATAAAAGAGCTGCGCGGACGGATGCGCGGCGCGCGCGCCTTCGCTGTGTTGTCGGTCTATCTGCTGTTGATGGTCGGCTTTACGCTGTTGCTGTATGTGCTCTCCACCGCCTCGCAGGATATTTTCGGCTTCACATCGGGCGGGCAAATTGGGCGGACGCTCTTCACGGGCATCATCGGCATTCAGCTGTTCTTGGTGACGTTCATCGCGCCGGCCTTCACGGCTAGTGCCATCAGCGGCGAGCGCGAGCGCCAAACCTACGATCTGCTTAAGACAACGCTGCTGCCAGCCCGCGCGCTGGTGATCGGCAAGCTGTTCTCAGCGCTCTCGTATGTCTTCCTGCTGCTGATCGCCGCCATCCCGCTGCAGAGCATCGCCTTTTTGTTCGGCGGCGTCACAGAGGTGGAAGTGGTGCTCGCCTTCGTCATCCTAAGCGTGACGGCTATCACGCTGGGCGCCACAGGGCTGTACTTCTCGGCAGCTCAAGACCGTACGCTCTTGGCGAATGTCACCACCTACGCCGTGACGCTCTTCGTCACCATCGGCCTGCCGATGCTGATCTTCATCGTACTAGCAGTCTTCACGAGCGTGCTGGGCGCCAACCAGGCTAACATCGCAGCCGAGGTGCAAGTGCTGTTGCTATACGGCGTCTTGGCACTCGCATCGACCAACCCGCTCATGGCAGCCTTCTTCACGCAGTATTGGCTGCTCAACAAACAGAGTGCAGTCTTCTTTTACGAGACGGTCACGAGCGTCACGGGCATCATCCAGGTGCCGCTCGTCTCGCCGTGGATTCCGTTCAGCATCTTCTACCTGCTGGTCGCGCTGATTCTGGTGTTCCGTACAGTGCGGCGCGTACGGCGTATCGAAAACTAAGGCGCTGCGGTATTTCAAAGCTTGAGTGGTGAGGCATAAACAATGACCGATCAAACAGAGATCAACTTCAAAAGGGTGCAGCAGGGCTTGCTGCGCCATATAGCGCGCTGGGAACGCCGCTTGCGCCTGACGCAGACCGCACTCTGGTTGCCGCGCGGCATCATGCTGGGCATCACGATCGGCATTGTGATTGCTGTGGCGGCGCGGCTGCGCCCATGGCTGTTGCCGGAGCAGGTCGCAGCGCTGGCGGGCTTAGCGATCGTCTTGGGCGGGACCTTGGCGACAGTGAGCGTGTGGCTGTATCCGCGCTCGCCGTTGGCTGCAGCACGCCTGTTCGATCGCCTTTTCGGCCTGCACGAGCGCACCAGCACCGCCCTAGAGCTCTCAGCGCAGGCTATTCGCGCGCCACAGCTGTTCAGCGCACTGCAAACTCAAGATGCTTTACAGCACGCCTCGCAGGTACAGCCGCGCCGCTTCCTCCCGATTCAGCTGCGCCGCAGTGAGCTGATCGCAACACTTGGGCTTGCTACGATCTTGGCGGCGCTGCTGCTGATTGCCAACCCACAAGCCGAGATCATCGCCCAGCAGACAGCCTTGCGCAGCGCTATTGAAGAGCAGATCGAGCGCGTCGAGGAGATCAAACGCGATATCCTGACTAATCCTGAGCTCTCTGAGGCGGAAAAACAGGCGCTGGCGCAAATTCTGCAGGAGCTGCAGGAGAAGCTCTCGCAGCCCAACCTGACGCAGCCTGAGGCGGTGGCACAGCTTTCACAAGCGGCTCAACTGATGAGCAACGAGCGCAGCCAGCTCACCGATCAGCAGCGTAGTGCCCTGCGCACTGCCGGGCAGGCGCTCAGCCAAAGCCAGCCGACGCAAGGTGCCGGGCAGGCCATGCAAAACGGTAACTTGGGCGATGCCGCCAATCAGCTACAGGGTCTCTCGCGGCGCGTGGAGAGCGGCCAGCTGACCGAAGAGCAGCTCCGAGAGATGGCGCAAGCGCTGCAGCAAGCAGCACAGGCGCTGCAACAGGTTAATCCAGCGGCGGCACAAGCGCTGCAGCGAGCGGCGCAAGCGCTGCAGCAGGGCAATTTGCAAGAGGCGGCACAGGCGCTGCAAGAGGCAGCGCAGGCGCTGCAGAATCAGCAGAATCAGCTAGCGCAATCGCCCCTAACACAAGCAGCCCAACAGGCGGCGCAGCAATTAGCCCAAAGTGGCAATCAAGTGGCACAAGCTGGTCAGCAACAGAGGCAGCAGGGCGCACAACAAGGGCAGCAGGGTGCTCAAGCCGGGCAGCAAGGGCAGCAGAGTGGGCAAGCAGGGCAGCAGGCTGCTCAAGTCGGGCAGCAAGGGCAGCAGAGTGCGCAGGCAGGGCAGCAGGCTGCCCAAGCTGGTCAGCAGGGCATGCAGGCAGGGATGCAAGACGCTCAAGCCGGTCAGCAGGCTGCACAGAGCGGCGAGGGCAGCGCGCAGGCAGCAGGTGCCGCAGCCGTTGAAGGCAGCGCTACTGTAGACGATCAGGTGGGTGTTCAGGGCGCGCAGAGCGCTGGCGTGGGCAGCGGCGGCGCCGGCAATGATACGACCGAAGGCACGCCCAGCAGCGGTCAGCCCATTCAGATTGGCGAGGCAAGTGGGGATGGCTCGCTAGGGGAGAACGAGTTCATCTACGCGCCGACGTTCATCGGCGGCGAAGGCGGCGAGGCTATCAATCCGCGCAGTGGGCGCAGCAGCGAGGACGACCTGATCGAGACGGGCGAGTTCAGCGAGAACCCGACAGGCCAGTCGCGCCTGCCGATCCGCGAGGCAGTCCGTCGGGCGGCGGGCGGCGTCGATCAAGCGTTGGAGAACGATCGCGTGCCGGGCGCCTTGCGCGGCTTCATCCGCCAATACTTCACCGACCTGCAACGTTGATGCGCTGGTTCGCACTTTGGGCGGCGTTTCTGAGCTTAGCAGCCTGCCAAGCCGGCACGCCGCCTTCCCTCAGCTCGGCCGAGACACCTCTCACAGCTGCCCCAACGCCGGACGCGCAATCCACGATCTGGCTAGAACAGTCCTTTGGTGGCGGAGCGCTGGCTGTGTATTTCTACAGCGCTGAAGGCGTGCTGTGCGTGCGCTTCCTCGCCGATCTACCAGCCGCTCAGCCGGTCAGCGCCTGCGCCGCGCCTCAGGCTGCCGCAGTAGTGGTGCAGGGCATCGTGCAAGGTGCTGACGCTCAGCCATATACGATCATCGCTGTGCGCGCGCTGCAACCTGAGGTCAGCGTAGTGGTGATCGAGCTGCGCGGCGGCGAGAGCTATCCGCTGGAGATTGTGGAAGGTGGCGCGCTACTGATCCTGCCACAAGTACGGCAGGCATGGCAAGCTGCCCCGATCGATGCGTACGGGAACCTTGTCGGCGCCTTGCTGCCTCTAAGTCCCTGAGATTGCGCTCGCACCGTTTTCACATTACAATGCCAGAAGGCAGATCGCACTAAAGGACATAACGCACATGACGGGCAACGGCATTACGACACAACTGAACAAGCGCAGCCGCGTTTTGCTGGAGGGAGTCAGCCGTGCAGCGGCACGCAGCATGTTCAAGGCGATCGGCTTGAGCGATGATGACCTGAACAAGCCGATCATCGGCATTGCCAACACATGGATCGAGATCGGGCCGTGCAATTGGCACCTGCGACGCCTGGCTGCGAAGGTGCGTGAGGGCATCCGAGCCGCGGGTGGCACGCCACTTGAGTTCAACACGGTCAGCATCTCGGATGGCATCACAATGGGCACCGAAGGCATGAAGGCCTCGCTGATCAGCCGCGAGATCATTGCCGACTCGATCGAGCTGCTCGTGCGCGCCAACGCCTTCGACGGCGTGATCGCGCTCAACGGCTGCGATAAGACCATTCCTGGCACAGTCATGGGGCTGATTCGCTGCGATGTGCCATCGTTGGCGCTCTACGGCGGCTCGATCGCGCCCGGTCACTACAACGGCAAGGCTATCACTATTCAAGACGTCTTCGAGGCGATGGGCGCCTACACGAAAGGCAAGCTCAGCCTTGAGGAGCTGAAGGCGATCGAGTCGGCAGCCTGCCCAGGCCCGGGCGCGTGTGGCGGGCAGTTCACGGCGAATACAATGGCGACAGCAGTTGAGATGATGGGGATGTCGCCGATGGGCTCTGCAGGCGTGCCGGCTGTGTCGCCTGAGAAGGATGAGGTTGCCTTTCGAGCTGGGCAGCTGATCCTGGAGCTGATCGCTGCTGATCGGCGGCCCTCCCAGATCGTCACCCGTCAGTCGATTGAGAACGCTGTGCGCTCCATCGCGGCGACAGGCGGCTCGACCAACGGCGTACTGCATATGCTCGCCATCGCCCGCGAGGCAGGCGTACCGCTCAGCCTTGAAGATATCCATCAATTGAGCGAGAGCACGCCGCTCTTGTGCGATCTCAAGCCGAGTGGGCGCTTTGTTGCTACCGATATGACCCGCGCCGGTGGCATTCCGCTCTTAGCGAAGCGCCTGCTTGAAGGCGGCTACCTGCACGGCGATTGCCTGACGGTCAGCGGCAAGACCATTGCAGAAGAGGCAGCGCTGGCTCAAGAGACACCCGCTCAAGAGGTGATTCGCCCGCTCAGCAGCCCAATCAAGCCGACAGGCGGCTTGGTAGTCCTGCGCGGCAACTTGGCGCCTGATGGGGCGGTCGTCAAGCTGTTCGGCTATGAGCGTCTGACGCACCAGGGTAGGGCGCGGGTCTTTGATAGCGAGGCTGAGGCGCTGCAGGCTGTTTACAACAATCAAATCGTGGCGGGCGATGTGGTAGTCATCCGCTATGAGGGGCCGGTTGGCGGGCCGGGCATGCAGGAGATGTTAGCAGTCACAGCGGCGATAGCAGGCGCCGATTTGGGCGGCTCGGTGGCGTTAATCACGGATGGGCGCTTCAGCGGCGCGACACGCGGTTTGATGATCGGGCATGTCGCGCCAGAGGCAGCCTTGGGCGGCCCGATCGGCTTGTTGCGCGAGGGCGATATCATCACTATCGATATCCCTGCGCGCAGCGTGAACGTCGAGTTGAGCCCGGCAGAGCTAGCCGAACGTCGTGCTGGATGGCAAGTGCCAGAGCCGCGCTATCGGCAGGGTGTGTTCGCTAAATATGCCCGCTTGGTGCAATCCGCTGCAGAAGGCGCCGTGACGCATCTGCGCTGAGCGGCCAAATCCGATAACAAGAGGAGGATTGTGTAACGGTATGCCAGATTTGAGCGGGCAGACGCTCGGTAAGTATCAAATTCTTGAGCGGCTGGGGCGCGGCGGGATGGCTACAGTCTACCGCGCTTACCAGTCAGGCATGGATCGCATGGTTGCCGTCAAAGTCCTACATCCGCAGTACACAGATGATCCGAGTTTCGTTGAGCGCTTCAAGCGCGAAGCGTGTTCGGTTGGGGTGCTGCGCCATCCAAACATTGTGCAGGTGATCGACTTCGACGTGCAGGATGGCCATTACTACATGGTCATGGAATATGTTGAGACGGAGTCGCTCAAGAATCGTCTGCAGCAACTTGGTGGGCTACCCGTCCGAGAAGCGCTTAGCATCGTGCGGAAGCTCGCAGATGCCCTTGCCTACGCGCACGCACATGGCATACTGCACCGCGATGTAAAGCCTGCCAATGTGCTGATGAGCAAGAGCGGTGAGCCGATCCTGACCGACTTCGGCATCGCTAAGCTGATGGACTTAACGGGCCTGACAGCATCTGGCGCCGCTATTGGCACACCAGCCTACATGAGCCCTGAGGCAGGGCGTGGCGATCAAGTCGACGAGCGCTCCGACGTCTACAGTTTGGGCGTGATGCTCTACGAAATGCTTAGCGGTCACCTGCCCTTCGATGCCGACACGCCCTACGCCGTGATCCTCAAGCACATCAACGAGCCACCACCACCGCTGGGGCAACGTGTGCCGCACCTGCCCGAAGTTGTCGAGCGGATTGTGATCAAAGCGCTGGAGAAGGATAAGTCTCGCCGCTACCAGAGCGCTGCTGAAATGCGCGACGCCCTACTAAGCGCAGAACAAGAGTTGAGCCGATTTGACGAGACGATCGATCTGAAGTCGAGCAAGGCACACGGGACTATCCCGTTGTCATCGCCTAAGCCGAGCTTACCTCTGCCTGTGTTGTTCGGCATCATCCTGGTCATCGGCGCAGGCTTGCTCATGGTCACGATTGCTGCTGGTAATCCACTCGGCTTGTCACTCGCTGCTTTCCCTTCGCCTACGCCCGCCCAGACTGCCACCCACACCGCTACGCCGATGCCAAGCGCTACTAGCACTGCTACATTCACCATAACGCCCCTGCCTACCTCCACCCCCAACGCGCCGATCGTCCAGCCGGCCCTGCAGCCGTCAGCTGCGACTGAGACCGTTTCAGCCGTCGCAGCGCAGCCCGATTACGCTGCTCTAGCTGCTAAAGTGCGCAGTTTGATCGCCAGCGGCTTGCTGGAAGCTGCCCTACAGACCGCCCAAGAGGCGCTGTCGGCCGATCCATGGAGCTACGATCTACGCGCTCTGAACGCTTGGGTTCTCGTGCAGTTCCGCCAGAAAATCGAACACCTGGAAGCGGGCAAGCAAAATGCCGAGACTGCTATCAAGCAAGATGAGCGCCGTCCAGAGGCTTACATCCCGCTCGGCTTCTACTATCACTACGAGCCGATTAACGACCGTCCGCGTGCCGTGCTGTACTATACGCTCGCCATCGAACGCGGCTCTGGGGATTCGGCGGTCTACTTGCTGCGGGCGCTGGCGCTAGAAAATACGCCTGAGAATAACCCGAAGAAAGAGGCAGACTTCGGGCGCGCCATCGAGCTGGCACCTGAAGATGACCTGCCACGCACGGCGCGCGGCAACTTCTACTACGAGAATGAGCGCTACGGCGATGCCATTCGCGACTATGAAGAGTCCTTACGCCTCGCGCCGCAGCTCTCTAAACATTATCAGCTGGCTGCCGCCTATTTGCTGAATAACGAGCCTCAAAAAGCGCTAGCACTCTTTGAGGGCACGCTTGGTACAGCACGCATCATCAATGTGCGGCATGGTGAACAGCCCGACGCCAGATACTACGGACAAGCGGCTTATGTGGCATGGGCGGTCAAGCGGCCGGAGCTGGCGGTGCGCTGGAGTGCAACCTCGAACAGCCTTGAAGCAAATAACAGCCTGGCTGCCTACGTACAGGCGCTACTTGCTCGCGATCAGGGCGATTATGAAGAGGCACTTGCCAAACTTGCCATCGTACGCGCCGAGCCCGAGCTAGAACGCTATGCGGCACCGTTCCTGAATCCGCGTTTCAACCATCAGGTGGATGCCGATGAAGGGCGCATTTTGGCGCTCATGGGCAGGACTGACGAGGCGATCGCTGCCTTTGAGCGTGCTGCCGCTGCCACCGAGAACTGGGCAGCGCCCTACGTGGAACAAGCGGCGCTTCATGCAGCACGCGGGGAGCGTGAAAAAGCACTCGAGCGCATCCGTGCGGCACTGAACCTACCACGCGCACAGACTGATGAGGCGTTACGCAACTTGCTTGAGAGCCTCTTAAGGCAGTATAGACCCACTGCCACATTGGCGCCAACGCGCACAGCTCTGCCCACCGCCACATTGGCGCCAATGCGCACAGCTCTGCCCATTTTAGCACCATCGCCCGACCCGATGCCCACTCAAGTCGATGACAGTGATGACGACGATGACGACGATGACGACGATGACCTCAAGTAAATCGCGTCTCGTCTTGCTTGGTGCGCTGTGCGGCGCTGTGGTGATGGCATGCACGCCATCACCGGCGCCTACACCAGCCTTCACGCCGCGTCCGCCCCTGCCCACCCGCGTGCCAACGCGCATCGTGACGTTAGCACCCACGCTCACCCCGCTCCCAACGCCCACCCCAACGCTGCCCTACGCGCTTGCTCCGCTCTTGGGCAATTGGCTGATCGATGTGAGCCTGCAGCTGCGCGGGGGCATCACTTTTGACGATGTGCGTTTTATCGGCACGTTGATCGTAGAGGTTCAGGTGGATGGGACGCTCAGCGGCAGTGTGGAATTCTACACAACCGTCTGGCAGCCACCCTGCGTGACGGCTGCCCTCGACCCTGAGCCGATCCGGGCTGCGCTCAGCGGGACGCTTGAGCCTGCTGCAGAGGGCGCCGTCCTAGCAGTTTTGCGGCTCCAGCCTGAGGATGTTCAGCAGGTCACCACACTCAGGCTAGCCTGCCCAGATTTCCCTGAGGGTATCGTGCTGAGCGAGCCGATCTTCTGGGAAGCGATGCGCGCTGCCGATCTGCTCAGCTTCAGCTTGCCCTTAGAGATCGGGACTGTGCGCCGCCTGAGCGCCGACTTGAGCGGGATCAGCGGCGGAGCACTCTACGGCACGCTCTACGCCGAGCTGCGCGTTGGCCGCTGAGCTGAAGCCTAGCGGGAGAGCATCTCGCCGATTTCGTAGTACTCCAAATTAGCAGGGCGCGTGCGCGAGGTGACCTCTTCCAGCGGCACAGGCGTGATCTCGCGCCCGTTTAAACCCACCATCACGCCGTGTTCGCCGTTACACAGGCACTCCACCGCTTTGATGCCCAGCCGCGAGGCTAACAGACGATCAAACGCCGTTGGGCTGCCGCCGCGCTGGATGTGCCCGAGGATAGTGATGCGCACCTCAAAGCCGACGTTCTGCCCCTCAAGGTATTTGACAATATCAGCTACCTTCGGCTTGGCGCCTTCAGCCACCACGGCAATGGCGTGATTTTTGCCGCGCAAATAGGCACCTTCCAGGCGCGCAGCGATCTCCTCCAGCTCCATCGTCTTCTCTGGGATGAGTGTCAGCTCGGCGCCGCCCAAAATGCCAGACATTAAAGCGAGATAGCCGCAATTACGCCCCATCACCTCGATCAGGAAGGCGCGCTCGTGGCTAGAGGCAGTGTCACGCAGGCGATCGAGTGCATCGAGGATCGTGTTGAGCGCAGTATCCACGCCGATGCTCATGTTTGTGCCCCAGATATCGTTATCGATGCTGCCTGGCACGCCCACCACAGGCACACCCAGATTGTGTAGCGCCAGCGCGCCGCGCAGGCTGCCATCGCCGCCGATCACTACCAAGCCTTCGATGCCGTGCTCGTTCAGCCGGCGCAGGCCGCGCCGCTGCCCTTGTGGTGTTTTGAACTCGTCGTTGCGCGCCGTCTGCAGAATGGTGCCGCCGCGCTGCAAGATGCCGCTGACTTCGCGGTTGGTCAGGCGCTCAAAGTCGCCTGCCAGCAAGCCGCGATAAGCTTGGCGAATGCCGTAGACTTCAATCCCTTTGGCTAGGGCAGTCCGCACGACTGCCCGAATGGCGGCGTTCATGCCTGGCGCATCGCCGCCGCTGGTCATTACGGCGATCCGTTTCATAAGGTTGCGCTCCCTCGCTATGGGCGATGGCTGTTGGCTGTTTATTTTGGCTAAGCTGCAGTTTCCGCCAAAAGTATAACACATCTTCGCTCATTCGGTTGTATCCAAGCGGCAAGCTGGCTGCCAACACCTTTCAGAAAGCCCGCTGTGCACAAGGGCGTAGTGAACTTATACCAATCGCTCAAAAAGGGCGCTTTTGCTCTAGCGCAGGCTTGGAAAGCGTGTATAATGCGCTACAGTCTGTCCTGACTGAAGGAGATTTCAATGCAAAAAACGGATTTAATCAAAAAGGTGGCGGAAGCAGCGGGCCTTACCCAAGCCGAAGCAGCGAAAGCAGTCAATGCGATGATCGAAGTGATCACCGAGTCGCTCAAGGGCGGCGAGAAAGTCACCATCACTGGCTTTGGCACATTCGAAGTGCGCGAATCGGCAGCACGCACCGGCACCAATCCGCGCACGAAGGAAAAGATCACTATCGCGGCACGCAAGCGCCCGACCTTCAGCCCTGGCTCGCAGCTGCGCGAAGCCGTCAGCGGCAAAAAGGCGTGATCGCATAATCTCCGCATGGCGCAGTCTAGGGGCGGGTCAGTCGATCCGCCCTTCTTTGTGCATAAACAAATTTTTTAGAAACAAGAGGGCTTTTCTGTGAGGATTCAAGTGCTTGTACATGGCGGGGCAGGCTTGGTGGCTGGCGATCAGCATGCGGCGGTGATAGCAGCCTGCCGTACAGCGGTAGAAATTGGCTTAGAGCGCTTGCAGCAGGGCGGCTCGGCTTTAGACGCAGTAGAGGGCGCCGTCCGCAGCCTAGAGGACGATCCGCTCTTCAATGCTGGCTATGGCTCGGTGCTGAACCGCGATGGACAGGTGCAAATGGATGCGCTGATCATGGACGGACAGACGTTCAAAATCGGCGCAGTGGGCGCTGTTTCGCGGGTGAAGAACCCGATCAGCTTGGCACGCCGCGTCATGGAGGCCACGCCGCATCATTTGCTAGTAGCTGAGGGCGCCGAGCGCTTCGCCGCTGAGCAGGGCATCCCGCTGGTGCCGCCAGAGGCAATGATCGCGCCCCAGCGGGCTAAGCCGAGCGCTAGCGATACTGTTGGGGCGGTGGCGCTGGATGCGGCCGGCAACTTGGCGGTTGCCGTCTCGACGGGCGGTGTGCGCGGCAAGCTGGCGGGTCGGGTGGGCGATTCGCCCATTGCAGGCGCCGGCGGCTGGGCTGAGAACGGGCTAGGCGCCGCTTGTGCCACAGGCTTGGGCGAGGGCATCATGCGCGCCCTGCTGACCTTTCGCGCCGTCAGCTTGTTGGAAAGTCACAGCGCGCAGGCGGCGGCTGAGGCAGCACTGGCGATTTTTGGGCAGAAGTTCGGCGGCGAAGGCGGCTTGATCTTGATTGACAGGCACGGGCAAGTGGGCATTGCACATAATACGCCGTTCATGCCTGTAGCGTGGCTGCGTGGCGATGAAATCGCTGCACAGGTGCGCAGTGCCTAAACTGCGTGGGCGATCTGTGGTAGCATAGAGCCGATCAAGACGTTCAGAAAGCGACAGAGCTCTCATGACCTTTTTTCTGCGGCTTTTGTTGGGCAGCCGCATGGCTGATCTAACGCTAGACGCTACTACGCAGCGCAACATCCGCTACCTCTATATCGAGATCGCTTTTGCTAGCGTGCTGGGCGCGATCGTCACCTTTCATGCGGCGTTCGTCGTGCGGCTGGGCGGCGGTAAAGAGCTGCTCGCGCTGCTGAGCGCAATACCAGCACTTGTCTCAGCTGTTTTCAGCATCCCCTCGGCGCGCCTGCTCGAGCGCCTGACCAATCGCAAACGCTGGATTTTCGCCAGCCTGCTGCTCACACGCGTCGGGGTGGCGCTCATTGCGCTTTTGCCAATCGTCTTCCCCAACGACGCTGCAGCATGGCTGGTGGCGTTGGTGATCTTGCTCAGCCTGCCCACGATCTTCTTCACGAACGGTTTTCAAGCGCTCTTGGCGGATATCATCCCAGAGCGGCAGCGCGCCACCGTTTTTTCGGTGCGGCAGATCATCTGGGCGGCGGGCATCGTGATTACATCGGCGCTGGCGGGCATCTGGCTGGATAATATGCCCTTCCCGCTCAATTATCAGCTGATGTACCTGTTTGGCTTCGTCATCTCGCTGGGCAGCCAGCACTATCTAAATCGGCTTGTTGTGCCGGAGGCGCACGCTTTGCCGACTACTGTTCACAAAGCCATCCGCCCCGCCAATATGCCACCTGCGCCGCTAAATGCCAACATCAAGCGGATGCTCTTCAACTCGCTGATCTACTACAGCGGCTTGACGTTACCGGCAGCGCTTTTCACGGTCTACTACATCGAGGTGCTGAACGCTTCTGATGCATGGATCGGTTTCAATTCAGCAGTGGGCTTTGCCGGCATGGTGATGGGCAATCTGTTGTGGGCGCGCCTGCTGCGACGACACAGCTACTCATGGGCGCTGCGCACGGCCAGCCTGCTGACGTGGCTTTTCCCTGTTGGCATCGCGCTCTTTCCCGACCTGACGGCGATCTTGTTCATCAACTGGCTGGTGAACTTGTTCCATCCCGGCGTGGAGCTGGGCAGCCTGAACATCATGCTCAAGTTAGGCGCCGGCGAGCGCCGCGCGCTGTACATGAGCTGGTACAACACTGTGCTGAATATCAGCCTGTTCGCGGCGCCGCTGGCAGGAGTCTGGTTGGCTCAGCAGCTCGGCATCCCCAGCGCCCTGCTGATTAGCAGCGGCCTGCGCATCTTGGGCGGCCTGCTGTTCAATCTGAATCGCGTGGAGGAGCCAAGCCGAGAGGCAGGTGCCGTCCTGCCCACCCAAGTCTAGCCGCCGCGATGCCGCTTGAAGGCCCGCTCGTAGGTTCGGATGTACTCGGCGGCGCTCTTGTGCCAGCTGAAATCAGTCTGCATGGCGCGCTGCTGCATGCGGCGGAATGCCTGCGGACGCTGACGGTAGGTCTCTAGGGCCCAGCGCAGCGTACCGAGCACTGCTTCGGGCGTCTCCCACAGGAAGACGAAGCCAGTGCCGGCGTCGGCAGGGCCGTTGTCGTAGTTCTGGACGGTATCGGCGAGCCCACCCGTCTCGCGCACTACAGGCAGAGAGCCGTAACGCATGGCGATCATCTGGCTGGTGCCACACGGCTCGTAGCGGCTGGGCATAAGGAACAAGTCGCTGGCTGCGTAAATGCGCTGAGAGAGCACGGCATCGTAGCCGATCACAGCGCGCATGCGGCTGCCGTAGGTGTATTCCAGGGTGCGCAGGCCATCCTCAAGGTAGCTCTCGCCGCTGCCTAAGACGATAACCTGCACATCTTCATCGGCCAGCAGGCGATGCAAGGCTGGGATAGCGAGATCGAAGCCTTTCTGGGCGGTCAGGCGGGTGACCGCGCCGATGAGTGGCACTTCAGGGCGCTGCGCCAAGCCGAGCTGTGCCTGAAGCGCCGTCTTGTTAAGCGGGCGCGGCGCGAGATTCTCTGGGCTGAAGGGATGGAGTAGAGCGGGGTCGGTGGCGGGATTGTTGCGCTCGATATCCAAGCCATTCAGAATGCCCATAACATCGCCACCGTAGGCGCGCCAGCGCACCAACGCCTCTAGGCCCTCGCCGAAGCGCGGATGCTGGATTTCTTCGGCGTAGCGCGGGCTGACAGCTGTGATCATATCGCTGTAGGCGAGGGCGATCGCCATCAAGTTGCCATCCTTGCCGTGCAAGAGCAGCTCTGGCTGCGTTCGGGCAGGGATGCCCGCATCAAAGAGCACGCCGCCCGCCCAATCGCCCTGATAGCCCATGTTGTGGATGGTCAGCACTGTGCCGACGGGCTGCCAGAACGGGTCGAAGCGGCTGTAGGCGACTAGAAAACTGCCCAGCGCCGTGTGCCAATCGTGGACGTGCAGCACATCCAGCTTCCAGCCTTCGCGCTGCGCCAGTTGCCAGGCTAGCGCCAGCGTGAACTCGCTGAAGGCGATGAAGCGCTGCTTATCCCACTCGCTATCCGTGTAGAGCTGCCAGCCCTGCCCGAAGAAGGGATAGCTCTCCAGGAAGTAGACCGGCACACCATCTGACTCGGTGTAGTGGACGTAGATATCGGCAGTGCCGCGCCGCCGCCCGAACTGATAGTGGAAGGCATAAGCAATGTTATGCTGACCGCGCTGAATGAAGCCGTGTAGTGGCATCACAACGCGGGCATCCACGCCCATGCTGCGCAGCGCTCTCGGCAAGCTGCCGATTACATCGGCCAAGCCGCCCGCTTTGGCGAAGGGCGTCATCTCGGCTGAGGCAAACAGGATATTCATCCGGTGCTGCCGCCGAGCTAGCTGCTTAGATAGCTTGTGCGCAGCTGATCCTCAAACTCATCTTCTTCGTCGAAGTCGTCCTCGTCCTCATCAAAGTCGAGGTCGAAGTCATCGTCATCATCGAAGTCGTCATCGTCATCATCGAAGTCGTCGCTGTCCTCATCAAAGTCGAGGTCGTCTTCATCGTCAAAGTCCAGGTCAGGGTCTTCATCGCCCATATCTTCATCGTCTTCCTCGTAGCGGCGCTTGATGGCCACAGGCGTGAAGGCACGGGCGGAAAGTGTCTCGCAAGAGCCTTGTGGTAAGGCTTCAGGATCGCGCGTTTGTGTTTCGGGTACATCTAGGGATGAGAGTGCAGGTGCGCTCACGGATGACTCCTTAGCATGTGTAGAGCAAATCGCAGGCATTGTAACGCCACTTTTTGTGACAAGTCAACCATGAATTGCCACAGGCGCTACTCGGATTTTTGGTTGGTTTGGGCTGCTACATATCTATCGTAAATTTCGCGCCCAGCGCGCTGTGCCGCCTTGCGGACTTCAGGATCGTCGTCGCTGCGGAAGACTCGCTCCAAAGCGGGCAGGGCTGCTGGATCGCCCAGCAAGCGCAGTTCGTTAATCGAGCGTAGACGGACGGCAGGGTCTTTATCGTTTAAACGTTGGATGTGATACTCGACAAGTCGGCTTGCCATGGCCTGTGCGTCCTGTGTGGGTGTGAGCTAAGGGCGCCCTTGCTGTTTGGCAGAGCGTTCGTTGGTGCGGCGGCGCTCGGCTGCGTGGTAGATGGCTTTACCAGCACTCTGAGCTAGCTTGCGGATTTCTAGGTCGGGATCGAGCGCAAAGAGCTGCGCCAACGCGCCCAGCGCGCGCGGATCGCCGATCAGTTCCAGCTGGCGGATCGCCTGACGGCGCACAGTTGGCTCAGGATCGCGCAAGCGCTGCAACCACAAATCCAGTGGATCGCGCATAGGGTCCCCCCTAGTCGAAAAAGTCCTCTGAAAGCCCTTCATCCAGCAGGCGCATGAGGTCAAGCGGAGCTTCGCTGGGCGGCAGGGCGCTGGGCAGGTTACGGCGCGTCTCGCGCAGCATCTCCTGCTGCAGCACCAGCTGCATCTGATCGTAGGTGCGGTGATCCTTTTCGATCAGGCTCTGCAGGAAGGCCTCTTGGCGCTGGGAGAGGTCTATCGCTTGGCTGGTGCTGTGCAGCTCGGCGTTACGCTTGGCTGCATAGATGATCTGCCCTGCCCACTGCGCCACTTGCCGCACACCCGCCTCAGGGTCGTTGCGGTAGACCTCAGCGATAGCGGGCAAGGCGCGCACCTCTTCCACCATCGCCAGGATGCGCAACGCCTCAACGCGCACCCACTGATCAGGATGCTTCAGCTGCTCCAGCAGCTCCTCTAGCATGCTTCGTGCTCCTTGTGCGCCCTGTGCGCTATATAGTATAGCGCAATTCGGGCCAACCTAGCGCACGCCCAGCAAAATTTCTAACGTAATTTGGTCAAGGCGTTCGTAAGGCAGCTCACGCCGACCCAGTGCCGCTCGATCGAAGGTGGTAGCCCGCAGTTGAGCAAGAGTCTCACGGCTGTAGCCGGCGCTGAGGTAGCTGAATGTGCCATCATCGGCGTTGATCTCTGCCAAAAGCTGCTGCACTTCGGGATCGGCGTTGAACTGGGCTGCTTTTTCCTTCAAAATCAGGTAAGTACGCATACAGCCGCGCGCAAAGGCTTTAACATCCTCATAGTTGCTGCTGCGGAAGGCATGCGCATCGAAGTGGCGGCTGCCCGCGTAGCCAACATCTTCGAGGAACTTGACCAGGTAGAAGGCTTGCTTGGGCATCATGCTGCCGAAGCGAAAATCCTGATCGTAGCGTCCGAAGAGCTGATCGTTGAGGTCGATGTGGAAGAGCTTGCCCGCAGCATGGGCCATCGCCACGCCGTGCGTGAAGTTCAGTCCAGCCATGTGCTCGTGGGCCACTTCAGGGTTCAAGCCGACCATGTCAGGATAATCGAGCGTGGCGATGAATGCCAAGGCGTCGCCGACGGTGGGCAGGAAGATATGTCCACGTGGCTCGTTCGGCTTCGGCTCCAGTGCAAAGCGCAGATTGTAGCCTTGATCCTTGACGTAGGCGCACAGGAAATTGATCGCCTCGCGGTAGCGCTTGAGGGCTTCTAGAGGGCTCTTGGTGCTATCGCTCTCGGTGCCTTCGCGTCCGCCCCAGAAGACATAGGTTGTGGCGCCCAGCTCAACGCCCAAATCAATGGCGCTGAGCGTCTTCTGCAGGGCGTAGGCGCGCACAGCCGGGTCGTTTGAGGTGAAGGCGCCATCTTTGAAGACAGGGTCGGAGAACAGATTGGTGGTGGCCATCGGCACGACGATACCCGTCGCAGCTAGGGCTGCCTTGAAGTCGCGCACGATTTGGTCGCGTTGGGTGGGCGTGGCATCGATCGGTATCAGATCGTTATCGTGGAAGTTGACGCCCCAGGCGCCCACCTCTGCCAGCAGATGTACGATCTGCACAGGCGTGAGCGGGGTGCGAGTCGGCTCGCC
The DNA here is from genome assembly GCA_046719055.1 of Aggregatilineales bacterium. Taxonomy (GTDB): domain Bacteria; phylum Chloroflexota; class Anaerolineae; order Aggregatilineales; family UBA2796; genus CP2-2F. The sequence goes on along the minus strand of JBDNDQ010000054.1, from coordinate 4,170 downwards.
GAAGGGGTCGCGCCCGACGTTGCCAACCGTCCACAGACCGAAACTAAATTTATGCTCAGGCTTTGGCTCATACATGATGGACTGCCTTTTGTGAAAAATGCTCTCAGCGCGCTGGATTATAGACCATCCACGAGGTCTTCTACAAGCGTTTGCAAGGGCGGCGAACTTAGAAAACGCCTTCGCAAGCGCACTGGGACGTGCTATAATATTATAGTCAGCCTACTCTGACAGAAGGTTTGCATCTGTGGTGCACACACCGAACTCCCAGCTACGTCCGCCGCTCAAGCGCCATCCGTTCTGGCGCGATCTAGGCGAGATTGCCTTGCTGATTGTGGTAATTTACACATTTGTTAACCTGACCACAGCGCGCGCTGTCGTAGAGGGCAGCAGCATGCGCCCCAACTTCGAGACGGGGCAGCTGGTCATCGTCAATCGTTTCGCGTACTTCTTCAGCAGTCCGCAGCGCGGCGATGTGATTGTGCTACACAATCCGCGCAACGGCAAAGAGGATTTCATCAAGCGGGTGATTGGCTTGCCAGGCGAGTATGTGCAGATGATCGCAGGGCGAGTGTATATCAACGGCGTCTTGTTAGATGAGCCGTACATCGAGCGTTTCTGCACCAGCTGCAACGGCACTTGGCAAGTGGGCGAGGATGAATATTTTGTGCTGGGCGATAACCGCCCTAGCAGCCATGACAGCCATGCATTCGGCCCAATCAAGCGCAGTTTGATCGTGGGGCAAGCGTGGATACGCTATTGGCCGTTGCCCGACGTGGCTATCATTGAACATCCCAGCTACGCCCCGATCCCCAGCGATTTCACGCCGCCGCCGCCCACACCGACTCGCACACCTCCGCCCTATACACCTGCGCCCGTCGATGAGCGCGAGTTCGACTCGTTCAGCGGAATCTAGCCGTGCGCCAGGTCTCGCCCGATAACCTGGCGGCTAAGCCTGTCCTGCGCAGAGAGCGCATGCCTCTGCACGATGCGCTCGAGATCGCGCTGCTGGTGCTGCTGACCTTCGTACCAATTAATTTGATCACAGCGCGCGCCGTTGTCGAGGGGCCGAGCATGCAGCCAACGTTCTACACAGGCGATCTTGTGCTGGTCAATCGGGCGATCTACTTCTTCAGCAATCCCCAACGCGGCGATGTGATTGTGCTGCACAATCCGCACGGCAGGGATGGCAGCGATTTGATCAAGCGCGTCATCGGCTTACCCAACGAGATAGTCGAGCTGCGCGATGGGCGCGTGTACATCGACGGCTTCCTGCTGCAGGAGCCATACATCCGCGAGTTTTGTGGCGTAGGCTGCAGCGGCAAGTGGACGCTGAGCGGGACGCAGTACTTCGTGTTGGGCGATAATCGCCCTCAAAGCTACGACAGCCACAACTTCGGCCCAGTTGAGCGCCATTTGATCGTCGGGCAGGCATGGATACGCTACTACCCGCTCTCCAACTTCACAATCGTTGAGCATCCCAGCTATGCGTTAGGCGGACCGCCGCACTCTTCAAAACGCTAGCCCAGCTCTGGCAGCACGGCTAACTTGATGACCTCGCTGCGCGCCATGCGATTCAAGCCGTCTTCAACGTTGCGCAGCCCGATCGCGCCGCTGATCATCGGCTTAACGTTCACCTGACCGCTGATCAGCATCTCCAGCGCCTGCTCGACGGTGCGCGGCGTGTGATGGAAGACCCCCTTGAGCGTGATCTCATCGTAATGTAGATGGGTAGCATCAAAGCTCACTTGTGTGCCGCCGGGCAGGCCGCTGAACAGCACGACCGTCGCAGCTGGGCGCGCCATTTGACAGGCCATCTGCCACGTCTCAGCGCTGCCGGCGGCCTCAATCACCACATCGGCGCCGCGACCATCAGTCAGCGCTTTGACGGCAGCAACTGCGTCAGCATCCAGCGTGCTGATCGTCTCATCGGCGCCAAGCTGCCGAGCCACTTCAAGCCGCCCGTGCGCCCGCCCAATCGCAATGACGCGCGATGCGCCTATCGCCTTCGCCAGCTGAATTTGCATCAAGCCTTGCGCGCCGCTGCCGATGATCGCGACCGTATCGCCTAGCGCGATTTGAGCGTAGTTGATGCACAGCACAGCGCAAGCCAATGGCTCGATGAAAGCGGCCTCAGCAAAGCTGAGGTGCTCAGGGATCTTGTGCATATTCACGCTGACGATATGCGCAGGCACGCGCAGATACTCAGCGTATGTGCCCCAATTAAAGCGCGACTCCAAGTGCAGGCACAGCTGCGGCTTGCCGCGTCTACAATAGTAACAGGCGCCGCACGGCGCCGAGTTTGCCGCCGTGACGCGATCGCCCTCTTTGAAGTCGCTCACGCCCTCGCCAACGGCTACAACCGTGCCTGCCCACTCATGCCCGAAAGGCATAGGCGGCTTGAAGAGCTTGTGTCCGCGTCTGTACGCCTTGAGATCGGTGCCGCAGGTAGTAGCTGCGCCAACTTTCACCACGACTTCGCCCGCCTTCGGCTGCGGAATCGGCACTTCGCGCAGCTCTAGCTGCCCTGCGCCCAAGAAAAATACACCTTGCATTGTCTGAGTCATTGTCGGCCATCTTTTCTGAACAATTGTGAGGCATGCGAGCAGTTTACCATTGCCCGCACCCGCTGACAAACAAAATGAGGTCAGCTCAGTGCCGACCTCATTGCAAGGCGTTTTAACAACGTGCGCTCAGGCTTGGGTGGGCGCCAGATGCTTGTTCAGCTCGGCTTCTAGCTTATCGCGGGTGCGGTAGCCCACAATGTAGTGCACAGCGGCACCATCCTTGAACAAAACCAGCGTCGGAATGCCCTGAATGTTGTACGCCTCGGTAGTGTGCGGGTTGGAGTCGATGTCCAGCTTAGCGACGCGCAGGCGCCCCTCGTAGCGCGCAGCGACCTCATCCACGATCGGCGCGATCATCTTGCAAGGTTGGCACCAATCGGCCCAGAAATCGACCAGGACGGGCGTTGGGCTGCTCAGCACTTCCGCCTGAAAGCTGCTATCGGTCACGTCAAAGGTGTGCTTCCCCATGTGACTATCCTTTATTGCTTGATTCTGCGCTACAATTATACCATATTATCTGTGAAAGCTGATGTGTGTTGGAATATGGCAGATGTAGAGCTAGACGCGGCAGGCTTGCCTGAACTTACCGAGCGCCAAGAGAAAATTCTGGCGCTGATTATCCGCGAATACACCAACAGACCTGAGCCAGTGGGCAGTAAGTTCCTGGCTGAGACCTACCTGGCCAACCTGAGCAGCGCCACTATTCGCAATGAGATGGCCCGCCTTGAGGAGCTAGGCTTGCTCTCAGCGCCGCACACTTCGGCGGGGCGCGTGCCCACTGAGATTGGCTACCGTTACTTTGTGCGCCGCCTGCTCTCGGATGAACTGCCGCCTGATGAGAAACAAGCGCTCGACTCCGCCTTCGCGCCCGTCGCTCATGATCTGGAGAGCGGTTTGCGCCTAGCAGCCTTGCTCGTAGCGCGCAATGCGCAAGGCGCCGCACTGGTGACTGCCCCGCACGCCGTCAACAATCAGTACAAGCACCTAGCGCTGCTTGCTACGCAAGGGCGCGCTGTGATGATGGTCTTAGTGCTGCAAGGCGGCGAGGTGCGCCAGCAAGTGCTCACACTGGCTGAGGCGCCCAGCCAAGCCCAACTCAGCACTATCGCCAATCAGCTGAACGCGCTGTGCGAGGGGCTGAACGCTGAACAGGTGCGCAGCCGCGCCAAGCAGGTCGAAAATGAGCTCACCCGCGAGATCATTGAAGTGATCGCCGATGTGATGGACGAGGCAGACCGCGCGCCTATGCGTTTCATCTACCGCGAGGGGCTGAGCGAGGTGCTAACCTTGTTCACGGAGAGCATCGGCGTACAGCAGGCTATCCGCGCCGTTGAGGAGCAGCAAGTTCTGCAGGATATCGTGGCGGAGCTGCCCGATGGCGCCATTGGGCAGGTGCGGGTGGTGATCGGTGGCGAAGGGCGCTGGCAGAACATCCAGCACTTGGGTGTGGTCACCAGCCGCTACGGCGTGCCCGAACAGACCACCGGCGCACTGATGGTGCTCGGCCCGACGCGCATGCGCTATGGGCGTGCCGTAGCCACTGTGCGCCACGTGGCGAGCCTGATCAGCGGCATGCTGCTGACAATCTACGGCGAGGCCATGTTCC
>JBDNDQ010000053.1:0-25122 GCA_046719055.1 Aggregatilineales bacterium | reverse complement strand
GTGTAGGACAGATGGCAAGGCGCTTAGTATCTAAGTGCCGCCAACCGAGTTGCGAAACACCCCTCAAAAACGGCAAAATTTTGGGCGTCCGAGAAAATTTGGCGAAGTTTTGCACTGCCCTTTCCGCCTGTTTGGCCAATTGGTATGGCTGGCTTTTAGCTGCTCAGGGCACTACAACTTCGCCCAGGTAGACCAAGCCGTCTGAGGCACCGAGCTGATCGCTGCGGACGGGCAGGCGAGCGCCATCCGGCAGGCGGTACCAACCTGTGAAGACGCGATACGTCCCCGGCGGCAGATCGGCGGGCAGCCTGAGGTAGGCTGCTTCTGCCCACGTTTGCCCAACCGACCACTGAACAGTTGGGAAGGCTCCGCGCGCGGGTGGGAAGTCATCCTGTGCCACCAGCTTGCCCTGCCTATCTATCAGGTGGACGAATTGATGGTAACTTTCGGGCAGGCGCTCAGCGGCGCGCCACGCCGTCACGACTGCAAGGGTGGCGCCACTAGTCAGCTGGGTTGGCAGGCTGAAGCCGATCAAACTGATCCCGCCCCCCAGCTGAACAGCGGCAGCCTGCCAGAACGGATCGCGTTCGGCGCGGGCACCTTGCAGGGCCGCACTGACGCAAACAGGCTTGCGCGGCGCGGGCGGCTTACAGCGTTCTTCGGGCAGGGCACAGGGCGGCACATGGATGCACGTGGCGCTCAGGCGCAGCGCGTGGAAGCCCTGCGCACCAAAATGCCACATCTCAAGCTGACCGTTCAGGCTGAGGGCGCGGATCTGATTGCCAAGCGCTGCCTGTAACCGCCCGGCATAGGCCAGCGGGCTGAGGGCGATATCAATGCGCAGCGCCGACTCATCGTGAATGTAGAAGTACAGCTCTGCTCGATCGGTCAGCCAGCGGCGCGTGCCGCCCCACCAGCCCTCGCCGAAGGTGGCCGGCACAACGCCGTTCAGGGCTTGCGGATCGGCTGGCGGCACTTCAAAAAAGGCGAGGTGCTCATCCACATGGCGCGGCGCGCCGAAGAGCCGCTCTCCAACAGCCAGCGCCTCAGGATCAGCCATCGGCAGCAGATGATAGGTCACAACGTCGACGCCGTGCAAGCGCAAGAGCGCACGGACCGTCTCAGGGCTGAGCGGGGCGCCTGTCAGCCAGTCGAAGGCTCGGCCGCGCGCGGCATCCGAGAGCAGGCCGAACTTCTCGAGCGGCACAGGTGGCCGCCGCCACACATGCCCAGCGATCATCGGCTTACGGTGCGTCACTTGGTGCCACAGCGCGATTTTCTGCGCCACGTAGTCGTCATAGGGCACATCCAGCACGGCGCGAATGTCGTCGCGCTGTGCCAGCTGGCTCACATAGGCGGGCAGCGGCGCCGGATGGCGCATATACGGGAAGAACAGCTGATAATCGAGCAGGATCAGGGCGCTCAGGCCACCTAAGAGGAGCGGCGCACTCAGGCGGGGTAGGCGCTCCAGCAGCCAAGCCAGGCCGTACGCCGCCAGGATGCTGAGCGCCAGCCCGACCGTCCCGTTGAAGCGGCCGGGCGTGCGCGCTACATTGATGAAAGGCAGCTCCTGGAGTAGGGCGTAGGGCATGGGGATGTAGGTCTCGAAATTGGCGATGGTCACGCTGGCGAGGTCGCCGTTGACCTTGAGCAAGCCGCCAAGCGAGAAGACCATACAGCCGATGGCGAGCGTCAGCCACAGGCCTGCCCGCTCAGGGCGGCGCCACAGCCCGATGAGGCACACAATGACCGTGAAGAGCCCGACATAGCCTGTGCCCTCCATCGAGTTACTGCCAATGGCGGCGCGGCTGTACTCCGGCGCCACCGACCAGGGCGTGAAAGGCGAAGGCGCAATCAAGGCCAGCAAATCTGTGCTGTGATGCAGCTTGCTGCCATCAAAGAGCACGAAGGGCGTGCGCTGCGCCGCGATCTCAGCCAGCAGCGGGATGTAAAAAGGCAGGCTGAGCGCGCCGCCAATCACCAAGATGCCTAGCAGCATCAGCAGGGCGCGGCGCGTCAGCAGGTGGCGCTCCCGCAGCAAGAAGTAGACCCCGCCAAAGAGCACAAGCGGCATCAGGCTGTAGATGAAGGCGGTCAGGTTGGCTAAGAGCAGCAGCCACAGGGCCACCCCGCCGATGATCACCAGGCTGCGCGCCCGCTCGCCCTCAAGGATGCGCAGCGCGCACAGGATCAGGATCGGCACCATGTAGACGGCGATGGGATTGAGCATCCCAATGCTGATGTTACCCTGGAAGGTCGGGTAGGCGGTGAAGATCAAGCCACCGATCAGCGCGCCGCCCTGCTGGACGTAGGGACGCCGATCGCGCAGCAGCCACCACAGCAAAGTGTGCATCGCCATGCCGTTCAGGACTAAGATGCTGAGCATGTAGAGGTTGTAAGCAGCGGCAGGCGGCAAGAAGAAATTCAGGACGGCAGTGGGCAGGTAAATCAGCGGCTGCGACCACTGCGCTGCGCTGAAAAAGCCCTCAGGGTAGTTGAACAGGCTCTGGTAAAACGGATTGAGCCCGTTACGGAGGGCGTAATTTGCCCACCAGCCTGCCCGCGCGTACTCGTAAGCATCGCCGTAGCTGGCGCCTGCCAGCCAGCCACCTAAGTCTGTGATGAGCGGATAGGTGATGAAACAGACCGCTGCGCTGTAGAGCAGCAGCGCTAAGCCGCAGCGCCAAGCCAATCTGCCGATCACAACCATCAACTACTCGTCTCCGAGCGCGGTTGAAGTGCTGCTTGCGCCTGCATCCAGCTCTGAGACGGCGCTGAGCGGTGGGGCGGCCGGGCTGCTCTCGGCTTCGCCCTCGTCATCGAGCCCATCCTCAGGCACAGCAAAGTCCGCCTCAATGGACTCAGGGTCTTCGCCGCGCTCAAGGCGCTCGACGATGGTGTTGAATTCCTCGCCTAAATCTTCGCCTGTTTCATCGGCCATGCGGCGCATGAAGCGGCCGAGTGTGGCGGGATCAGCATCGGCCAGGTCGTCTAGGGCTGAGTCGTCGTCGAGGCTGGCGAAGCGGCTGGCTTCGCTCTTGGCGATCGCCACTTTGGTGATCACGCGGCGCAGGTTCAAGCTGCCACAGCGGGTGCAGCGCTTTTCGGCGGCCGCATACTCGGCGTAGGAGAAGGTCAGCACCATGCGATGCTGGCAATCAAGGCAGCGGAAGTCGTAAGCAGGCACCGAGAACACTCCTTGTCAGTGAAAGTTGTTCGTGAAGTATAACACAGGCTTGGCTGAAGGGGGTTCAGGCGAGGCGCTAGGGCAAATTTGATCCTCGCCTTGCGCTTGCTAATTTGTGCACTACGCGCTAAACTTATCTTGATAGTGAAAACGTACGCAAACGCACTTTGCTTTCGGTCTGCAGGCGCGCAAGGCATACGTAAAACGCTAAGGAACTATTTTTTGGTCGAACCGAACAGGTTGAACGACTCAGGGGAAGATGCATGACGACACAGACCGTTCCTAAGGGGAAAGCTGCCGCACAGGTCAAGGAGGCGGCGGCACCTGTGCCTGCGGCGGGCAGTGAGGCGGCTGTTAAGCCGATCAACCGCCGTGAGTTTCTGTACTATATTTGGGGGGCCAGCATTGCAGTGTTCTTGGCGCAGACGACAGGCGCCATCATCTGGTTTGCCCTGCCGCGCTTCCGCGAGGGTGAGTTCGGCGGCGTGTTTGTGGTCGATCCGGCGACTGTGCCGGCGGTTGGCGCCGCACCGGTGCCGAATCCGACGGGCAAGTACTGGCTGGTCAATACGGCGAACGGCTTACTAGCACTGAATATGGTCTGCACGCATCTAGGCTGCCTGTTCAAGTGGGTGGACGCAAACGGGCGCTTTGAGTGTCCGTGTCACGGCTCGAAATTCGAGGAAGACGGGCGTTACATCGAAGGGCCTGCGCCGCGCAGCCTGGATCGCTTTGCCCTGCGTGTAGTCACGCCCACAGGTGTAGTCGAGTCGGATGCGGCGGGCAACCCCGTCAGGATTGACGGCGCAGAGCGCATCGAGATCAACACGGGCAAACGGATCAAAGGCGCGAGCGTTGGGCAAGCCTGAGCAACTACCTTTCCTCGTGATCATAGCAAGTGCGCCTCGTCGGGGAGTTTCGGCGTGCTTGTGTGTGGTGTATCGTAAGTGAACGCAAGAGAGATTTGAGGAGTGCTATATGTCGGTATTGCCTTTCCCTTCCTTCCTTGATGATATCAAGGAAAAGGGCGTGCGGAAAGCCGTCATGGAGCTGGTGGACGAGACGGTTGAACGCATCACGGCGGGCATGAACATCCAAGATATCCGCGAGGCACTGCGCGGGGATCCGCCCTCACGGCGGCCGAATCCGCGCCTGACGCCCCACGCTGATGCCTTCTGGATGCACATGCGCCCAAGCTATTATCATCAAGCGGTGACGGGCATCTACCCTACCTTCCGCTTGGGCTTCCTTTCCACCTTCACCTTCGTGATCGAGATCATCACTGGCATGTTCCTGATGATCTTCTACACGCCCTCGCCGACGGTCGCCTATCAGAACATGATCAACATCATGACCAACGTGCCGCTCGGTCAGTTCATGCGCGATATGCATCGGCTGGGCGCCGAGGCGATGGTGATCGTGGTTGCCTTACATACTATACGAACGTTCGCCACAGGCTCATATAAGAAGCCGCGCCAATTCACATGGTTCACAGGTATGGTCTTGCTGGTGTTGACGCTGTTCCTCAGCTTCACAGGCTACCTGCTGCCTTGGGATCAGCTGGCTTTCTGGGCGGTGACCATCGGCACCTCGATGGCTGAGGCGGCACCGCCGGAAATTCTGGGCACCAACATCAACCTGCTGCTGCGCGGCGCACCGGATATCGGTGCGGGTGGCCTGTTGCGCTTCTACCTGCTGCACGTCTTCCTGCTGCCCATGCTGACGGTGATCTTCTTGGGCGTGCACTACTACAAGGTGGTGCTGCATGGTCACAGCCTACCGCCGCGCCTTGAGGAAATTGGGCAGGATACCGCCAAGCGCGTGCCTATGGATAAGCGCGTCTACTTCATCCCGGATGTGGCGACCACCGAAGTGATGTGGTTCGGCATGACTATCCTGGTGATGGTGGTGATGGTGATCTGGTTCTTCCACGCCCCGCTCGAGACGCACGCTAATCCGAATGTGACGCCGCTGCACACCACAGCGCCATGGTACTTCTTCTGGTTGCAGGGCTTGCTCAAGCTGGGCGATAAGATTCTGTTCGGCTTGGTCATCCCAACTGTCCTGCTGATCGCCTTCTTTGTCTACCCGTACCTAGATGTGGCGAAGAGCCGTCGCTATGCGCATCGGCGCTTCCAGCTCAGCCTGATGTTGGTGTTCATCTTCATCATGCTGCTGCTCTCCTATATGGGGACGGCTAAGTGGGGCGTCGATACGGCTGGCGATCAGGAGATGGTGCAAGCGCTCGCGCCGATGGAAGGCGTTGGCCCAGTGCGCGCCATGCCCTACGACGCTTGGGTGAACGGCACATACTGCACCAGCGATCTCGACCGCGATCACAAGCTGCAGCACGTGCAGTGGGGCGCTGCCATGCCACAGCCGTTGCTGTATCCCGACACGTCTCGGGAGGTGCTCTGCCAGGCTGTGCCAGAGGGCAGGATGCGCAAGCTGATGGAAGAGTACGTCCACCTGAAGGAGAAGTGGGGCAAAGACCTGCCGAATGTGGTCGGCATCCTGACCGTCTCGGACTACCAGCGCGACCTCAAGCGCATCGACCTGAAAGTGATCTGGAATGTGCCAGAGCTGGGCGCGGATGGCAAGCCACTCCGCAATGAAGATGGCAGCATCAAGATTAAGCTGGTCGAGTCGCTCTTCGATGTAGACGGTCGGCAGGAGTTGGATGCTAACGGCTTGCCCAAGACCTTCATGGTGCCAGCTATCCAGTTCTCGGGCAAGCAGGTGTTTGTGCACCGCCTCTCTGAGTACCAGGACGCCGGTCACTAGTGCATTCAAAGGGCGGCAGCCACTTGGCGCCGCCCCACAACATCAGCAATAGACTCTGCTGAGGACAAGAACCGCACATGAGCATTCAGAATAAGATTATTGTCGGCACTGCCTCCTTCGTGGGCATCATGCTGCTGGTCGGCTGGATCATCATCAATGAGCCCGCGCGCATGGAGGTCTTCACGCAACAGTGGGAAGGGCGCTCCATCGAGCGCGGCGCCGAGCTTTACCTGAACAACTGCTACAGCTGCCACGCCGAAGATGGGCTAGGTCTAGCGGGCTACGCGCCAGCACTGAAGAACCCGATGCTGTTCTTGGATGAGAATCCGGGTAAGGTGGCAAACGACCGGCTGCGCGCCATGCGGGCTGAGCTCAACCGCCTGCAGCGCGCTATCGAGACCTACCAAGCCGATATTGCGGAGCGTGCTGAGCTGCTGGCACGCCGCGATGCTGCTCCAGAAGGCTCTGAAGAGCGCCAGCGCATCCAGATGCAGCTCGACGAGGTTGACACGCGCATTCGCTTGTTCGATCCTGCCACGCCACAGAAGATCGACGAGCTGCTGCCGCAGATCGCCGAGCAAGAGGCTAAGGTGGAAGAGCTGCGCGCACAAGGCTGGGAGCTGAATCGTGAGCCGCGTCTGAAGGAGCTGGGCTGGACGGGTGGTTTGGAGGCGTATCTGCGCACCACGCTGATTGCTGGGCGCCCGACCAACGGCCCGCTCTGGAACGGCAACATCATGCAGGCTTGGGGGCAGGAAGCGGGCGGCCCGTTGCGCCCCGACGAGATTGAGAACCTGGTTGCCTTCATTATGAACTACCGCGAAGAGGCGCTCAAGCTGACGCCTAACGACATCCGTCAGGGCTTCCGCATCGTTGGCGAGGGCACAGTCGCTGAAGATAAAGAGGTGCTAGGGCTCGGTGTGGACATCATGGCGCTCGATCTGAGCGGCGGCGATGCAGCAGCCGGCCAGCAGAAGTATGCCTCATTCGGCTGTGCCGCTTGCCACAGCGCGCCGGGCGGCGCTGCTTACAACTTCGCACCGACGGCGGGTACCTTCACGCGCGTAGAGAACGTCCGCCTGCGCCTGGAGCAGTTTAGCGGCTACACGGCTGAGCAGTACCTCGCCGAGTCGATCCTGTATCCCAGCCGCTACATCGTGCCTGGCGGTGAGGCCGTCCAGATGCCTGGCAACTACGCTGATCAGATGGACTTGCAAGACCTGCAGGACATCATCGCTTACCTCGCCACCTACCGCTAGCTCGATCACATCGACCGATAATGAAAAACGTCCGTTTGTATGAACGGACGTTTTTCATTGCCACGCGGTGTGCAGCTGGACTAGCGCTTGGTGTAGGTGGGCGCCTTGCGCGCACGGCGCAGACCGGGCTTCTTGCGCTCTTTGGCGCGCGGATCGCGCGTGAGCAAGCCTGTTTGGCGCAAAAGAGGGCGCTTTTCAGGGTCGAGCTTGAGGATGGCGCGGGCTATACCTAGTCGAATGGCGCCCGTCTGCCCTGTGACGCCGCCGCCCTGTACCTTGACGCTGATATCGAAGCTGCCTTCCATGCCGCACAAGCGCAAGGGCAGCAGGGCTGCATCGAGATCGCCCATGCGCGTCAGATACTCGCTAGCCTGCTTGTCGTTGATCACAACCTGGCCCGTGCCGCCGGGATACAGCCGCACGCGGGCGCTCGCCTCCTTGCGGCGGCCGATGCCCTCTACATACTGTCTGCCGTTCATGCCTTCTTCACCTCAGAGATATCGAGCACCTCAGGCTTCTGCGCGGCGTGCGGGTGCGCGCTGCCTGCATAGACTTTCAACTTCTTCGCCATTTTGCGCCCTAAGCGGTTGTGGGGCAGCATACCCTTGACTGCCAGCTCAATCACACGCTCGGGATGCTTGGCGAGCATCTCGCGCAGCGGCGTCTGGCGGAAACCGCCCGGATATTGCGAGTGGCGGTAGTAGAACTTAGTATCCAGCCGATCTTGCGTCACCTTGACCTTCTCGGCGTTGATGACGATCACGTAATCGCCGCTGTCGATATGCGGTGCGAAGGTCGGCTTGTGCTTGCCGCGCAGCACAGCCGCCACGCGTGCCGCTAGACGCCCCAGAATGGCGTTGGTTGCATCCACCACGTACCATTTACGCCCCTCAGCAGCGCTCTCAAGGGTAGGTGTGTAGGTCTTGTATCTCATCTTCTGCGCTCCAACGGGAGTCTTCCTGCTTGCTGTGTGTATACGTCTCGGAAAAAGTCACTTCCACTAGCGTTAGGGCGTGTGGCGGCGCCAAGTGCCGTATCGCACCGCGCTCGGCCACTCGAAACGCGCGCTCAAACGCAGCGAGGCTCAGCTTGCCCTGCCCAACTGCCACCAGGCTGCCCACCAGCGCGCGCACCATCCGATGTAAGAAGGCGTCGGCTGTGATGCGGAAAGCAGCGCATGGGATGCCATACTGCGCAGGTAGCGCCCGCCACTCAGCCGCAAAGACCGTCCGCTCTGTCGTGCCGCGTTCGCCTAGCGGTGGCGTGCCAAAGCTGGCGAAGTTGTGCCGCCCGATCAAGCGCGATGCGGCGCTGTTCATCAGGTCGAGCTCGCAGGGCAGGCTGACGCGCCAAGCGTAGCGTGCCAAGAGCGGATGACGTACCTGCGAGAGGTAAATGCGGTATTCATATGTGCGCGCCAGGGCTTGATAGCGCGGATGGAAGTCGGCGGCGGCGCGGCTGAGCTGTAACACGGCGATCGAGTCGGGCAGGGCGGCGTTCAGCGCATTTTGCAGGGCGCTCTCGCTGTGCGGCCAGGCCAGATCGAAGGCGATGACTTGCCCGCTGGCGTGCACACCGCGATCAGTGCGCCCGGCAGCTAGGATCGGCACCGGCTGACCCGCCAGGGCCGTCAGAGCCGCTTCGAGGGCGCCTTGTACGCTCGGCGCTGCGGCTGTGCCGCGCAAGCGCTGAAAGCCCTGAAAGGCACTCCCCTCATAAGCGATCACTGCACGGTAGCGCGTCACGGCACCCTCACTCGATTGCTATTCGCCCGCTGCCTTCGGTTTGGCAGCAGGCCGATTGCGGCGCAGGCGCCCTAGCAAGCCGCGCCGCGCGCCTGCATCGCCCTTCGGCTGGCTTGGGCGGTCAACCAGCTCAAGGATGACCATCTCGGCGGCATCGCCTTTGCGCGGCCCCAAGCGGTAGAGGCGGGTGTAGCCGCCTGGCCGCTCAGCGTAGCGCGGGGCGAGCTCATCAAAAATTTTCTTGACGACCGCCTTGCTATCCAGGCGACCGACCAGCAGACGGCGCACAAAAATGCCGTAGGCAGGGTCGGGATGGGCGAGGCCGCGTTTGGCTTTGGTGATCATGCGCTCAGCCTCGGCGCGGATCGCCTGTGCCTTAGCGCGGGTAGTCTTAATCCGTTCGTGTTGAAACAACTGTGTGAGCAGCGTGCGGCGCAGCGCATTCCGCTGACCGACACTGCGTCCGAGTTGCTTACCGGCAATGCGATGTCGCATGCTTTCCTCCGTATGCGCTTACTGCGCCGACGACTCACTGCTTGATGATGGATTGATATGGTGATCTGGGGGCAGGAACTGCTTCTCGCGCAGACGCTGCTCCAGCTCCTCTAGAGATTTTTCGCCGAAGTTGCGGATCGCCAACATAGCATCCCTGCCTCGATCGAGCATCTCCATCACCTCGCCTACTGTGGTGATGCCGGTGCGCTTGAGCGAATTGAAGACGCGCACGCTCAAGTCCAGCACTTCGATAGGCGTGTTGAAGCGCTCTTCATCCCAGGGCTTGCTCTCGCTGACACGCTCGACTTCGGTTGGAACCATCAGCGGGCGGTCAACGTCCACGCCAGCGATGATGCGCAGATGATCGATCAGCAGCTGCGCAGCTTGGCTCATGGCTTCCACCGGGCGGAGCGTGCCATCCGTCCAGATTTCGAGGATCAGCTTATCGTAGTTGGTGCGCTGCCCAACACGAGTACGGTCAACATCAAAGTTGACGCGCTTGATCGGGCTGAAGATGGCATCTACAGGCAGCTCGCCGATGGGCAAACGCCCGCGCTCTTCGGCGGGGCTGTAGCCGCGCCCGCTGGCCACATTGATCTCCATCTCAAGGCGCGCATCACTTGAATCGACTGTGAACAGGTACAGGTCGGGGTTGATCGGCTCGACCTCAGGCGGATAGATGATATCGCTTGCCGTGACCGTGCCTTCGCCGCGCACATCTAGGCGCAAACGCGCGGACTGTGTACCCGTCAGGCGTACGCGCAGCTGCTTGACATTGAGGATGATCTGCATCATATCTTCGCGGACGTGCGGCACAGCCGAAAACTCGTGCGAGACGCCCGATACGCTGATCGAAGTGACCGCCGCGCCGGGCAGCGATGAGAGCAGCACACGGCGCAGTGCGTTCCCCAGCGTCACGCCATAGCCGCTCTCTAGCGGGCTAATGATGAAACGCCCATAGTTGCGCGAACTGGCATCGCTTTCGATTTTAGGCAGCACCAGCGGATTAGTGGTCACAGTTCCTCCTCGTTAGGCAAGCTGGGCAGCTTGCCTAACTGCATTGGCGAAAGGCTTAACGCGAGTAGTACTCAACGATCAACTGTTCGTTCAAGGGCAAATTGATCTCGCTGCGATCGGGCAGGCGCTGGACGGTTGCCGTGAACGTGCCATCGCCGTGGAAGACCATTGAGAGCCAATCCGGCATGGGCGGACGCTGCTCGATGTAGGCGCGAATTTCGCGGAAATAGCGCAGATTGCGGCTGCTGCCGTGCACTGTGATCTGATCGCCTGGCCGCAGGCCATAAGAGGCGATGTTAGTGGGCACACCGTTCACGTCGAAGTGCCCATGGCTGACGAGCTGCCGCGCGTGGGCGCGCGAATCAGCCAGCCCGAGCCGGTAGATCACATTGTCGAGGCGCGTCTCCAGCAGCACCAGCAAATTGCTGCCTGTCGGGCCGAGCCGACGCGAGGCTTCTGCAAAATAACGACGGAATTGGCGCTCTAGAATGCCGTAGATGCGCCGCGCCTTCTGCTTTTCGCGCAATTGCGCATTGTAATCTGAGGTGCGCCCGCGCCGAAACGAGGCTTCTTTGCCGTGCTGACCAGGCGGGTAACCGCGCTTCTCGACCGCGCACTTAGGCGATAGACACCGTGCGCCCTTCAAAAACAGCTTCTCGCCTTCACGGCGGCACAACTTACAAACCGGACCCGTGTATCTTGCCATGTGAACTGGGCTTCCTCCACACCGAATGTGTGTTTACACCTGAAAACCTGCCAAACGTGCTTAATAGAATGCTTAGACGCGGCGCTTCTTAGGCGGACGCACGCCATTGTGTGGCACGGGCGTCACATCCGAGATAGAGCGCACGCGCAGACCGCTCGCCTGGATGGCGCGAATAGCCGACTCGCGTCCAGGGCCCGGGCCTTTAACGAAGATGTCTACTTCCTGCATGCCTTGCTCTTTGGCTGCATCGCTAGCTTGCTGCGCCGCCATACGCGCCGCATAGGGTGTGCTCTTGCGGCTGCCCTTAAAGCCCGACGTGCCAGCGCTAGCCCAGCAGATCACGTTGCCCTGCTGGTCGGTGATTGAGACGATTGTGTTGTTGAATGTGGCGTGAATATGTGCCTGACCGTATGGAATATTACGCTTGACCTTCTTGACTGTGGCGCGCCGCCCGCTGCGACGTGGCGCTGCGCCGCTTGGTTTTCCCATATGTCCTACTCCGTGTGCTGCAGGCATGGCGCCTGTGCGATAGGTTATTCTAGCAGAATGCCGACGCCTTGTATAGACGAGATTTGCCCCCTGGCGCGCTGCCAGAGCCAACGCGCCCAGCCGATTACTTCTTCTTGGCACCGCGCCGACGCCCACGCCCGGCCACCGTCTTCTTCGGGCCGCGCTTGGTGCGTGCGTTCGTCCTGGTGCGTTGCCCGCGCACGGGCAAGCTGCGGCGATGCCGCAAGCCGCGATAGCTGCCGATCTCGATCAGGCGCTTGATGTTGAGCTGCACTTCGCGGCGCAGCTCGCCTTCCACGCGGTAGTTGCTGATCGCATCGCGCAGCAGAGTAACCTCTGCCTCGGTCAGATCGCGCACGCGCTTGTTGGGGTCTACTTTGGTCGCCTCCAGGATTTCCTTGCTGCGCGGCCTGCCAATGCCATAGATGTAGGTAAGTGCCACCTCAACGCGCTTATCACGAGGTAGGTCGACACCTTCAATACGTGCCATACAGACTCCTGCTTGACTGAATGTCCGAATAAATGAGTGGTGCTATTCTCTCACATTTAAGGTGCTTAGGGCAGAGTCAAAATCAGCGGCTCGCCGTCGGTCACCGCGATGGTGTGCTCTGTCCAGGTGCACAGCGCACCATCTGCCATCACAACCGTCCAGTGATCGTCCAGCACTTGCGTTTTAGGGCTGCCCAAGCTGATCATCGGCTCTAGGGCGAAGGTCATGCCCACCTGCAGCGGGTAGCTGCGCCAAGCGCGCTGTTTGCGCCCGCGCGGCCACCAGTTAGGCACTTGTGGCTCCTCGTGCATGCTGCGCCCGACGCCATGGCCAGTATATTCTCGGATCACGCTGCAGCCTTGCTTCTCCACATAGGCTTGGATCGCCATAGCGATATCGCGCGTCTCGTTGCCCAGCACGGCATGCCGAATGCCGATGCGCAGCGCCTCTTCGCCGATGTCGATCAGACGCTGTGCCTCTGGCGAGATTTTGCCAACGCCCATCGTGAAGCCACCGTCCGCCACAAAGCCTTTGTAGGTCGCCGCGCAATCGATGCTGACGATATCGCCTTCCTGAAGCACGCGCTGCGGGCTTGGGATGCCGTGCACCAGCTCGTGATTGATTGAAACGGTGGTGGCGGCAGGGAACGGATGCGGGCTGCCAGGCGGATAGCCAATGAAGGTTGGGATGGCGCCGTGCTTGCGGATGGTACGCTCGACCACTTCATCAATTTGCGCGGTGGTAATACCAGGCTTGACAATGGCGCGCGCTTCCGCATGCGCAGCGGCGACGATCCGCCCAGCGGCGCGCATGATCAGGATTTCTTCTGCCGTCTTCAGCCGGATCATGCGCTGTGATTCGCCTCGATCAACTTAAACAACGCCGCCGAGACCGCCTCGATGCTCTGTGCTGCATCCACCTCATGTAGGACACCGCGCTGACGGTAGTAGTCTAGCAGCGGCGCCGTCTTCTCAAAGAAAGTGTCGATGCGCTTGGCGGCTGCCTCAGGGGTATCGTCGGGGCGCTGACGCAGCGGCGCGCCATCGATATCACAGATGCCGGGCACTTTGGGCGGATTGGTGCGCAGGTTGTAGACGTGCGTCGGATCGAGGCTGCACTCCCAGCGCGCCGAGATACGCGCAATCGCCTCTTGGCGATCTAGCGTGAGCAGCGGCACCAGCGAGACTGCCCCGCCCAGCTCTGTCAGCAAGGCATCGAGCGCCTGCGCTTGCGGCAACGTACGCGGGAAGCCATCGAAGATCGCGCCATCGACGGCATCCGGCGCAGCAAGGCGCTGGCGCACCACCTCGACCGTGATGTGATCGGGCACCAGATCGCCGCGCTTCATGATGGCCTGAATTTCATGGGCGAGGTCGGAGTCTTGCCCTTCCATCGCCCGAAACAAGCCGCCTGTCGTGATGTGTGGCACGCCCAACTGCTTGGAAAGAATGGCAGCCTGCGTGCCTTTGCCCGCGCCTTGCATTCCCATCAGAACGATATACCTAGCCATGCAGAACGCCCTAGCGCATGAAGCCTTCGTAGTTGCGCATAACTAGCTGCGACTCCAGCTGGCGCATGGTATCTACCACCACACCGACTACAATGATCAAGCCTGCAGAGCCAATCACAAGCGCCGGGTTGCTGCCACGCGTGATATCTGTGCGGCCCGTCAGCAAGTAGTCGACGATGATCATCAAGCCAGGCGTGACGGCTGCAATGCCTAGGAACATCGCGCCGGCAAAGGTGATGCGGCGCGTCACGCGGGTGATGTACTCCTGTGTGCGCTTGCCCGGTCGGATGCCTGGAATGAAGCCACCTTGACGCTGCAAGTTCTCAGCCAAGTTCTGCTGCTGGATCATGATATCAGTGTAGAAGTAGGTGAAGCCGACCACCAGCAAGAACTCGAAGAACCAGTACCAAAAGCCACTGCGCGTGCCGAAGGTATCGCGCAGCCAGTTGCCGAAAGGCGTGTTAGCAAAGAAGATGCCGCCAATAACGGCTGGGAACGTCACAACGGCCTGGGCGAAGATCAGCGGGATCATGCCCACAGCGTTGACCTTGAGCGGGATATGCGTCGAGCCGCCGCCGTACTGCTTCTGACCGCGCACGCGCTTGCCATACTGTACTGGGATGCGCCGCGCGCCCTCTTGGATGATCACAATGGCGATAACCGTTACGATGGTGAGCGCCACGAAAGCGATGATGTTGAAGAGCCACCACTCCTCATCGCCCAATAAGAGGCCCAAGTTGCGCGGCGCCTGCGCCACGATGCCACCGAAGATGATCATCGAGATGCCGTTGCCAATGCCCTGCTCGGTGATCAGGTTGCCCAGCCAAATCGCGAACATCGTGCCAGCCGTCATGGTGGCTAGGACCTGTACCGTGAGCAAGAAGTTCACGCTGTAGCCAGGGATGATCGGAGTTTGGGTGAAGCTCTGCATGATGTTGATCTGTCCGACGGACTGCAAGAGCGCCATCGGGATGGCTAGGTAGTAGGTGTATTGATTGATCTTCTCGCGGCCGCCCGGCTCTTTGGCGATCTGCTCTAGGCGCGGGATGACGCCAGTGAGCAGCTGCAGGATGATCTGTGCCGTGATGTATGGGTATACGCCATTCGCCAAGATGCTGAAATTGGTCACTGCGCCGCCAGAGAGCAGATTCAGCACTTGGATGAACCCGGCGCCAGCGCCCTCATCCAGCAAGCCGCGCAGCGCCTCGCGATTGACGCCCGGCACAGGGATATGCGTGGCAAACTGGTAGATCATCAAGATGAAGATCGTGAAGAGAATCTTGTTGCGAAGATCGGGCAGCCGAATGGCGTTACGAACTGCTTCTAACAACTGCATGGGATCGTCCTCTAAATCAGAATGCTAGGGCTCGGGCAGGGCACGGCGAACCGTGCCTGCCACTATTCCTGATATTTTGGGCGGCGCGCTTTTGGCAGCAGTTTGATGGTGGCGCGTGCGCCGCGTAAGAGCAGCTCCATCTGAGTGGCGGTGCCCCCGGCTGCCTCGATCTTGGCGCGGGCACTTTTGGAGAAGCGGTGCGCCTTAATATCGGTCTTAGCGCTCAGCTCGCCCATACCCAGGATGACGACGGGCTTCTCCAGCGTATCGATCAAGCCTGCTTCCAGCAGCTTGCTGGGAGTCACAGTGCCGCCTTGCGGAAAGGCGCGCGCCACCGCCTCAAGATTGACCTCTTGGTAGTAAATCTTGAACAAGTTGGTGAAGCCGCGCTTGAATGGCAAACGACGCACCAGCGGCAGCTGACCGCCTTCAAAGTAGGGCGCCTTCACGCCACCCGGACGGGCAGCCTGCCCTTTTGTGCCGCGCCCTGCCGTCTTGCCCTGCCCCGCCGAGATGCCACGCCCGACGCGCCGCTTGGGCTTGCGAGCGCCTTTATCGGGCTTCAGATCGTGCAGTTTCATTGCTGGACTTCCTCTACCTTCAACAGATGGGCCACCTTTGCGATCATGCCGCGCACTGATGGATTATCAGGCTGCTCGACAGTCATGTGCAGGCGCTTCAAGCCCAGCGCTCGGACGGTGAGCTTGTGACGTTCTTGCGCGCCGATCGGGCTCTTCACCAGCGTGATGCGCAGTTTTTTAGGCTCTTTCGTCTTGTCCATAGTTACTCACTCCACGCGGCGGCGCAGCCAGAACGGCTGTACTTCTTCAGGCGTAATGCCGCGGATGCGGGCGATTTCCTCAACGCTCTTGAGCTGCTGCAGCGCCTTGAGGGTCGCCAATGCTACGTTGAGCAGATTGTTGCTGCCCTGCGACTTGCTGAGGATATCACGCACGCCCACTGCTTCCAGCACAGCGCGCACGCCGCCGCCAGCAATTACGCCAGTGCCAGGTGAGGCAGGGCGCAGCATCACTACCGCGCCCGCGTGGCGCGCAATGACCTGATGCGGGATGGTTGTGCCGGCCAGCTCGACCTTGATCATGCGCTTACGCGCCTGCTCGGTGCCTTTGCGGATGGCATCTGGCACGCCGCGCGACTTGCCAATACCTAGTCCAACGCGCCCTTTGTTATCGCCGACGATCACCACCGTGCGGAAGGCAAAGCGCCGCCCGCCTTTGACTACTTTGGCAACGCGGCTGATATCTACTACGCGCTCATCCAGCTCTTCGCGCTCTTCCTCGCGTTCGCGGCGATCACGGCGCGGGCGGCGATCACCACCACCGCCACGTTCCGAGCGCGCCGCTCGTTCGTTACGTTCGCTCTTGTTTGTCATTTAGAACTCCAGCCCTGCCTCGCGCGCCGCATCGGCAAGCGCCTTGACACGCCCGTGATACTTGCGGCCGCCCCGATCGAAAACAACCTTCTGAATGCCTGCGTTTCTAGCGCGCTCTGCCACCACACGCCCGACGATCTGTGCTTCCTCGGTCTTTTTCTTGCCGTCTAGCAGCTTGCGCACCTCACTATCGATGGTCGAGGCTGAGACTAACGTGTGCCCAATGGTGTCATCGATGACTTGGGCGTAGATGTGCTCCAGGCTGCGGTAGACGACTAAGCGCGGGCGCTCAGGCGTGCCCTTCACCTTTTTGCGCACGCGCAAATGGCGGCTCAGGCGCGCTTGACGCTTCTCCTTTGCTCTATCAGCCATGTTTACTTGCCCTTACCTGCCTTGCCCGCCTTGCGACGGATGACTTCATCTTTATAGCGAATCCCCTTGCCGTGATAGGGCTCCGGTGGGCGCAGGGCGCGGATATTGGCTGCCACTTGCCCAACCAGCTGCTTATCGATGCCATCGACGTGAAAGACCACGCCGCGCTCCTCAACGACGAAGCTGATGCCTGGCGGCGGCGGCACCTCGATTGGATGCGAGTAGCCCACGTACACAACCAGATTCTTGCCCTTCAGCTCGACGCGATAGCCTGTGCCCTCTAGCTGCAAGGTGCGCCGATAGCCTGTGCTGACGCCCGTCACCATATTTTGCACCAGCGCGCGGGTCAGCCCGTGCAACGCGCGCACCTGACGCTCATCATTCGGGCGATGCACAATCAGCTTGCCATCTTCCTTTGTGACCGTGATAGTGGGATGCACTCGCATGGAGAGCTCCCCTTTTGGGCCTTTCACTGTCAGCTGGTTATCCGCGCCGAGCGTCACTTCGACTTTCGCAGGGAGAGTGACTGGCTGCTTACCAATACGCGACATTGTCTGTGCCTCCTTGTGGGCGTATGCTACCACACCACGCCGATCACTTCGCCGCCTAGGCCGCGACGGCGCGCCTCATCGCCCGTCATCAGCCCTTTCGGCGTGGTCATGATGGCGATGCCCATGCCGCTCAACACCCACGGAATTTCGCGCTTGCTGGCGTAGACGCGGCGGCTAGGGCGGCTGACCCGTGCAATGTGTGTGATAGCAGGGCGGCGCGAACGGCGCTCGCCGTAGTATTTCAGCGCGATGGTCAGCTCAGGCTTCGCCGACTTGCTGACCTGATAATCCTCAATGTAGCCTTGGCGCTTCAAAATCTCAGCGATGCCCACTTTTAGCTTGGAAGCAGGCATGCTGACCGCTGCTGCGCCGGTCTGTAGCGCATTGCGAATGCGCGTGAACATATCACCGATCGGATCGGAAAGCATTAGAACTCCTTTCGCCGCCTACCAGCTGGACTTCACGACGCCAGGAATCTTGCCTTGCAGGGCGAGTTCGCGGAAGTGAATGCGGCATAAGCCGAAGCGGCGAATATAGCCACGCGGACGCCCGCAAATCTTGCCCGAATTGGGATCGACGAATTTGCAGCGATTGCGCACTTGTACCTTGTATTTGCGGCGCCCTTCACGCGCCGTCACTGAACGTTTCGCCATCTCTGACAGCTCCCTAATTCTCGCGGAACGGCATGCCCAGCAGTTTCAGCAAGCGCCGCCCTTCTTCATCGGTCTGTGCCGTCGTGACGATGCTGATCTCCATGCCGCGTACCTTGTCGATCTTGTCGTACTCGATCTCAGGGAAGATCAGCTGCTCACGCAGGCCGAGCGTATAGTTGCCACGTCCATCGAAGGCGTTGCCGCTGATGCCGCGAAAATCGCGGGTGCGCGGCAAGGCCACATTGATCAGCCGATCCAAAAACGACCACATCCGCTCG
This sequence comes from Aggregatilineales bacterium, assembly GCA_046719055.1. Taxonomy (GTDB): domain Bacteria; phylum Chloroflexota; class Anaerolineae; order Aggregatilineales; family UBA2796; genus CP2-2F. Next base: position 6,836 of record JBDNDQ010000053.1, on the reverse strand, counting down.
TTGCGCAGTGTGACCTTCACCCCGATGGCGCGCCCTTCACGCAGCTTGAAGGCGGCAACTGCCTTTTTAGCGCGCGTGATGACCGGCTTCTGCCCCGTGATCTTGGTCAAATCCTCTACGGCGCCGTCAAGCGCCTTGGCGTTATCGAGCGCCTCGCCCACACCGATGTTGAGCACCACCTTCACAATGCGCGGCACTTGCATCACATTGCTGTAGCGGAACTCTTTCATCATCTCGGGCACAACGGTCTCACGGTAGTACTGTTTGAGTCGCATCATTCAATATCCTGCCCGCACTTTTTGCAGACGCGCACCTTCTTGCCTTCTTCGTTGATGCGAAAGCCGACGCGCGTGCGCCGATCGCAGGATTGGCAGACCAGCATCACGTTTGAAAGGTCGATCGGCGCCTCAAACTGAATGATGCCCTGCTGCACACCGCTGCGCGTCCGACGTTGCTTCTGGTGCCTTTTGACGATGTTCACTTTCTCAACCACCACACGGTTGAGCTTGGGCAGCACGGTCAGCACTTTGCCGCGCACCCCGATATCTTTGCCGGCGATCACCTCGACAGTGTCGCCCTTCTTGATCCTTTGCATGGCTCTCTGCTCCTTCCGCTCAGAGCGTCTCCGGCGCCAGCGCGGCGATCTTGGTGAAGCCTTTAGCCCGAATTTCGCGGGCCACTGGGCCGAACACGCGGGTGCCACGCGGATTCTCACCCTCAGGCTCAAGGATCACCGCAGCGTTATCGTCAAAACGGATGTAGGAGCCATCATCGCGGCGATAGGGCTTGGTCACGCGCACAATGACGGCGCGCACGATGTCGCTCTTTTTGACCATGCCCTGCGGCGCAGCCTGCTTGACAGTGGCAATGACAACATCCCCCACGCTGCCGTAACGGCGCTTGCTGCCGCCCATCACGCGGATGACCAACAGCTCGCGGGCGCCGGTGTTATCAGCCACCTTCAGACGGGTCTCTTGCTGGATCATGGCGCTCAGTTACTCCCTTCTTCAGGCGCTTCAAGGCTCACCGGCGCGGCCTCACGACGTTCTAGAATGCGCTCGAGCGCCCAGCGCTTCAGGCGGCTGAGCGGGCGGCTTTCGACAATTTGTACCAGATCGCCTTCCTGCGCCTCGTTATGCTCATCATGGGCGTAGTATTTGCGAGTCTTGTGCAGCACCTTATCGTAGATGGGATGGCGCTTGGCAACATCCACCTTAACTACGATGGTCTTCTGCATCTTGGCGCTCGAGACGCGCCCAATCAGACGGCGACGGTTATTCGGCATCGGTCTGTCCCTCCTCGCGCACCAGCTGCGCGGCAAGCTCGCGCTCGCGCAAGATGGTGAGCAGGCGTGCGATCTCGTGGCGCTTAAAGCGCAGCTGGTTAGGGTCTTCCAACGAGCCGCTGCTCCAGCTCAGGCGCAAGCGGAAGAGCTCCTCACGCGCCTTCTCGAGGCGCTCCTGCAGCTCGGCAGTTTCCAGTTGGCGCAGCTCATAGGCTTTCATTGCGTGCTGACCTCCTGCCCACTGATTGGATCAGTGCGCTTGACGAATTTCGTCTTGATCGGCATCTTGAAGCCGGCCAGGCGCAAGGCTTCGCGCGCTACGGCTTCTTCTACGCCCGCCATCTCGAACAGGATGCGTCCTGGTTTGACGACGCACACCCAGTGATCGACAGCGCCCTTGCCCTTGCCCATACGAGTCTCAGCGGGCTTGGCCGTGACGGGCTTGTCGGGAAAGATGCGAATCCACAGGCGCCCGCGCCGCTTGATGTAGCGCACAATGGCACGGCGGGCCGCCTCGATCTGGCGCTGCGTAATCCAGGCTGGCTCCAGCGCTTGCAGGCCGAAATCTCCAAAGTAGACTTCGGCGCCGCGCGTCGCCTGCCCTTTCATGCGCCCGCGCATTTGTTTGCGGTATTTCACCCGCTTTGGCATCAACATAGCTCATTCCTCATTGTTCACAGCACAGCGGCGCGCTTACTCGGCAGGCGCGGCTGTGGGTTCTTCTTCGAGCAAGCGGTCGCCGGTGTAAATCCAGACTTTGATACCGATGCGACCATAAGTGGTCAGCGCCTCAGCCGTGCCGTAGTCCAGGTAGGAGCGCAGCGTGCTGCGCGGCACGCGCCCTTCGCTCTGCCATTCGCGGCGCGCCATATCTGCGCCGGCCAGGCGGCCGTTGACCATGATCTTAATGCCCTGCGCGCCTTGGCGCATTGCCTGCTGGATGGCGCGCTTCATGGCGCGGCTGTGCCCGATGCGGCGCTCCAGCTGCTGCGCAATGTTCTCAGCAACTAGCGTCGGATCGAGATCAGGTTTGGTGATCTCGGTCACCTCTACCTTGACTTTCTTGCCCGTCAGAGCTTCTAGATCGGTGCGCACTTCCTTGACTTTATCGCCCTTGCGCCCGATGATGATGCCCGGGCGGGCCGTGTGGATGTTCACCACCACTTGGGCAGGGTAGCGCGCGATCTCCACGCGCGAAATGCCCGCGCCTGGCAGATTCTTCTTCAGCCACTGGCGGATGCGAAAATCCTCATGCAGCATGTCGCGGTAGCGGTCGCCTTCGGCGAACCAGCGCCCTTCCCATGTGCGGTTGATCTTCAGGCGGAAGCCAACCGGGTGTACTTTACGTCCCACGCTTTAACTCTCCCGCTCGTCTAGGATGACCGTGACATGCGAATAGCGGCGCACACGTGGCTTGTAGCGCCCGCGCGCGCCCGCCTTGACGCGCTTGAGCTTGAAGGCCTCATTGGCATAGATGGTCTTGATATACAAATCCGTGCGATTCAGCTCAAAGTTGTTCTCAGCGTTAGCGATAGCGCTCACCACCAGCTTGTGTACCAACCCTGCGCCCTTCTGCGGCATGTGCTGCAGCAGCACTAACGCCTGATCGACGTTCCTGCCGCGCACTTGGTCGCAGACCAGGCGGATTTTTTGAGGACTGATCGGCAGGCCACGCGCCTGCGCAAAGACTTCCGGCATCGCGATCAGCCTCCTTTCTTGACTTTCTTCTCGACAATGTGGCCACGAAAGGTGCGTGTAGGCGCGAACTCGCCCAGTTTATGCCCAACCATGTTCTCGGTGATGTAAATCGGCACGTGACGGCGACCATCGTGCACTGCGATGGTGTGCCCAACCATCTGCGGAAAGATGGTCGAGGCGCGGCTCCACGTCTTCAGCACGCGTTTCTCGTTGCGCCGATTCATCTCCTCAACCCGTTTGAGCAGCTTTGGATCGACGTAAGGCCCCTTCTTAAGTGAGCGTGACATAGGCGTTCAACCCTCTAAGATTTCTCGGCGCTCATGAGCGGCGTTTATCCGCGCTGCGGCGGATGATGAACTTATCGGTGCGCTTGTTACGGCGCGTCTTGTAGCCTAGTGCAGGCTTACCCCAAGGCGTCTTCGGGCCGGGCATACCAATCGGCGAGCGGCCCTCGCCACCGCCGTGCGGATGGCTATCTGGATCCATGGCGGAGCCGCGCACCGTCGGGCGCCAGCCCAGCCAACGGCTGCGCCCAGCCTTGCCCAGCTTAATGTTAGTGTGATCAAGGTTGCCCACTTGCCCCATCGTAGCCAGGCATTCCTCGCGCACCTTGCGCATCTCGCCGCTGGGCAGGCGAATCTGGGCGTACTTATCCTCGCGGCCGATCAACTGCGCAGAGGTACCTGCTGCCCGCACCAGCTGACCGCCACGCCCACGCTCCAGCTCGATGTTGTGAATCATCGTGCCAACTGGGATCATGCTCAGTGGCAGGGCGTTGCCATCGCGCAGCGGCGCCTTCGGCCCGCTCATCAGCACATCGCCGACCTTAATGTTGAGCGGCGCAATAATGTAGCGCTTCTCGCCATCCGCGTAGACCAACAAGGCGATGCGCGCCGTTCGGTTCGGATCATACTCGATCGAGGCAACCCGCGCCGGGATATCAAACTTATCGCGCTTGAAGTCAATGATGCGGTACTGCCGCTTGTGACCGCCGCCGCGATGCCGCACCGTCACGCGCCCTTGATGATTGCGCCCGGCTTTGCTGTGCTTTTCCCGCAGCAGCGACTTCTCCGGCTCGGAGCGCGTGATCTCCTCGAAACTGTAGCCCGTCATGCCGCGGCGGCCGGGCGATGTAGGCTTGTAGATTTTGACTGGCATGCTAGCTTTCCCTCACTGGCAGAGGAACGTTCACCCTCTGCATCCGTGCGATTAAAAGCGCGCCATTAGATTGGCTGACGCGCATAACCTGACACTAAACGTTGAACAATCCGATGGTCTGCCCTTTAGGTAAGGTGACGATAGCTTTCTTCCATGCTGCTGAGCGTATGTACTCTTTGCGGCCCCGTCGCCCGCGTTTGGCAGGCATGATCATGGTGGCAACCTTGATCACATCCACCTCGAAGATGCGCTCGACAGCATCCTTGATCTGGATTTTGTTGGCGCGCATATCCACTTCAAAGGTGTACTGATTTTGCTCAGCAGCAAGGATCGTCGAGCCTTCAGTGATGATTGGGCGCTTGATCACCTCGTAATGGTTCATGGTTACTCCTCGGCTGCCACAGGCGTGCCCAGCAGAATGCGCTTGATCACTTCGAGCGAGGCAAGCGGGATAACTACACGATCGTGGCACAGCAGATCGCGCACGTTTATGTACGGCGCGTGCAGATACATCACACGCTCCAGGTTACGCGTGGCACGCTCTATGATCTCGTTGCGGCCCGGCAGCACAAGCAGCGTCTTGTGATCGCCAGCCAGCGCCCCGACCACCTCTGCCATCAGCTTAGCTTTGGGCGCGCTCAGACTCAACTCATCCACAAAGATGAGCTGGCCATCGCGAGCCAGCGCCGAGAGCGCGCTCTTGATGGCTGCGCGGCGCATCTTCTTGGGCATATGCTGGGTGTACTTGTGAGGGATCGGGCCGTGTGCACGCCCACCACCCACAAAAATCGGGGCGTTGCGGCTGCCATGCCGTGCACGCCCAGTCCCCTTTTGGCGGTACCACTTGGCCTTAGTGCGGTTGACCTCGCCGCGCCGCTTGGTCTTGTGCGTGCCAAGCCGCGCATTAGCCTGCTGCATCACCACATACTGATGCATCAAGCCGACATTGATCTTGTACTCGAAAACTTCAGGGGGCAGGTCTAGCGTGCCGACCTGTTGGCCCTGCATATTCAACACGGGAACGTTCATGTGCTTCGTCTCCGCTAGGTCTAGCGCTTGCGCGCCTTGACGGACTCTTTGACAATGACGAGACCGCCCGCTGCGCCCGGCACAGAGCCTTTGACAGCCAGCAAGTTGCGCTCTGGATCGACCGCCATGACCTCAAGGTTCTGCGTGGTGACACGCGCATTGCCCATGCGCCCGGCCCGCCGCGTGCCTTTCTTGACGCGGCCCGGCGTTGTACCCGAGCTGCTGCCGCCCGGCGCGCGCGTCCGATCTGAGGCGCCATGCGTAGTAGCTTGGCGATGAAAGCCGTGCCGCTTGATCGTGCCTGCGAAGCCCCGCCCTTTGCTAGTGCCCACCACATCGACGCGATCGCCCGCCCCGAACATCTCGACAGTCAGGCGCTGCCCCTCTTGGACGTCCACCTCGCGCACGCGGAACTCACGCAGGTAACGCAGGGTTGGCAAGTTGCGCGTCAGCAGGTGCCCACGCTCGCCGCCCGTCAGTTTTTCGGGCGCCACTTCCTCAAAGCCGACTTGCACCGCTGTGTAGCCGTCGCGGTCGGCTGTTCGAATCATTGTGACAAAGCATGGCCCGGCTTGAATGACCGTGACAGGCGTGACCTTGCCATCTGGTGCAATCAGCTGCGTCATGCCGAGTTTTCTTCCGATGATACCCTTCATCCGATCCTCCGAAATACCAGAGGTATCTCGTCATACCTGAGGCAAGAATAGGTGTGCGCTAGATTTTGATCTCGATATCCACGCCCGCAGGCAGATCGAGCCGTGTCAGCGAGTCGATCGTCTTGCTATCTGGATCAAGCACGTCAATCAGTCTTTTGTGCGTCCTGATCTCAAAATGCTCTTGCGAGTCTTTGTCAATAAAGGGCGAGCGGCGTACCGTGAAGCGCTCGATGCGAGTGGGCAGCGGCACCGGCCCAACCACGCGGGCGCCTGTGCGTTCAGCCGTTTCCACGATGCGCTTCGCCGATTGATCGATCACGCGATGGTCATAGCCTTTCAGGCGAATACGAATCTTGTGTTTTGCCATGTGCATCCTCTTGTGGCAAACACAGGGCAACGGTCTGCGCTGCCCTGTGCGCTAACTTCCCATCAGGAAGCGCTTAGTCCAGCACTTCGGTGATGATGCCCGCCCCGACGGTCAGACCGCCCTCGCGAATAGCGAACTTCGAGCCTTTCTCCAGCGCCACCGGCGTGATCAGCTCCACCGTCATGTTGACGTTATCGCCCGGCATGACCATCTCCACGCCCTGCGGAAGCTCAATGGTGCCTGTCACGTCCATAGTGCGGATGAAGAACTGCGGACGGTAGCCCGACATGAAGGCCTTGTGACGCCCGCCCTCTTCCTTCTTCAGCACGTAGACCTCGCACTGGAAGCGGCGGTGCGGCTTGATCGAGCCCGGCTTGGCTAAGACCATGCCGCGCTCAACTTCTTCGCGGGTGGTGCCGCGCAGCAAGATGCCCGCGTTATCGCCTGCCTGCGCCTGATCGAGCTCCTTGTGGAACATCTCGATGCCCGTTACGACGGTCTTCATGCTCTCCTCGCGCAAGCCGATGATCTCGACTTCCTCGCCCTTCTTCAGAGTGCCGCGCTCTACGCGCCCGGTCACCACTGTGCCGCGCCCTTTGATGCTGAAGACATCCTCGATAGGCATCAGGAAAGGTGCGCGCGG
>JBDNDQ010000052.1:0-25824 GCA_046719055.1 Aggregatilineales bacterium | reverse complement strand
TCCGACGGCCACCGAGACGCCCACTCCTACGCCGACGGAAACGCCGCTGCCGACTCTCTTCATCCCGACCGTCCCGCCACCCACTGCCACCGAGACGCCCTTCACCCTGCCACTGGTGCCGACCGAGACGCCCACTCCTACGCCGACGGAAACGCCGCTGCCGACTCTCTTCATCCCGACCGTCCCGCCACCCACTGCCACTGAGACGCCTCAGCCCACGCTGACGCCTATCCCGCCGCCTGTTGAGCCTTCGCCCACCCTCTTCATCCCAACCATGCCGCCGCCCACTCAAGTGGCACAGGTCTTCCAGACGCCTGACACACAAGCGACGCTCGATGCACAGGCGACTCAGATTATTGCTATCGTCACGGCGACGGCCGCAGCCAATGCCACTGCCACCAGCGCCGCACTCGGCACCGTCGTAGCGCCGCCGCCCGGTATTGTCACGCCTCTGCCCGTGACGCCGATCCCGCCCCTTGGCACGCCGGTGGGCGTGGCAGGCGATGGCGCGGGCGGCGAGCTGGACGATCGCTGCTTCTACACGGTGGTGGCCAACGACCGCCTGATCCGCATCGCGCTGCGCTTCGGCACGACGGTGCGCGCCATCGCACGCGCCAACGGGATTGTGAATGTCGATCTGATCCGCGTTGGTCAGCGCCTGCTCATCCCCAACTGCGCCATCGAGTTCGCGCCGCCACCGCCCGCCATACCGCCCACACAGATGCCCATTGTCGGCGGTCTGCGTGAGTACGTGGTGCAGCCGGGTGATAACCTATTCCGTCTCTCACTGCGCTTCGGCACGACAGTCAACCGCCTAGCTGAGATCAACCGCATCCGCAACGTCAACCTGATTTTTGTTGGGCAGCGCCTGTTCATCCCGTGATCGAACTTCGGCGTGCGCCACGCAGCAGCGCGGCATGGGGCAAGATCTGCCCGCCTGACTGAAGAGCAGCTCTACAGCCAGCTGATCTACGATGGCAAAGTTGTCCACTTGTATGTGGATACCGTCAAGCTGCCCGATGGCAGCACCACACGCCGCGAGATCGTGCGGCACAGCGGCGCTGTCGCCATCGTGCCGCTGGATGCCGAAAAGCGTATTGTGTTAGTGCGGCAGTATCGCTATGCCGCTGGGCGCACCTTGCTGGAAATCCCAGCTGGCACACTGGAGGTGGGCGAATCGCCGGATGTGTGCGCCCTGCGCGAGCTGCAAGAGGAGATCGGCTACCGCCCCAATAAACTGCAGAAGATCGGCGGCGTCTTCGTGGCGCCCGGCTACACCACGGAGTATATCCACCTGTACCTGGCCAGCGATCTGGTGCCCTCGCGCCTGGATGCTGATGACGACGAGTTCCTCGAGGTCGTCCACCTGCCTCTCAGCGAAGTCCTAGCGCGCATCCGGCGTGGCGAGATCGCCGATGCCAAGACCATTAGCGCCATCCTGCTGGCGCAGGAGCACCTGAAGTGAAGCGCTGCTTAGCTATCTTGTTTGCAGCTGTGCTGCTGGCCAGCTGCCAGTCTGACTCGGCGGCACCCGCCACCAATACGCCTGAGACGCGCCCGCCGCAGGGCTCGCCCGCCGACACTCCTGAGGTGGACGCCATCTTCACCGCCGTGCCACAGAGCGCAAGCGACTTCTTGGCGCGCGGCTTGGCGCACAGCGCGCGTGGCAGGCGGGCTGAGGCCCTGGCCGACTTCACAGCCGCCCTCGAGCGCGATCCCACGCTGGCTGAGGCGTACTTCCAGCGCGGCGTCCTGCATTTTGAGCGCGATGCAGTGCTTGCTCTCGCAGACTTCAACACAGCCGTCTTGCTGGCGCCCGAGCGGGCTGAGTATGTGCATTGGCGCGGACGGGCTCACTCGTGGACGGATAATAACGAGGCGGCGCTAGTCGACTACACACGCGCCATCGAGCTGGCGCCCGACGTGGCGGATTACTACTTCTGGCGCGGCGCTGCCTACGCCTTTAGACAGGATCAGGCGGCGGCTATCGCCGATTACAATCAGGCGCTGCGGCTGAACTCCAACAATCCTGATTACTACCATTGGCGCGGCATGGCTTACACCGCCAGCGGCGACTTCGACCGCGCCATCGCCGATCACACGCGCGCCATCGAGCTGGCAGGCGGCGCAGCAGACTACTACTTTGGGCGCGCGCGTGCCTACCACAGCAAAGGGCTGCTGGATATCGCCCTGAGCGATTATACGCGCGCCATCGAGCTGGCAGGCGATCGCGCTGAGTACCTATTTTGGCGCGGCATTCTTTTCCGCGATGGCGGCAACCCTGCCGTTGCCCGTGAGGACTTGCAGCGCGCCGCCGAGCTGGGCTATGAGCTCGCCCGTGAAGAGCTAGCTCGACTGCCCTAGTGCTGTTTCATCTCAGTCTTTGCACGACGAGGCGAGGCAGCTGGCTGTCAGGCGTTGTCCGTGCTCAAAAAGACCGGCAAGTGCCCCAGCGCGATCACGTCTGTCCATTTGGCGCGGTCGCCCTCAGTGAAGATAGCCGCCTGCGCCACTACCTGACCGCCGGCCTTCTCTACAATCAGGCGGATGCCCTGCAAGGTGCTGCCAGTGCTGATCACATCGTCCACAATGGCTACGTGCCGCCCTGTGATCAGGCGCAGGTCTTTCTCATCAAGGTAGAGCTTCTGCGGCGCGCCGGTCGTGATTGAGAGCGTCTCCGACTCCAGCGCATTGCCCATGTAGGGCTTGTACGCCTTGCGCAGGACGACGTAAGGCAAGTCCATAAGGGCAGAGAGCTCGTAGATGAGCGGGATGCTCTTGGTCTCAGCCGTCACAAGGACTTCTGGGTTGCGCTCGCTCAGCTTAAAGGCTAGCTCGCGAGCGGCGCGCTTGACCAGCTCAACATCGCCCAAGATATTCACAATGGCGATGCGCACGCCTTGCGCCACCTCGAACAGCGGCAGTTCGCGGCTGAGGCCTGCCACTTCAACATGGTATGTTTCACGGGATGTCATATCACTTGCTCCGTGCCAGATGAGTTGAATCAGTGCTGGGGAGTATAGCGCAGCTAGAGCATGCGGTACATCTCAAGGCGCTGAAAGGCCTCTATGTAGCCGAAGCGCTGCATGATTGGCCAGACAGGATGGTCGATTGGCAGGTTTTCTACCTTTGTATCCTGCGCGCTGTAGGTGGTGTGCAGCTGATAGAGCAGCGCTTGCAGCACCGGCTGGCTGAGCACACCGCCAAAAGCGAAGTGGGTCAGTTGGAAGGGCAAGCATTGAAAGATCAGCCAGCCGCGCTCTCCGCCTGGCAAGGTGGCGCGCAGACCGCGCAGTGCACCACCATTGCGCAGTGAGATTGCCTCTTCCGTCCAGGCGGCATGCTGCGTCTGCTCATACTCAGCCAGGCAGGCGGCGATCTGAGCCTGATCAAGCGACTCAAACTCGGCGCCGGCGATGCTGAGCGTCTGGCTGGGCAGGCTGGGCGGTCGGCGCACCACCAGCAAGTCGCGAATCGGTTCGAAGCCGAGCTTGTAGAACAGGCGGGTAGCCGGCTCATTACCCTTGATCACCTCTAGCTGGACGCGCTGTGCGCCCAGTGCCTGTGCGTTCTCCAGCATCAGCTCGGTCAGGAACTGCCCAATATGCTTGCCGCGCCGCTCTGGGATGACGCCCAAGCGCGTGATCCAGGCACGTGGGCCGCGTATGCCGAGCATGCATACGCCTAGCTCGATGTTATCGCCGTTCAGGGCGACGGCTGAGGCATCCAGATCGATATTGTAATCGCGTATGTACTCAGCCATGCGCTTGCCGTTCATCGGCATCGGCACGATGTAATCCACGCGCGCCTGGTTGTAGATATTGGCTAGCTGATCGAAGGTGTATCGGCTAGCTAGGGCAGCAACAGCTCTACTCGAGGGTAATTCGGTCGATTGCGTCGTCATGCGATGATCCTGCGGTGGGGTGCGGCAGCGGCTCTGGCGCCGATAAGAATGCCTCGATCTGCGCCACGAAGCGGCGCGTGTCGATTGGCTTGACGATCACACCATGACAGCCATAGGCGCGCGCCATGCTGTGCGCGGTGGCTTCGGGCCACGCAGTGAAGGCGATCAGGCGCGTCTTGGCGAGTGTGGGCTGCTGCAACAGCAGCGCAATTACAGTCTGCCCGTCGATATCGGGCAAGCCCAAGTCGATCAGGACGAGATCGGGCACAGTCTCGAAAATGGTCATCAGACCTTCCTCGCCTGTCTCAGTCAGGATGGCGCGGTGACCGGCATTGTTCAACAGTTTGGTCACCAATCGGCCGCTTTGGATGTTATCCTCAATGATTACGATGACAGCCATTGGCAAGTGCCCTCACGCGTGATGGATACCTTACGCTGTGCAAATTGTAGCACAAGTAACCTGTAGGCAGGTCAGTTTGAGAGAACACTGAGTCAAGTTGGCAAGTTGGCGCCCCTGCAATAGGATTCAAGGTGGATTTTCTACTCAGGAGGGAGACTCTTATGCCTGCCATTGGCGAGATTGCGCCGGATTTTGAGGCCCTGACCGATGAAGGCAAGCCGATTAAGCTCTCGGACTTGCGCGGCAAGAAGGTGGTGCTGTATTTCTACCCGAAGGACTTCACCAGCGGCTGCGAGATGCAAGCCTGCGCTTTCCGCGATCACTACGCTGCCTTCGAGGCGGCGAACGCCGTCGTGCTGGGCGTCAGCCCGGATGACGTGGAGAGCCATCAGCGCTTTCGCCAGGCGCTCAACCTGCCCTTCCACTTGATTGTGGATAGCGACTTCAGCCTCTCTAAGGCGTGGGAGAGCTATGGCACGAAGACGTATCCCGATGGGCGCACCTTCACGGGCACACAGCGCAGCCACTTCGTGATCGACGAGAACGGCGTAATCGTCGATGTGCAGAACCCGGTCTCGCCGCAGGAGAGCGCTCCGCGCGCCCTAGCCGCTGTACAAGGCTAACAGCATACCGCTCGCCGATGCTGCAGCGCGTTGGCGAGCAACCTCATTCCGCCGTGACCAGCGTCCCGACCGCTTGCCCCATCACAGCCGCCTCGAGCATGCCGGCTTGCCAAAAGTCCAAGACCAGGATTGGCAAGTTGTTATCCATACATAGGGTAAAAGCGGTCATATCCATGACTTCAAGGCGCTTGGCGATCGCTTCTTGGTAAGTCAGCTTCTCGTAACGGCGCGCATTCGGGTTTTTCTTGGGGTCGCTATCGTAGATACCATCCACCTTAGTCGCCTTGATGAGCAGTTCCGCGCCGATCTCCATGGCACGCAGCGCTGCAGCGGTATCTGTTGTGAAATACGGATTGCCCGTGCCGCCGCTGATGATCACTACGCGATTTTTCTCCAAGTGGCGGATGGCGCGCAGGCGAATGTACGGCTCGGCAACTTTGTTCATCTCGATGGCACTCTGTACGCGCGTGATAATACCTTCGCGCTCTAGGGCATCGCGTAAGGCCAGGGCGTTCATCACGGTGGCGATCATGCCCATGTAGTCGGCGGTGGATTGATCCATGCCGCGCTCCACGCCGATCTTGCCGCGCCACAGATTGCCTGCGCCGATGACAATACCCACCTGCACGCCCAGCTGATGCACAGCCTTGACGCGATGCGCCATAAAGGCTGCCTGGTCGGGATCGATGCCGATGCCGCTCGGGCCGCTGAGTGCCTCGCCGCTCAGCTTGAGCAGGATGCGCTTGTAGTGCGGCTGGCTGTGTGAATTTTCCATCTTTAACCTGCTTTCTGTGTGTTCTTTCAGGGCAAAAAAAGGATCAGGTAGATAACCTGATCCCTCAGCAATGCTCAACAGAGGCGTGTTGTGTCGTGCTTACTCAGCCTCGCTTGCACCATCTTCGCCCAACTCGAAACGCGCAAAGCGCCGCACCACGATATTCTCTTTGATCTCGGCGATCAGGTCGGTCAGTACTTCAGAGACTTTCTTGGAGTCGTCGAAGAACCAGGGCTGCTCCATCAGCACAATCTCTTCGTACCACTTGTTCATGCGGCCATCCACAATCTTCGCAGCCACAGCCTCGCTCTTGCCTTCGGCCATGGTGCGTTCTAGCTGGGTTTGGCGCTCTTTTTCAATTAGCGCCGGTGGGATGTCCTCGCGGCGCAAGTAGCGCGGCGCAGCGTTGGCGATGTGCAGCGCTAAATCTTTGGCGAACTGGCGGAATTGCTCGTTGCGGGCGACGAAGTCGGTCTCGCTGTTGACCTCGACGATCACGCCCATGCGCCCGTTGTGATGCATGTAGGTCTGCACGATGCCATCGTTAGCAGCCCGCCCAGACTTCTTGGCCGCGGTTGCTATACCTTTCTTGCGCAGATACTCGGCAGCTTTTTCCAGGTCGCCGCCGCTTTCAACGAGGGCATTGCGGCATTCGTTGAAGCCTGCGCCGGTCATCTCGCGCAGCTGCTTGACCAGTTGTGCGCTTATTTCAGCCACAGATTATTCTACTCCCTAGTCGCTTTCATCGTCATCATCATCATCAAAGCTACTGCTGCGGAGCGTTGCTAGAGCAGAGGCGCCCAAGAAAGCGCTGTTATCCAGATCGTCAGTTTCGTCCTCATCCAGCGGCATATCCAGCGTAGGCATGCTGCCGAAAGCCTCTGCAAAGGATTCGTCATCGGTCTTGCCGCGAATGGCATGCCCTTCAAGGACAGCATCGGCGATCTTGCTGGTGAGCAGCTTGATAGCGCGGATGGCGTCGTCGTTGGCGGGGATCACAAAGTCAACCGGCTCGGGATTGCAGTTGGTATCCACAAGGGCGATGATCGGGATGCCAAGGATGTTCGCTTCTTTGACAGCGGTGTGTTCACGGCGCACATCGATCACGAAGAGCAGGCTGGGCAGGCGGGTCATGTGGCGCAGACCACCTAGCCGCACGCGCAGCTTTTCCACCATGCGCTCGCGGGTGAGCAGCTCTTTCTTAGTGTAGTAGCCCACCTGGCCGCGCTCCATCTCTTCTTCGATGCGCTTGAGTTGGTCGATGCGCGCTTTAATGGTGCGCCAATTGGTCAGGGTACCGCCCAGCCAGCGCTGGTTGACGTAAGGCATCTGGCAGCGCTCTGCCTCATGCTGAATCGTCTCTTGGGCTTGGCGCTTGGTGCCGACGAACAGGATCTTATTGCCTGCCGCCACTGTCTCCTTGACGCGCTCGTAGGCTTCCTCAAGGTTGGTGAGCGTCTGCTGCAAGTCGAGGATGTGGATGCCGTTCCGCTCAGTGAAGATGTACGGCTTCATGCGCGGGTCCCACTTCTTGGCGCGATGCCCAAAGTGAACGCCCGTCTCCAAGAGCGCTTTCATGCTGACAATCGACATGGACTGAAAAACTCCTTCAGATTGTGTTAGACCGCGTTTGCCCATCCCTTGCAGCGCTCATCCCAATCACAGGACACACACACTGCATCAGAGCAAGGCTGAATTAGGCTTGCGCCTAGCCGGGCAGTATAGCACAGGCCTGCCTGATCTTTCAAGGGTGGCTCGGCACAGCGCACCTGCTTTATCCGTGCGCTGCGGGCGGAGGGCGCAGCACAAACGTTTGTTTGCCAAGCCAGGCACACAGCGTTAGGCTTGAGCGCAAAAACCAGCCCAAAAAGGATTTGAAAAGATGCAGCGCACGAAAATACTGATCATGGGCGCCGCTGGGCGCGACTTTCACAACTTCAACGTCTGTTTCCGGGATGATCCATCAGTAGAGGTTGTCGCCTTCACTGCTGCCCAGATTCCAGGCATAGAGGGCAGGCGCTATCCGCCTGAGTTGGCGGGCGCGCGCTATCCGGAGGGTATTCCGATCTACGATGAGGCGGAATTGCCGCGGCTGATCGCCGAGTTTGGCGTGGAGCGGGTCTATTTCTCCTACAGCGATATCTCACACAGCTACGTGATGCACAAGGCGGCGCAGGTCTTGGCGCTGGGCGCTGACTTTGGGCTGCTGGGCCGGCAGCGCACACAGCTGAAGAGCCGCAAGCCTGTCGTTTCAATCGGTGCGGTGCGCACCGGCTGCGGCAAAAGCCAAGCCACCCGCTATGTAGCGCGCGCCCTGCGCGAGCTGGGCTGGCGCGTGATTGTGGTGCGCCATCCGATGCCCTACGGCGATTTACGCCGCCAAGCAGTACAGCGCTTTGCCGAACACGCCGATCTCGACCTGCATCAGACGACTATCGAAGAGCGGGAGGAGTATGAGCCGCACCTCGACAACGGTCACGTGGTCTATGCGGGCGTCGACTACGCTGCAATCCTGGCCTGTGCCGAAGAAGAGGCCGATATCATCCTGTGGGATGGCGGCAACAACGATCTGCCCTTCTTCGCCTCTGATCTGCACATCGTGGTTGCCGATCCGCACCGGCCCGGCCACGAGCTCGCCTACTATCCCGGCGAGGTGAATGTGCGCTTAGCAGATATCTTCGTGCTGAACAAGGTTGACACTGCCAATTACGCCGATATTCAGGCCGTCCGCCGGAACTTAGAGGCTTTAAATCCGCGTGCGCCGATCTTTGAGGCCGCCTCGCCGCTCTTCGTTGAGGGCGCAGATCAAGTGCGCGGCAAGCGCGTGCTAGTTATCGAGGATGGGCCGACTCTGACGCACGGCGAGATGCCCTACGGCGCTGGCGTCGTGGCGGCGCGGCGCTTCGGCACGGCTGAGCTGATCGACCCGCGTCCTTACGCCGTTGGCTCGCTCCAGAAGGTCTATGAGACCTACCCGCACATTGGCGCGCTCTTACCAGCGATGGGCTACGGCGCCGCGCAGATGGCCGAGCTCGAGGCGACCATCGCGGCGTGCACCCCCGAGCTGGTGCTGGCCGCCACGCCAATCGATCTACGGCGCATCGTCAAAGTGGCGGCGCCGCTCGTGCGTGTGCGCTATGAGCTGCAGATCATCGGCGCGCCCACCCTCGCCGACATGCTGACGGAAAAATTCGGGCGCAAATCGGGCTAGGCGCCGCGCTCCGCCAGCGCGATCAACAATTCGGCGGCGCGAACCTTGCCGCCGAGCGCAGCTAAATCGGCTGCCAGGCGCTGTGCGTTCTCCAGGACGCGCGGATCGGTCGTGACGGCCCGTATGGCGGGCAAGAGCTGACCGCTGCGCACATCGTGCGCCGTCAAACTCAGCCCAACCTTCGCCTGCGCTACGCGGCGAGCCTGCGCACGCTGATCGGCAGCATGTGGCACTACCACTTGCGGAATGCCCTGTATGGCAGCCCGATGGGTCGTCCCCATGCCGCCGTGATGCACGATCACCTTCAGGCGCGGGAAGATGTGATCGTAATCCACCCACGAGAGCAGGCGCGTGCCGGGCGGCAGTGCTGCTTTTAGCTCTGCCTTTTTCTCAGGCGGGATGGGATTCCTGCCGATGACCACGATTGGGAGCAGCCCCAGGCGCGCTGCCGCCTGCGCCGCCCAGCTGAAGAAGCCTAAATCGCCCGTGAAGACGCTGCCCAACGTGATCAGCGCTGCAGGTGCGCCTTCAGGCAGCTCAGCCAGCCAGTCTGGGAGGGGCGTCGTGGGCGGGTCGACTGTGCCCCCAACGAACTGGGTCTGCGGCAGCGGCTCTGGATCGGCCTGATACCACGCGCGGGTGAAATAGCTGATGTGCAGGTGCGGCGATTGCACTGATGGCGCCGCCCCTCCTGAAAAGTTCACGCCGCGCACGCCCAGACGCGCCTTCAGCCGCTCAACGCGCTCACGACTCAGCCTGCTGAGGTCAGCCTGGACGGCGTACATGCGTTCCTCATCCAGCGGCTGGCCAGCTACCCAGCCCGCCACAGCCATCGGGACGTCTAATTTTTCAGCCGCAAAGGCGACCGCGCTCAAAAACGGATCGGTGACGATCAGATCGGGCTTCCCGCGCTCTTGCGCCAAGCCGAGAATCGCCTCAAAGGCGGGCGGCATGAGCTCTTCACTCAACCAGGTATCCAGCGCACGGCGGTAGCGTAGGAACATCGCCTCGACGGGGTTCATGCTGCGCAGATCGGCGGGCGGCGGCGCCAGCCATGCCCACCCGGTAGCAGCGATCGGCGCAAACGGCAGGCCTGCCGCAGCGATCAGCCCCTCTAATGGCGGTTCAGAGACCCACACCACTTGATGTCCGCTTGCCAGCAGGTGCTGCGCCGTTTTGAGCATCCCGCCCCAATCGGTGTGACCTGCCAACGGCGCTGAAATGAACCAAAAAGATGCCATAGCCTTCAAAACCGCCCACAGAACATGATCAAAGGGCGCCCGCCAGCTGCAGTCACAGTTTGGCAAGGGCGCCCTCTTTTGTCAACCTCAGCCGTGCTTGGCAGGGCTGCCTGATTCAGTCGATTACCTCGTAGGCAGTCCCGTCGATCACCACCAACACGCGGATGCCCAGCGCAAAGTACTCGCGCAGTTCAGGATACTTCTCCAGCAGGGCAAAGTACTCAGGGCTGAGGAACCCTACGCGCACCAGCGGCAGCGCCGCTGAGGTGTAGCGGGTATCTACCCAGGCGCCACTTCGCCACACAAAGCTGCGATCGCCGACTTGAACGATGAGCTCCCGGCTGGGCGCGCCAGCGCCTGATGCAGGAGCAGTCGGCATGGGTTGTACAGCCTCTGCCCCGCTCATCTGCGAGAGCGCTGAGGCCGTGGCCACAGCGGGCGCTCCGCTCCGCTGTTCGCGATCGATGCCGCCTGAGGCGCCCGCTAGCGGCTGCAGCGGCACAATGGTAGGCCGCCCGATCGGCGGAACCTCCCTGCGCCGCAGGTCGTCTTCTTGAATCAAGTAGGCTGTATATGGCGTGATGATGCCGTAGCGCAGGCTGAGCTGCCGCACGCTCTCGATCAGCTCGGGGTTCTCGCCGCGCAGACGGATAGTGTTCAGCAAAGCCCCGATCTTGCGGGTTGCCCATAGGCGCGCCACAAATGCCTCGCCGCCGGCCCTCTCAGGGAAGCGCAGGTCTGGGTAGGTGAAGCGCTGGAGCGCCCCATTCACCTCGCCGCGCACAGTCAGTGTGACCGTGCCAGCGCCACGATAGCGTCCGGTCACAATTAGCTGTGAGCCAGCGAATAGGTCGGGTAGTGGGAGGGCGGGGTAAGTATCTTCCAGGAGCACGGCGCCATCGATCTCGAGAAGCGGCTTGGCGAGGACCGGCGCGCTGATCTTGCTGTAGAGCGCGCTGACGGCCACCTCGATATCCTCGTTCGGCTGCACGTAAATGCTGGCGCCACCGTATGCGCTGGAGAGCGTATCGAGCAGCACGGTATCCACATCATAGCCGACGCCAAAGGCGAACAGGCGGGCGCTGCGCGGCGCTGCTGCTCCGAAATTGGCGATGATGCGCTCAGGGCTGGTCACGCCTTCGGTTGGCAGGCCGTCTGTGAGGAAGAGGATGGTAGTGCTGCGCTTGGGATCGGCCTGGCGGGCTGCCTCGAGCAGGGCGGCGTTGATATCAGTGGCGCCAAGCGCCTCGAGCGAGTTGATCCAGCTGACAGCCTCGCCAGCAGTACTGGCAGACTGCAAGGTGGGCGCAAAGACGCGATATCCGCTGCTGAAGGCGATCACATTGAAGCGATCTTGGGGCATCAAGGCATTCAACACAAAGCGCGCCGCTGCTTGTGCCTGCTTCCACTTGGCGCCGGCCATACTGCCGCTCTGATCGAGCACAATCAGCACATCTTTCGGGAGGCTGCGCTCCTGCTCAATGCGCAGAGGCGGAGTCAGTGCCAGCAGGAAGAAACCATCCTCTAGCGCACTGGCCCGGTAAGTGAGCAGCGCGGCACTCACCTCAGCCTCGCGGTAGCTGTAAAAAAGGCTGAAGTCCTCTCGGGCGCGGAAATCCGTCAGCTCCAGGCTGGCGCGGAACCGCCCCTCGCTCAGTCGCGTGATCAGCACTTGTGGGTTCGGGCTGTAGATCGTCCCGATGGGCGCGCTCGACTCAGCCTCTAGCGAGACTGAGAGCTCGCGGACGGGCAGAGCGCTCACGTAATCGGTCTTGAGGGGGTAGCTGTAGCGCAGTGTGCCGCCTTCAGCGCGCAGGACGTGGCTGTAGGTGATCTCGACCTTGCGTTCGCTGCGCGGCGGGATCGGGAAGATATTCAGCTGGATGGCGCGCCTGCCGATGTACTGCAGCAGCACCGGATCGCGACGCTGGCGGACGATATTCTCGTAGATTCGACGCGCCTGATCGGCATCGAGCAGCTGCCCTTTGATCGGCTGACCATCAAGATATAGCACCAAATCGCTTACGGCGGCTTCATCGGGCAGCGGGAACAGATAGACCCCTTCAGCAGGCACGTCGGTGCTGTTGAGAAAGACCTGTTGCACAGTGGTGACCGCCAACTGCTCGCG
Organism: Aggregatilineales bacterium; assembly: GCA_046719055.1. GTDB lineage: Bacteria > Chloroflexota > Anaerolineae > Aggregatilineales > UBA2796 > CP2-2F. The sequence continues at coordinate 13,542 of JBDNDQ010000052.1, read as the reverse complement.
GATAGTCACCGAGACGCGATGCGCCCCCAAAACGACGCCCAAGCTGCTTTGCGCTTGCATAGGGGAAAAGCTGGGTAGAATCAGCAGGCCCGTCAGCAGGCAAGCGAGTGAAGCAAAAAACGCTCTGCGTAACCACATAGGAACCTCCCTAAGTAATGCATCCCAAGTGGAGAGATGCTGAGACGGGCTCAAAAGTTCCTGCGCTCGAAGATCCCGCACATTTGTGAAAGACACTGTACATTGTGCAATTGCACAAACGAGCCGTGTGCAAAATTGGCGGATGTAGGATAGAGTATGCGTCCATCGTTTAACAGATTGGGTGCAATGCACAAGATTTCTCTGTATCTACTGGCATGCGGCATGGCAATTGCAGCGCTTTGGGGCGCTGCCAGCGCTCTATCGCAGGTCTCTGCGCAAGGGCTGGAGACGCCTGAAGGCCCGCGCGGCGCACAAAGCACACGGCGTATTATCGTGGAGCTGAGCGTTCCGCCGCTTTCAGTCGTCTATGCCCGCTTGCAAGGCGTGCCCACTCTGCAACGCGAGGTGGCTTTGCGCGTGGCGCAGGTGCGCATCGCTTTGGAGCAGGCATTGTTCATTGCCCAAGTCACGCAGCCGACCATTGGCGCAGTCGTCACTGGGCGCACACAGACAACTGTGAACAGCGTCGGCCTTGCGGTGAGCGCTGAAAAAGTACCATTTATTAAGGCGCTGAAGGGCGTAAAGGCCGTGTATGCCGACCCAACCGTTGGGCGAAATCCTTAAACTCATCGAAGGATAGTAATGATGACCAGAGGTGTTTTGCAGAAGTCGATTATCCTTGGGCTGACCGCCGCTTTGCTGGCCAGCCTGCTCGTGTTTAACGCGGGCACGCCTGCGCTGGCACAAGATGGCGGCAATGTGAAGCGTCCAGGCGTTTCACCGGATTACAGGGGGCTGCTGCCAGAGCTGACCGCTGATGATCTGTGGGTGAACACCAACGGACGCACGCGTATCATCGTAGAGATGAGCCAGCCACCAACGGCGCTAGCCGCGCAGTTGCAGGTTGGTGCTGCCTCTATCGATGCTGTGGCAACCAGCATGGGCGAAGCCATTGAGGCGGAGCAGGCGTTTGCCACGAACTTCATGGCGCGTTTGCCAGGCAATGTGCAGGTGCTCGACACGCTGCGCGCGGCTGTGAACGCAATCGTGGTGGAAGTGGATGCAGCAAACGTCAATGCACTGCGCCAAATTCCTGGCGTGAAGAACCTGTACCCCGATAGCATTGTCGAGCGCGCTAATGCCGATGCTGCTCAGCGCATCGCAGCGCCGCCTGTCTGGCAGTCGGGTTTGACAGGTGCGGGTGTGCGCGTCGGCGTGATTGACGACGGCTTGGACTATCGCCATGCCCACTTTGGGGGCAATCTCTCTGCTACATGGGGCAGCTTCACGGGCTTGCTGGCTGCAAAGGTAGTGGGCGGTTACGACTTCGTAGGCGACCTCTACGATGCCCGCAATCCGCTCTCTGTGCCTACGCCCGACCCTGATCCGCTGACCTGCTGGCCTAGCCCTGGCTACCCGACCGGCTTTGGCGGTGAGACAGCGCCAATTCACCATGGCACGCACGTAGCAGGCTCGCTAGCGGGTTATGGTGTGGCTTCCGACGGCTCGACCTATGCCGGCCCGTACGATACCACCACGCCCCTCGCGACTATGCTGATTGGGCCTGGCATTGCACCCTTGGCGCAGCTGTACATCTACCGTGTCTTCGGCTGCTACGGTTCCACAGCGACCGTCAATGTAGTGGCTGCCATCGATCGCTCGGTAGACCCCGACCAGAACGGCTCACCAGCTGACCGCCTCGATGTGATCAATATGTCGCTTGGCTCTGGCTTTGGCAGTGGCTTGGGCATCTACGAGGTGGCGATCAACAATGCAACAGCTGCCGGTGTGGTAGTGGTGGCTTCGGCTGGCAACGGCTCAGATAGCTTCTTCGTGACGGGCAGCCCTGCAGCAGCCTCAGCGGCAATCAGCGTAGCGAACACTAGCATGTTCACGCCGCTCCTCACCATCAATACGCCTGTTTCTCAGGCGCATGCGGGCTTTGGCGCCTCCTTCGGCCCGCCCATCACAACGCCTATCACAGGCAACATCGTCGAGGCAGTGCCAGTCTTGGCTTGCGGCACCGGCCCGCTGACGAATGCATCGGCCATTGCGGGCAACATCGCCCTGATCGATCGCGGCGGCTGCCCCTTCGTAGACAAAGTTAGGCGTGCTCAAGCCTCAGGTGCCATTGCCGCTATCATTTGCTCGGTCACCGGGCCTGCAGGGCCGATGGGCGGCAGCGACCCAAGCATCACCATTCCGTCCATCCAGCTAGAAGGTGCCTCGTGTGCGGCGTTCCGCACGCTCAGCCCGCTTAATGGCACGATCTCGCTCAACACGCAAGATGGCTTGAACACGAGCTCATCACGCGGCCCGCGCCGTGCCACCAACATCAGCCCGCTGGTGCTGAAGCCGGATGTGGCAGCGCCTGGCACCAACATTTTGTCGTCGGTCGGCCCAACCTTGCCTGGCCCGCTCTACAACCGAAGCGCACGCTACAGCGGCACGTCTATGGCGGCGCCAATGGTGGCAGGCATGGCGGCGGTCTTGCGGCAGCTGCGCCCGACATGGTCGCCGGCTGAGATTAAAGCCAACATCATGAACACCGCCAGCGCGAATGTCTTCGTGCAGCCTGGCATTACGCCCGATCTCTTCGGGATTGGGCGCGTGGGCAGCGGGCGCGCCGACTTGCAAGCCGCTGTGAGCACCAGTGTGATCGCCTACGACTCGGCGGCGCCTGAGCGCGTGAGCGTCTCGTTCGGGCTGCTGGAGGTGGTCGGTAGTGGCACGTTCTCGCGCACGATCACAGTTAGGAACTTGGGCGCTGCGCCGGCCAGCTACAATGTCTCAGTGCAGAATGTGGTCAATCAGAATGGCACGACGGTGACCGCCTCTCCGAGCAATATTGTAGTGCCGGTGGCGGGCACAGCTACCGTCACAGTGACTATCAGCGCTAATCCGGTGACTAATGGCTCGCTCAACCGCGATCCGTCCACGCCCACTCTGCAAGCCGGCGTGCGCCGCGAGTGGCTGCCAGAAGTGAACGGCAACATCCTGCTGACGCCATCGAGCGGCCCGGTGCTGCGCGTGCCCTACCACGCAGTAGTTCGGCCCGTCTCGGAGATGAAAGCGACGACCAGCCACATCGAGCTGACCTCGACCACTGGCACTTTCAACATCGCCCAGAGCGGCACCACCTTCTCCACAGGCCCTCTATCGGGGCCCGGCCTGGAGTTCAATGCCGAGTCGATCGTCTCGCCCTTCCGCCTGCTCTATCAGAGCCCGAATGAGGCGAACGTCTTCAGCCCGACTGAGAATCACGCTGATATTCGCTATGTCGGCGTGACGAGCGACTACGGCGCGCGCAGCGGCAACCTCAACTTGACGCAAATCTACTTCGCGATTGTGCCGTGGAGCAACGTGACTACCCCGAAAGAGGTTGAGTACGCCATCTACATCGACGTAAACCGAGATGATGTGGATGACTATGTCCTATTCAACCCACGCTTCAGCTCTGGCGGCGTCCAAGTCGATTTCTACGGCACAAGTTTGGCTGTGGAAGGCGGCATTGGCACGGCGCCGGTTGGCATCCAGGACTTCATCAACCCGGTCGAGTTTGCCGATCCGCTCGGCCCCGTGCAGACCTACAAGTTCCTGAATAACGTCTATGTGCTAGGCGTCTCGGCGGGTGGTGCAGGCACCAGCCCATTCGGAGGTGGTGGCTTGAAGCTGACGCCCGGCCCCTTCAACTTCCGTGTCGAGGCGTTCAGCTACGAGCACTTTGAAGTGATCGACGTGACGCCGACGCTCACCTATGATCCCACTGCAGATATCTTCGACTTCACGGGCGCTAGCGCTGGCGGGCCGTTCGTAGGTGTGCCGTGGTACTTCGCGCGCCCATCCGACTCCATCCCCGTAGACTACAACCTTGCCAACTACGTACCAGGCAGCGGGCCTGCGCGCATCCTGCTGTTGTACTACCACAACCGAAGCGGCTTCGGGCGCACGCAAGTGATCGGCGTCAGCGGGCCAGGCCTGCCCAATCCGCTCGTCGGCGATACGATTGGCACGCGCCGCAGCAGCAATCAGACTTTCTACTTGCGCACCAGTCTCACCAGCGGGCCTGCTAACTATCTGGGCATCTTGGGCACCTCAAGCGAGATCGCTTTTGCTGGTGACTGGGATGGCGATGGCACAGACACACCAGGCGTCTATGATCCCGCCACCGGGCTGGTGACGCTCAGCAACAACATCGATGGCTCGCCGCCTCATATCGTCTTCTACTTCGGCGTCGGTGGCGACTATCCGATTGCAGGCGACTGGAATGGCGATGGGATTGACTCGCTCGGCGTGTATCGTCAATCGACAGGACGGCTGCTGCTGCGCAACGATAACAGCACTGGCTTCGCCGATTTCGACATGATCTTCGGCATTGCAGGCGATGTACCCTTCGCAGGCGACTGGACTGGCAACGGCGCTGACGCTCCTGGTATCTTCCGGCCGTCTCTCAACACCTTCTTCCTGCTCTACAATGTGGGCAGCGGCGTGTTCTTCGCTGATGAGGTGATCCCCTTCGGCAGCAGCACAGATCAGCCTGTGGCTGGCGACTGGGATGGCAATGGGATTACAGATATTGGCGTCTATCGTCCGTCGATGGGCATGTTCTCGCTGCGGATGCCCGATACATCAGCAACGGGTGGCGGTCACTTTATGTTGGCAGTTCCGTACGGCATCCCAGGCGATTACGGTCTGGCAGGGCGTTGGTTCCCGCCGCAGCCGCTGCCGCCCAGCGCACCTGAGGTTGCACCAACCTTCGTGCCGCGTCAGTAACCATGTGAGCGCCTAGTGCGCTTCGCACACACACGTTCAGGGCAGCGCACAGAGCGCTGCCCTGACTTTTTTGCGAGGAAAGGTACAACTGAGCTTACTTGTGAGGGCGCTTCAGCTAGGCGCGCTACTGGGTGACCAGGCGCGGATTGCGCCACATGGCCCAGGCGTAGTTCGGATTGCCTTGCCGTACCAGCGTCTCGTAGACCAGCACGACCGCCTTGCCGCGCCAAGCGCTCAGGTCGACGCGGATCGGGATCGGGGCCGTCTCGGTGTGGACGTCGAACCCCCCTTCGTAGAGCGTCCGCACGTGGCGCCCCTCGCGGATGCCCAAGCGGAAGTCGGCGCCGGTCTGGGGCACATCGGGATGCTGGCGGATGTTAGTCAAGTCGACGTAAATTTCCGCCTCGAAGAAGACCTGCAGCGCATCGGGCAGCTGCAGATGCTGCTCTGCGGTGCTGGGTGGGTGCTGGAAGAGCGCTGTTGCCTCAGGCGAGTCGTCAACCCAGCGCGGCACATCGCCCACTGTGCCTAGAATCGGCTGCACATGGGCCAGAGCAGGCTGCGCTGCGGGCGGGAAATCGACCTGCCAATCGCCGAAGGTGCTCAGACGGCGCTCAGCGAGTTCCACAATCGTATCCAAGTACTTGCGATCGTTGATCAGGCGCTGAAAACAGGGCGTATCAAATGTTTGCAGGTAGTTCAGAAAGCATGCCCGAGAAGGCTTGAAGGAGTAAGTTGTGATCCACTGTATGGCATGGTGGTTCGCCAAGAGGTACATCGGCGCGGCAACTAACAAGATCAGGCTGCTGATCGCGTGGAGCTGCGTCCTAGAGGCTTGTTGAAAGCTCAGCCCTCCCAGCAGCAGCAGCGCCACCCACAAGAAGTTTGCTTGTGTTGCATAGCGCGGCCATGTGACGCTGATCGGCATGTTGATGACAAACCAGCTCCGGCCGTAGACACTGAGCAGTGCGTTGGCAACGCTGTAGAGTGTGAGCACGATAGGCACAGCTAGAAGGTACTTTGGCACGCGCTCCCACAGGTAGATAAGATGCCAGCCCACTAGTAACACGCCCACCCCACCCACTACCAGCGCTAAGTCTAGGTGTTCAAGAGTGTGCGGTGCAAGCGGCGCGCCGAGATATCTCAAGGCATTCACGATGTAATCGAGCACGGTTAATTGGGCAGAATCTCTTTCTAGACCCGTAGACTGGTAGCCAATGAAGTATAGGCTGATACATATGGCTGCAGCCGCAAGCCAAGCGGCATAGTACTGCCAACGGCGGTATTCCCGCAGCCACAGCGCCAGCAGTAAAAAGCCCCAAAGCGTCAACCCACCAGCGAAGCTCCAGCTGGCTGCAAATGTGCACAGCATGACCGCCCACCACGCTCGCCAGCCAACCTTCAGGCGCATGAGAAACCACAGCGCCAGAAGCATGAAAATCGCCCCGTATAAGAAGTGCGAGTAGCCTCGCATCCAGTTATCACCCTGGCGCGCCCCGAAGATGAGGAAGGCTATCGGCACACCCAGCCATAACGCCTCTGATGCGTAATGGAAGCGGGCGACAATCAGCACTATCAAGGCAAAGACCACTACAGCCAGCCCCAGATTGACCCATACCTCAAAATTGGTGTTCCATCCTGTCAGGATGACCGACACGATGTTGGTGAACATGGTGAACACAGAGCGGTGCTCACTGTTCCATGTGAGCAGTGCGAGCGGCGATATGACCCCATCAGCGACTGAAATTGCCGTTGGTGCGACAAACCAGAACTGATCCAGGAAGGGCACATTAGCGCTGCCAGCCTGAACAGCGTGCACAGCGCTCAGAATTGCGATACCGATCAAGATTACAAAGATGAACCGCATGAGCTTTGTTCGCATCTGAAATACCTCATACTTGTCGCTGTCGCTGCAGTGTAGCACTGCATTCTCGCATCGCGCTACTGGGTGACCAGGCGCGGATTGCGCCACATGGCCCAGGCGTAGTTCGGATTGCCTTGCCGTACCAGCGTCTCGTAGACCAGCACGACCGCCTTGCCGCGCCAAGCGCTCAGGTCAACGCGGATCGGGATCGGGGCCGTCTCGGTGTGGACGTCGAACCCCCCTTCGTAGAGCGTCCGCACATGGCGCCCCTCGCGGATGCCCAAGCGGAAGTCGGCGCCGGTCTGGGGCACATCAGGATGCTGGCGGATGTTAGTCAAGTCGACGTAGATTTCCGCCTCAAAGAAGACCTGCGGCGCATCGGGCAGCTGCAGGTGCTGCTCTGCGGTGCTGGGTGGGTGCTGGAAAAGGTTGGCCGAGTCGGGGGAACTGACTTGCCAACTTGGTGACTGACCGCCCAAGATCGGCTGCACATGGGCCAGAGCAGGCTGCGTCGCAGGCGGGAAGTCCACGTACCAATTGCCGAAGACGGTCAAGCGGCGCTCAGCCAGCTGACGCACTGTGTCGAGATGGGCAGTGTCAGACCATGCATAGACTCTGAGCATACATGAGCTATCACTTTGAAACTGCACATTGAGCACACAGGTGCGATCAAGAGGTGCAGGCAGAGCTGCAAGCGATGTCGGTGGCAGTGCCAGCAGGTTTTGGGCATTCACGATCACAAACAGCACTAGAGCGACTGCCCAACAAAAGCTGTTCACCTGCACTAAGCGGCTCTGGCGCTGCTGAACAAAGCTGAGAGCCCCCAGCAGCAGTAGTGCTATCCAGAAAAAATTAGCAGTGGTGACGTAGCGCGGGGCAACCGACATCGTGGCATTTCCTTTCCAAAGCCACATGCGCGCCAGGGCGGCCATCGCGGCGTTAGCGAGAGTCAGCAGGATCAGCGCCAGCGGCACTGCTAGCAGATGCCTTGGCACTCTTCGCCACAGGGAAAAAGCATTCCAACAGGCTAGTACGACGCCTACTGTACCAACTATCAACGCCAACAGAAGACTTTCGTGCGCATTGATGACAAACGGCGCCCCCAGAAACATCAGCACAAAGGCAAGATATTCTGTCGGCAGAGCCTGCCCGTACTCAACGGTGGGCAGTGAGCGAATATCGCCGAAATACAACCCAAGGCACAGTGCTGCGACCAGCAGCCAAGCGGCGTAATGCTGCCACTTCCGGTAGCCGCGCAACCACAAGGCCGGCAGCATGGCAAACCATAACGGTAAGCCGCCAGCGAAACTCCAGCTGGCAGCGAAGGTGCTCAGCGCCATTGCCCCCAGCGCCCTCCAACCAACGCTGAAGCGCACAAGCAGCCATACTGTCAGCACGCTGAACGCAGAGACATACCAAAACACCGTTTGCATGCCAACCAGCCAGTTATGGTCTTGTCGCACGGCAAACAGAAGCCACGCTGTAGGCACACCCACATACAGGATGCTTGGCACACCTTGAAGGCGTGCAATATCGAGCAAGAGCACAAAGATCACCAGCGCTAAACCGAAGCTTACCCACATCTCGAAGCGCGTATCCCAGCCCGTCAACCATGTAGAGAGCATGACAGTCAGCCTGGTTGGCACCAACCGATGCTCGTTTTCTTGGTTGATCCGCGCCGCCAGTGATGCCAGTGAAGGTATTGTTCCGTCAGCAGCCTGAATAGCGAAGGGGGCGGTAGCGTCCCATTCATCGGCAAATGGCACATTCACGCCGTATAGCCCGATAAATAGTGCGATCAGCATGACAGGGGCTGCAATCAAGGCCACCCCAGTGAGCTTGACGAAAGTGCTAGGCATAGTCTTCACTCTGCGAGACTTTCTGTGCTAGTGTGATGTTTTTAAGGAAAGCTTACTACTTATAGCCCTCCCTGCGCAACGTAGCTCTAGCTATGGGCACTTGCAAAGCATTCTCAGCACTTTTCAAAGTTTTTGCAGCAAGGCCCAACTAAACTGGGCTATACTAGGGCATGCACACCTAGCACGATTGAGGAGAAGTTTTGTGATGCGTTTCGTGAGACTGCTTAGCCTCACTTGCTTCGTCTTGGCGCTATGCTGCTCGTCACATCTCACTGCGGCGCAAGCAGGTATCGAGATGGTGCTGCAGGCCTACAACGGCGATGCAATTCTGCACAGGGAACCTAGCCTGAGCAGTCCGGTGGTTGCCGTCATCAAAAGCGGCGACCGTTTCATCTGGCGCGCCGACCGCCTAGACGCCGAAGGGCGGCAGTGGTTTTTCGTTCAGTTCGATGGATTGTTCGGCTGGATCAGCCCAGATGATGGTATCATCGACTTTGCCGATCCGACAGCTATCACGCCGCAAATGGATCGCAGCGCCACATTCACCATTGCGGGCAACGAGCGCACACTGCACAACGCGCCAAGCCGCTCCAGTGCTGCGATCGCGGTTTTGCCGATCGGCAGCGTCCTGAGGGTGATAGGCGCGCCTGTGGTGACCGACCTTTACACTTGGTGGAAGGTGCGGGATAGTGCAAGCGGTGTTGAGGGCTGGATCGCCGATACAGTGCCTAACTTCCAAGTGATTGAGCCGCTGCGCGTCTATGGCTATCAGGTCTGTGATAATTTCGATCTGGCGCAGTTTGGACTGCCAGGCTGGGATAGCATCGTCGGCGTTTTGCCAAGCCTGCTGGATGCCGGCGAGCAAGTAGTCTGCCTGGCCAGCACTAAGATGGATGGCGGCGTCTCGCCGATCGTGGTGGTGCTAGGGCGCAACGAAGCAAGGAATGTAGAATCCCTGCGCACGTTTGCACGGCGCGGTGGCACATGGGTTCCAATCTTCGCGCGCTACACCGAGCCGTTTGCCCGCACCGACCGCCTGAGCCTGCACGACCTGACCGGCGATCCCTATCCGACGCTCTTGTGGAATGTGCGCCTCGATGGGACGGGCAGCGTGCTGCAGAGCAGCGTAATGCGCTTCAACCCTGCCACTGGTCTAGTCGAGCTGCAGAACTTGGGCGAGTACTACAAAGGCTTTATGCAGATCAACGGACGGCAGCTGACGTTCTTCCAAGCCAACTACCTCCCCGGCGAGCCGAACTGCTGCCCAAGTGGCGTGGAGCGCTACGTCTTCGAATGGGACGGCACGACCTTTATGCGGATCTACTTCGATCTGCTGCCGCTGCCTTACCAAATTCAATCTTCACGGCGTTAGGAGTAAGGCAATGATCTACACAGGACGCGTCTGGAAGTACGGCGACAATGTCAACACCGATGTCATTTTCCCAGGTAAATACACTTACACAGTCACAGAGCCTGCCCTAATGGCCCGCCACGCGCTGGAAGATCTCGATCCGCGCTTTGCCGCCACTGTGCAGGAAGGCGATATCATCGTGGCAGGCAGCAACTGGGGCTGCGGCTCCTCGCGCGAGCAAGCGGTGACGTGCCTTGTGCAGGCGGGCGTGCGCGTCCTGATTGCGAAGTCAATTGCGCGCATCTACTTCCGCAACGCGGTCAATGGCGGCTTGCTCCCGATCGTCTCTGTCCAGGCCGTTGAGGCGATTCAGGATGGCGAGACGATCAGCGTAGACGTTGAGGCGCACACCATACGCTGCGCCGCCGGGACGTTCGACTTCCCGCCGCTTTCGCCCTCGCTCAAGGCGATCTTGGAAGCCGGCGGTCTAATCCCGATGTTGCGCGCCAAACTCGCGTCGGAGCGCGACGCATGAGCCTCAGCCTGTGCCTAATCGAAGGCGATGGCGTTGGCAAGGAGGTGATCCCCGCTGCGGCGCGTGTGCTGAGCGCCCTAGGCTTGCCGATCACCTTCACGGCAGCTGAAGCAGGCTGGGAGTGCTTCACCAAACACGGCGATGCGCTCCCGCAGGCCACGCTGGAAGCCATACGCGCCGCTGATGCTACACTCTTCGGCGCCACGCAATCGCCTATGGGTAAGGTTGAGGGCTACCGCAGCCCTGTGCTGACCTTGCGCAAGCTGTTCAACCTGCACGCCAACCTACGCCCGACACGTTCGCTGCCCATTGAGGGCACCTGTCAAGGCGTAGATCTGCTCATCGTGCGCGAGAACACAGAAGGTCTGTACAGCGGGCGTGAACGGCGCGAAGACGACGGTCAGGCGGCGATCACCGAGCGCGTGATCACCGTCGCAGCAACTGAGCGCATTGCTCGGACTGCCTTCGAATGTGCGCTGCGCCGTCCGCGACGCGCGGTGACGATTGTGCACAAGGCGAACGTGCTCAAAGAGGGCGATGGACTGTTCCGTGAGGTGTGCCTGCGTGTTGCTGCTGAATTTTCGGAGGTGGCGGTCAACGAGATGCTGGTGGATGCCTGTGCCATGTGGCTAGTCCGCGATCCGACTCGCTTCGACGTGATCGTAACCGAGAATCTCTTCGGCGATATCCTCTCAGATGAGGCGGCGGGCTTGGTGGGCGGCTTGGGCGTGGCGCCATCGGCCAACGTGGGGACAGGCAAGGTTGCCTACTTTGAGCCGGTGCACGGCTCTGCGCCGGATATCGCTGGGCAGGGCATCGCCAATCCGATCGGTGCGATTTTGAGCGCTGCCATGCTGCTGGAGCACCTTGGCATAGCTGAATCGGCGCGGCGCATCGAGGAGGCTGTCGAGTCGGCGCTGCGCGAGGGTGTGCGCACCCGCGATCTCGGCGGGACAGCGGCCACAACCGAGATGACTGACGCCATCCTGAGGTGGCTGTGAGGAGTTGTGTAGATGCTCACCAAAGAACAGATCGAGGCGCTCAAGCACAGCGATCCTGAGCAGCTTCAGCAGCTGATCAGCGCGGCTAAGTCGGTGCAGCAGCTGCTCAACCTGCTCGAGAACCTGGGCCGGCTGCCGGCTGGCTTCAAGAGCGATGCCTTTGTGCCACTTGTGAGCCACACGGCAAGCCAGGTGCGTTACTGGGCTGTCAAAAGTATCGGTAAGACGCGCGATACGTCGCTCTTGGGCTGCCTGGCCGAAGTAGCGCGCCATGATCCTGACTCCAACGTGCGCCGTGAGGCGATCTCAGCCATTGGGCGAATGCGCAGCCCTGAAGCAGTCCCGCTTTTGATCGAGCAGCTCGACGAACGCGATCCGAAAGTCTTACTGCAAGTCGTTCGTGCACTATTGGTCTTCAAGGGGCAGCCAAGAGTCCGATCGGCGCTCAGCCGGCTGCGTGAGCATCCTAACGAGCTGATTCAAGGTGCCATCAAGCAGGCGCTCGAAGCAGCCCAAGCAGAGAGTGCTGTACACCGCTATGAGACACCTGCTTGTATGCGCAATGTAGTAGTGCATGGCGATGCACTAGAGGTCTTGCCGTACGCACCTGAAGAATCAGTTCACCTCACCTTCACGTCGCCGCCTTACTACAACGCACGCGATTACTCAATCTACACTAGCTATAATGCCTATCTGGACTTTCTGACTGAAGTTTTTAAGCACATCCACCGCCTGACCAAGACCGGGCGCTTCCTGATTGTGAACACCTCGCCAGTTATCGTGCCGCGCATGAGCCGCGCCCACGCCAGTAGGCGCTACCCGATCCCATTCGATCTGCATGCACGTTTGACACAGATTGGCTGGGAATTCATCGACGACATCATTTGGCTCAAGCCCGAGTCTAGCGTGAAGAACCGCAACGCTGGCTTTTTGCAACATCGCAAGCCACTAGGCTACAAGCCCAATCCGGTCACTGAGTACTTGATGGTCTACCGCAAGCAGACCGATAAGCTAATCGATTGGAATATGCGCCAGTATCCAGCCGAAATCGTCGAGGCAAGCCGTGTGCTCGGTCAGTATGAGACCTCCAATGTGCGGCGGATTGATCCCGTCGCGGATCGGGTGCATAGCGCCGTCTTTCCGCTGGAGTTGTGCCAGCGCGTCATTCGCTACTACTCCTACGTCGGCGATCTGGTCTGCGATCCTTTTGGCGGCAGCGGCACGTTAGGCAAGGCAGCGCGCCTGCTGGATCGGCATTTTTTCATGATAGAAAAAGAGTCGCTTTACATCGAGCGAATGCGCGAGGTGCTCGGCGAAACGGGACTGTTTGACTCAGCAGCTGTGCGTTTTTTCTCCCTGGAGGCATTCAAGGAGGCAGCCCAAGCATGCAGTTAGCAGACCTCGTAGTACGGCGCATCATTGAGCGCCTGCTGAGCGGTGAGAACTATCGCACTGAAATTGTGAAACTAATTGACGCCGAATTTCTGGAGTTTGCAGTTGACTTTTTCCGCTCTGTTGTAAGCGCAAAGTTGGGGCAGCCTGCTGCAGCAGACTGGTACCGCGAAGAGTTCTTGACAGGGGATGACAAAGAGGCGATTGCCGTCCATGCGGGCCTGAACTTGAAGACGATCAGGAACCTCTACGGCACAGCAAGCCGTAGAGTTGTGCTTGAGGTGAGTCAGGCACATCACACGCAGCTCCGAGCCTTGATCGATTGCTCCTGAAGCGTAGATGATGACCGATCCACAGACTCAGCCCGACGATCTCGACTTGATTGCGCAGGCGCAGCGCGGCGATGTGCAAGCCTTCAACGGCTTGATACTGCGCTATCAGACCGCTATGTACAACCTCGCCTTTCGCCTGCTGGATGACGCCGATCTGGCAGCCGACGCCACGCAGGAGGCTTTCATCGCCGCTTTCCGGCATCTGAGGCAGTTCCGCGGCAGCAATTTCCGCGCCTGGCTAGCGCGCATCGTCACGAACGCTTGCTACGATGCGCTGCGCCGCCGCCGCCGCGCGCC
>JBDNDQ010000051.1:0-26503 GCA_046719055.1 Aggregatilineales bacterium | reverse complement strand
TAAAGAGCGTCGCACTGCAAAATAGCCTAACACACCTGATCGGGTTTGTCAAGCCCTCGCAAGTCGATCTTTGTCGAAAAAGGTGGGGGGAGTTGCGAAAAGTGGTCTACCCGCATCAGGACTAGGTGTAATAGGCTGAGAGTAGACGGGAATGTGTGTAGGACAGATGGCAAGGCGCTTAGTATCTAAGTGCCGCCAACCGAGTTGCGAAACACCCCTCAAAAACGGCAAAATTTTGGGCGTCCGAGAAAATTTGGCGAAGTTTTGCATCGCTCTTCCGGCTGCCCGGCTGAACTGCATCACAACTTTTGCAGGCCGCTGACCAGCATTGTGTGGCGCGCGAGCTGCCCGCCTCGCCAAGCAGTGCTGGACTTAGGGCGGCTGCAGCGCCGGGTGCGCCGAGCTGCGTGGCACACATCCAGCAGGGATTTGTGCGTTGCGGCCCTATTCGACCCGTCGAGCGCGCTGAAAAGCGTTAAACTTAACTTAAATATCTGTTAACGAAATTTCCCCATGAAGTCTGCCATACTTGTATCAAGCAGGTGAATAGCTGTGCGCAAGGCACAGAAGGCGGACATGTGGGGATACGCATGGGTCTTCTCAGTTTTCTAGAGGCGCTTTTGGGCAGGCGGCAGCCCTCAGCGGCTGACCTGGCGCGCATGACGAAGCAGTATCATTCCCCGCTCAGCGATCTGCCGATCTCGGTGACCGACTTGGCCTTGCAGTTAGCTGGTCAAGCGGATGCGCAGACGCTGCTGCAGCAAGCAGGCGAATGGCTGATCGAGCGGGCGGGCGTCGAGTGTGTTGTGATCTACTTGCACAAGCCTGCCGCTAATCGGCTTGCCAAGCCAGTCTGTTTCGGCACTCAGCTGCCCGATCTGCCAGAGACGATCAAGCTGGGCTACTCAGTTTACGGTGAAGTGGCCATGGGACGCCGCACCTACTACGTTGAGGCGGTAGAGCGCGAAAAACGCCTGACGCCCGTCCCACCGGGCGCACAAAGTGCCTATATCCTGCCGCTGGTTCACGAAAATACGCTCTTAGGTGTGCTGGGCTTGTATGCCGCCCGGCCGGCGGCGCTCTCCGAGCCGGCCCGCGCAGCTATCGATCGGGTGATCACTTTGATCGCCGCCACGCTCTCGACAGCCTACCGCCTCAGCGAGAGTCAGCAGGCGATCGGGCGCTTCGATCGCTTCCAGCGCCTGGCCCAAGACCTGACAGCACGCCTATCTAGCCAGGAACTGCTCCAGCGCATTGTGGAGGCCGCCCGCGAGACCCTCGATGCGCAGATGGGCATCCTGCTGGATGTGAACTTCGAGAACGGCGAGCTGCGGCCAATAGCGTGGTCGGGCATTGATACCGAGACAGCACAGCTGATCCGCTCGCGCCTGAAAGAAGACCTGAAAGGTCTAGTAGCATGGGCACGGCTGCCTGCCCGCACGCCCGATATGCGCGCCGATCAGCGCACCTCGCTTGCCACGCAAGCCATCGTCGCCGGCATGGTCTCGGAGCTGGCGGTGCCCGTCCTTTACTACGATGAGCTGTATGGCATCCTGGCCGTCGAGACGGATACCTACCGCCACTTCACCGATGCAGAGGTCGATCTGCTGCAGGCGCTGGCAGCCCACGCTGGCATCGCCCTGCGCAACGCCCGCCTGTTCGAGCAGCTGGAACAGCGCAACGCTGAGCTGCAAAAGGCGAACGCTGCGCTGGAAATTTCCCGCCAGCAGGCCGAAAATGCCCGCGCTGCCGCTGTGCAAGCCAACCGCTTGAAGACCGAGTTCATCAACAACATGAGCCACGAGCTGCGCACACCTCTGAACGCTGTGATCAACTTCACGCGCCTGGTCATGGATGGGCACGCAGGGCCGGTCACGGATCAGCAGCGCAACTATCTGGGCTTTGTGCACGATGGCGGTCAGCACCTGCTCGGCTTGATCAACGATATCCTAGACCTAGCCAAGATCGAGGCGGGCAAAATGGAGCTGCGCCGCGAACCAACACCGCTGGAGCCGCTCCTGAAGGGCGTCATGTCCACACTGATCGGCCTGACCAAAGATAAAGGCATCGCCCTCAACCGCGAGTTTGATGACAATCTGCCGACTCTCAACATCGACGGGCGGCGCATTCGGCAGGTGCTCCTGAACTTGATCAGCAATGCCGCCAAGTTCACCCTGCAGGGCAGCATCACGCTGCGCGCCGTGCAACAAGGCAATCAAGTCATCTTTTCGGTGCGCGATACCGGCGTTGGCATTAAACCTGAGGACTTACCTAAAGTTTTTGAAGAGTTCAAGCAGATTGATAACGCCCTGCAAGAGACCGCCAGTGGCACCGGCCTAGGGATGCCGATCAGCCGCCGCTTTGTGCAGCTGCACGGCGGCGATATGTGGATCGAGAGCCAAGTAGGCGTCGGCACGACAGTCTCGTTCAGTTTGCCCATCACCTGAGAGCTGACCTAGCACGGAGGCGCGCTGCGATGCCTATTGCCCACGCCGACGTCAACATCTTACTGGTGGAAGATGAACCACTGAACACCACTCTAGCAGTCGCGATGTTGAACATACTGGGCATTCAACACATCCATGCCTTTGCCTCGTGGCGGCAGCTAGAGAGCTGCCTGGCCAGCCTGCCGCCTATCCACCTGGTGCTGCTGGACTTGCGCCTGCCTGGCGATCAAGATGGCTATTACATCCTTGCCCAGCTGCGCGCCGACCCGCGTTTCGCCCAGACGCCCATCGCCGCTATGACTGCCCAAGTAATGCCCGATGACGTCAAGCGCGCTGAAGAGGCGGGCTTCAACGGCTTCCTGGCGAAGCCGCTCAACTTCGACCGTTTTCCACAGAACATTCAACGCTTGCTGGCAGGTGAATGCGTGTGGGAATCGCACTAGTGTGCCACATAGCACAAGCAGCTCCGTACAGCGATGAACGACTTAATCATGAAACACCTGCAAATGCCACAGGAAGCACTGATCATGACCAACCCACCCACTGAGCTACGCACATATGAATATCGCGCCCTGCTGCTCGACGATGACGACGCTAATCGCATGCTGCTGAGCGTCGCCTTTGATATGGTGCAGCTGCCCTTCGCTGAAGCGCAAACGGGCGAGCAAGCCCTGAAGCTGTGTCAAACCAATCACTTCGCCTTTGCCTTCCTAGATATCGATCTGCCCGATATCAGCGGCATTGAAGTGGCGCGCCGCATTCGCAGACAAGACCAGGGCATCGCGCTGATCATGTGCAGCGCCAACGACGATCCACGCACCATCGCCGAAGCCGTCGCTGTAGATTGCGACCTGTTCTTCATCAAGCCCTTCCAGCTGGATACGCTCTTGAATACGGTCAGAATGTTAGATCGGGCCGCACTGCGCGCCAATCCGCGTATTCTGATCGTCGATAACACGCAGCGGCCGCGCTGGGAAGATCGCCTGAACAGCCCGCCCAACGCCTGAGCGTAGCCTAAGCGCCAGGCGGACGTCTGTC
Organism: Aggregatilineales bacterium; assembly: GCA_046719055.1. GTDB lineage: Bacteria > Chloroflexota > Anaerolineae > Aggregatilineales > UBA2796 > CP2-2F. The sequence continues at coordinate 23,018 of JBDNDQ010000051.1, read as the reverse complement.
TTCTTGGGCGAACCTGAGCTATACTCTGGCCATCCGGCAGTTTAGGGAAGGGTTGGGCTGTGAAAAGACGTTGGCTAGTGCGCTTAGTGCTCTTAATATGTGGCGTGGCGCTTTTGGCGGGTGCGCTAGGCGTATTTATCTTCCAGCGGCTAGAGGTGGTCGATCAAGATCGCGTCATCCGCTATTTGCCGTTCCTTTTGCCGCTGCGCGCCACCGAGATTCCTTTCCGCATCCCCACGCCGCCCCTGACCGCTTCGCTGGATTTCTCCAGCCTGCTGACGCCTGATGCGCCACTCGCCACACCCACCGCCACTCCAACTCCTCTCAGTGCCATTGTGCACGTCGGTTACCAAGTCACGCCTACGCCGATCTCGATCCAGCCGCCCATCCCCGCCCGCTATCGCTTGCAAGGTCTCCGCTGGGAGCCGCAAAAATTCAACAACTGTGGGCCTGCCAATCTGGTGCAGGCGATGGGCTTCTACGGCTGGACGGATGGGCAGGATGTGGTGGCGAGTGCCCTCAAGCCCGATCAGCAGGATAAGAACGTCGGCCCACATGAGCTAGCCGATTATGTCAACAGCCGCACCAACGGCTATCTGCGCGCGATTGTGCGCACTGGCGGCGATATAGCTTTAGTGCGTCGGCTGGTGGCAAATCAGTTCGCAGTCTTGCTGGAGACGGGCTTCTATGACCGTGATGCGCCTCAAAAAGGCTGGATCGGGCATTATCTCACTATCGTCGGCTATGATGATGAAGTGAGCAGGCTCTACAAGCTGGATACCTACAAAGGCGAGACGAGCGAGCGCTACGACGTGCTGGATGAGCTGTGGAGCCATTTCAATCGGCTGTACATTGTGGTCTACCCGTCGGCGCGCGAGGGTGAGCTGATGGCGTTGTTGGGCGCTAACTGGGATGAAGACTACAATCGGCGCTCCACGCTCGATCGGGCGCGCGAGGCGGCCGCTGCCCAGCCCAATAATCCGTTCGCCTGGTTCAACCTAGGCAGCAGTTTCACGGCGCTAGGGCGTTATGCTGAGGGCGCGCTCGCCTTCGATCGCGCCTTCAGCCTGCCAGAGCCGCTGCCTATCCGCATGTTATGGTACCAATTCGCACCCTTCGAGGCGTACTACCGCAACGGCAACTACCGACAAGCCATCGCGCTTGCCGAATCGGTCATTGAGAGCGCTAAGGGCTATGTCGAAGAGGCGTTTTACTATCGCGGCATCGCGCTAGCAGCGCTGGGGCTGTGGGATGAGGCTTATGCTGATGTTTCCGCCGCCGTCCGTTTCAATCCGAACTTCTCGGCGGCGGTGCGCGCTATGAACTTGATACGCGGGCGGCAGCTGCCATAGGGCTACTCGGCGAGCGCCGCGTCCAATTCGAATTCGTCTACCCCTGCCAACGCCCGCGAGATGATGCAGTTCTTCTTAGCGTCTTCGGCGACTTCGGTGAAAGTGGCAAGGTCGAGCCCATCGGCCTTGCCGCGCGTGATCAGCTTGATCTTGGTGATCTTGCGCCCGCCTTCCACCTGGCTCAGCACGCAGACGGCGGTGGTGCTCACGTGCACATTTTTGAAATCCTTGCGCCCGAGCACAGCGGCAATGTTCATAGTGAAGCAGCCGGCTTCGGCGGCGGCGATCAGCTCTTCGGGATTAGTGCCGGGCGCCTGCTCGAAGCGGGTGACAAAGGTGTAAGGCGCTTCGTTCAGCGCGCCGCTCTGCGTGCTCAAGTGACCCGTGCCCTCGCGGAGCGTGCCGCTCCAAGTGGCGGTAGCGCTGCGTTCGATATCGCTCATGGTATCTCTCCTTCGGGAAAGCCAATTCCGCGTCAATTATCGCTAGGAGCGCGCACTTTTGCCAAGCGGCAGCCTGCTGGGGCATAATTGCACCTCATTGAAGGAGCCGAGCACCCTATGATCACTTGGCGTGTAGAGCTACACAGCCACACATACTACTCGCTAGATAGCCTGACCAGGCTTGAAGCCTTCTTGCGGGCCTGCACAGTGCGCAGGCTGGATAAAGTCGCCATCACAGACCACAACACAGCTGAAGGCGCGCTGAAGTTAGCCCGCATGGCGCCCGAGCGCATCATCGTCGGCGAGGAGATCATGACGAGCGAGGGTGAGCTGCTGGCCTACTTTGTGCAAGAGAGCGTGCCGCCCTTTCTCTCGCCAGAGGCAACCATCGAGCGGCTGCGGCAGCAAGGCGCAGTCATCAGCGTCTCGCATCCCTTTGATCGGCTGCGCAAGGGGGCGTGGGATGAGGCGAATTTGCGGCGCATCTTGCCGTTGGTGGATGCAATCAAGGGCTTCAACGCGCGCTGCCTGTTCCCTGCCGATAACGCCAGGGCGATCGCCTTTGCAAGGGCGCATGCTAAGCCGTATACCGTCGGCTCGGATGCGCATATGCCTTACGAGCTTGGGCGCGCCGTGCTGCACATGCCGCCCTTCACCGATGCTGAGTCGTTCAGGCGCGGGCTGGCCGAGGCAATGCCGCAAGCCCACCTGAGTGCCTTCTGGGTACATTTTTACAGTAAGTATGCCAAGTGGGCGCGCAAGTTGGGTCTAGCCAAGCTGCCCGATGCCGTCCTGTATTCGTAGGCTATCACGCTTGCTTCAAAACGCGCCTTGGCGCATAATTGGGCCATCCCGTTGGTCGCTTTCATGTGCTTAAAGTGTTTTCAAAGGAGTTTTGGGACTATGACGGACGCTGTACAGCCCTCTGCCAGCACCGCTGAGCTCTACCCGCCCCCGCCTGAGATTGTCGAGCAGGCCATCGTCAAGGATTACGACGCGCTTTACCGCCGTGCCGCCGAAGACCCTGAGGGCTTCTGGGCCGAGCAGGCAGAGTACCTCGAATGGTTCAAGCGCTGGGATAAGGTTTTAGAGACCTCGCGCGCCCCGTTTTATCAGTGGTTTGTAGGTGGTAAGACCAATATCGCGCACAATGCGCTCGATCGGCATGTCAAGACGTGGCGCAAGAACAAGCTCGCCCTGATCTGGGAAGGCGAGGCGGGCGATACGCGCACGTATAGCTACTATCGACTGTGGCAAGAGGTCAACAAGTTTGGCAATGTGCTGCGTTCGATGGGCGTGCGCAAAGGCGATCGTGTCACCATCTACATGGGGCGCGTGCCCGAGCTGATGATCGCCATGCTAGCCTGCGCCAAGATTGGGGCGGTGCACAGCGTGGTCTACGGCGGCTTCTCGGAACAGGCGCTCGCCGATCGCATTGAAGATGCACAGAGCCGTGTGCTTGTCACGCAGGATGGCGCGTGGCTGCGCGGTCAGATTGTGGAGCTCAAAAAGATCGCTGACGAGGCTGTGCGCCGTTCGCCCGTTGTCGAGCATGTGGTCGTGCTGAAGCGCACAGGGCACGAGGTGGTCATGGAGCCCGATCGTGACTATTGGTGGCACGATCTGATGGCGCTGCCCATTGCTAGCCCCAAGTGCGAGACTGAGGTGATGGATGCTGAAGATCCACTCTTCATCCTCTACACCAGCGGCACGACGGGCAAGCCGAAGGGCATCTTGCACACGCACGGCGGCTATTCGGTCTACGTCAGCACCACACTGCGCAACGTTTTTGACCTGAAAGATGAAGATCGATGGTGGTGCGCCGCCGATCCCGGCTGGATCACCGGGCACAGCTACATCGTCTACGGCCCGACCATTCTAGGCGCCACCAGCTTCATGTACGAGGGCGCGCCAACCCATCCCTACCCCAATCGCTGGTGGAAGCTGGTGGAATACTACGGCATCACCATCATGTACACAGCGCCGACGGCGATTCGCGGCCTGATGCGCTTCGGGGCGGCCTGGCCCAACCGCCACGACCTTTCGTCGCTGCGCCTGCTCGGCTCAGTCGGCGAACCGATCAACCCTGAGGCATGGAAGTGGTTCTACGAGGTTATCGGCAAAGGCCGCTGCCCGATCATGGATACATGGTGGCAGACTGAGACGGGCGGCTTCATGATCGCGCCGCTGCCGATCACGCCCTTGAAGCCAGGCAGCGCCACGCGTCCGCTGCCGGGCATCATCGCCGATGTGGTGGATGAAGATGGCAACAGCGTGCCAGCCGGCCAGGACGGTTTGCTGGTCATCAAGAAGCCTTGGCCGGGCATGTTGCGCACTATCTTCGGCGATCCAGATCGCTACATCCGCCAATATTGGAGCAAATTCGCCGATAAGGGCTGGTATCTAACTGGCGACTCGGCGCGCAAGGATGAAGACGGTTACATCTGGATCATCGGGCGCATCGACGATGTAATCAAGGTCAGCGGCTATCGCTTGGGCACAGCAGAGGTCGAGTCGGGCTTGGTCAGCCACCCGGCTGTAGCAGAAGCAGCAGCGATCGGCTTACCAGATGAGCTGAAAGGTAACATCATTTACGCGTACTGTATTCTGCGGCAAGGCTATGAGCCCTCACCGGCTTTGGAGGAGGCGCTCAAGAATCATGTGCGCCATGAGGTCGGCCCGATCGCTGTGCCTGCCAAGATCGAGTTCGTCAGCAGCTTGCCCAAGACGCGCAGCGGCAAGATCATGCGCCGGGTGCTGAAGGCGCGCGCGCTTGGCCAGCCGGAAGGCGATACCAGCACGTTGGAGGAGTAGGGTGAGAGGTGCCTGCCCGCTGGGAAAGGTGCCAGCACAGGTGATGCGCCGTGCCTTGCTGTTGCTGGGCGCTGTTGCGCTCACCCATCTGCCGATGGCCGTGCTGCGCGCTCAGGATGAGCAAGTCGAGGCGCTGCTGGCTGCTATGCCGCTTGAGGTGCGCGTTGGGCAGCTGTTCATGGTCAGCTTCTTCGGCGAAGGGCTGAACGAGGCCAGCCGTGACTTCATGCGCCAGATGCTGCCGGGCGGCGTGGGCATTTTCGCCTCTAATGGCGTCTCGCCGGCGGCTGTGACGCGCTCAACCAATGCCTGGCAAGCCCTTGCCACCCAAATCGGGGCTAGAGTGCCGCTGCTCATCGCCACCGATCAAGAGGGCGGCACCGTTCAGCGCCTGAACGACGGTTTCACGCCTTTCCCGTGGGGGGCGGCCCTGAGCGCCATGCCCTTCAAGCAGACGGCGCAGGTGGCACATATGACCGCCACTGAGCTGCGCGCCGTCGGTGTGAACATGAACTTCGCACCAGTCGCCGATCTGTACCATCCTGAAGGGCGCTTCATGAGCAAGCGCGTGTGGGGGCACAATCCTGAGCGCGTCGGCGCCTCAGTGGCTGTTTATGTGCGCGCCCTGCAAGAGCGCGGCGTGATCGCCACGCTGAAGCACTTTCCTGGTCACGGGGCGGCAACCGACTCGCACGTGGTACTGCCAACGCTCACCTTCGATCGGGCGCAGCTCCAGCGCGAGCTGCTGCCTTTCCGTCTGGGCATTGCCGCTGGCGCCGAGATGGTTATGGTGGCGCATTTGAGCGTGCCCAGCCTCGATCCGACGCCCAACTTGCCCGCCACGCTCTCCAAGCCGATTGTGAGCGATCTGCTGCGCGGCGAGTTGGGCTTCACAGGCGTGATCATCACGGATGCTATGGATATGGGCGGCGTGCGGCAGGGCTTCACGCCTGCTGAAGCGGCTGTGCGTGCCGTGCAGGCGGGCGTAGACATGCTGGCGACTGGGCCGAACCTGTCGCTGGGCGAACAGCTGAGCATGAAGCGCGCTATCTTAGAGGCTGTGCGTCGCGGCGATATCCAGCCCGCCCAGATCGACGACTCAGTGCGGCGCATCTTGCGCTTGAAGGCGAGATACGGCCTGCTGACATGGCAGCCGCTCGATGAGCTGACAGCCGTCGAGCGCGTCCAGAGCACGGCTCATCGGGCGGCGCTCGAGGCGATCTACCTGCGCACTATCTCAGTGATACGCCCGACCGATCTTATCCCGCTCGATCCGAGCCGCCAAAGGATCAGCTTGATCTATCCAGGCGTCTACAGCTCCCTGCCCAACATCTGCAGCGTGTACGGTGCGCCAACGCGCCGCCTCGCCTACTCACTCACGCCCACTGATGACGAACTCGCCATCGCCCGTGAGATCGATGCACAAGTCGATGTAGCCGTGATCTTCACCTTCAATATCGATGAATATCCGCGTCAGGCGCGCTTGGTGAATGCTTTCTCGCCACCCAAGACCATTGTAGTGGCGCTGCAGAGCCCCTACGATGCGCTGCACGGCATCGAGCCAGCGGGCTATGTGACGGTCTTCAATCCCTACCCTGAGGCGCTGCGCGCCGCTTGCGCTGTGCTATATGGCGCCTTCCCGCCCACAGGGACGTTCAGCCTGCCCTGAGCGCGATTTTTAGAGCAGGCTGAGCGTCGCTTGCCAGCTGGACGCCTTTGCGATAAGGTGATCCTGTGTTCACTGAGGTTGTGCGCATGAGGAAAGAGCGCTCACTGAAACTGACAATACCTGCGCATAGCCGCTTTGATCGGCTGGATATCGGCGTTGGGCTGGCCATCTTGGCGCTGCTCGGCGCAATTGGGCTGACGCTGCTCAGCGGCGATCACGTCGGGATTAGCGTGCGCCGTCTCACGCCGCAGGGGGTTGTCTCTAGCCAGAGCGTCATCCAAATCACTTTTGATGAGCCGATCGACCCTGAAAGCGTGGTCGGCAAGCTCAGCCTGGAGCCTGAGGCAGAGGGCATTCTCAGTGTAGTAGGCAATCAGTTGCAGTGGCAGCCCAAAAGCGCGCTCCAACAAGGTCAAACTTACACCGTTCACCTGGCTGAGGGCGTGCGTGCCCAGAGCGGTCGGCTGTTGTTACAGGCGCACACGTGGGAGTTCCGTGTGCGCGCGCCGCAGGTTGTCTTCATGGCGCCTGTGGATAATCCTGTGCAGAACTTGTTCCTGATCGATCCGAACATCCCTGAGGCAGCGCCGCAGCAGATCACGTTCAGCGAGCTGGGCGTGCTGAGCTACGACGTGCTGCCCGACGGCAGCCGCATCGTCTACAGCGAGTTGGGCGAGATGCGCACAGCCCACCTGCGCATATACGACCTACGCACCAACAGCACGCTCACCCTGCTGGAGTGCCCTACTGCCGCTTGTACCACGCCGGCATGGCGCCCTGATGGCAGCACGGTTGCTTTCGAGCGCTCCGACCTCAACCTGGAAACGGGCACAGGGCCCGGCGCGCCGCGCATTTGGCTGGTGGATACCAACACAGGCATCCCGCGCCCGCTCTTCGCCGATAATCAACGCTTGGGATACTCACCGCGCTGGTCGCCTGATGGGGCGCTGCTGGCCAGCTACGATGCCAACGTTGGCGGCATTGTGCTGTTCGACTTCGAAAATAACCGTGAGCGCCTAATCCGTACGCCGCAGGGCGAAGTTGGGCAGTTCTCTCCCGATGGACGTTGGTTGTTCTTCCCAAAGATCATCCAGCTGGCGGGCACGACGCGCTATGTAGCGCATTTTGTGCTAGTGGACGTGCAATCTGAGCTGCTGGTACAGCGCGACCTGATCCCCGATAGCGACCCGAATAACGACGTCGAGTTGGCCTGGCTGCCCGACAGCCGCCGCATGATCGCGACTCGGCGCCCGCCTGAGATCACCACAATGCAGGGCGCGCAGCTGCACCTGGTTGATCTTGAGACGGGCGCCGCCACGCCGCTGGTGACCGATCCTGACTACAGCAGCGGGCAGGTTACCGTCAGCCCGAACGGCGAACAGCTCGCCTTTCAGCGCTTTGCGCTTGGGCAGAGCGGTGCACGCCCACAAATCTGGCTCTACGACTTGAAGACAGGCGATCTGCGCCTGCTGGCGAACAACGCCACTCTACCGCGCTGGCTGCCCTAGCACGGCGCCTCTCAAAAGGATACGTATGGACTTCAACACCCAACTCACGCTCTTCAGCACACGCTTTCTGGGCATTTTCATCGAGGCCATCTCGTTTTTGCTGCTCGGCACGATCGTCTCGGGCTTGATTGAGGTATTCGTACGCAAAGAAGATATCGCGCGCTTCATGCCGCGCAACCCGATCGCTGCTATCGCCGCAGGCAGCTTTCTCGGCTTCTTGTTCCCGGTGTGCGAGTGTGGCGTGGTGCCAGTCACGCGCAAACTGTACCAGAAAGGGCTGCCGGTCTCAGTCGGTGTGGCGTTCCTCCTGGCGGCGCCAGTCATGAATCCGATCGTCTTCGCCAGCACGTATGCAGCCTTCGGCTTCGGGCCGATCTTGATCGGGCGCTTCGTGATCACTTTCATCATGGCGGTGGCGGTCGGCTTACTGCTGGGCCTGGAGCGCAGCCCGATCAAGCTGCTGCAGCCGCGTGCCTTCATGGTGATGACGGGCGGCTCTGGGGCAGCTGCGCCTCGCCCGAGCATGCCGCCGGCCAGCTTTGGGCAGAGCCTGGTGCGGGCTGCCCGTGTGGCAACCGATGAATTCTTCGACATGGGGCGCTACCTGGTGATGGGCACTGCCCTCGCCGCCGCCATGCAAACTTTCTTCTCACAGGAGCAAATCCGTGCCCTGGCAAGCGACCCAGCCATGTCGGCTGTGGCGATGGCGCTCATGGCCTTCGTCCTCTCCATCTGCAGCACTACTGATGCCATTCTGGCCCTCTCGTTCGCCAATCTCGGCTTCCCGGCCGGCTCGCTGCTCACCTTCCTAACCTTCGGCCCGATGGTCGATATCAAGGCGATGCTGATGTACCTGAGCATCTTCAAGCGGCGCATCGTGATCTACATGGCGGTCCTGCCGCTGTTGATGTCGCTGCTGTTCGGCATCTTTATCAACCTGAATGTGAGGTTTTAGGGCTATGCGCACACGACGCTGGTTCCAAGCGGCGCTGATGCTGCTTTTGGGGCTGTACTTGCTGGAAACTCTGCTGACGGGCGAGATCGCCTTTTATATCAATGAGCGCTTCAATTGGCTGGCCGGCTTTGCGGGCTTGGCCCTGATCGGACTGGGCACGATCAATGTGATTGTCCTGCTCTCCGAGCCTGAACAGAATAGGCCGATTGAGCACAACGCGCTTAACTTGCTGCAGGGAGCGCCGAGCAGGATTCACGATGGCACGGCGCGCTGGTACGTGCTGCTCATCCTGAGCGTGCCGCTGATCTTCGGCATCTTTTTGCCGGCGCAGCCACTCGGTGCTACTGCGATCAACAACAGCGGCATCACCTTCTCGCTGAACGTCTCAGGGGCGGGCGATCAAGCCTTCAGCATCGCGCCGACGCAGCGCAATGTGCTGGATTGGGTGCGCGCCTTCAGCGCCTCGCTCAATTTGGATGAGTTCGGCGGTCAGCCCGCCGACCTGATCGGCTTTGTCTACCGCGATGCGCGCTTTGAAGAGGCCAAAGAATTCATGGTGATGCGCTTCACAGTCAGCTGCTGCGTGGCAGATGCCATAGCTATTGGCGTGGTTGTACGGGGCGATCAAACTGCCGACTTCGCCGCCGATAGCTGGGTGCGCGTGCGGGGCAGGTTTCAGATCGGCGATTTCCACGGGCAGCGCATGCCGATCCTGATCGCCGAGTCGATTGAAGCAGTGGCCATGCCCGAGCGGCCGTATTTGTTCCCTTAGTGCTCGCTCAGCCGCCTCAGGCAGACCTGCCGCATCAGCTCGATGGGCGGGCGCTTGCCCGTCCACATTTCGAAGGCGGCTGCGCCCTGGTAGACCAGCATGCCCAAGCCGCCAATGACGCGTAAACCGCTGCGTTCGGCATCGCGCATCAGCTTGGTCTGCAGCGGACGGTAGATCGTATCGTACAGGACGGCGCCCTTCGGGAAGGGTACGTCCTCACGCCACGGCGAAGCGTCTGTATAGGGGAACATGCCAACCGACGTGGCGTTCACGATTAGCGTCGCCTCCTGGCTAACTTGCGCCAATTGCTCCAGCCCGACAGCCGCCACTCTGCAGCCTTCCCAGCTGGCGCGCAGAAAACTAGCGATCTGAACGCCCCGCTCGACCGTGCGGTTGACAAAAGTGATCTGCGCGCCGCCACGCACCAAGCCTGCTCCGATGGCGCGTGCCGCGCCGCCCGCGCCCAGAATCACTACCCGCGATTCCTCACCGATGCTGACCTGATTGACAGCCAAATCGGTCAGAAAGCCGCTCATATCCGTATTCAAGCCTTCGAGCCGACCTTGACTGGCGTCGATGCGTATCGTATTGACGGCACCCGCGACGGTGACCGCCTCTGTGACCCTATCCAAATACGGGATGCAAGTCACTTTATGCGGCACGGTCACGTTGGCGCCGCGAAAGCCAAGCGCCAAGATGCCACGCAGCGCCTCTGCTAGACGTTCGGGCTGCACCAAGAGCGGCACATAGCGCCAATTCATGCCCAGCTCGGCAAAAGCAGCGTTGTGCATCTCGGGCGAGAGCGAATGCGCCACCGGATAACCGATAATCCCGACTAGCTGCGTCTGACCGTCGATATGCCCCACCTGCGTCACATGGATCGCCTTTCTCGATAAGTTAGCCACGCGCTCCGTGCCTGGCGTGCCTTTTCGAGGGTGGCGCGCAAGGCGGAGTCGTCCTCAGCGGCAAGAAGCGCCTGCAAATGGGCGATTTGGGCTGCACAGCGCTCGAGGGCGCTCAGCAGCGCGTGGCGGTTGCCCGTTACGACGTCGCCCATCATGATCACATCGCTAGCAGCAAGCCGTGAGGTATCCCGAAAGCCACTAGCGGCCAGCTGCCACAGCCGCTCGTCGTCGGCCTCAAGCGCAGTCAGCATCAGCGCCACACTGAGCAGGTAGGGCAAGTGGCTGATGTGCGCCACAGCCCTGTCGTGCGTGTGTGGGTCAAGGTGCAGCGGCTGTGCCTCGATGGCGCGGATGAAGTCTTCCATGAAGGCGAGCGCCGCCCCTGAAGTGCGCTCTGCAGGGCACAGCACATAGGTGCAGCCCCGATAGAGCGTCCGATCGGCGGCGGCAGCGCCGCTCAGCTCTTTGCCACACATCGGATGCCCGCCGACGGCTTGCACGCGCGGTGGCAGCTGATCCATCGCGGCGATAATCGGCCCTTTGACGCTGCCCAAGTCGGTGATTAGCGCGCCTGCCGCTGCCAACGCGCCTACCTGCGGCAAGAGCGCGAGGATAGCGCGAAGCGGAGCAGCTAGGACGATGACATCAGCATTGTAGAGGCTGTGCAGGGCGCTTGAGAAGGTATCAAAGTGCGGCGCGGCACTCGGATCGGGATCGATGCCGTGTAAATGCCGCACCTTGCCGCGCAGCGCCATCGCCAGCGATGTCCCCATCAAGCCTGTGCCAATGATGCAGATGTGCGAGTCGCTCAGGGCCTTCATAGCAGCACATTATAGCGCGCTGCCCCGCCAATTGCGATCCGGACCGCATTGACAACTGCACAAGGCATGCTAGAGTTATCCCGTGCGGAAAAGCGCCTCACAGTGTTGTAACTAGCGGGCGCAGCTGCTCAGTTGTGTGATGCACTCATGTTTGAGCTTGGAGGCAGTGAGACAAGGGGGGACCGTGCTTAGCTTAAACTTTTCGCACAAGCGCTCCATCGTCACCGCCGATCACAGCCATAAAATCGGGTTGTTCACCGACAGCTTCCCACCCATCATCAACGGGGTCAGCGTGGTGCTGAGCCACTTGCACACCGAGCTGTTGGCACAGGGTCAGGATGCGCACGTCTTCACTTTCGGCAACCACGAGAGCACACAGCCCAACGTCTGGGTGACGCGCGGCGTCCCGTTGGGGAATAGCCCTTTCTACAGCGCCCTGATGCTCGATCGCCCCTCGACGCTGGTGGCGCAGACCCTCAGCATTTTCCACATCAACGATCCCTTTAACATCGCTTATATTGCGCTGCGTATGGCTAAGCGGATGGGACGGCCTGTCATCTTCACCAACCACACACGGCATGATATCTACCTTGAAGAGCGCTGGTCGAGCGTGCTGCGCCCAATGCTGAAGCTGTACGTAGAAGCGCAAATGATCTATGTGATGCAGTCAAGCGATCTGATCACGGCGCCCTCGCACAGCTCGCTGCGCTGGATGCAGCAATTGGCGCCACAGCACGCCGATCGCATGCGCGTCATCCACAATGGTGTGCCGCTGCAGCGCTTTGAGCAGCTGCCTGCCGATGCCCTGCGCCGCCAAGAGCTGGGTATCGCTGAAGGGGCGACCATCTTCGGCTATGTTGGGCGCGTCTCGCCGGAGAAGAACCTCGAAATCTTCGCTGAAGCGTTCATGCGCGCAGTGCATCAGGGCGTAGATGCCCACTGGGTCATTGTTGGGGATGGCAGCACGCGCGCCGCGCTAGAGTCAATCACAGCCAGCGTCTCAACGCGCGTCCACTTCTTGGGCAGAGTGCCGAATGACGCCTTGCCGCGCTACATCCCGCTCTTCGATGTTTTCGCGATGCCCTCGATCAGCGATACCAACCCGCTCTCGGTCATAGAGGCGATGGCCTGCCACAAACCGTTCTTGGGCGTGCGCGCCGATTGGTGGGAGGAGTATCCCAACCATGAGCAAGCCGGTCTGCTGGTGCACAACGATCCGTTCGATCTGGCAGCGGCGATTGTGTGGTTCTGCCAAAACGAGGGCGCGCGGCGTCAGATGGGCGCCTGTGCCCACCAGATCAGCCGTCACTTCGATATCCGCAGCATTGCCGCGCAGTGGATTGCGCTCTACAGTGAGCTTTCGGAGCGCCGGCGCCTCACACAAGCCTCTTAGGCGAGTGCGGCGAGGGTGGCGCTCAGATCAGCGGCGCATTCGGGGTCTGTCTCGCGCGCTAGCGCCGCCTGCAGCTCTGCCCGCGCCGAACAGCCTTCCAAACGCGCCAGTGCCCATGCTGCATGCGCCCGCACAAGCGGACTTTCGTTCTCTAGTAGGGCCTGCAAGGGCGAGACAAGCGCAGCATCGCCGCTGTTGCCCGCCGCGATGCAGGCATTCCGCAATAGACGCGTGTGTTTTAGGCGCAGCACAGGCGATCCCGCGAAAAATTCTGCGAATTCAGCTGCGCTCATATGCAGCAGGCGGGCAAGACGCGGCACAGCGCGCTCAAGGTCGGGCGGATGAAAGGCAGGCTCGGGCGTTGGCGCCGCAAAACGGGTGAACGGGCAGACATCCATGCAGATATCGCAGCCCATGATCCAATTGCCCATCAGTGAGCGCAGCGCCTGCGGCACGTAGCCCTTGTACTCGATGGTCAGGTAGCTGATGCAGCGGCGCGCGTCCAGCAGGTAGGGCTGCGGGAAGGCGTCGGTGGGGCAGGCGGCGCGGCAGCGATTACAGGTGCCGCACATTGTCTCTCGGTGTGGCGTATCGTAGACGTCGAAGGCGAGGTCAGTCAGAATCTGGCCCAGCAGGAAGTAGCTGCCGCGCTTGGGGTCGATCAAGACAGTGTTTTTGCCGATGAAGCCCAATCCGGCTTGCTGCGCATGCGAACGCTCTAGGAGCGCGCCCGTATCCACATAGATGCGATGCGCCATCCCACCTGACTCAGCGTGCAGCCACGCCGCCAGCCGCTCTAGACGCTCCGCGATCACGTTGTGATAGTCGAGGCCCCAAGCGTAGGCGGCGATGCGCCCGCGACTGGGGTCGTTGAGCAAGTGTGATGGCACGCTCAGCGTGTGGTAGGCCAAGCCAACCACGATTAACGAGCGGACGTTGGGCAGAATCACGTTTAGGTCGCGGCGGCGCGCAATGCGATCCTCGCGCGCCATGTAGGTCATCGTCCCGTGATAGCCGGCTGCGATCCAGCGCAAGTAGGCCTCCAAGCGCGGCGAGGGCAGCGCTGGCGTCACGCCCAGCATGGCAAAGCCGAGCGTCTGTGCGTACGCCTTCAGGCGCGCCGCCGAAAAAGCCGCGCCCATCAGTACATCACGGTGCGCAGCAAGGCATCTAGCACTTGCAGGGCGTTCAGATTGCGCACTGTGTAGCCGTACTGCAGATTTTCAGGCGTAAAGCGCGCCGCCGCGCCGTCAGGCGGCACCGAAGGATGCAGACGATCGCTGCTGATGCCCCGATTGGGCAGACCGACCATATTGGCGTAGTAATCCCAGAGTGGCACCTCATAGCGCGTGGCAGTGGCGCGAATCACGCTGTTCCAGGCCTGCACACGCTGCTCCTGATTCTCGTCGAAATTCTTGGGCGGGATGGTGCTCAGGACGGGGATTACGCCCATCTCCAGCGAAATCTCAACGATCTGGCGCAGGTGATCGGCGAAAACATCCGGCGAGCCACTGCCACTATCGTTTGTGCCGATCATGATCAAGGCGATGGCGGGGCGCGTCTGCTTGTACTCGCACACCAACGGCGTATCTGTGCCGCAAATCTCAGGATAGGCTATGCCAGGCGTCAGCAGCTTATCAGCCGTCCAGCCGCTGACGGCTGCTAGCGATTGATTGGCGAACGAGTTGCCGGCGCGGGCGTTCTCCTGCGAGAAGAAGGCGATCACATTGGCGAGACTGCCGTAAGCGCCTAGCTCGTACTGCCCAAAGCCGATGGGATACAAAAATTGTGGCGCTGCTGTGATGCTATCGCCGACTTTTGAGAAGACGTTGCGCCGATTGCCTAGTTGCTGCCCCCGCAGATAGATGGCGCGCGTGCGCGAGCTGATGCCCGTCAGCCAGGGCGGGAGTCCTGCAGTAAAGGCGGTTGTGGGCGTTGGGCTCGCCTCGACGGCGACGCCTTGTACGGGTAGCTGCTCGAGGCGCGCAGCTGGGATAGGGCTGAGATCGGGCAGGCGCGTGTAAAGCGCCGAGACCCAGCCGCGCGTCAAGCCGGGCGCCACAATCACCTGCAGCCATTGATTATCGGCTGTGCGCCCGATCACAGTCAGCTGAGCGGCAGGGTCAAGGACGGTCAGGATTTCGCCAGCTGTGCCGGGCGTGTTGCGGAGGCGCACGCGGTTGCAATCCGGGCATAGCCGTGCAGTGAGCGGCTCTGGCGTTGGCGTGGCGGTCGGCGTGCGGCTGGGGCGCGGCGTGTTGGTTGGTAGGGCGGTGCGCCTGCTCGGTGTCTCAGTCATTTGCAGCGCGCGGGCACTGAGCAGCTCGCCTGGCGCCCGACCGAGCAGGCTGAGACAGATGATTAGGGCGCTCCACAGCAAGACGATACATAGGCGCCTCATGGCGGCACATTTCCTCCCAGAATCTCTCAGAAGATACTCAGGCATTCTGCCTGGCGCTCAAAATACCGCAAAGGCGGGCCTCTGGCAAGAATGCAGCAAGGCGGGCGCCCGCCCTACGTCTGCGCTACGTCTATCGAATGCGCTGCGCAGGGACGGCAAGGCGTGCTAGAATAGTTTATGACGCCCTGTACGCTGGGAAAGTGAGGCAACATGCAGCCCAATCCGCCTTCACGCTACGACGATGCACCAACCGTGCCGTCTTACCTAGCGGCGTCGCCGAATGTGCCGCCACCCCCGCCGCAACAGTATCCGCTGCGGCGCCCGCGCCGCGCATGGCACTTGTGGCTGCTAGGTTGCAGCGTCTTGCTTGGCTCGCTGGTCCTCTCAACCCTATGCGGCGGCTTCGTTGTCGTCAGCGCCATCCTGAACGAGTTCGGCGAGCAGGTCGTCGGCAAGTTGGAGGCAGCTCTGCCCAAGCAAGAGCAAGCCTTCCAGACGGCGCGCATCCTCGATCGCTACGGCAACGAGCTCTATCAGCTGATCGGCGAGGGGCGGCGTACCAAAGTGCGCCTCAGCGAAATCTCGCCCCACCTGATCAAGGCAACTATTGCCGTCGAGGACGCCTCTTTCTACGAGAACATCGGCATTGACGTCTCGGCAATTGTGCGGGCGGGCTTGGGCTACTTCAGTGGAGCGGACAGCGGCGGCGGCAGCACGATCACGCAGCAGCTTGTGCGCAACATCGCCTTTGACTACCAATACCGCACCGAGCGCTCAGCGCGGCGCAAGCTGGAAGAGATCGCCATGGCAGTGGCGCTCACCCAGCGCAAGAGCAAGGATGAAATCCTTGAGATGTATCTGAATACCATCTACTACGGCAACGTCGCCTATGGGATTGAGGCAGCCGCCCAGACCTATTTTGGCAAGCGCGCTGCCGAGCTCAACCTGGCTGAGGCAGCGCTGCTGGCGGGCTTACCACAGGCGCCTGCAGCCCTTAACCCGTTTGACTCGCGCACCCTTGATGCTGTGCTGGCGCGGCGGCGCGTGGTGCTGGACTTGATGGTTAAAAATGGAGCGATCACGCGCGCCGAAGCGGATGCCGCAGCTGCCCAGCCTCTCATCTTCGCTGATCCGAACATCCGCCTGAGCGCACCGCACTTCACGCTCTACGCCGAGCAAGAAGTGCGCAGTCTGCTGCCGGCCCTAAACTTGCCCGATACTTACATCAACTTCGGTGGCTTGACGATCTACACCACGCTCGATCCGCGCCTGCAAGCGCTAGCTGAGCGCGCCGCTGCCACTCAGATCGCCCAAATCAAGGCGGCGCACAACGCTAACAATGCTGCTGTGGTCGTCTTGAAACCGGCCACAGGCGAGATTCTAGCGATGGTGGGCAGTGTGGATTACTATGACGACTCCATTGATGGGCGCGTCAATGTGACCATCGCGCCGCGCCAGCCCGGCAGCGCCATCAAGCCACTCACTTACGCCGCCGCGATGGAGCGCGGCTTCTCGGCAGGCAGCGTGCTCTGGGATGTCGAGACACATATCGGCACACCTGGCAGCCCACTCTATTCGCCTGTCAACTACGATCGGACGTTTCATGGACCGGTTCGCGTGCGCGATGCGCTGGCTAGCTCGTATAACATCCCCGCCGTGCTGACCTTACGTCAGGTCGGCGTTGAGGCGCTCTTGAGCTTCTCGGCGCGCTTGGGCATCCGCAGCTTGGAGCCCAATCCAGCGCGCTACGGTCTCTCGCTGACGCTGGGCGGCGGCGAGGTCACACCTCTAGAGCTGGCGCGCGCCTACAGCGTCTTCGCCAACGAGGGCCGCCTGGTCCCGACGACGTCGATTTTGTGCATCACCAACAGCGATAACGAGATCGTCTATGAGTATGAAGGTGGTTGCGCGGGGCGCCCGCGCGCCGCCATGAGCGAGCGCAGCATCCTGAATGCGGCAAGCGGCAAAGCTGTGCTCGATCCGCGCATTGCCTTCGTCATCAGCGATATTCTCGCCGATAACAACGCCCGCGCTGCTGCAATGGGCGCGCGCTCCCCCTTGCGCACTGACGGCATTGTCAGCTCGGTCAAAACGGGCACCACCAACAACTTCCGCGATAACTGGACGGTTGGCTACACTAAGAACGTCGTCGTGGCGGTTTGGGTAGGCAACAGCGATAACACACCCATGCGCAGCATCACCGGCTTGACGGGTGCCGCACCGATCTGGAATCAGGTCATCACGGGCATCTACGCCGATCCAGCCATTCGAGAGGCCCTCAAGGTGCGCGGCGCCCTGCGCGATGATACGCTCACGCCGCCACCGGGCCTGGCACAGGAGCGCCTGTGCGCGCTAAACAGCGTAACCGACCTCGCCACCGATTGCCAGCGCGGCAGGGCCGAGTGGAAGCTCGATTCGCCGCCGCTGGTACCTGATGGGAGCGGGCAGCTCGTCCCATCGAACGACGTGCGCTTCATCCCGACGCCGCCACCCACCAATGGGCCGCTGATCGAGCGCGTGGAGAGCGGCGTGGTGCGGGCTTGGGCGCAGCCCGTCGATCCGAACTTTGCAGCGGGGTATGTGGCGAACGTGCGCAGCCCACGCGGCGATCCGATGCCGCCGCCGCGCTACTGTCTGGTACCACAAGAGGTACGCGCTCAGCTGCCCACTGCGCAGCCGCTGCTATTTATCGATATCTCCCCCTTCGAGGATGAGTACATCTATGCTAGTGCCTACGCCTACGCGCGCGGACTGGCTATCCTGCCTCGCCTGGTCTGCGATCAGCAGCTTCTAGCAGCTGCGCCCGCCATCAGCGGCGTTACGGCAGTCATCAGCACACCGAGAGCAGGCGAGACGGTGACTGGCACGGTCTATGTGACGGGCACAGCGGCTTGGGCGCCTGGTCAGGCGCTCTACTTCAAGATGGAGCTGCAGGGCCCGCAATTCCCAGAGTGGACGACCTTCTCAGAGGTCTCCTACATGCCTGTCATCAACGGCTTGCTGGGCAACTTTGGTGCAGCAGGTCTGATACCCGGCACCTATCAACTGCGCATCGTGATCGTCGGCATGGATGCCAATTATCTGCACATCAGCCCGCCAACGCCAGTCATCGTCACGGGATGGTAGCGGCGCGGCGCAGCGCGCTGGAGACGGGGACGGCATTGCCTGCTAGCGCTGCCCGAATCGCCTCAAAATCGGCGCCCAGAGCGGCATCCTGTGCAAGCTGCTTGGCGATCTTGGCGCAGCCATGCACCACAGTGCTGTGATCGCGGCCAAGCGCGCTACCGATCTGCCCTAGCGAGGCGTCTGAGAGCTCGCGAGCAACGTACATTGCCATTTGGCGGGCTAGCGCTACGGCTTTGGTGCGTCTGCGGCTGGCTAGCTCCGCCACTGAGAGGCGGTAGTGTGCCGCAACTGCCTGCAGCACGCGATCCAGCGAGGTGCGCTCAGCGCGCGCTTGCTCCGCGCCGAGCGTGCGCAAGACCATGATCGCCAGCTCACGGGTCACGGCCTGCGAGGTCAAGCCGCTGTAGGTATCCATCTGCTCAATGGCGCTCTGCAAATCGCGGACGCTGCTGGTCAGACGGGCCGCCAGGAGCTCTAGCACATCGTCGGGCAGGCGCATACCACGTGCCTTGCTCTTCTCGGCAAGGATGGCGCGCCGCAGCGCTGGATCGGGCGGATCGAGGCGCGCCACCGGGCCCGCCTGCAGGCGTGAGCGCATGTCGCCGCTCAGACGGGCGATTTGGCTAGGCAGGCGGTCTGCCGCAAAAACGATTTGACGCTGGCGGCCGCGAAAAACATCCCAAATAGCCACCAGCTCTGCCTGAGTGCTATCTTTCCCCTCAAGGAACTGCGCATCGTCGATGAGTAGGGCATCGGCGCTGCGGAATTTCTCGCGGAAGGCGCTGTTTTCGCCCTCGCGGATCGCCTCGACCAGCGCCGTTGTGAACGCCTCAGCCGTCAGGTAAAGGGCGTTGAAGTTGCGAGCCAGCAAAGCATGCGTGATCGCCTGCAGAAGGTGCGTCTTGCCGTTGCCCAAGCCGCCTACGAACAGCGCTGGGCTGTACTTGCCGATCTGCCCATCCGCGATTGCCTCTGCCAGCAGGTAGGCGTAGCGATTCGCCTCGCCGCTGATGAAAGTCTCAAGTGTGTAGGCGGGGTTGAGTGGGCTGCCGCTGTGCTGAGCGCTCTGATAGGTGAAGAGCGGCCCATCAAAAGACTGCGTGACGGGCGGCTCCCACACGACCAGCTGTATCTCGACATCGCGCTGAAAAAAGCGGCTCAGAGTCTGCGTCATCGACTCCAGCAGGTGCCGCTCGAGCCAATCCCGCGCGTATTCAGTCGGCACGGTGACCACAAAGCGACCATCTTCATAGCCGAGCAGCTCAACTCTGCGCAGCCAGGTGTCGAAGAGCGATCGGCTGAGCTGAACTTGTAACTGACCGAGCGTCGCTAACCATGCATCTTTTGCATTCATGCTGATAACTACTTTTATGAGAGCGCAAGACGTACAGCCGCCAAAAAGTGAGACAACCCTACGCGCTGACGGCACATCTGCGCCGCGCGCATGCGCTGAAGGCTTATACCAAAGGGATTGAACTAGATTCTACTCGGGCCTGGCACAACGGTCAACAGACTTTGAAGGCTCAGACGCCTTTTTCAGCAAACCTCAATGCTTTGGGGCGCCCTGAAAAGGATACACGCCACACGTACGTGCCAGCCGCCTCAGGGAGCACCATATGTGGCGCTTGCACACTTGTTCGGCCGGGCAGCAGCATTGAGTTTGGATTAAGACCGTGCAAAAGGAGACAAACTGCCCCGTGCGCAGGGCACAGGGCAGCGCGGGTTGGCTTAGGCGATGTCTTTCACGCTCAGGTTCATAAGCGTGTTAACGTCGAGGCGGATGCCAGGCGACATTGTGGTCGTGATGACCAGACGGCGCATATACGTGCCTTTGGCGGCGGCTGGCTTGGCGCGGCGCAAAGCATCAATGACGGCAAGCGCATTCTGCGCAATCTGCTCTTCAGTGAACTGGATTTTGCCGATGGGCACGTGAACGTTGCCATTTTTGTCGTTGCGGAACTCCACGCGACCAGCGCGCGCCTCACGCACAGCCCGTTCCAGATCTTCGGGGCTCACCACGGTGCCCGTCTTCGGATTGGGCATCAAGCCTTTGCGGCCCAGCACCTTGCCCAAAACACCGACCTTGCGCATCATATCTGGCACGGCGATCGAGACGTCGAACTCCGTCCATTCCTCGTTGCGAATCTTGGCGATCATCTCATCGCCTGCCACATAGTCAGCGCCAGCTGCTTCAGCGTAGCGGGCAGCCTCGCCCTCAGCAAAGACGAGCACGCGCACGCTCTTGCCCAAGCCGGCGGGCAGCAGCACTGTGGTGCGCACCTGCTGGTCGGATTGGCGCGGATCGATGCCCAAGCGGGCATGCAGCTCGACGGTCTCGTTGAATTTGGCGAAGGCGATCTGT
Organism: Aggregatilineales bacterium; assembly: GCA_046719055.1. Classification (GTDB taxonomy): domain Bacteria; phylum Chloroflexota; class Anaerolineae; order Aggregatilineales; family UBA2796; genus CP2-2F. The sequence continues at coordinate 2,497 of JBDNDQ010000051.1, read as the reverse complement.
TTGAGCAGCCTGATAGCCTCCTCAAGGCCGTATTCGCGCCCTGCAACGATCTGCTTCTTAGCCTCTAGGTATCTTTTCCCATGACGGGGCATGTTCAGGACTCCTTGTAGTCATAACGAGCGGTGAAGCTCTGCTACGGGATGCTCAATCTACAACTTTGATGCCCATGTTGCGCGCTGTGCCCTCGATCTGGCGCATAGCCGCCTCGATATCGTTGGCGTTGAGATCGGGCATCTTGATCTCAGCGATCTCTCGGAGCTGCTTGCGCGTGATCTGCCCGACCGTCTGCTTATTGGGCGTGGCAGCGCCTTTCTGGATGCCAGCGGCGCGCGTCAGCAGGAAAGAGGTGGGCGGGCTCTTCAAAATGAAGCGGAACGAGCCATCAGTGAAGATGGTGATCTCTGCGGGCACGATCTCGCCGACGCGGTTAGCTGTGCGGGCGTTATACTCCTTGCAAAAGGCCATCAGGTTGATGCCGTGCTGGGCTAGAGCTGGGCCGATAGGCGGTGCGGGCGTCGCTTTGCCCGCCGTAATCGAAAGTGTGACGACTGCTTTGACCTTCTTAGCCATGTTCACTTACCTCTCTGAAGATGTACAAGCAGGACGCTGAGCGTCCCTCCATCCGATGGCAGCCAAGCTGCCTGTGCAGCGCTCAGGCTTTTTCCACCTGCAGAAAGTCCAGCTCGACGGGGGTTTCGCGCCCGAAGAACGAGACCATCACGCGCACCTTACTCTTATCAGGATCGATCTGATCGACTACGCCGGTGAAATCGTAGAACGGCCCGTCTACGATGCGCACCTTCTCGCCGGGCTTGAAGTTGACCTTGACCTTCGGCGCCTCAGACTCCATCCGCTGCACAATCTGGTCGACCTCATCAGGGCGCAGCGGCGTGGGTTGATTATTCGTCCCCACGAAGCCGGTCACGCCGGGCGTGTTGCGCACTAAGGACCAGCTCTCCTTATCCATCTTCATCCTGATCAGGATGTAACCGGGGAAAACGCGGCGCTTGACAGTGCGGCGCTTGCCTTCGCGCACCTCGATCTCGTCTTCGGTGGGCACGAACATATCGATGATCCGATCTTGCAGGCCGAGCGTTTCGCAGCGCTGCTCGATCACCTGGCAGACCTTGTTCTCGTAGCCGGAGTAGCAGTGCACCACATACCACTGCGGCGTCTCATCCTCGTGAATGATAATCTGCTCACCTTCGGCATTCGTGCCGATCACCACGCCATCGGGCTGGTCTGTCTCGTCGGGCGCCTTTTCTTTCTTACGGCGGGTCGCTGGGCGCTTGCGAGCAGCCTTTTTAGCGGCTTTTTCGCTGTTCTCCTCGTCCTCTAGCTCATCCAGATAGATCGGCACAGGATCGTATTCTGGATCTTCATAGCGTGGGCGTGGTCTACGCGGCGGCATAGCTCACCTTACTCAGCTCTAAACAGGCGATCTCTAAACAGCCACAGCCCGGCCACCACAATGATCAAAACCAGCGTGAGAATAGTGGCCAGCGTGACGTTTTCGGCAATTTGCGTGGTCAGGAAGCCGAAAATGAAGCTGACTGCGCCTAAGAAGATCGAGGAGACAATGGTGACGATCAGCACGATGCGCGTCAGGCGGTTGACTTCCTCGCGCGTTGGCCAGGCTACTTTACTCAGCTCGGCGCGCACCTCGCGGAAGTATTCGCGCGTATTCTGGGCAAAGCGCACGACGAAATTACGGCTGCGCGGTGCCTCTTGACGCTGGCTGGGCGTTGGGCGATCCTTGCGCAGGGCAGCTGCGGCGCTCTCGCCCGTCTCAACGATACCGCGCTTCGCCTGGCGGCGACGACGGCTATCCGAGACGGCGGGCGCAGCAGCGCGGGCTTGCTGTTGATCGTCGAGCTCACTTTCGATCAGCTCTTCATCTTCGGCATCCGAACGGCGAGCAGCGGTGCGTGCCATGTCGTGAATAATCCTCCTAAGTGCATATCATCTAGAGATAAAACACCGTCTTGGCGACGGTGTTTTGCAAAAGGCGTTCTGGCAGGGGAGGCAGGACTCGAACCCGCAACCAACGGTTTTGGAGACCGCTACTCTGCCAATTGAGCTACTCCCCTAGTTCAGCAGCAGCCACTGTCTACGCCATCGCTGCCTACGGCGCTATCATACCTTATTTTGTCTCGCGATGCAAGGTGTGTTTGCGGCAAGCCTTGCAAAACTTCCTCAACTCGATCCGGTTCGGGTCGTTGCGGCGATTTTTGTACGTCGTGTAGTTGCGTTCCTTGCAGTCCGTGCAGGCGAGGTGAATCACCTGACGCACGTCTTTCTTTGCCATCCCTACGCTCCTCACATGGGCGCCTGCGCCCGCTTTGCACCCCTAGCGCAGAGCCTACAATGGGATTTGAACCCATGACCTCTCCCTTACCAAGGGAGTGCTCTACCGACTGAGCTATGTAGGCATATTTAGGCTGGCAGCTGAGCACCTTGCACCTCTGCCGAAGCCGACGAAGGGACTTGAACCAGA
>JBDNDQ010000050.1:0-27043 GCA_046719055.1 Aggregatilineales bacterium | reverse complement strand
GATAGTTGCCCAGCTCATAGTTGATGCTGCCGCGCCAGTGGAAGTTGAAGCCGCCGTTTGGATTAATCTGGGCGGCGCGTGTGAAGTCTTGAATGGCCTCCAGCTTGCGATTCATCGCGTAGAGGACGCGCCCACGCAAGTAGTAGTTTTCTTCTTCGTCCGGCTTCAAGCGAATGGCGATGGTGAAGTCGTCCAGCGCCTCAGCGTAGCGCCCCAGCTCGTAATAGACGATGCCCCGCCAGTGATGATTGAAACGATCCTCAGGCTGCAAGCGGACTGCCAGGTCGAAATGGGTGAGCGCTGCTTCTTTATCCTCGCTAGCATAATAGGCGCGCCCGAGCAAGTAGGCGATGTACCCGTTATCCGGCTGCAGCTCAAGCGCTTTGGTCAGATCGGCGATGGCAGCGGGCAAGTTGCGCAGGTCGAGGTAGGTCTGCCCGCGCCAGCGATAATTGCTAGGATTATTCGGCGAGAGCTCAACAGCGCGATTCAGGTCTGCTAATGCTTCCTCGTAGCGCTCCAAGCCGTGATAGAGCGTGCCGCGCCAGTGGACGTTGTAGCCATCCTCAGGGTTCATCTCGACGGCGCGGTTGAAGTCGGCTAGGGCCTCTTCGTAGCGCCTGAGTGCATAGTAAGTCTGCCCGCGCCAGCGATAATTGGCGGCATCATCGGGCTGCAGAGTGATAGTCTGGCTGAAATCCTCAAGGGCGGCTTGATAATCACCGAGATGGTAGCGCACCAGTCCGCGAAACCAGTAGTTGATCGGCGCTTGCGGATCAAGGGCGATAGCCTGAGAGAAATCAGCGATGGCCGCTTGTGAGTTGCCCAAGAAATGATGGGCACGCGCACGGTAGGAGTAATAGTCAGCGCGCTGCGGGCTCAGTATGACCGCCAGATCGAAGTCGGTGAAGGCCTCTGCGTAACGTTCTAGCCAGAAGTAGCGCAGACCACGCGTGCGATGTGCAACGGCTTGGCGTTCGGCAGGCAGAGCGCGGCTCAGCTCCAACAGCCTATTGAGCATGGGCAGCATCTCTTCGTAGCGCTTCTCAAGATTGGCTAGGTAGCCTGCCCGGCACATGTCTCCGAGAGCTGTAAACTCAGGATCGGCGAGCGTCTCGCCAGCTTTGCGGATGGTCTCGGCAAGCTGCAGGTCGTAGTCGTTGGGCGAGCCAGGATCGAAGGTGTACAGCACCTGATCGACGGCAATGCTCGCAGCGCGCTGACCCTGCGCACACAACCAGTGATAGAGCCACTGCAAATTCAGCGCTTGCCAATGGGCATCGCGCAGCCCATCATAGAGCGAGAGGGCCAGTGCGTCGCGCTGCGCGGCGTACTCTTGAGCGAGCTGGCTGTGCTGCGAAAAGTCAATCTGCATAGCGCTTTTCTCCTGTCAACGTGTTACTTTTATAGATTATAGCCCAAGCTGCCTCTAAATTGATCAGGTTGAGATTAGGTATGAGAATCGGTCGCATTTTGAAATGTCTAGCCCGCCCTGTGCGTATATCATGCTAGACTGATGAAAAACTATGAAAAGGAACGGGAACGCTGATTCGGTAGCAAGCGTCTTACCAGTGTATGGGCTTATTTTTCAGAGAGGCGGCACCTTTTGACTAAGTACATTATTGCCACTTGTCCATCCTGCCACCGTCGAGGACGCTTCACATGGCTTGGCGAACAGCGCTGGCCTGAAGCTGTGGCGCGCAAGCTAGGCGTGCCAAGCTTGACGACCCTGTGGAGCTGCCCACATTGTGCCACGACGATCGGTCAGGCTGCACTAATTGAGCCAGAAGAATACGCGGAAGAGCTCATGGATGAGCTGCCCCTCCTCAACGACGACAGCGCGCCGTTCTCTTACAGGTTGTAGCCGAGCCCAGCGCCCTACGCGACTCGCTGAGGGATGATCACATGTGCCAGGTTGCCGATCTGCTGGGCTAGCGCTTGTGCGTCTAGCGCCGTTCCGCCTTCGTGTGAGCTGCCCCAGTGGCTGGGAATTACATAGCGCGGGCGCAGCAGGCGCACTGCCTCTAGCGCTGTGCTGAGCGTCATGCTGTGTGTGCCGCCGATGGGCAAGATCACGATATCCGGGCGCAGCTTTTCCATCTCAGGGATTAGGCCGCTATCGCCGATGTAGTAAAGGTCGTGGTGATCGATGCCGATCACGAAGCCCAAATGCTCTAGGGCTTGTGGGTGAGCTGCATTATAGGCGGGCACAGTGCGGATCAGGGCCCGCCCGACCCTAAAGACCTGCCATGGGCGTGCCGTGATGGCGCCCTCAAGCTGAGCAGCTGCTGTGGGACTAGCGATGATCTGAGTGTGTGCAGCGCATACCTTCGCTACGTCGGCTGCTGAGCAATGATCGAAATGATCGTGCGAGATCAGGACCAGATCGGCAGCATGATCTGGGCGCACAATGCGCCATGGGTCGATGTAAATGATCGGATCGCCCATAATGCGAAAGCTAGCGTAGCCAAGCCATTCGATCCGATCTAGCATGGATCAAGCATCCTTTATGCGTTGAATGTGAGCCTCTCACCGATTTGAACGCGCTCCAGTAGGGCCGGGTGGGCCTCAATCACATACCGAGCAGGGCGGCGCGGCGCGTAGGCTAGGCGCCACGGCTTCGCCAGCGCCTTGTCTACCACGCGGCCCTCTCCATCCAGCCAGATCGCCGCGATTGGGAAAGCCATGAACAGCATGTGAATGCTCGTCTCCACCACACTCTCGCGCCCGTAGACAAAGATCAGCCCCTCTGATGCGGGCAAGCTGCGGCGGAACATCAAGCCGCGCAGCTTGCACCAAAAGCTGCTGCACCACTTGGCGCGCGTCAAGAGCACTTCGCCGTCCTCCTTGCGCAAAGCGCGAAAGGTGCTCATGGCAGCCGCAGCACCTGCCCTGCAAAGATGCGATTCGGATTGCTAATGCCGTTCAGCGCCATCAGCACGTTGATCGTTGTGCCGTAGCGCAGCGAGATGCGGAACAGATTCTCGCCTGGCTGCACTACATGTGTGCGCGTGCCAATCGGGAGGCTTGGGATGACCGTCGGTGCGACTGTGCCGCCAGGCGGATTGTTGCCTGGCCCGGGCACTGCCAGCACCTGCCCGATCACCAGCGCATTCGGATTGACGATGCCGTTCAGCCGCACCAAGAACTGTACCGTCGTGTTGTAGCGGCGCGCCACTGCCTCTAGTGTATCGCCGGGCTGCATGATGTATGTGCCAATGCCGTTGACAGTCGGCCCATTCAGGATAGCCACATCTACAGGCGCGGTGGGCGTGCCAAACAGCACTGGCTGAGTCGGTGTTGGCTGTGCGATCGGCACCGGGATCACCAAACGCTGCCCGACGCGCAGGAAAGCATTGATGTTCAGGTTATTCAGCAGCACAATGGCGTCTACGCGGCTGTTGAAGCGTGCCGCGATGCCGATCAGAGTATCGCCTCGCACAACTGTGTAGTCGACTCGGCCGGGCAGGCCGCTCAGGATATCTGAGGTGGGTGTTGGGAAGAACGGCGTGTTAGTGATGAAAACGCCGGCTGGCGTCGGTGAGGCTGTGAATCCGGGTGGCGTGCTGGTGGGTGTTGGCAGGGCGCCTTCAGGCGTGGGCGAGGGGATAAAGCCCTCAGGTGTGGCTGTGGGCGGCGGTAACGTTACAGAGATGGTCGGGATCACGCCTTCGGGCGTGGCTGTGGGCAGGATGGCTACGGGCGTTGAGGTCGGCAGCGTGCCGCTGGTCACCACGAGCGAGGCGTCGTCCACGTAAACGTGATTGTGGCGCACGGGCTCGAGCATGGCGGCGCGCACAAAGACTGTGACCGTATTCGCAGTGGCTGTGGCAGTCACAGAGAGCTGGCGATACTCATCGTAGAAGCGCTCTGGCGCCGACCAGACAATATTCCTACTTGTCCCATCGGTGCCGCCCGTCGGATCGATGCCGACTTGTAGGCTGACGGCGGCGGGCTCTAGGCTCTGATCAGGGTTATCGCGCGTGGTAGACCAGACGTTCAAGAAGGCGCTAAAGCGCAGCGGCACGCCTGTAGCTACATTCACGCGCTGGTAGACCCCACCTGTGAAGGTGGCAAATAGCTCGAAGAACTCTTGGGCGCCATTCCCGCTGCGGATGCGATTCGGGTTAGCAGCACGCCGGTACTGTGGCGTGATATTTGCCCAAGTAGGGTCGCCGGGACCACGTGAGGCATTCCAGGGCGTCCAGGCGGGCGCTGCGCGGCGGCTAGGATCGCCGTTGAAGGGCTGATACTCGCCTTCAAAGCCAGGATTCTGCAGCAGGTTGCCCTGTGCTGCAGCGCGATGATCCGCTGGCACAGCCGCGCTGAGGGTGGCAAGCGCCAAGAGGATCACAACCATTAGCCGTCTAAAGAGGTGCTTGTGGTGCAAGGTAGCACACCCTCCCCTACTGAATGAAGACTCTTCCGCGCCCTTAGTCTAGCAGGGAACGGTAAATCAGGCGAATTAAAAGCCGGGCTCGGATGCGCAGAGGCATGGGGCGGGAGAAAATCCCGCCCACGATGAAGCACTAGAAGAGCTGACGTGCAGCGCTGGCAGCCCAGTTGAAGATGGGCGTGGCGAAGAAGGTGCCGAGCAGGATCACGCCTAGTGTGGTCAGCCCTAGCGCCCACGCCATCGGCTGGCCGACCGGCACAGGCTGATCGTCTGCCTCGCCGCGGTCTACGAACATTACCTTGATGACCACAAGGTAGTAGTACAGCGCCACCATCGAGTTCACAATGCCGGCGATGGCCAACCAGACCAAGCCGGCATCCACAGCGGCACGGAACAGGAAGAACTTACCGAAGAAGCCGGCTGCCGGTGGCACGCCTGCCAACGAGAGCAGCGCGACTGTCATCACCAGGGCTAAGCCCAAGTTACGCCGGGCCAACCCGGCCATATCGGAGATCTTCTCGCTGCCGCTGGAGCCGACAAACACGATCACCACGCCGAAGGCGGCCAGGTTGGTCAGGATGTACATCGCCATGTAGAAAGCGACTGCTGCGATGCCCAAGCCTGGCTGCACGCCCGGCTGCGCCGCGATAGCCGCCACGCCGATCAGTGCATAGCCCGCCTGCGCAATCGAGGAGTATGCCAGCAGCCGTTTGATGTTGCTCTGCACCAGCGCAAACAAGTTGCCGACGGTCATGGTCACGACGGCGATCATAGCCACGCTCTGCACCCAGAAGCGTGTCGGATCGTCCCCCTGAAAGACCACAATCAAGAAGCGCGCGAAGAGCGCAAAGCTAGCCGCCTTGCTCGCCACGCTGATATAGGCGGTGACGGGCGTCGGCGCGCCCTCGTAGACGTCGGGCGTCCAGAAGTGGAACGGCACGGCACTGACTTTGAAGCCAAAGCCCACCAGCGTCATCACCAGCGCGATCAGGATCGGCACCAGCGTCTCAGGGGCAGGCGTCCCCGCTGAGAGGGTCACCATGCGCTCGCCAATGGCGTAGAAGTTGGTGGCGCCAGTGAAGCCGTAGAGCAGGCTGAAGCCGTAGAGCAGGATAGCTGAAGTGAAGCCGCCGAAGAGAAAGTACTTGATGCCTGCCTCTGCCGAGCGTGGGCTCTTGACCAAGAAGCCTGAGAGGATGTACAGGCTGATCGAGAGCGTCTCCAGGGCGAGGAAGGCCATGATCAGGTCAGCCGAGCCCGCCATCAGAATCCCGCCGAGTGTCGCCACGACTAAAACGGCGTAGAACTCGCCCATGCGGCCAATTTGCGGCGCGTCGAGCGTGATCAGGCAGACGATCGCGCCAGCGATCAGCGTGATCACGGTGAAGATCTGCGTCACACCATCGAAGCGCAGCATCCCACCCAAGACCAGCTGTTCGCTCGCTTGGCTGGGCGGCGGCACCAGCAGCGCCACCAGCGCGATGCCGAATAGGCTCAGCCCGACGATCAAGCCGATCTCGCGGCGGCGGCTAGCAGGGAAGAAAGCATCCATTAGGCCGCTCGCCACTGCCAGCACAGTCAGCAAGATGGCAGGTAGCGCAGCCAGCAGATTAGTGGTCGGATCGCTGTTCAGGGTAATGCTTGTCGTCACAAGTTCCATGTTTTATCTCCCTACCAGCGCAGTCAAGATCGGCTGCATCCCGTTTTCCAGCATCCCGGTCATGAAGCGCGGGAAGACGCCCAACAAAACCAGGAAGACAACCAGCAAGGCTAGCGCCGTCTTGTCGATGATCGTCACGTCACGCACCTCTGGGAAGCGCTGGGCGTTGAACTCGCCGAAGAAGACCAGCTGAGTCACCTTCAGCACGTAGCCCGCCGTTAGGATGATGCCCAGCACCGTGATGATCGCCAAGATCGGATAGTAGTCGAAGGTGGGGAAGTAGGCTAGGCGCAGCGGCGAGGTCGCCCCATCCGCAAAGACCGGGCCCGCCCACAAGCCCTGCATGATCGGGAACTCTGCCACGAAGCCGCTCAAGCCGGGCATACCCATCGAGACCAAGCCGCCAATGATGAAAGCCAGCGCCACCAGCGGCATCCGCTTGCCAAAGCCGCCCAGCGAGGGAATATCGCGGGTGTGGGCCTGGTCGTAGACCATCCCGACGCACGAGAAGAACAGCGCCGTCATCACGCCGTGACTGAACATCTGTAAGCCGGCGCCCGTCAGACCTTGCACACTCATCGTGCTGATGCCCATCATCACCAAGCCCATGTGGCTGACTGATGAGAAGCCGATCACGTATTTGAAATCGCGCTGCCGATAGGCGATGAACGCGCCGTAGACTACATTGACGGCTGTCAGCAAGATGATCCACGGCAAGTGCACCTTTGCCCCTTCGGGCAAAAGCTGCACACCAACGCGCAGCGCCGCATACGCGCCCAGCTTCATCAGCACCCCAGCGTGGATCATTGAGACGGCAGTCGGTGCCGCCACATGACCATCCGGCGACCAGTTGTGGAAGGGGAACATACCTGCCAGCACGCCAAAGCCGATGAAGATCAGCGGGAACCACAACTTAGCGACGCTGATGCCGCCCGCCGGTGTGATATCGAACGGGCCAATTGCGCCCCTCAGCAGGCGCCAGCGCGAGGCCGCCTCGAAGTGATAGAAGTCGAAGCTGTAGGCAGGCGCTTCGGGATTGTTCAGAACTTGCCGCAGCTGCTCCAGACGTTGTGGGCTCTCAGCGAAGAACGAACCCGCTGAGAAGTACATCACCAGCAAGCCGATCAGCGCCACGAACGAGCCGACTAAGATGTAAAGAGTTAGCTTCATGGCAGCGTATTCGCGGATTGGCTTCCAGCCCCAGCCGGCGATCAGGAAGTACATCGGGAAGATCGCGAACTCGTACCAGAAGAACAGCAGGAACATATCTAGCGAGACGAACACGCCGTACACGCCTGCCACTAGAAGCAGGAAGAAGGCCATGAACTCCCGCACGCGCTCCTCGATCTTCCACGAGATCAGCACGCCAGTGAAGGCTGCTAGGCCCGTCAGTAAGACCATCGGCGCTGTTGTGCCGTCGGCGCCCACGTGATAGTAAATGCCAAGCGCCGGCACCCACGGCAGGTTGATCTCCTGCACAAAGTATGAAAGACCGCGTGCGCCACGCTCAGCGGCGGCAGCGAGCGCCGCAGGCGTGCTCGCCTCGATATAGACGAGAAACGATAGCACCAAACAGACGCCCGTCGAGAAGGCAGCCAGCAGGCGCACCTCTGTTTTTTGTTCGTCTTTGAGTGCCAGCAGCATGAACAGCGCTGCCGCAATTGGGACGACGAGAACTGCTGTAAGTAACATGCTTTTCCTACCTGAGTCAACTGCCTAGAAGCCGTGTCACGGTTTGATTGATGATCTCGACGATCCAGTTCGGATATAAGCCCGTGATCAGCATCAGCACTACCAGCGGCGAGAGCGCGATCACCTCACGGAACTCGATCTCAAGGGCGTGCCCGCGCCAGTGTGTGTTGGTCGGGCCGTACAGCACGGCGCGAATGCCCTTCAGGATGTAGGCGCCCGTCAGGAACAAGCCGATCATAGCGATGGCAACCCAGAACGGGAAGATCCACCAACTACCAGCGATGACCTGGAACTCGCTCACGAAGCCCGCTAAGCCCGGCAAGCCCAAACTCGCCATGCTTGTGAAGATCAGCAAGCCGCCATAGACTGGCGCTAGCGCGAACAGGCCGCCGAACTCACGCAGATCGCGTGTGTGCGCCTTGTGATACAGCGCGCCAACCAACAAGAACATGCCCGCCGAGCTGAGCCCATGCGTGAACATCTGCAAGACGGCGCCGTTCGTCGCCATTGTGACCGAGCGCTGCACAATCGCAGCATCCTCGAAGGTGGCGCCCGTCAGCAGCCCGTTGTAGACCGCGCTGAAGGCAGCGATGCCCAACACCACAAAGCCCATGTGATTGACCGAGCTATAGGCCACCAAGCGCTTGAAGTCATTCATACCCCAGGCCGCCAGCGCGCCAAAGATGATGCCTCCAACGGCAAGAGCTGCCAGGAACGGTGCGAAGGCTTGTGCCTCAGCGGGGAACAGCGGCACTACCAAGCGCAGGAAGCCGTAGGCGCCCAGCTTGAGCAAAATGCCCGCCAGCAGCATCGAGCCAGCCGTGGGTGCTTCGGTGTGTGCATCGGGCAGCCACGTGTGGAACGGGAAGATCGGCACTTTAATGGCGAACGCCACAAAGAACGCTGCAAAGATCAGGCCCTTCACTAAGCCTAGATCAGCGCCAAACGGGAAGGTCAATGGCTGACCTGCTGCATTCAAGCCGCGCGGGAAGGTCGCCAGCAGCGTTGGGATATCCATCGTGCCCGCCATGATGCCGATCAGCTGCAGCGAGAGCAGCAGACCGAGCGAGCCCGCCATTGTGTACAGAAAGAACTTGAACGAGGCGTACTGCCGATCCTTGCCGCCCCAGTAGTTGATCAGGAAGAACATCGGCACTAGACCGATCTCCCAGAAGATGAAGAAGATGATCAGGTCGAGCGCCACGAACAGCCCGATCACGCCCATTTCCAAAAATAGGAACAGCGCCATGTGCTCGTGGACGTGATCGGTCACCTCAAAGCTGATTAGGACGGCTAGCGGCGTCAGGAGTGCTGCCAGGAGGATCATTGCCACGCTCAGCCCATCTACGCCCACATGCCACTTAGAGTTGAGCAGCGGGAAGAACTCCGCCACGTGCTCGCAGACGAAGGTGAAGGGTGCATTAGCGGCAGCTGCGCGCATCTCTTGTGGCAGATTGCCCTCTGGGCAAGTGCCATTTGAGTAGGCTGCAAACAGCGCAATCGCCATGCCCAGCACCACAACACTGAAGGCAAGCGCCACCAACCGCGCCAGATTCTTCTGGCTGCGCGGCAGAAGCATCACCACACCTGCGCCGATCATCGGCAGGAAGGTGAGCAGGGTCAAAAAGTCTAGCGTCATTGGCCTTTGCTCCTAGTCACCACTGCCAGTGGCTTGTGCGCCACCCGCGCCGAAGAATAACACCAAAATCACAGCGATGCCGCCTTGTACAACCAGCGCTGGCACCACAAGATTAGGCGCAACCGCTAAGACGATCAGGTTTGCGCCAACGATCAAAGCTGCGATCAGCGTGAATAGGATGTACTGTTGCACACGCCCCGTCTGCACTGAGCGTAGGCTGCGCGCTGCATCCCCAATTGCCTCTGGAATGCCATCGCCAACGCCGTCGATGACCACACGGTTGAATTCCTTGACCACATCGCCGATGCGCCCAGCCGCTGTTGCGATGAAGTGCAGGATTCCATCGATGATCCCACGATCGACAACACGGCTGTAGCCCTCAGCGAGGCGCTGCGCCGGCTTGACGAAGACACGCTCATAGAACTCGTCGATGTAGTACTTATTGACGAGCACGCGATAGGCATCCGCGCCGATGATCCCTTCAACAGGATCGGGCTGCCCAAGCGCGTAGGCGCGCCGCGCGTACAGCACATAGCCCGCATAGACGCCAACACCGAAGATCGCAAAGGAGAGCAAGACAGGCAGGATGTTGAAGTCGGGCAGGGGCGGCGGCTCCAGCAGCGCGTTCTTGATGTACAAGATCAACGGTTTTTCGATGCCCAGAGCGCCCAGCAGCGGCCCAACGATCGGGAAGGACGGATTCACGCCCACAAAACCAGCGAAGATGGCGAAAAACGCCAGCACAATCAGCGGGATGGTCATGCTAGCAGCGTTGAACGCCTCATGGCGCCCCTCGCCGCGCGCAGGATTGTAGTGCTGTGCGTAGCGCGCTGCCTCTGTACGCGGCTCGCCGAAGAAGGTCAGCCAGATTTGACGGAAGGTGTAGAGCGTGGTCAGGATGGCGGCTAGCGAGAGCAGCACGAGCACCAGCAAGCCAATCGGATTTTTGCCCATCAGGTGCCACGCCTCTAGCAAAATCTCGTCTTTAGACCAGAAGCCCGCCGTGATGATCGGCGCGCCTGCCAGCGCTAAGCCGCCGATAATGAAAGTGACCGCCGTCACAGGCATCGTACGGATCAAGCCGCCCATGTTGCGCATATCTTGCGGATCAAAGACTTCATGCGCCTCGCTGTGCGCTTCGCCCTCATGTTCGGCGTGCAGCTCTGCACCATGCTCCGCATGGGCGTGCCCCGCATGCGAGTCTTCGTGTCCGTGCTCCTCGTGATGCCCATGCGCCACATGATGCCCATGTTCCATGCCGTGAATGACCGAGCCACTGCCCAAGAACAACAGCGCCTTGAAGAAGGCATGCGTGATCAGGTGGAAGAAAGCCGGCGCAAAGCCGCCCACACCTAGCACGGCCACCATGAAGCCGAGCTGGCTGATGGTCGAGTAGGCGAGGACTTTCTTGATGTCGTTCTGCGCCACAGCGATGCTAGCCGCGAAGATAGCCGTGAAGCCGCCCACCACCGCCATGAAGACCATCGGCGCACTCAGCAGACCTTCTTCAATGTTGGCGCCCGCAGAGAGCACAGGGAACATGCGGATGATTAGGTACACGCCCGCCGAGACCATCGCTGCGGCATGGATCATAGCGCTGACGGGCGTCGGGCCTTTCATTGCATCGGGCAGCCAGATGTGCAGTGGGAACTGCGCCGACTTGCCGACTGTGCCAATCACGATGCAGATGCCAATCAGGCCTGCTGCACTCAAGCCCAGAAAGCCGCCCAGCGCTGGCGTTGTGGCGAGGCTCTGTAGCGTCGCCTCGTTGAAGAAAATTTCGCGGAAGTTGAGCGTGCCGGTCGTCGCCCATAGGTAGGCGATGCCGATCAGCATGATCACATCGGCAATGCGGGTGGTCATGAAAGCTTTCATCGCCGCCTGATAGGGCGCCACCCGGTCGATCTCTTGCTCAGGCGAGCGATCGTACCAGAAGCCGATCAGCAGGTACGAGCACAAGCCCATCACCTCCCAACCGACGAAGAGCAGCAGCAGATTATCGGCGACCACAAGCGTCAGCATGGCGCCAGCGAACAAGCTGAGATAGGCAAAGAAGCGCGCCTGCCGTTGTGCATTCGCCATGTATCCCAGCGTGTAGATGAAGATCATCATCATCACAAGGGGCACCATGAACAGCATGACCGCTGTCAACGGGTCGACGGCTACGCCCATGTTCAACGCGCCGTTGCCCGCCCCGTTCACCAGCCAACCCTGCCCACCTAAGATATCGCTCAGGCTGCTGCCGAAAATACCACGTGAATATTTGCCCAAGTCGCTGATGGCGAAGGCGTGCAGCACCAGCGAGAAGCTGAGCAGCCACGTGATTGCCATCGCGCCTAGGGCGACAATTTGAGTTGCCACACGGCTGCGCCCCGCCACCAGAATGATCACCGCAAAGGCGATGAACGGCGGCAGCGGGATCAGCCAAGGCAGAAAATTCGCATTTAGCCAGTCCATAAGCCTATGAATCCTTAATGCGTTAGCTCTGTGCTTTCAATTCGTAGACGTGGCGTGCCACTCCGCTTGCCAGCAAGTGCTGCACTTTGCTGACCTGCGCTTGGTAGAAGCCATCGCTCTCGCCAGCAGCCAGTGCCTCGTGACTCTCCCACACTGTGATGACCATCGCTTGCTCAGCGGCGGAGTCTACCAGGAAGTAGGTGCGCATGTGACCTGCGCGCGCGCGATTGGCAGGGATGATCGCCTCATTGAACAACTTGATCAGCTCATCCAGTGCCCCGCGCTGATACTGAAAGGTCGACACCCGTGCAAACATCAAAAATGCTCCTCAGCGCCTAGTAGCGCAACATGTCCACGTCTTCCGCGATCACAGTGCGGCGATTGCGGTAGATCGAGATGACCAACGCCAAGCCAACGGCAACTTCAGCCGCTGCCACCACAAAGACGAACACAGCGAAGCTCTGCCCAGCCATGCCCACCTGCAAGCCTTCGGCTGTGGCAGCTGTGCCGGGCGTCAGGTAGCGCCAGAAAGCGACCAGGTTGATATTCACAGCGTTCAACATCAGCTCGATGCCCATCAAGATGGCGACGGCATTGCGGCGCGCTAGCACGGCGTACATCCCAATGCAAAAGAGCAGCGCGCTGACGATTAAAAAAGCGGTTAGCGGTAACATGAGCATCCCTCACTCATCTTCGCGGGCGATCACGATCGCGCCCACCATTGCGGCCTCTAGCAGCAGCGACGCCACGATGAACGGCACGACATACTGATTCACATCTACCAGCGCAATGCCTAGATCACGGATGCTCTCGCCCGTGATCTCGCTGATCGGTTGGTTAACTAACAGTGGCTGGCTGCCGGAACTGGCCAGCACCAAGCCCAGCGCGATCACCCCGAAAGTGACGATCGCGCCGACCAAGCCGTATGTCCACTGGCTGTTCGGCGATTCGCGCAGGCCCATCAGCCGCCGCGTCAGCATGATCGCGAAGATGATTAACACCACGATCGCGCCGATGTAGACCAACACTTGAATGGCGGCAAGGAACGGGGCAGCCAGCAGCACAAAAAAGCCCGCCACACCGAACAAACTGATGATCAGCCACAGCGCCGAGTGAAACAGGTTACGGCTCGTCACCGTCCCGATCCCGCCGCCAATAGTGAACACCGTGAACAAGCCGAAAATGAACCACTGTCCGAACTCAGGTTGCATGAGAGTCTCCTCGTATCGGTGCCGTGCCGCTCAGTCGGATGCCATTGCCGCAGCACGCATGGGCGGCACAGGTTGCACGCCTAGCTTAGCGCGCTGCGCCTCGCCATAGCGATGCAGCAGCTGCGTCGCCACGACGAACATGATCACATTCGCCACCAGCAAGACGATTGCGCGTGGCAGCTCCGCGATGAAGCCTGCCCCGAAGATCGCCCCGATCAGCCCTGCCAAGCCACCCTGCTCAACCAGCGCCTCTGCCGCTGCGTAGTCGGGCACGAACGGCCGCGCCAAGAACATCACCACCAGCAAATTGATGATCGAGAGCGGCACTAGAAACTTCCAATTGAAGGCCATCATGTGATCGATGCGGATGCGCGGCAAGGTGCTGCGCAGCAGCATCACAAGCGTGTAGACGGCGATAGATTTAGTCATCAGCATGATGAAGCCGAAAATTTCGTAGCCCGGCTCGCCGGCGCCCAAGCCGCGCCAGCCGCCCAAGAATAACACCGCCGTCAGGATGCAGATGACAAAGGCGTGGATAAACTCCGCCGCGTAGAACATCGCAAACTTCATGCCGGAGTACTCAATGTTGAAGCCCGCGATGATCTCGGACTCCGCCTCGATCAGGTCGAAGGGCGAACGCCCAACTTCTGCTAGCTGCGAGACGAAGAAAATCAGCGCGCTGACCGGCACCACGAAGATGAAGGCGATGCTCTGCCCCTTAACAATATCCTGCAAGCTCATCGAGCCAACCAGCAGCACTGGCACCGCCAGCGAGAGAATCATCGGCACCTCATAGCTGATCAGTGCAGCGATGGCGCGGAAAGCCCCCAAGAGCGCATACTTGTTGTTGCTGCTCCAGCCTGCCAGCAGGATCGCCAGCGTTGCCAACGAGCCGACGGCTACAAAATACAGCACGCCAACGTTCAAATCCGCGCCCACCCACGCATGATTGAACGGAATTACAGCAAAAATGGCGAGGATGCCCGCCACTGCCAAGATCGGCGCAAAATTGTAGACGTGCTTATCCGCGCCTTGCGGCGTGATGTCTTCTTTGGTCAGCAGCTTGCCTACATCGGCGAAGGTCTGGAACAAGCCGTACGGGCCCGTCCGATTTGGGCCGATGCGATCTTGCACGCGTCCAGCGAACTTGCGCTCTAGCCAGATCGAGAAAATGATCCAGACCAAGCCAAACGAGGCGAGCACCACTGCACCCAAGATCGAAGCGACGACCTGAGCGAGGTTGGCATTCCAGCCTGAGTTGATCAAGAATTCAGCCATGTTTTGCTACCCTCTTAGAGCCACTCTAGCGCGCCCTTGCGCCACGCATAGATCAGCGCCACGCCCAGAATGCCTACAAAACTCGCCATCGCTATCAGCGCGAACAGCCCCAGCTGATTGTAGGCAACTGCCCATGGGAACAAAAAGAGCATTTCCACGTCGAAGATCAGGAAGATCAACGCGTAAAGATAATACTGCACCTTGAATTGCACCCACGCGTCGCCCACCGTCTCGACGCCACACTCGTAGGCTTCCTGCTTCATCTTGTTGGGGCGCTTCGGATTGACCAACTGCGCCAGGAAGATCGGCAAAGCTGGCAAAGCCAGCGCCACAATGAAAAATATCCCGATGAACAACCATTCGTTCGGCTGCATAAAGAGGCTCCTTGCTTAAGCACTGCGGAAGCGCTCAACAGCGCCCGTGCACTTCCACCTTACTCGCATTCTGTTCCGCTTTTGTGACAAACTGCGCATATTGTAGCACCACACGTTGCAAATGCGAAAACTGGCGCCCGCCTTGCGGCGGCACGCCTCAAAGCAACCTGCTGCCAACTCAGAGGCAATCCAATATGAGGCATAACATAGTGCAACTCGCCCGCCATTGTAACACAATGTGCGCAGATCGAAAAATGGCGGTTTGAGGGCGGTTGCACAGAAGGCGCACCTGTGTGGGGCGCGCCTTTGAGCTCAGCGCGCCGTCAGACTGTGCGATCGACGGCTTCAGCGATGCGGCGAACCTGCTCCACCAGCTGCGCAAATTTCTCGGGGCGCAACGACTGCGCACCATCCGAGAGGGCTTGCTCGGGGCAGTTGTGGACTTCTACGATCAAGCCATCGGCGCCAGCGGCGATGGCAGCCCGCGAGGCAGCGTGGACGTATTCCCACTTGCCGGTGGCGTGGCTGGGATCGGCGATAATGGGCAGGTGCGTGCGCGCTTTCAGGACTGGGATCGCGTTGATGTCGAAGGTGTTGCGCGTGTAGGTCTCGAAGGTGCGGATGCCGCGCTCGCACAGGATAACGCGGTTGTTGCCGTGCGAGAGGATGTATTCAGCCGACATCAGCAGCTCTTCCATCGTGCTCATCATGCCGCGCTTGAGCAATACAGTGTGCTGCGAGGCGCCCGCCGCGTGCAGCAGCGCGTAATTTTGCATGTTGCGCGCTCCGATCTGCAGGACATCGGCATACCTAGCCACCAGCGGTACTAAGCCGGGCTCCATCACCTCAGTCACTACGGGCAGACCAGTCTGTTCGCGCGCCTCTGCTAACAGCTCTAGACCCTTCTCGCCCAAGCCTTGAAAGGAGTATGGCGACGTGCGCGGCTTGAAGGCACCGCCCCGCAGCGCCGTTGCGCCTGCCTCTTTGACGGCGTGTGCAATCTCTAGAATTTGCTGGCGGCTTTCGACCGAGCAAGGCCCAGCGATCAGCACAATCTTCTTACCACCGACTTTAGTGCCGTTCAGCGCCACAAGGGTATCTTGTGGGTGGAATTCGCGGCTGGCTAACTTGTAGGGATGCGAGACTCGCATCACGCGTTCAACTCCTTCCATCAGGGTGAATTGATCGGGGTCTTCCACTTTGCGATCTTCACCAATCACACCGATGATCGAGCGCTCCTCGCCTTCGCTCAGGTGCGCTTGGAAGCCTAACTCCTTAACGCGGGCAATCACGGCGGAAATTTGGGCCGCGCTTGCCCCAACTTGCATGATGATGATCACGGCTCACGACTCCTTTTGATCAAATAGCTGAATTTGCTGAATGGCTTCAGGGAGCTCAACGCCCCGCTCTGGGCGCAGGTTGACCGCGCCGCGAATGTAGACGTGTTGAATCTCACGTAAGCTGCGCGTAGTGTTCCAGTGAATCAGGATGCGGATGCATCGCTGCAAGCCATGTGGGACGTTCATCTCTTGCATGCACATCAGGGCTGCCTCGTGCCAACCGAGCTGGCGCGCCGCCACAGCAGGATATTCAGCGCTGAGATCGGGCGTGGTGGTGAAGATGACGCTAGCAACATCTTCTTGGCAGATGCCGTTGCGCCTGATCAGCTCTATCAGCAGTTCGCGGGTGGCGCTGAGGATGGCTTCAGGCGTGTCGGCATCGGCAGTGGTTGCGCCGCGTATCCCTCGACAGGCTAGCGGCCGCCACGATGGTTGGCTCTCGCTCATGGTTCGCTCCTCTCTGGTTTGCTGCAGGTCTACGAGCAGGCGCTGTGCGATTTACGAAAAAAGGCGCTGAGCGTAACACTCAGCGCCTTCGGACTTGCCTTGTTTCGATCTGTGGCTATCCGCGTGCAGGCACGAGCCGCTCTACAGGTCTTTCACCCGTAAAGTAGCTAAACCAATAGCCAAAGTAGTAACGGCTGCACGCAGCAGACATAATCAACACAACGCCTTTTCGTTTTCTTCCGGACGCCCAACAGATTAACACGAGAAGGCGCCTTACGTCAACAGATCAAGTCTTAACATAGCTTGTGATAAATGCACAAATAGGCTATCTAGACTTCAGGCGGCGGCGGCACAAAAGATGGCGGCGGTGCCACGATCAATGGAGTCCGCCGCTCGGCCGTCTCGCCCAATGGGCGCCACTCATCAGCGAGAGCGCCTGCCATACGCGTCAGCTCGGCGCCGCTCAGCGCCTTAGCAATAGCTGCCACCATCTCCGGACGCGCCCAGACGACTGAGTCGAGCTGCACAGCCTTTGCGCCTGCCTCAAAAAAGTCTCGCACGTCATCGGGATGATGCACGCCGCCACAGCCGATGATCGGCAGCCCAAGGCGCGGCGCAAGCTGCCCTACCAAGCGCACGCATAGCGGCTTCAGCCACGCGCCGTACAGCCGACCGCCCACCAACTGCCCGCTAAGCGGATCGCGAGCAGTCCCGCGCGGCGGCGCCGCAACCACGAGTGCATCTGCGCCGCCATCAGCCGCTGCTGCCGCCAGGTTGACCGCCTGATAAAGCGGCAACTTCGCCAGCAGCGGTAGCTGCGTCCGCGCGCGGACCGTGGCAACCGCTGCACGGGCTTCGCGCGGGGTCAGCGTGTCATTCACGCCCAGCTCGATGCCCGCGATCTCAGACTGCTGATCGAGGAAAGCGGCGCACTCAGCCAGGTCTTCAGCTGACCCAATCAGGTGGATCAGGATGGGCGTTGGGCTGGCGCGCCACTTTGCCGCATACTGCCGATGCATCTTGTGAAGACCGCTGTTGGGCAGTCCTGTGTGGATCAAGACCCCGCTATCTAGGGGCACAACGCGCGTCCCGTTGGCGGCGCGGCGGGGCTTGAGTGAGATCGGGTTGGTGACAAGGGCGCCCAACAAGCTCAGATCGATCAGCTTAGCGTATTCGCCTGCAAAGCCAAAGGCGCCCGCAGCGCCCATCACAGGGCGGCTCAGCCGCAACGTGATTTTGCCCGTCGTGATCTCAAGCATGGCGCTAGCCTTCTGCGCTATCGGGCCGGTCTTGCGACAAATTCACCCGAGTCAGGTCGAAAGCTATCCCATCAGTACAGGCGGGAGCTTCCTCGCCGCCTCGCAAGCGCACAAGACAAGCCTGACAAGCGCCGACTCCGCAAGGCATAGGTGGCTGAAAGATTCCGTACAGCCAGTCGCTGCCGACAGCATGCCGAGCGCGCCTGGCGTCTTCTAGCAGGCGCAGATAGGCAGGCACATCGTAGGGAGGCGGCGCCGCGATAAAAACTTGATCAGCCCACTTCAGCTGATCGTCGCGCTCGCCCCACATCTCGTAATGCTCAGCCCGGATTACCTCGAAGGCGCTCGGCAGCCCTTCAAGCGGGTAGTGGCGCGCCTGCCCGATCAAGACAAGCGCGATCGCCGTGCGGCGCATCAGGGCATTTTGCGCCATCAGCAGGAAGATCGCCGGCGTCGCTTCGTAGGCGATCAGCAGCAGCGTCCGTGCCGAATCACGCAGCGGAAACGGCCTGCCAAGCGGGCCGAGCATATCTACCACCTGGTTGGGAGCGTACTGGTGGCGTGTCGAGCGCTCGATGATCAACGCGCCATCGCGCGCACCGACCGGCAGCCACGCCTCGCGTAGATACGGCTCGTACGTCGCTGTAGTGCGCACAAGGAAGAATTGCCCGCCCCCGACGGCTTGCTGCGCCGCCTCGACGGCTAGTTCAAGGCGCTGCACGCCCGCCGAGATGCGCTTAATCCGCTCGATGATCGCCTGCCCGTGCGCCATATCACCCACCCACTGGATAATGCTCCGCTGCCGCAGAGCGCAATTATAGCACCATTGGTGGATCGTGAAGCGCTCTATTTGCCCATCGCCGCTTGGCGCACCTGATCTTCCTCATAGGCGCGCCCGAAAAATTTGCCGATGGTTGTGCCGATGGTGAAGTGCCGCATGTAGCTCAAATTCTCAGGCGTGAAAGGCTTCGGCGTGATGCCAAGCGCCGCTAAGCCATCTTCCTTGATCACGTTCGGCACTGAGAGCAGCTCTAAGAGCGTGGTGGTGGCAGGCGGGTTCGGCAAGATGTTCTGCATCAGCCAGACGACAGGGCGCAGCAGTGGTACAGGCACTTTCACCTTGATCCGTCTAGTACCAAGCGCCGCCAAGACGCGATCGACGATCGCTTCGTAGGTCAGCACCTCTGGGCCGCCCAGCTCGTACTCCTTGCCGATAGTCGAGTCATCTTCAAGGCAGCGCACAATCGCCTCGACCACATCGCCAACGTAGACAGGCTGGAATTGCGCCTTGCCATCGCCCACAATTGGGAAGATGATCGGCGTCAGCTTGATCAGGCGCGCCTGCACATTGGCAAACTCATCCTGCGGCCCCCAAATCACCGAGGGCCGTATAGCTGACCAATCCAAGCCGCTTTGGGCAACGTATTCCTGCGCAATGCCCTTGCTGCGCAAAAAGCGCGACTTCACATCAGGGTAGGCGCCGTTCTGGCACATGTTGATGAAGCGCCGCACGCCGGCTTTCTTGGCTTCTTCCACCACATTGATGGTGCCCTGGGTGTTGAGCAGCTCATAGGTGCGCTTGCCTTTCTCGATGGCAATAGCCACTAGGTGGATGACGATATCGACATCTTTCATCCATTCGGTCAGCGTCTCGGGGCGGGTTACATCGCCCTTGACGATCTCGATGTGCGGCTCGACGTCGGCAAGGCGCTTCATCGCCTTCTGTACGTTGCCCACCATTGCGCGAACAGGCTTGCCCAACTGCACCAGCCGCCGCACCAGGTTATTTCCAACATAGCCGGATGCACCTGTCACTAGAATCATGCTCTACTGCCTCCGAAGGTTGTGAGAGAGTGCCAAACAAATTGTAACCCTGCCTACGATTGTAGGCCCGCAGTACGCATTTGCCCAACTAGCACGCCGATACGTACCTGCGTGCACAAAGGACGCGCCCATGCTACCATGATAGCCCTTAACGTTCATGTTTTGAATGGAGCAAAAGATGTCTCAACCTCTGATCCCGCCGTTCGGCGTGCCCGTCCATCTGAGTGAGTATGATCCCGACTACATCGAAGGCCAGGGCAGCCAGAAAGACTTGAAGAAACAGCTCACAGCCCTGATGGAGGCCGATCTCAAGCGCCTTGACGTGCTGCAAGAAGCACTCTACGCCGAAGGCAAGCGCGCTCTGCTAATTGTGCTGCAAGGCATGGATACCTCTGGCAAAGATGGCACGATTCGGCACGTTTTTAGCACGGTCGATCCCCAAGGTGTGCAAGTTACCTCTTTCAAGGCGCCCACGCCGGATGAACTCGCCCGCGATTTTCTATGGCGTATCCATCGCGCTGTGCCGCCTAAAGGCATGATCGGTATTTTCAACCGCTCCCACTACGAGGATGTGCTGGTCGTGCGCGTGCACAGCCTGGTGCCAGAGTCTATTTGGCGCGAGCGCTACGATCACATCAATCGTTTTGAGGAGCTGCTCAGCGAGCACGGCACCACAATCTTGAAGTTCTTTCTGCACATTTCCAAAGCCGAGCAGAAAAAACGCCTGCTTGAGCGCCGCGATACACCCGAGAAACGCTGGAAGTTCTCGCTGGGCGATATCCGTGAGCGTGCCTTCTGGGATGACTATCAAGCTGCCTATGAGGCTGCCCTGACGCTCTGCAACACGCCCTATGCGCCGTGGCATATTGTGCCCGCTAATCGCAAGTGGTATCGCAACTATGTGATCACGCGCGTCGTCCGCGAGACGCTTGAGCGCTTGAACCCGCAGTTTCCGCAGCCAGAGGCGGGCATTGAGTCGGTTGAGGTGCCAGATTAGCCGCCCGGCGGTGTGTTGGTTGGCGGGCGCGGACTGATCACAATCCAGACGGTGCACGAGGCGCGCATCTCGCTCAAGCTATCAAAAACGGCCAGGCGGAAGCGGTAATCGCCAGGCTGAAAGGCAGCCACAGGGAACTGCCCGAGTACGCCTTTCTCTGGCATGGGCGAGGTCTTATTATCCAGCACGCCGAACTCGCCGCCGGTGCTTGGCCCACTGATTTCCAGCGTGTAGAAGGCGAAGTCGGGGATGTTCGCCATGCCGACGACTGTCAGCGTATCGAAGACGCGCATGCCGTTAGCCGGCACTTCCAGCCAGGCTTGCTCAGAGTTGCAGCCAATGGGCGTTGGATAGCCTGCGATGATCGTGCCGACGGGCGTTGGCGAGGCAGCGGCTGTCAGCAGCAGCAGCGCGCCGGCGCCGCTGAGTGCTTGCGCGGTCACAGTCAGAAAGATGCCCTCTGCCTCGTTGCCGTCGCCGCCAGGTGTGCTGGTGGCAAAGCGCTGCTCCCCGCCTGACTCGGGGAGGGCAGGCAAGCCTGCACTGAGCAAATCAGCGCGCAGCGTGGGTGCGACCACAACAGCGATGGCGAACGCTGCCAACCCGATTTCGATCAGGCCGATTGCCCAGGTGACGGCGCGGGCACGGCGCTGCTCTTCCAGCTCGCGCTCCAGCTCGAACTCAGCGGCGCGCAGCGCAGCCTGCGCTGCAAAATAGCGCCCCAACCAGAACAACACGCCCGCCGCACAGAACAGATAGATCGCTGGCGCAATCTGTTCGATTAGGTAGACGAGCTGCGTCATCAGGGTGCCTCTCAGCTGCCCAATGTTCTCAGCACGCCGCGCACAAGCGGCTCTAGCTTGGGCGCAATCACATTCTGCCCGATATCGAGCACATCGCCGTGTATGACGGGCGGCCCGCTTTGCTCGCCCTTGACTAGCATGTTGGTGATGCCTGAAAAACCGAGTACGCGCATGCCGCCGTGCCGCGCTACAGTTACTTCGCCCACCGTAGACATGCCGACGGCATCCGCGCCCAGCTGCGCTAGCATGCGCACCTCAGCTGGTGTCTCGAAGCTTGGGCCTGAGAGCCCAATGTAGACCCCTTCGCGCAATACAATGCCGTGCGCTTGAGCTGCCTGGCGCGCTAGCTGGCCCAGCTGCCGATCGTAGGCTTCAGACATATCTGGGAAGCGCTCACCGAGCGTCTCATCGTTGCGCCCAACCAGCGGATGCACGCCCGCCATACCCATAAAATTGATGTGGTCAGTGATCAGCATGATATCGCCCGCTGAGAAGGACGGATTCAAGCCGCCAGCCGCGTTCGTCACGATCAGCACCCGCACGCCCATGCGCTGCATCACGCGTACAGGGAAAGTGACCGTCTGCATCGAATGTCCTTCATAGTAATGAATGCGCCCTTGCATCGCCAGGACTGGCACGCCCTCCAGAGTGCCCGCCACGAAGCGGTTGCGGTGCCCCGCCACCTCCGACTGTGGAAAGCGCGGAATCTCATTGTAGGGGATGTAATCAGCGTTCTCGATCTGCTCGGCTAGGGTGGCCAGCCCGCTGCCCAAGATTAAGCCGACCTTTGGCTGCACAGATGTACGTGCGCGGACTGCCTCAACGGCTAGATCGTAATCGCTGATGGTGTAGTGCGTGCTTGGAGACATAAACTTACTACCTTTAATCTGTTGACCTAGTCAAGATTGTGGAGTGCCTTAGCGGCCTTGATGATATTCTCGACGGATGGCTCAGGACGCGGCGCAGCACCAATCGGATCGCAGACCGTTGGCAAGCCCAAGAGCGCATAAGCCACGTTGAGCATACCGCAGCTGAGCGCCTCAGTATCGTAGCCGCCTTCCTGCGCAAAGATGATCTTGCCCTCGCACAGCTCGGCTGCCATAGCGATTAACTCGCGCGTCAGGTCTGCGTAGCCGCTCAGCGTCAGCTGCAGACCACCTAGCGGATCGCGCCAGTGTGCGTCAAAGCCCGCCGAGACGATCATCAGCTGCGGGCGGAAGCGCCGCGCCGCTGCCCAAACTATCTCACTGTAGAGCCGCTTGAAGCCTGCATCGCCGACGCCAGCAGGCAGCGGCAAGTTGAGCGTTGTGCCCGCCCCTGCGCCAGTGCCCGTCTCATGTAGGGCGCCCGTGCCAGGATACCACGGCGATTGATGCGTTGAGCAGAAATAGACTGAGCCATCCTGGTAAAAAATGTCTTGTGTGCCGTTGCCGTGATGCACATCGTAATCCACGATCAGGATGCGCTCCAAGCCATAGGCGCGCTGCGCATGGCGCGCTGCGATCGCCACGTTCGCCAGCAGGCAGAACCCCATCGCCATTTCTGGGATGGCGTGATGACCAGGCGGACGAGTCGCCACTAGTGCGTTGTCTGCCTCACCGCTGCAGAGAGCATCCACAGCCCGCAAGACCGCCCCACACGAGAGGCGCGCCGCGCCCAGCGACTCAGGCAGCGCATAGGTATCGGCGCCCAACTGAACGCCGTCCTGCCCTTCCGTCCATTTGAGCAGCTCCAGGTATTCCCGCGTGTGGACGCTCAGAATCAGCGCATCGTCAGCGGGCTCAGGCGTGAGCGCTAGCAGCTGCGCAGCAACCGAATCAGCAGCAATGCGCGCTTGCACAGCTGCCAGCCGCTCTGCATTCTCGATGTGTCCCTCTAATGTGTGCACTTGAACACGTGAATCCGTGATATATGCTGTAGTCACTTTATGCCCACCTTAGGAGCCTGAAAGTTTGATGCTGAAGGTCGTGCCGACGCCTTCTTCACTCTCGTACCAGATGCGCCCACCCATAGCGTCTAGCTCCGCCTTGACGAGATACAAGCTGATGCCGTAGCCGAACTCGGCCATGACTTGTGGCTGCCGGGCGCGCTGGAAGGGCGCAAAGACGCGCTCAGCCTCTTTCGGGCGGATGCCGCAACCCTGATCGACGATATCAATTTGAACGACATCGCTAGGCATCAGGCGCCTGGCCCGCAGGATGATAGGCGAGCCAGGCGGGCTGTACATCACAGCGTTGCGCAGCACGTCGTGTAACGCCTTGCGCAGGTACTCTGGCGATGCAACGACCGTGATGCTGCCTGGGATCTGCACGATCAGCCTGTCGCGCAGCGTCTCGGAGTGAATCGGATCGAACGGCTGCTCTTGGATGAGCGACTCGAGGAAGTCTTCCACGAATTCTGCCAACTTCAGCTTGCGCCGATCCTGCTTGACAAGTGTTGGCAGCTGACCTGTGCGCAGCAGTTCGAGGCGGTAGAGCAGATCGAGCAGTAGCTCCAAGCGGTACATGTGCGTGGCGATGATCTCGGCAAAGCCCTTAACGCGCCCCGCCAGTTGATCGGCGGTCATGCCTGGCGGACGCTTGCGCATCAGCTGCATGATCAGATCGGCGTGTCCACGTGTGCTCTCGACAGCTAAGCGCGCTTCAGTGCGGAAGGTGGACATGAACTCGCGCAGAGCACCCCAGTCGGTCTGTTCCATGCTGATCAGCGTGTAAAGCTGCCCGCTGTTGCCCTCCACCGAGACAGCCCAGCACGGGATATAGGTACCGGTCAGCAGCGTGTGAAAGCGGACAGGCTCGCCGGTGCTGAGCGCCCGCGCGCGAATCTCGTGGGCACTTGGGCCTTCTACGCGCCGCGCGTCTAGCATCATAGCGGCGGCCAGCCACCCCTCAGCACGGATGAGTGTCAGGTTTGGGCCCAGCAGCGCGCGTGATGCCTGATTATCCATCACTAGGCGGTCTGCTGAATCAAAGACCAGGATGCCATAGCTTATGCGGTCGATCAGTCGTCTCAGGTCAAGGTCAGGGGGTGTCGGTTTCGAGTTGCTCATGGCATTGTTTTCGCTTCACGCACATGCCGATACATGCCTAATTAGCTTAGCACGCGCCCTGCCTTTCGCGCAATTGAAAGCCTAGCCAAAGCGCCACAGTTCAGCTATACTCAGCGCGCCATTTCGCAAATAAGGTGGAACAGTTAGTTGAAACTCTCTGTGATTATCCCCTGCTACAACGAGCTGACCACAATCGAGCAGATTTTGGCAGCCGTGAAAGCAGTCAACCTTGCCCACGAAATCATCATCGTGGATGACGGATCGACTGATGGCACGCGCGAGGTACTCGCCAACCTGCCCCCCGATCCGCAAGTCCGGGTCATCTACCATGCTCACAATCAGGGCAAGGGCGCAGCGGTCCGCACGGGCTTTGCCGCCGCTAAAGGCGATGTCTTGCTGATTCAGGATGCCGATCTGGAGTACGATCCGCGCGACTACCCGACTCTGCTCAAGCCGATCCAGGAGGGGCGCGCCAAAGTGGTCTACGGCTCGCGCTTTTTGGGTGGCCCTCGCAAGACTATGTTCTTCTGGAATATGGTCGCCAACAAAATGCTCACTCTGATGACCAACATCCTCTACAACACAATCCTGAGCGACATGGAGACGTGTTACAAGGTATTCTGTGCAGAAGTGGTGCAGGGCTTGAAACTGCGTTCGCGCCGCTTTGAGTTCGAGCCAGAGATCACTGCGAAAGTGCTCAAGCGCGGCTACCGCATCTACGAAGTGCCGATCAGCTACAACGGGCGCGAATGGCATGAGGGCAAGAAAATCAAGTGGACGGACGCACCGATCGCTGCCTGGACGCTGTTGCGCTACCGCTTCACCAACTGAGCCTACTCTCCCTACTCCTGATCGCGGCTGCGCTGCGCCTAGCTGTGCTGACCCATGATGTGCGTTTTCATCCTGATGAGGCGCTCTATGCCACCTATGCGCGGCGCATGGCGCGCTATGGCGATTTATTGTTGAGCGATGCGCCGCTCGACAAGCCGCCACTAGGTCTGTTTGTGAACGCGCTCAGCTTCAGCATGCTGGGCGAGGGCGAGTTCGCGGCGCGCTTGCCTGCCACATACTTCAGCCTGATCAACGTCGCTGCGTGCTGCGCGCTAGCGCGTCGGCTGCTCGATCGGCGCACGGCGCTGATTGTGGGCGCGATCATGGCGTTCTCACCCTTCGATCTCGCCTTCAGCGGGACGGCCTTTCATGATCCGCTGCTCACGCTGTGCTGCAGCCTATGCGCGCTGCTGCTCAGCCGCAATCAGCCATTCTATGGCGGCGCCTTTGCTGCGCTAGCCCTCGCCACCAAGCAGAGCGCCCTGCAATTCCTGCCGATTTACGCCCTGCTTGGCGCAATCGGGCTGCGGCGGCTGAGCCTCAGGACGCTTCTAGCGTTTAGCGCGCCGATTCTAGCAGTGAGCTTGGCGCTGTTCGGGTGGAGCATGGCGCGGGCTGCCCCCGTCGACTTTTGGACGCTTGGCATCCTCAATCCGGGCGCGCTGCGCCTGATCCGCTCGGATGAGGTGCTGCCACGCCTTGCCCGTTGGCTCACGTTGTACAGTCAGAGTGTCGGCTTTACACCGTTGCTGTGTGTTGGTATCTGTGGGGTGTGGAGCGCCCTCAAAAGCGCGACTCGTCCATCAGCAGCTATCCTGATTGCTGCCTGCGGCCTGCTCGGGACGCTGTTGGCCTATTGGTTGATCGCCTTCCCGATGTACGATCGCTACCTGTTGCCGCTGATACCGCTCACAGCGCTGCTGATCGGCTGCGGCATGGCAGCATGGCGCAGCCAGCTCGTCATCCTGGCTGCACTGGCGCTGATAACACCCTTTACTTGGCGCACGCTCTGCAACGAACACACCATCGGCGTGCAGAGCGAGTTCTATCGTGGCGTGGATCAGCTGGCGGCACATATCAACGCGCTGGATGGCGCGCCGATCGTCTACGACCATTGGCTGAGCTGGGAGTTGCGCTACTACCTAGGCGATTCGCCGCGCGCCCAGCTGATTTGGTATCCCTCAGCGGAGTGGCTGAGCCGCGATGTATGCAATCTGCCGACACCAAGCTATTTTGCCGCGCCCGAAGCAGCCGCTTGGCGCTGGCTGGCTATGCTAAATGCGGCTGGGGCACGCCTGGAGCCAATTGCGCGCACACCCATCGTCCTGTATCGAGTCACTTGTGAACAGAAGTTGCCGTGAGCGAGACGTTCATCACTGTGCGTAAAATTCTGCCCGATGGGAGCGAGGCCATGCGCTACAGCGGGCGCGTCCTCGAGCGCACAGCGCTCAGCATCACCATCGAGGCGTTCTTCAGCCGCCCCGACGTCCCGCTGCCCTACGTGACCTTCCGCAGGGGCGATAGACTGATCGAGCGCTTTTACACCAATCGCTGGTACAACATCTTTGAGCTGTACGATGTGAGTGGCGGGCATCTTAAGGGCTGGTATTGCAACATCGCGCGCCCAGCCCTGATCGATGCCGACAACATCCTCTGGTTCGACTTGGCGCTCGACGTCTGGCTCAGTCCGGCTGGCGATGTGCTCGTGCTGGATGAAGACGAATTCGCCGAGCTGGCGCTGGATGAGGCAACGCGCCGGGCCGCCCTATCCGCCGTAGATGCCGGG
>JBDNDQ010000005.1:0-116172 GCA_046719055.1 Aggregatilineales bacterium | reverse complement strand
ACGTTTGCGCCCTCTGAGACGGCACACTACTGGCTGCTGAGCGGCACGGCTGGTCAGAGCTTGAGTCTGAATACCCTGCGTCTGTCTGGCGAGGGCTTACCTTCCGTGATTGTCATCTCACCTGATGGGCAGCGGCTAGGTGAGACAGATTCAGCAGGGCGGGGCTCTAGCGCTGCGCTGGAGCGTCTACAGCTGCCGCAAGATGGCGTGTATACGCTGCTGATCCTGCCCAGCCGCGTCGGCGTCGCCAGCAGCTACCGTTTGACCGTGCAGCGCGCTGCTGAGAGCTCAGCGGCACCGCCGAGCTTAGTCTCAGGCATCGCGGCAAACGGCATTTTGGATGCGGCGCGGCCCCGTGAGCTCTGGCAGCTCACCGCTGAGGCAGGGCAGACCCTCTCGGCGCGCCTGCTGGTGACCAGTGGCAATCTGCAGCCGCGCCTGCTGCTCTTAAACGCGGATGGGCGCTTCCTGGCTGAGGGGGCATTGGTACGGACGGCCGAAGGTCTCTCCAGCCTGATTGTGGGCTACCCGATCGCTGAGACAGGCACCTACCTGCTGCAGACTGAGCGCGCCGACGTCACGACAAGCGGCAACTATCGCCTGCTGATGGAGCTCGGCAGTCCGTCTCAGGCTCCCTCTGAGCGGGCTCTAGCGGCTTTCCGCATCGCTTACAATCAGGTGGTGCGCGGCGCCATTGCCAGCCAGCGCGAGACGCTCTGGGCATTCATCGGCGCAGCCGGCGATGTCGTCAATGTAAGCGTCACAGCCAATACGCCCAGTGGCGGCGCACCCATCCCAGCCCCACAGCTCGAGATTCAGGACGTGAGCGGGCGCGTGCTCGCCTCAGCTGCGCCAGAGGCACTCGAGGCACGTGAGACGACGGTGGAAGGGCTGATTTTGCCTGCCAGCGGGCGCTACATTGTGGTGATGCGCGCTGAAAAGACCGTGCCCTACAGCCTGGTCGTCCAGCGGCGCCAAGATTCGCTGCCCAGCAATCTTGCGGCCGTCGCGGCGCGCCCGCTGGTGGCAGGACTAGCCCTGCAGAACGGTATCACGCCCGGCAGCAGTGTAGACTTCTGGACGTTCACAGGCGCGGCTGGCGATCCCGTACAGATTGAGGCGACGCGGCTGAACGGCGATCTGCGGCTCGATGTGGCGCTCTATACGGCTTCGGGCGAGTATCTAGCTGGCAGCGCTGCCTCACCGACGCTCAGTTCGGTGGCGCTCAAGCCGCTGCGCCTGCCTGAAGATGGCACGTATTTGCTGGTGGTGACGCGCTGGCTCGGCGCAGCTGGGCGGACGAATGGCGCCTATCGGGTGCGCCTGGCCCGCCCAGCGGAGGTGCAGCTCCCAACTGAGCAGCCTATCCAAGCCGACGCTCGCCCTGTTGTTGGGCTGCTGAGTGCAGCGCGGAACACAGAGACATGGCTGTTCAGCGGGAACGCCGACGAGCGCTACGAGCTGCTCTTTGAGCGCACCACAGCCGATCTCGACGCTCGGTTAGAGATTGTAAGTGCCGATGGGCGGCGCGTCGGCGAGTTCGCAGCCTTCGAAGCAAGCCTGGCGATCAGCGGGCAGTTCAGCCTGCCGCAGAGCGGTCAGTATCGGCTTGTGGTGAGCTCGAAGCGCGGCGAAGGGCTGTACCGCCTGCGCCTAAAGCGCTTACAGACCGCTGAGCAGGCCAGCATCGCCAGCGCACAGGGAATTGCCTATAATCAGAGCGTCTCGGGCCTGCTGAGCGGTGACGGCGCACAGGCATGGGTGTTCTATGGCAAAGCAGCTGACCGCATCGTGGCGGAACTCCTGCTCGAGGACGAGAAGCTCTCAGGCGCCACACTGAGCCTGCTGCGCCCAGATGGCAAGACGCTTGCCACTGCCGTGCGCTTTGCGGCGGGCAGCCGTCTCTCAGATATTGTGCTGCCCAGCGATGGCTTCTACGCGCTGGCTGTGCGCGCTGAGCGCTCGGCCGGGCTGGCTTACCAGCTGCGTCTGACTCGTCTGCAGCCGAACGCCAACTATCAAGGCATCTTGGAACTGGAGAGCTCCGCTGAAAGTGCTCTGCGCCCTGAACAGGCGCTGCACGAGTGGCTGCTGCGCGCCCCAAGCGATGAGCGCCTGGCCATACGCCTGAGCGCTGTGCGCAGCCTGCGGAATGTGCGCGTGTTAGTCGTCAGCGCGCAGGGCGCTCTACTCGCCGAAGCGGCCCTACAGGGCGGCGAGGCTGCCCTGGACTTCCAGGCGCAGGCAGGCGAGCAGTACGCCATCCTGGTGCAGAATGCCGATGGCGCGCAAGGGCGCTACCAGCTGAGTGCGCGCCCAAGCCGCCCAGTCGACTGATTGCTCCAGCTACACTTTTGTCACAAGATCGGGTAGAATTAAGCGGCTATGGTGAGTGCAGCTTCTCTGAACATTCGCGCCGCCACACCCGACGATCTGCCTGCGTGCCTCGCCCTTGACCTTTCCTATGAAACCGACTACGTCTGGCAGATTGATGTGCGCGGCGATGAAAGTGGTGCGATTGCCATCAGTTTGCGCACGGCACGCCTGCCACGCCTGATGCGCGTGGTCTATCCGCGTGCAGCTGAGCTGCTCGGCGCCGCCTTGCAATGGGAACACACCCTTGGCGCTTTCCTGGTGGCGGAAAAAGGCAATAAAGTGCGCGGCTACTTGCTCTTGCGCTTCGAGCCTGAGCGCAGTGCGGCTTGGATCGCTGAATTAGGCGTGGATGCGCCCTTCCGCCGCCAGAAAATCGGCACGGCGCTGCTGAACGCCGCCTACGTGCAGGCGCGCACACACGGCCTGCGCCATCTCTCAATCGAGACGCAGACCAAGAACTATCCAGCCATCTGCTTCTGCCAGCGGAATGGCCTAGTTTTCTGCGGCTACAACGACCTGTACTTTGCCAACGGCGATGTCGCGCTCTTCTTCGGGCAGACGGTGCGCTGGTGATGATGCTATGGCTCTCGACTTGTTCATTGTGCTCTCGCGGCAGATCAACGAGGTGCTGACGGCAGCAACCGTGATCGTCGCCGTCTCGATGTTGCTCTACAATCTCTCACACGGCCCGCGTGACCGCGTCACGCGAGCCTCTAGCGTTTTACTGGGCTGTGTTAGCGTGATTTACATCGGCGATGTGCTGGTAGCCATCAGCCGCGCCTCACAGACCATCGAGACCTTGTTACGTTTGGAATGGCTGGGCATCGCCTTTGCGCCGGCGGCGCTCTTTCACCTCTCGGATGCCCTCTTGGCGACAACAGGCTTGCGCTCTCGCGGCCGAAGGCGACGCGTGGTGCGCTTGCTGTATACCTTCGCCACACTCTTTTTCGTCCTCGCCTGCACAACTGACCTAATCGTGCGCGATCTGCTGCTGGAGCCGCTGGAGATTATGCAGCCAGGCGGCTTGTTCCCCCTGTTTGTGGTGTATTTTATAGCCGCCTCGCTCTTCGCCTTTAACAACGTGCTGCGCGCGCGCCGCCGCTGCCTGACGCGGGCTACCTACCGCCGCATGACCTACTTGCTCTTTGCGCTCGTCACGCCGATGGCGGGCATCTTCCCGTTCTCGCTGCTCTTCCCGAACGCTCGAGAGGCTGATGCAGCCTTGATCTGGTTGCTCATCAACGTCGGGAACTTAGGCATTGTGCTGATGCTAGCCTTCATGGCCTATCCGCTAGCCTTCTTCGGCCCCAAGAAGCCGGATCGCATGATCAAGGCGGAGCTGCTCAGCTTTATGCTGCGCGGGCCGATCACTGGCATCGCCGTGCTGATTGTGATTCTGTATGTGCCGCGCCTCTCATTCTTCGGCATCCCCAGCCAGGCGCTGATGCCTTTTGTGGCAGTGGCAACGGTCATGGGCCTGCAGTGGCTGTTCACGCTCGCCATCCCGCTCCTCGAGCAGAGGCTGATCTACACTGAAGATCAGGAACAGGCGCGTCAGCTGCAGGCGCTCAGCCAGCACCTGCTGACGCGGGATGATGCCAAACAGCTGCTCGAAGCGACTCTAGCAGCCATTTGTGACTATCTACGCGTGCCGAGCGCCTTTGTCGCCTCGCTGAATGGCGAGAAGATCGCCTTTGAGCAGCAGGTCGGTTCGCTGCAACCGACGCTCGAATCGCTTGAGTCAGCGCGCCCAAGCAGCTTATTCCAAGCCAATGGCAACGGCGCTGCCAATGGCGCCCAAGTTGAGTCGCCGATTGAGATCGCAGCCTGGCAGTCATTCTGGCTGATCCCCCTGCGCAGCGGGCGCGGCGGGCGCTTGATCGGCGTCTTGGGCATTTGGGCGCGCAGCTCGGCGCCGAATCTGCAGGCCGAGGAAGAGACGGTCTTCCGCGTGCTGTATCAGCGCGTGGCGCGCGTGCTGGATGACATGCGCCTGCAGGCAGAGCTGTTCGCCCGCCTTGAGGATATGCTTGAGACGAGCGCTGCGGTCAGCGCGGAGAGCGAAGCCGTGCGTTACGGCAACGCAGCTGAGGCAGCCCGCCTAGGCGAAGGCGCGCCGGCAGAGGCGGCTGCTGAGTTTAGTGAGGTGATTTGGGGCGCCCTGCGCGATTACTGGGGTGGTGCCCGCCTGACCGATAGCCGTATCGTGCGCCTGCAGCAAGTGCAAGCAGCACTAGTCGAACAAGGCGGTGACGCCGCGAAAGCCGTTCGGGCCGTGCTGAACAGCGCTATTGAGGCGCTCAAGCCGCAAGGCGCTCACAGCCTGACCGCTGCCGAGTGGATGCTCTACAACATCCTCGATCTGCGCTTCATCAGAGGGCAAAAGGTGCGCGACGTCGCCCGTAAGCTGGCCATGAGCGATGCCGACTTCTATCGCAAGCAGCGCATCGCCGTCGAGCGCGTCGCCCAGATCGTCTTGGAGCGCGAAAAGCAGCTGAATACCGAGAAAATCTCGTAGCTTTCGGCATTTCTGGTGCGCCTTGCGATAATTCGTGCAGATTGGGATGCTGTACGGAGAGTGACACCATGTTGATTGATTTCTCGCCTGTGCGTCAGGGCGGCGTCAAGCTGCTAGACTTCTCACAGCGCTTCACCTTTCACGACTTGCGCCTTGCTGTGAACGCCTACATTGATGCTACGCTCGATCTGCTGGCTGATTGCAATGACGCTGTGCTCACCTTCGAGCCACACGATCCTGAGGCACACGATCCCTTCGCACCAACGGCAGATCAGCGCATCGGCTGGAATTTGGCGCACTTGGTGCTACATGTGACAGCAAGCCTTGAAGAGGGCGCCGCCTTCTGCTCGATTCTGGGGCGCGGCGTGCCGATCGGCGGGCGGCTGCGCTACGAGCCCGACTGGCGGATGTTCACGCAGCGTGAGCAGGTCGTCGGGCGCCTGGAGGAAAGCCGACGCATCTGCCTCGCCTACCTGGACACACTGCCCGAGCCACCTCACCTCGACATTCTGCGCGAGATGCCTGAGCAGTACATTGCTTTCTTCGGTCAGCTGAACGCGCCAGCGAATTTGCTGCTCGGGCTGCTGCATTGGGATGATCACATGGCGCAGATGCGCGATGCCAAAGCGCAGGCGCGCGCGGCGCTGAAGGCATAGGCGATGCGCGCTGTGTTGTACGATTCGGTCGGCGGCCCTGAGGTGCTCTACTTGGGCGAGGCGCCCGATCCGCAGCCTGCCGCCGATGAACTGCTGATTCGCGTGCGCGCCACTGCGCTCAACCGCGCTGACTTGCTGCAGCGGCGTGGCGCCTATCCGCCGCCATCTGGCGCTTCGCCAATCTTGGGCCTAGAGGTGGCGGGTGAGGTTATCCATGCACCTGAGGGCGCGCCTTTCTCTGTTGGGGAGCGCGTCATGGCTGTTGTGACGGGCGGTGGCTGCGCCGAGCAGGCTTGTGTGCCCATCGGAGTGGCGATGCGCGTCCCAGAGACTTTCACGTGGGAGCAGGCAGCGGCGATCCCAGAAGTTTTCCTGACTGCGTACCTGAATCTGTTCACATTGGGCGGTCTGCAGGCGGGTGAGGACGTCTTGATCCATGCTGGCGCCAGCGGAGTGGGCACGGCGGCAATTCAACTGGCGCGCGAGGCCGGTGCGCGCATTTTTGTCACAGCCGGGACTCCCGAGAAGTTAGCCAAGTGCCGTCAGCTGGGTGCGGCACTGGCTATCAACTACAAGCAAGAGGACTTCTCGGCGATCGTGCGTGATGCTACAGGCGGGCGCGGCGTAGACCTGATCTTGGACTTCATCGGCGCGCCGAACTGGGCCGCCAACCTCGAGGCGCTGGCAATCGGCGGACGGCTGACCCTGATCGGCTTTTTGGGCGGCTCGAAAGGGCCTGCCCTCGATCTGGCGCCCATCTTGACCAAAAGTCTGCGTGTGATGGGCACCACGCTGCGCCGCACGCCTCTGCCGCAAAAAAGCGCCCTGACGCGCGCCTTTGAGGCATTTGCCCAGCCGCGCTTTCAAAGTGGCGCGCTGCAGCCCGTCATTGATTGCGTCTTCCCGCTCTCAGAGGCGGCGGCTGCGCACCGCTACATGGAGAGCAACCAGAACATCGGTAAGATCATCTTGAGAGTGGACTAGAGGGACTATGGATCAGAAAGTTGTCGTGATCGCCGGCGCTGGGCGCGGCATCGGACGCGCGCTAGCGCTGAAGCTTGCTGCGCAGGGCGCCAAGCTTGTTTTAAGCGCACGCACCTACGTTGAGCTGAACACGCTCGCCGATGAAGTGAAGGCGCTGGGCGGGCAGGCGTTGGCCGTCAGCGCGGATATGACCGATCAGCGCGATGTTGCCAATCTCATCGCCGAGACACAGGCGAGCTATGGCCGCATCGATGCTGTGTACTACGGCGCGGGCGTCGGGGCGTTGAGCAGCGCCCTAGAGCTGAAGGAATCCGACTTGGATCGCATGTGGGCAACCAACTTCAAAGGGCTGTTTTATATCACGCGGGCGGCTATCCCGCACATGCTGAATAGTGGCGGCGGGCATTTTGTAGTGCCAGTGGGCATTCTTGGTCGGCATGTGATGCGCAATTCAGGCGGCTACAGCGCCTCGAAGTTCGCGGTGGTCGGCTGGGTGAAGGCGCTGGGCGAAGAATTCAACAAGCGCGGCATCCGCTTCACCTTGCTGTATTTGGGCGGCGTGAATACTAGCTTTTGGGATGCAATCGAAATGCGCGTGGATCGCAGCAAGATGCTGACGGCGGAAGCAGCCGCCGATGTGGCGCTCTACGCGCTAAGTGCACCTGGCCCAGCCGTCATCAACGAGATCGTCATGCAGCCCGATTCCCATCAGTTCATCTGAGGGCTCCCTGAGCGCCGTGACTCGCGCGGCGCTCCAGGCCATCTGCTGCCTAACCCGCTGTTGTGTTTTTGGCTATAATCCCGCTTGTAAACTGTTGTGACACAGGTTGTGGGGCATGACCAACTTCATCGATGCACTTGGTCTGATCTTGAGCAATGCGTACATCCTCTTTTGCCTATTTCTTGGGCTGTGGGCGGGTTTAAACGCCCTGCGTGGCGAAGGGTTAAGCGGTAACTTCTGGGGCGCCATGTGGACAGCTACTCTGCTGGGGATTGCGGGCTTAGTCGTTTGGCTGCTGCGCACGCTGGCAGGCGAGCCATTGCGCTGGGTCTACTTTCTGTATTCGCTGTTCTTCGTGTTAGTGCTGCCTGGCACCTTTTCGCTGCTGCGTGGGCGGGATGATCGCACAGCCGCCGCGATCTTCGCAGGTGTGGCAATCTTCTCGGCACTCGCCGCTATCTCTGCGACTGATCCATCGCGTGGTATCATCGTCCTGCCCGTGCTGACACCAACTTCCGTACCCTGAGGCTCACTATGAGACGTATCCTTGTTGTGGATGACGAAATAGACACCCTCAACCTGCTCAAGATGATGCTAGAGCTGATCGGCTATACCGCCATCACCACTCACGACCCGGCACAAGCGCTCACCCTGGCAGAGATCGAGAGGCCGGATTGCGTCCTGCTTGATATTATGATGCCCAAGTTGGACGGGTTCACGGTCTGCAAGATGCTGCGCTTGCATCCAGCCACGCATAATCTGCCCATCGTCTTCGTGACGGCCTACCAAGCCAGCAACCTCGAGGCGCGCCGCCTCGAGGCAGGCGCCGACCTGCTGGTGCCCAAGCCCGCTAGTATGGATGCGCTGATCAAAACAATCGATCGTGCTATCGCACTGCGCAGTGCAGCAGCACACAGCAGCTAGACCGCTCTTGACGGACGCTATCTGACTGGGCATGATTGAGGACGTCTCTGCCCTAGCCCTGAAAGTGACTGAGCCATGTCTAAACAAACCATTGTCGTGCTGCAAGGCGATCAAACCGGTCAGGAGCTGCTGGTTGAAGCGCTGCGCGTGCTGCAGCCAAGCATCATCCGCTTTGATCTGGACTTTATCTCGTTCGATCTCTCGCTGGAGAATCGGCGCGCTACGCAGAACGCCGTCGTGTATGAGGCTGCAGAGGCGCTCAATCAGTTCGGCTACGGCATCAAGGCGGCCACCATCACGCCAGAGCAGAAGGGCGACGTCGGCAGCCCGAATGCCCTGCTGCGCGAGGCGATCAAGGGCGAGGTGATCTTGCGCACAGGGCGTCGCATCCCTTCGGTGCGCCCGTATGTGGGCGTCTACGCCCCGATCACTGTCGTGCGCATGGCAGTGGACGACGCCTACAACGCCAAAGAGTGGCGCGAGGGCGAAGGCTTGGATGAACGCGCTTACCGCACCGAGAAGCTCTCACGGCGCACCTGCCGCGTCGTGGCCGAGTATGCTTTCACCTACGCTGCCAAGACCGGTGCAAAGGTCTTTGGCGGGCCTAAGTACACTGTCTCGCCCATCTACGAGGGCATGTTCAAGGAAGAGTTGGATGCCGCCGCAGCGCGCCATCCGCATGTGCGCTACGATCCGCAGCTGATTGACGCCACTTACGCCCTTCTGCTCGATACCAGTGGCGAGGCGCTCGTCATCCCGACCCTCAACCGCGATGGCGACCTGCTCTCCGACTTGGTGATCAAGATGTTCGGCTCGATCGCGGGCGCTGAGTCGCAGATTTTAAGCTTCGATGAGGATATGAACGTGCGCGTCGTGGTGACTGAGGCGCCACATGGCACAGCGCCTGCCTTGCAGGGCAAGAATGTAGCTAATCCAATGGCAATGATCCTAGCTGGGGCTGCTTTGCTCTCCCACATAGATGCTGCCGCGGCGCAGCGCGCCAGCCGTGCCATTTACGAGGCGACGCTCGAGGCTGTTCATCAGGGTGTGCGCACCGCCGATCTGGGCGGGCATGCCAGCACAACCGAGTTCACCGACGAGGTCATCCGCCGCGTCAGCAGCAAGCTAGAAGTTTGGGATTCATTACGTTGAGTGAGGAGATATTCAGTGCGCAAAGTCCTTAGGCGAATCGGCTGCGCCTTGCTGTTCATCACCTGGCTGGCAGTGATGTTCGCGCCCTGCTTCGTTATCGCGCTGGTCTCGCAGGGCGAGATCGTCATCACCTGGAGCGATGTGCCTGAGGACGCCTTCCGCATCTGGCTGCTGCGCGACGTGCCGATCAGCGGCATTGGCATTGCCACCTCACAGCGCCGTACGCCGCCGCAGCCCACCGATGGGCGCCAGACGGTCTGTACGCTTATAGATGTACGTTTTGTGGTGTGGCAGGGCAACGCCAAGCGCGCTGGCGCCTTGCCCAGCCGTCAATGCGCCTGCTATGAACGCTCACAGTCTAGCCAAGCCTGGCGGCCTCTCTCAGTCGGCGCGGAGGCCTGCCAGTTGATAGGTGAGTGAGCCGCTCATCATAAATTTTTTATGTGCAAAGACGCGACGTTGCTCTAAAATCAAGGGCAAGTGGGAGATGTGCAGGTAGTAAGTTGCTGTGAAGCGCCACGTCATCCGTTACGACCCGCAAAACGACTTTTACAGGCTGCTCGGCATTCCCAGCCACGCTAACACCGAGCAAATCCAGCAGGCTTTTCGCCGACGTGCAAAGGAAGTTCATCCCGATCACAATCTGGACCGCATCGACTGGGCAACCGAGCAATTCCGCCGCCTGAGCGAGGCTTACGAGGTGCTGAGCGATGCTGCTCGGCGCTGGGAGTACGACCGTCAGCGCCGCCAGGCGAACCCGGCTGCCTATGCCGCTGATGCAATCTGGTCAACTCGGCCAGACACTTCAGCGCGACCGCCCGAGCCCGATAACAGCCAGGCGTTCTGGACGTGGTATCACAGTGTTAAGCCACGCTACACACGCTACAACGATCCCTACGCTGCCGCTGTGCGCAACCTGTTCTTCAGCCCCTATCGTTATGTGCTAGCCATTCTCGGCATCGTATTCTTCGCGAACGTCGTGTTCATCAGTTTGGCGCAGCAGAATGGCTTGATGCAGCGCGCCCGCCAACAAGAACAGACTGCCATCGCGCTTGCCCTTGCGCCCACACAGACCTATGCCACTGCACTTAGGGCCCGCTGCCCGCATCCTGATGCTCGCATCGCTCTGCCGCACCCCGATTCGCGCGTTCAGACGAGTGAATTTCTGATACACGGCACGGCCGATCACCCTGACTTCGATCATTACGAGCTCTACGCTTTTGCCCGTCAGAGCAACACCCTTCAAGCCTCGATTCTGCTGGCGAACGTACGCCGTCCTGTGCGCGATGGCGTGCTGGTAGAAAAAGCGGACATCAGCCGGCTAGGCGCAGCGCACTACACGCTGCGCCTGACCGTCTTTCTGAAAAATGGTGAGACTCTGCCGCCCTGCGAGATAGATATCCGCAGCTAGGCGGTTGGCTCAGCCTGTGATGGGTAAGCTGAGCGGATTGCCCTGAGTGATGCGCACATACAGAGCGAAAATCCAGCCGCGCTGCCCCCTGTGGATGACCTCATACCATTGACCATCGCTGCTGCGCCCGATCAGGTCGACCGTCTGACCCCACTCAATGATGGTCAGTTGGCGGAAGGTTAGGCCCGGCCCTTCGCGCAGGCGCAAGCCGGAGGTCAGCTGGCCGCGCACGCCTGTCGGCTGGACAGCCCCACCAGCGCCATCTACGGGCAGGCTGCGGATATCAGGCAAGTTGGTTTGGATGAATCTGGCATTCACCCAGCCGATCACACCGCTCTGTGTGCGGATGCGCAGCCACGTCGCCGCATTGTTGCGCGCCAGCACGGTCACGAACGAGCCGCCGCGAATCTGCTCGAGCACAGCCGAATTTATGCTGTCACCGGCGCGTACATTCAGCAGGTTAGCGTTGACCACCAAGCCCACAACACTCGCTACGCCCTGCCCACCGCTGCCTGGCACCACATTCGGAATCGGCAGGGCGGGCGATTGCGCATCAGGCGGGTCCCACGTCAGCACAATGAAGCTCTGCAGGGTCTGCTGTTGGTACTCGAGGCGCAGGTCGTGGCAGCCGGCGGTCAGATCTACGAAGCGCTGGTAGACGGTATCCGGGCGCTGTCCCCAAGCATCGATGATCAACGTGTTGTCAATGAAGAAGCGCGCGCCATCATCCACATATAGGAAGAAGCGTGTTGGGCGCCCGGGTGTGCAGATTCGGCGTGTCCAGCGCACCGAGAAGTAATCGCGTGGGAAGCCCGGCTGCGGCGGGGCGATATTCCAGTTGAAATTGATGCCGCTGAAGCCATCGTTGCGCACGAAGGCGGGCGAGCCGCTCAGATTTGGGTTGGGGTAGTACTCGCCGTACCAAAAATCGGATTGCGCGCCGAAGGGCGAGCCGATGGCAGGGTTGATGGTCAGGCGCACAGCGGCTTGCTCAGTATCCTCGTAGTACTCGACGCGGATAGTGTGCAAGCCAGCCGCCAATGCCACATCCATGCTGTAGGCGGTCAGGCTTTGGCGCCGCCACTGATCAATGACCAGCACATCGTTAATGAACAGGCGCACACCATCATCACCTGCCAGCACAAAGCGATAAGTGCCCGCTTGGAAGGGCAGGGTAGCCGTATAGCGCGCGCTGAAACGATCGACCGGCACGACCAACGGATCGGGCGAGCCAAGCCCCCAGAAATGCTCGATGCGCGGCTCAAGGCGCGTCAGGACGGGCGCGCCGCTCAAAAATGGATTGTTGAAATATTGGGCTGTCCACGCGCTGCTTTGAGTCTGGATGAACTGCCACGAAAATGAGATGCTGGCATCGCCCAGCGCCTGGAAGTAATCGATTTGGAAGGCGTGCACGCCAGCCGTAACTTGAATATCGCGTGTAAAAGTTGTGGGCGCTTGCTCGCGCCATTCATTGATCACCAACTGCCCATTGACGAAAACGCGCACCCCGTCATCAACTCGTACGGTCAGCCGATAGGTGCCGGCGTTCAGGAACTGCACGCCCTGCCACCGCGCTGACCAGTTCTGAACACCGATGCCCGATCCGGGTGAGTTCGGCCCCCAATTGAACACGACAGCGGGATCGATGCGTATGAAGGCTGGCGAGCCTGAGAGATTGCGGTTTGGGAAGTAGGCGCCCGTCCAGTTTGAGCCTGTCTCGGCGGCATGGACGATAGGCGCGATGGGTTCAGGTTGGGCAGCACGGCTCACTGGCGGGCTGGGCAGCAGCGTGGCAACCAGCAGCGCGCAGAGCAAAAGCGTCATCAGGCGAGTAGGGCGTAGAGCCATGAGTTCCCCTTTCAACACCTAAGCACGGACATTCTTGATCTAACATTCTAACCCAAAGTGCAAGGCTTGCAGCAGGGTCAGCAGCGAGGCGTTTGGCAAACGTCAGCTTCGGTAAGTTTACAGCGCCGCGTCACCATATTGCGCGCTAAAATTCGGCTATACTAGAGCGAGTGGGCACGCTAAAGGGCGAGGTAGGCATGATCACAGACCTGACAGGCTTAACGCCTGAACTACTGCGCGAGATGTACCGGCGCATGGTGCTAGTGCGCGAGTTTGAGCTGCGCGCCATCGCCGAGCGGCGCGTCGGGCTGATTCCGGGCTTCATCCATGCCAGCATCGGGCAAGAGGCGAGTGCAGTCGGGGTGGGCATGACGATGCGCCCGGAAGACGTCTTCACCAGCACGCATCGCGGGCACGGCCATTTAATTGGCAAGGGCGGAGACGTAGCGCGCATGATGGCTGAATTGGCGGCACGCGCAACAGGCTATTGCGGCGGGCGAGGTGGCTCGTTGCACATCAGCGACTTCGCGCTGGGCAGTTTGGGCGCTAACGGCATCGTAGCGGGCGGCATCCCAATAGCAGTCGGGGCGGCACTTGCCTTCGCCATGCGCGGCGAGGAGCGTGTTGCCGTCTCCTTTTTCGGCGATGGCGCCGCTAATCAAGGTGCCTTTCACGAGGCACTTAATCTAGCAGGTCTGTGGAAGCTGCCCGTTGTGTTCGTGTGCGAAAACAACCTGTATGGCGAAGGCACGCCCCAGCACAAGCAGGCTCCGGTTGCC
The DNA here is from genome assembly GCA_046719055.1 of Aggregatilineales bacterium. GTDB lineage: Bacteria > Chloroflexota > Anaerolineae > Aggregatilineales > UBA2796 > CP2-2F. The sequence continues at coordinate 102,803 of JBDNDQ010000005.1, read as the reverse complement.
GACCTGGCGCTGCGCGCCGAGAGCTATGCCTTTCCTGGAGTAATCCTAGACGGCAACGATGCACCGTCGGTCTACCGTGCAGCCAGCCAGGCACTAGCGCGCGCGCGGAGCGGACTCGGGCCGACCTTGCTAGAGTGCAAGACGTATCGCTGGCACGGCCACTATGAGGGCGATCCACAAATTTACAAGCCCTCAGGGGAGCTGCAGGAATGGCAGGCGCGCTGTCCAATTGTACGGCTAGGCGCAGCGCTGATCACGGCGGGGCTTGCCACTGAAGCTGACCTCGAGGCTGTGCGCGAGGCTGTGCGCACAGAGCTGGATCAGGCAGTCGCTTTTGCACGGCAGTCGCCGCATCCGCAGCCTGAGGAAGCCCTAGCGGGCGTATATGCCGAGACACACGGCGGAAAAGTCTTTTAGCTGGTTGATTAGTAGGACAAGGTGCTCTCCATGCGTGAACTGACTTACAGCGAGGCGATCCGCGAGGCGCTTGCCGAAGAGATGGCGCGCGATCCCTCTGTTTTTTTGATGGGCGAGGATGTCGGCGTCTTTGGCGGCGTCTTCGGCGTGACGCAAGGTCTGCTTGATCAGTTTGGCGAGGCGCGTGTGCTGGATACGCCGATCAGCGAGAGCGCGATCATCGGCGCAGCGCTGGGGGCAGCCATGATGGGCTTGCGGCCAGTGGTCGAGATTATGTTCGGCGATTTTTTGCCTGTAGCGGGCGATCAGATCGTCAATCAGTTGGCAAAAGCGCGCTACATGAGCGGTGGTAAGGCGAATGTTCCGGTTACGGTGCGCGTCACAACGGGTGCGCCAGGCAGCGCAGCCCAACAGCACAGCCAAAGCCCTGAGGCGTGGTTCATGAACGTGCCAGGCCTCAAGATCGTCACGCCTGCCACGCCCGCCGACGCCAAAGGACTGCTCAAGACCGCCATCCGCGGCGACGATCCCGTGCTGTTTTTCGAGCACAAGATGCTCTATGCCGAGAAGGGCGCTGTGCCAGCTGATCCCGATTTTGTGGTGCCGTTCGGCACGGCTCAAATCGCCCGCCCGGGTGAGCATATCACAGTGGTGGCGATCGGCGGCATGCTGCGCCACGCCTTGCGCGCCGCCGATCAGTTAGCGGCGGAAGGTATCCAGCTTGAGGTGATCGATCCGCGCACACTGGTGCCGCTCGACCTAGAGACGATTGTGCGCTCTGTGGAGAAGACCGGGCGGCTGATCATCGCGCACGAGGCGCACAAACGCTGCGGCGCAGGCGCCGAGATCGCAGCGCTGGTGGCTGAAGAGGCGCTCGATTGGCTTGATGCCCCAATTGTGCGGATCGCCGCCAAAAACGTGCCAATCCCCTACGCGCCCGCCCTAGAGCAGTTCGTGCTGCCGAAAGCCGAAGATATTGTGGCGGCGGCGCATAAGCTAGCATTGCCGCTGCGCATCCGGTGAGCCATGCCGATCTGGATTCGTGGCGGCGCGCTGCTGGATGTGGTCAACGGCACCTGTGCCAAAGGTGATGTGCTGATTGGCGACGACGGCGCGATCGCAGCGCTCGGCACGTTCGACTCACCCGAGTCGGCGCTGGTCTTAGAGGCGGATGGTTGCGCTGTGCTCTTCGGGTTGGTCAATGCGCACACCCATCTCAGCCAGAGCTTCATGCGTGGCTTGGGCGACGACAAAAAGCTGCTCGACTGGCTCAAAAACGTGGTCTGGCGGCTGCAGGCCGCTATGACGCCTGAAGACGTCTACCTGGCGACGCTGCTCGGCTTGGTCGAGAACGTGAGTTGCGGCGTCATCGCGCTGACCGAGCATCACAAGATCGTCAACTCGCCTGCTCACTCTGATGCGGCGCTGCGCGCTTATATCGAGTTCGGCCTGCCAACCCTCTTCGCCTACGGCTGGAACGACCTAGGCGATGGTGCGCCGCCCATACAGACTAGCCTCGCCGAGATGGAGCGTCTGCGCGCTGCAGCGGATGGCACGCCCGTCCGTGTGTGTGTGGGGCCGATGGTGCCGTGGCGCTGCTCGGATGAGGCGATGCAACGTGCCTTCGCCCTGGCAGAGGCATGGGATGTGCCTTTCCATCTGCACGCCGCCGAGACGCAAGATGAGGTTGGGCTGATGATCGAACGCAACGGGATGCGCCATATCGAGTGGCTAGCCTCGCTCGGCGTTTTGAGCCCGCGCACGCAGGTGGTGCATGGCGTGTGGCTCTCGGATGATGAGATGCACCTGCTTCAGCGCAGCGGGGCCCGCCTCATCCACTGCCCGACCAGCAACATGTACCTAGCGAGTGGTATGGCGCGCGCTGCGCCGCTTTTTTGGCGCGGCGTGCCGATCGCGCTCGGCACCGACGGCTCTGGCAGTAACAACAGCCAGGATATGCTGGAGCTGCTGAAGATCACGGCGCTCTTAGCGAAGATTGAGACGATGGATGCAACGGCGCTCTTGCCGCGCCACATTTTGCAGATGGCGTGCGTGGAGGGTGCAGCGGCGGTCGGCTTGCCTGCGCCACGCCTCGAGGTCGGTGCAGCGGCGCGCTTGATTTGTGTGGATATCCAGACTCCGCGCAGCGCGCCCGTCCACGATCCGTTCTCGGCACTCATCTACACAGCGAACGGTGCCGACGTCCGTCACGTGATCGTCGGCAATCGGGTCTTCGTGCGGGATCGTGTTGTGCAGGGCATAGATGTGCCGGCGCTCATCGCTGAGTGCACGCGCGCGACAAGCGCGCTCTTACAGCGCGCAGGGGTCAACTAGATATGGACATCGCAGGACGCGTTATCTTAATCACAGGGGCAGCGCGGCGGGTTGGGCGGGTCATTGCGCTGGAGTTAGCGCGGCGCGGCGCGCACATCGCCTTCAGCTGGCACTTTGAGGATGAGCCACACGCACAGACGCGCGCCGAACTCGAGGCACTCGGTATCGAGACGTTCGTTCAGCGCTGCGATGTGGGCGATCTGGGGCAGCTGCATGCGTTGGTGGATGGCGCGGTGGCGCACTTTGGCAAGCTGGATGTTCTGATCAATAACGCGTCGGTCTGGCTGAACAAGCCCGCCCTGCAGATCAGCCCATCTGAGTGGGACTTGGCGCTGAATGTGAACGCGCGGGCGCCCTTTTTCGCTGGCCAGTATGCAGCGCGCCACATGCTTGCGCAGCCTGAGGGCGGGGTGATCCTCAATATCGCCGATCTGTCTGCCTTTCAAGTCTGGAAGGATAATGCGCATCACGCGGCGAGCAAGGCAGCGCTTGTCTCGGTTACCAAGTCGTTAGCGCTGGAACTGGCGCCGAAAATCCGCGTGAACGCCATTGCACCCGGCACTGTCTTGCTGCCAGATGGCCTGGATGCAGAAGCGCTCGCTAAGAAGCGGTCTTGGGCAGAGGCGAACTCGGCATTGAAGCGCATCGGCTCCCCGCAGGATGTAGCGCATCTCGCCGCCTTCCTGATCGAGGCGGATTTCACGACTGGCGCCGTCTATTTTGTGGATGGCGGGCGCTCGCTCATCTAGTCGGAAATGCTGCTCAGGTCTATATTTTGAAGGATAGCCTCGCCGAGCCTGCCGTTGTTCACGGTGAGGCGAATGCGCAAAGTTGCGGAGCCGTTGATCAGCTCTGGCGGCACGGCTAGAGCGTGATAGGTCTTGAATTCGCCTTGGCTGAAGGCCGAAGCAGCAAACTCAGTGCTTCCGCGCACATCGCCCAGCTGAATTTCGACGGCGATCGGTCGGCTGGCAGGGCGGCGGACTTTCCAACCCAGCTCAAAGCGGACTACAGACTTATCCGCCCTGTTCGGCACAGCCAAAGAGACGATATCCAAGTGTAGATCAGGACTGAAGGCCTTGTCGGCTACGTAGCTGCGCCCACTGAACGGTGAGATGTCCGCTTGACGGCGGAATATTCGCTCGGATTGGTCAGGTGTGTAGCCGAGCACCTCAAAAGCATCGGTGTAGCGCCAGTCCTCATCGGTAAGATGGATCACGTCGGGTGCGTAGAACACTAGCGCCGAATGTCGATCGCCGCGCTCGAGGAAGCGGCGCAGAGCGGGCTGTAACGTGCCATCCAGCGTGATCAGGTGTTGATCGAGCCGCCAAACTGCGTGAAATAGCGCCTCTTTGCTTGGCAGGGCAATGCTCCGCGCCTCAGGCGTGATCGGGAGGCGCTCGGGGATGTGCTGGGCAGTCAGGGAGCCGCTCAAGGCGATGGCGCACGCTCCAACCGTCACGCCGACGCCCAGCACGCTCATGATCGGCGCCCGTTGAAAGAGCCTGCTCGCAAGCAGCGCCGCCAAGGGCACAATAGGCGCATAAACATAGCCACCCTCTAGACGAAAGACGCCGCCTATAACGCCGATATAGAGCGCAGTCCAGGCGCCCAGCGTTGCCACAAACGGCTGACGGCGCGCACCCCACCACATCGGGAAGGCAGCTGCCAGCAACAGCGCGATCAATGGTAACGAGAGCGCATCCTCAGCCGGTGGCGCGGCACGCCGAAAAGTCAGCAGACCTTCCCAAAAACTGCCGTAATAGACCCATAACAGCACCAGCGCAGCGCTGAAGATCAAGCCGAAGGTCTGCATGAAGCGCCCTGCCTTGCCATGCCCCGCCGCATAGAGCCATATCGGTATTGCCAGCATAAACGCCTCGACGCCGCACAGCGCCGCCAGCGCCATAGTGACGCCCGCCAGGCGCCACTGCTCATGCTGTGCAAGCAGCAAGCCAAGCAGCGCCAGCGCTGTCATGAGCGGATAGGGCGTGCCAGCGCCGATCCACAGCGGATAGGCAAGCGTGAAGAGTCCCGCTGCCAATAGCCGAAATGCCCTTGTCAGTGCCAACGCCTTGCCCAACGCGTACAGGCACGCCGCCCCAAGCGCCATGCTCAACGCAAAGGTCAGCCCTGAGCCTAGATATGCCTGCACAACCATCGGCAAGGGCGAGGGCATCAACAGAAGCTGCTCACCCTGATTGAAGACAAGCGCGCCGTGTTCGCGCAGCTGCGCCGCGTAACGAGCAAGGATCAGGCGATCGTCGGGCAAGCCGACGAAAAACGGCGCACTCGCCAAGCCGACCAGCAAGGCGGCAAGCGCTAAAATGTACGGCATCGGATCGAAGGCGCGCGTCGATGCCTTGGCCATAGTCACCTACTGAGCGGCGCGCCGCACATACTCTGTCAGCAGACGCACACCGTAGCCTGAGGCGCCGCTTGGATAGAGCGGATTGTTGGGCAAGTCCTCTGTCATGCCCGCCATGTCGATGTGTGCCCAAGCGGGATAGTCGGTGAAGCGTTTCAAAAAGACCGCGCCGATGCTCGCGCCGCCCTGCCTGCCGCCGCTATTTTTGATATCGGCCGTCTTGGATTCAATCAGCTTCTCATAATCGCTGAACATCGGCATTGCCCACAGACGCTCGCCCGTTGCCTCAGCCGCCTCTAGGAGCGCTTGGCGCAGCTCATCGTGCGCCGTGAACAAGCCCGCCGCTGCGCTGCCCAGCGCTACAACCATTGAGCCCGTCAGCGTAGCGATATCCACTACGGCTGCAGGCTTGTAGCGCGCCGCATAGACCAGCGCATCAGCCAGGACTAGCCGCCCTTCCGCATCCGTGCTGATGACTTCAATGGTTGTGCCATTGCTGGCAGTCAGCACCTCGCTGGGCAGATAGGCATCGCCGCTGATCATATTGAAGGTGGCAGGCACTAAGCCGACCACATGGCGCGCTATCTCCAACGCAGCAATCGCCTGCATGGCGCCCAACACCGCTGCAGCGCCTGCCATGTCGTTCTTCATGGCGACCATGCCCTCAGCTGTCTTGATGCTGTAGCCGCCCGTATCGAAGGTGATGCCTTTGCCCACTAATACGATGCTCTTACCTTCGGTGGCGCGCTGCGGCTGATGCTCCAGGATGATGAACTGCGGCGGAATGGCGCTGCCGCGCGCCACACCTAGCAAGGCGCCCATGTTGAGGGCTTCCATTGCGGCGCGATCGAGCACCTGGATGCTTAAATTGCCTCGCTGAGCGATGTGACGAGCCGTCTCGGCCAGATACTGCGGTGTGCAGATGTTGGGCGGCAGGTTGACGAGTGTGCGCGCCAGGCAAGTCGCCTCGCCTAAGCTCTGCCCGATCTTCATGCCGCGCTCAACTGGCTCGCTATCGCCAGCCGCCTCTTGAGGCAGGACGAACGTGAGCGTCTCGGGCAGATCAGGCAGCCGTGAGCTGCTCTTCTGCCCGTGATAGTGATAGGTGGCCAGCAGGGCCGCCTCGCTGTAGGCTTGGGCGCAGATCTCGGCGCCTAGCGCGCTCCCGTGCCCGTGCAGGGTGCTGGCGAGGCTCTTCACCTTTAACTCGCGCGCCCTCTGCACACCGACGGCAGCCGCACGGCGCAGCGCATCCAGCGTGAGCGCCTCGCGCTTGCCCAAGCCGACCAAAATCAGGCGGCGTGCAGGCAAGGCTCCGCGCGGATATAAGACAACCACCTGCCCAGCCTTTGCCGTAAAATCGCCCATGCTGATCAGCTCGGCAATGGCACCGCCCAGCGCTGCATCGGCAGCCGCAGCTGACTCTTGCAGCCCTTCCTCTTCATACAAACCGAGAATCAGCGCATCGGCTTGGGCGAGATGTGGCACTTCAAAAATAAGGGAAAATTGCATGGCTGGAGCGTCCTTTTTGGCAGAAGTGTTCTTTTCTAGTGTCTAATCAGTCTAGCGCAGGCGTGGCTGAGCACAAAATTTCAAGGGCTTCAGATATTTTCACAAAAATTTCATGAGATTGCCCTTGTTGTAACGCACAACGTTATTTTTCTCTGCTATATTTGGGTCAGAAGGCGGGACAACATAGCAGCACAACCTAGAAGCAACGCAGCATCGACGTACAAACATCGTACACCCGTTTAAGCAGCATCGCGAACTTGCATTGCAGCAGCATTGTGTACACATTGCAGCACCAACGCGCTCGCGCAGCAGCATCCTAGAAGACACATCGCAGCGGCAGCGCAGCACATTACAGCGTACAACGCACCTCAATACTGAACTGAAGAGTCTCGCCATTCTCATGAAAAAGCCCTGCCCAAAGCAGCGGCTTTTTCATTTTCCATCAGTGCGCTGGCGACTAGGCTAGGCGCGGTTGCCCTCGCCGCTGAAGAAATCCGCCAGACGGTCGAAGAAGCCCTTGCCGCCCCGCTGCGGCTCGACTGTATCGCCGAAAGTGCGCGCTAGCTCTTCAAAGAGCCTGCGCTGCTCGTTCGTCAGGCGGGATGGCACCTCAACTTGGACGACGATCAGCTGATCGCCGCGCCCTGCTGCGCTGCCATCGCCACGAATGCGCGGTGCGCCCTTGCCACGCAGCGTAAAGACCTTGCCGCTCTGTGTGCCGGGCGGGATGACTAACTGCTCCTCGCCGTCTACCGTCGGCACAGTGACCGTTGCCCCTAGCGCTGCTTGTGCCACGTTAATCTTGAGCTCGAGGATGATATCGAAGTCGCGGCGCTTGAAGAACTCATGCGGCTGCACACGGAAAAAGACCTGTACATTGCCATTTGGGCCGCCATGCTCGCCCACATCGCCCTCGCCGACTACACGCAGACGTGTTGAGTCGTCTACGCCGCCCGGCACGCTCACGCTGATCTTACGAGCGCGGCGCACCTTGCCCTGCCCACGACAAGTCTGGCAGGGCGTATCGATGAACTCGCCCGTACCGCCGCAGCGCGGGCAGGCGCTCACCGTAACCATGCTGCCTAGGAAGGTCTGGCGCGCCTGACGAACTTCACCACTGCCGCCGCAATCTGGGCAGCGGCGCGGTGAGGTGCCCAGTGCTGCGCCGCTGCCGTTGCAAGCATCGCAGTTCTCCAGGCGCATGATCTCAATCTCTTTGGTCACGCCGAAGATGGCTTCCTCAAAAGTGAGCGTCATATCGTAGCGGATGTCCCGTCCGGGGCGCGGCTGGCGGCGGGCTGCGCTGCTGCGCCGGCTGGCGCCCGCAAACGCGCTGAAGAATTCCTCAAACATCTCGCCCAGATCGCTGAAGCCGCCGTTGAAGCCGCCGAAACCGCCCGCCTGCGGATCGATGCCCGCCATGCCGTAGCGATCGTAGCGGGCCCGCTTCTCGGGATCGCTCAAAATGGCGTAGGCAGCGTTAATCTCGCGGATGCGCTCTTCCGCCTCTGCGCCCTGATTGGCATCCGGATGGTACTGCTTCGCCAAGCGGCGGTAGGCTTTTTTCAGTTCTTCAGGGGTGGCATTACGCGAAACGCCCAGTACTTCGTAAAGGTCTCGTGGCATTGTACGGTTAACCATCTCTCGCCAAGTGCCGATGCAGTCCAGCAGATAGGGTGTGTGTTTGATGCTGGCACTGATCTTAGCATTGAATGATTAGCAAAACAACAGCATCTGCGTTTGAGTTTCATAAGCAAAACGGGCAGCCCGAAGACTGCCCGTCTGCGCTCAGGGCTGTGCCTTACCTATTCATCACTGGCAGGCCGCAGCCTGAAGAGCGTCCCATCGCTGCGCCCAAAGACCTCTCGGCTGTAGAACTCCTCAGCGGTAGCAGGCATGACGCGATACTCGCCCGCTAGCCCTGCCCGCAGCGTGTAGACGTACCGGTACGTGCCGCGCGGCAGATATGTGGCATACAGCACCACTTTCTCATCACGTAGTTCGGTCTGGCTGAACCACCACCAGCCGTAGCCACGCCCAAACGGATTCTCGCGGCTGAGGCGTGGCGCCTGCCCAACTGCGCTCGTGGCAAGGCGTGGATTGACTGCCTCAGCCCCTGCTGGGATGGGATCGGTGATCATGGCGTAGTGCAGATCGCGTTTGGCGACGATGGTCAGCGTGACGACGATGTTATCGCCGACGTGTGCCTCTGTGATCGGCTTCTGCTCAGGATCGTTGGCCAGGTGATAGCTGCGGCTGACGCTGATACCGCGATCAACCGCCTTGACCTGGTCAGCCGGCAAGTTGACCCGCAGCCGCGCTGTGTAGTAAAGCAGACCAGCACCCTGTGTGCGACTGATCGTCAAGCGATTGAGCTGATCGCGCAACAAATCGGCAACTTGCACGCGCAGCGTTAACGACTCGCGCACATTACTCGCATCGGCGCGCTCGCCCGAGACCAACACCGCATCGTTCAGTGCCACGCCAAAGGTATAGTTCGGCTGCAGCTCGCCCGTGACCCGCATCCAATCCACCAGCGCCATGACCGACCAGGCCGTCTCTTGTGTCGTCTCCCATGCGTCGGCGCCCCGCGCGGTCATCAGCCAACGTACGACGTTCGGGATCAGCTGGCTCTCGGGATTGAGCAGAATCAACGCTTTCAGGACGATAGCAGTCGTGCGTGTATCGGTGTTCCAGTTAAAGTAGTCGGGCGTCTCCTCTCTCCAGTGGATGCCCGTCGCACTGACCGCAGCGCGGTTGATCAGATCGCTGAGCAGGGGCTGTGTGTAGGTTGTATTGCGCGGATCGATCAAGTGGAAGGCCATCGCCAGGTAGGCGCGCCCGTAGGTATCCATCAACTCACGCCGATCGAAGAGCTCCACAGCCCGCGAGAAGTTACCCGCATCGGCAACCGCCATTGCATAGACCAGGAAAGCCTGCCGATTCAGCTCGTGGCGCGCTGGGCGCTGACCGAGCCGTGAGGCGGCGAGCGTCTGGCGTAGGAAGCGGATAGCGCCTTCAATGGCGCGATCTTCCACAACGAAGCCGCCCTTGCGCGCCTCTACCAAGCCGATCAGGGCGTAGGCCGTCACCAGCGGGCTGCTCTTATCGGCGTTGAACCAGCCCCAGCCGCCATCAGCCTTCTGATCTTTGTACAGGCGCTGCACCGCGAAGCCTACCGCCAGCTCAGCCTGACTGCGCAAGGTCGAGTCGGCTAAGCCGAGCGCGGCAAAGGCGCTGTAAGTCGCCACATTGGGCAAAAAGCGGCTGATGGTCTGCTCGGTGCATTGATGCGGGAAGTTACGCAGCACCTCTAACGCGTCTACCGTTGCAGCGGCTAGGGAGCGATCGAGACGGATATCGAGCGAGCCTTCACGCACCTCAAAACGGCGCGGCAAGGCGATGCCTTCTGTGCGCTGTTCGCCCGTCAGCAAGGTGCCACCTGTGGCGACGGTCTCAGGCGCCTCGTAGCGCAGCACCGGCAGATATCTCTCATCGCCCTTGCCAACGGCGCTCTTAGCGGCATCTCTCAATGTGCCATCGGCGTTCTGGGCGAAGAAGGTCACATCAACGCGATCAACATCCTCAACTTCGATCAGCCACTCAAAGCGCCCACGCCCACCGTCAGGGATGGTGCGCGTCTGGCTGGGATCGTCCAGCAGGCGTGCGCCCGTCAGCTCGATGCGCGCCGTCACGGCTTGCTCCCGACCGCTGTTGTTGTTGACGACCGCCACCAAGCTGGACTTATCGCCGACAACGTAGAAGCGCGGCGTGATCGGGCGGATCAGGAGCGGCTTGGTGCTGGTCAGATCGAAGGTTGTCTGCCCGACTAGCGTTGTGCGCAGCTCGCCAATCGGCAAAGTGATCGCGCGCGCGTCGAGCCGCCATGTGGTAAGCTGATCAGGCAGCTCCACACTGACTGTTGCCTCGCCGCGCTGGTCGGTGACCACGCTCGGCAGCCACAGCGGCGTGTCGATGAAGCGCTGGCGCACCTCGAAGATACCGCCCTCTGGCCCGCCACCGCCACCGCCACCCTTGATGGTGGTCAGAATCTCTTGCGTCTGCTGGTCGACGCTCACCGTCAAACTGACCGCCGTACGCACGCTCAGCCCCGTGCGGCTGTAGAAGTGCTCCAGAATCGGGGGTGAGGTATCCGGCAAGAGCGAGAGCACAGCTAGATCAGTCAGGCCGACGCCGATCTCAGCTTGCACCGGCTCACCGAGATAGTTGGTGACCTTGATGGTGTAGGTAACTGTCTCGCGCGGGCTGGCTTGCTCCCGATCAGGCGTGACTGTGATGTTCAGAGCGTAGCGCGTTGTATCCACGCCGATCTGCAACAGGCCGATGCGAAAGGCCGCCACAGGGTTGTTCTCATCCACGCCCTTGACGATTACGACTGAGACGTAAGCATTGGGCGCCATCTCCGCTGTGATCGGCAGCTCGTAGACATAACTGTTGGTGGGCAGATCGACTACCTCGTAGCGCAGGACCTTACCGCGCTCAACACTGATCAGCGCCTTAGCTGCGCCCTGGAATGGGCTGGTGATCAGGATTGAGGCGGTCTCGCCGATTTCGAAGTCGGTCTTGTTAATCTTCAAGTCGATGCGATTGCTATTTTGCTGGCGCCACGGCACGTAGTCCTTGCCGGCCACCCACAGAAAGGTCGCCGTGTTGATTTGATTGCCCAAGCTATCGCGGCTGGTCACATAGGCTTTGTAAATGCCACCGCGACTGGGCGTGAAAGTGAAGACAGCTTTGCCTTGGCTGTCCGTCGTCGCGACGCCATCTGTGATAGGCAGCTCCTCGACTTCCCAGTTCCAAACCGTGCGCCCGCTAGTGGGATCGACGCTCTGGGTGCTGCTCCAGCGCCGCTCGACCACGCGCACACTCAAGCCAATGCCCGCCTTCGGGGCGCTATCCCAGCCGACGGCAATTAAGTTGATATTTTGCGGTTTCTCAGCCGTGCCGACGTAGTTCTCAGGGGCGGCGCCAATGTAAAACTCGCCCTGATGCACTATCACCGCAACCCGCCCAGCGATCAGCTGATCGCTCTCATCCGTAACGCGCGCCTCGAAGACGAATTGCTTGCTCTGCTTGGCTTCGGCCAGATCAGCTGGCACTTCAATCACAAAGCGCCCGAAGGCATCTGTGCGTCCAACGCCGCCCGTGATCGACTCGCCATAGACGTCGCCATACCAGCTTGAGGCGCCCTCATCTTCGTTAAACTCGACGAAAGCATAGCTGCCCGAGCCTTTATACTGGAAGAAGTAGTCTTCTGGGAAGAGCGACCACTCCACCTTAGCGTTGCTCACGCCGCCGCCGAAGAAGTATGTGCTTTCGACGGTCACTCTGATCATCTCGCCCTGCACAACCTCAGGTTTCTCGGGTGTCAAGTTGACCTGAAACTCCGGCACGCGGTATTGCGCTACGTCTACGCCGCGTATGAAAGTTGGGCCGCGCCAGTCTCTTGGATCAGTGCCCGTGAAGCCGGGACGGACGATGATTGTGTAGTAGCCCAGCGGTGCATCTTCGGCCGTCGTGAAGGTATCCGAGAAGCTGCCAAAGGGCGTGATCGGCAGCTCCTTGAGGTAGAGTCGCTGCTGACGGCTGTCCTCGATCTCTACAGAGACCGTTTTTAGATCGCTGAGGGTGTACTGCATGTCCTCTTGGGCGCGCAGAATGCCGCGGAAGTGGATCGGCTGACCAGGACGGTAGAGCGATCGATCGGTGTAGATGTAAGCAGTCAGCTGGCTTGGATAGTAGTTTGTTGGCTGGTTGAAGTACCACGCCTCGATGCCGTCCGTCCAGTCTACGCTAACGTAGCCGAAGTGCTCGGGCGTCTCGACTAGGACGTATGCATCTGTGTAGAGCGACTCAAGGCGCTCAGGCAGCTTAAAGATGGCGATCCCGTCGGCATTCGTGCGGGCGGTCAGCTGTGGTATGAAGGCTTCTGGGTCAGTTGAGAGCTGAACAGGCAGATTGGGCACGGGCGCGCCGCTCTGCAGATCGGTCACCCAGGCCAGCAGCGCCCCCTCTGAGAGCTTGAGCGTGATGTTGACTGTGGCAACCAGCAAATTCTCTGTGAAGTAGTAGCCCACCTCAGGCGAGTGCACATACAAACGGTAAAAGCCGGGCGCAAGCGACTTGGCATCGGCAGCGTAGGGCTTAAGCGGCTGACGCGGTAGGTTCACCACGCGGCTGCTGCTGCCTTCCACGCCGATGAAATACTGCCTGGCATCCCCTTCGGCAACCCAGCCGCTGGTGCCGTTGCGGCTGCCCACAGAGACGCGATACCACAGGTAGCCATCAGCACAGATCGGCCCGCCGTCTATGAACAGGCGCGTATTGACCGGCAGCTCGCGCACAACCCGCGCCGAGAGATTCGCGCTGGCGCGCAGACGTAATGGCCCAGGATCATCCGGCAGGACGATGGCGATCTCGCCTGGGATCAGGCGGCTAGGCGGCGCGCCAGGGCAGTCGGGCGCGTGAAAAGCTGTGCTAGCACCTTCGCTGATCGTGACCAGGTCGTAGCGCAGCACGTTGCGCGGATTCTCTACTTGCACCGTCCACGTGCGGATGCGCTCTCCACCCGGCTGAGCGTCTCCATAGCGCCGTAGAGCAGGCGCAACGCGGCTGGGCAGGCGGTAGAGCGAGAAGTTAATGGTCTCTAGGTTGCGGTGGGTAGAAAAGGCGCGCGTCTGGGCAGTGTACGCGCTGTATAGACCGACATCGCTGAAGCCGGTGCGCAAGTTCAGCTCGGGATCGTAATCGGGCGTTATCCAACGCACGATGATCGCCTTGCCATCTTCAGAGACCTCGTAGAGACCCTTCGCGCGCTCGACCTGCAGTGGCGTGCCGTAGATATCGGTCAGGCCATCGACGTTCAGGATGGCGGTATAAGCTGTGTTTGGCTCGTGGCTGAAGCCATACATGAAGGAGCTATTTTGCTCGCTGCTGTAGCTGTCATAGAACAAAGTCGGCTCTGGGATGATACGGATGCGCTCTTTGAAGCCTTCTAGGTTCATCGGCGCGCTGAAGTCGACGCTGAAGCCCCAATACCGCGTTGTGCTGTTGTGCATGGGATTGATGCCAACGATGTAGGGCCTCTCTACTGTGCGGAAACTCAGCCGACCATCCTCAGAGAGCGGCGCACCCGTCTCGCTCAAGAACTTCTCCCGAGAGACTACTGCAGAATATGTGGTATCGTAGTCGAGCAGCTCCTTCAGCTTGAACTCGAAGGTGCGTTTGTCCTCGCTGACGCGCTCCAGCTGCGCCTCGACCTTGCCGTTCGGGCCGATCAGCTCGAAGTTTGCCTCGACGCTGGCGCGATCCATCGGCTGGCTGAAGACCAGCCTGATCTTGCTATCACGCTGCACAAACTTGCTTCGATTAGAGGGGACAGTCTCGATCAGGCGCGGTGAGATGGTGCTGAAGGTTGCTGTGACGTCTTCTTGCAATACGGCGCCGCTCACATCGCGCAGCCCGGCCGGCACTGTAACAGTGTAGCGCGTGCCGCCGCGCAGATTGCGCGCCTTGAATTGGTAGATGGACGTGCTGATCCACTCGCCGCTGCCCTCAATAGCTGGCTCCGCTGTGAAGGGAGGCGGTAGTGCAGCCATTTCCTCAACGCTCATCAGCGGTACGACGGGGCGATTGAAGATGATGCTGATCGTAACATCTGCCTCGATGCCGCTGCTGTTATTGGCAGGGATAATCTCAACAACCTCGAGGAAGCCAACGGTCTGGAGGCGCAGCATGAAAGTGTCAGCCATCGGCACATTGGCGGCGCTGCGCGCTTCTGTGCCGATGCTTAGCGTGTAGGTGGTGGCGCGCTGCAGGTCGACTGGCTTGAAGCGTACAGTCGCCTCATCCAGCCAATCAAAAGTGCCGCGCAGGGCAGGCTGGGTGCGGATGGCGCGCTCTACGCTGGCGCGATCCATCGCCTGGTTAAAAAAGATTGTGATATCGCCATCCAGTGGCAGCTCTTCGCCGCGCAGCGGGATTGTGTCGATCACGGCGGGTGGCGGTTGATCGTCAGCGCTGCGGGCGCTGGGCGCACTAGCAAGCGCACCCAAGATCACGCTGAGAACGAGACCGAGGGCAAGCAATCTACGCATAGCTTAATCTCCTCTCAAATGTCATTCGTCAGTATAAACCCAAATTAAGCTACGCTCAAGCAACGCCTGTGCAGCGGGCCTGCTACGCTGCTGCGGATAGGTTGCGCGCATAGTCACCTTGCCAGCCGCGAATTGCGCAGCGCGTTCGGCATCCAGTTTGGGATAGATTGGCTGTACAGCCTCTGCTGCAAGCGCTGCTTCGCGGAATGCCTGGGCGTGGGCTGTGTAGAACTCGCCGCGCAGCTGCACTGTGACGGGCGGGCCGCCCTGCAGATTGCGCCACCACAGGTACTCCGCGCTAGTGACAATCAGCAACGCATCATCGGATTTTGCAGCTCGATCAGGAATTTCAGCCAACGTGGCATATGCACACATACGCACATCCACAAAGCAGGTTGTAGCCGCCTTTACGCTCAAAATTACGCTACAATATGCATCAGGCAGGTAAGGAGCGGTAAGTATGCTGGCGCACGTCCTTTCAGGCGCCGTCTTCGGCATAGATGGCGTGAAGATCATTGTCGAAGTAGACTATAATCCGCGCAGCATGGCCGGCTTTACGATCGTGGGCTTGCCTGGCACGGCTGTTCAAGAAAGCCGCGAGCGCGTACGGGCTGCCATCAAGAACATTGGCTGCGAATTCCCGATGAAGCGTTTTACGGTCAACCTGGCGCCGGCTGATATCCGCAAGGAGGGCCCTTCCTTCGATCTGCCGATCGCTATTGGCGTGCTAGTAGCCACCGAGCAGCTGCGCGCCGATCAAGTGGCGGGCGCAATGTTCATCGGCGAGTTGGCGCTAGATGGTAAGCTGCGGCACGTCTGCGGGGCAATCAACCTCGCTATTTTAGCCAAGCAGGAAAGCTGCCACACGCTCTACGTCCCTGTGGAAGATGCGCCCGAAGCTGCTCAGATCGAAGGCATCAATGTGATCCCAGTAGCCTCGCTCGGCGAGCTGGTAGAGCATCTCTTCGGGCTGCGCCCGATCCCGCCCTTCGAGCGCGCTCAGCTGAGCTCGGCAGCTTATGGCTCGGTCGAGCGCATCGTCGACTTCGCCCAAATCAAAGGGCAAGAACACGTCAAACGCGCGATGGAAGTAGCCGCATCCGGCAACCATAACATTTTACTGGTCGGGCCGCCCGGCTCCGGCAAGACGCTGATCGCGCGCGCCCTGCCCGGCATTTTACCGCCCCTGACGCCTGAAGAGGCGCTAGAGATCACGCGCATCTACAGCGTCGCCGATCTGCTACCGCCTGATCGCCGTATGGCGCGCCGGCGCCCTTTTCGAGCGCCGCACTACACGATCAGCCAGGCGGGCCTGGTGGGCGGCGGCAGCACACCCCGCCCTGGCGAGCTGACCCTTGCTCATCGCGGCGTGTTGTATCTGGATGAGCTTGTTGAGTTCGGGCACAAGCTCGAAGTGCTGCGCCAGCCGCTTGAAGATAAGATTGTGACCATCAGCCGTGCCAACGGCTCGCTGACCTTCCCTGCCAATGTGATGCTTGTTGGCAGCATGAACCCGTGCCCGTGTGGCTACTACGGCGACTCAGCCCAGCCGTGTACCTGCGGCGAGGCCGTTGTGCGGCGCTATCAGCAGCGCCTGAGCGGGCCGATCCTAGATCGCTTCGACATCCACCTGGATGTGCGCCGTGTCGATTACAACAAGTTGACTTCCCCGCAGCTCGCCGAGCCATCTAGTGCCATTCAGGCGCGCGTGATAGCCGCCCGTGAACGCCAACTGGCGCGCTACCATCAATTCCACCACATCCGCTCTAACAGCGACTTAACTGCCAGCGAGGTCGATCAGTTCTGCCGTCTTACCGACGAGGCAGCCACGCTGCTGCATAACGCTATGCGCCGCCTGAGCTTGAGCGCACGCGCCTACCATCGTGTGCTAAAATTAAGCCGCACCATTGCCGACCTGGCGGGCGCTGAGGATATCACCTTGACGCACGTGGCAGAGGCAGTGCAGTACCGTTCTCGCTTGATGACCGCCTTGCATGGCTAGAATTCCCTCACATGACCAAGACGTCCAACGCTGAGCAGCTGAGCGGCACAGCGCGCGCTGCCGCCGTCCAGGATATTTTCAGGCGCATCGCGCCCCGCTACGACCTGATGAACCGTGTAATGACCTTCGGGCTGGATCGGCGATGGCGGCGCTTCGCCATCCGACAGGCGCACTTACCTGATGGTGGCCTACTGCTAGATATCGCCACAGGCACAGGCGATCTCGCCTTTGAGGCGCTGGCGCAAGTCCCGCACCTGACTGCCATCGGCGCTGATTTTGTCCCGCAGATTATGCAGGTGGGCAGGCAGCGCCCAAATGGCAAGCGCGTGCGCTGGCTGGCCGCCGATGCGCTTAATTTGCCTTTCCCCGACGAGACTTTTGACGCCATCACGCACGGTTTTCTCGTCCGTAACGTGATCGATATCCCGCGCGCCTTTGCAGAGCAGTGGCGAGTCCTCAAGCGTGGCGGCTATGTCGTCTGCCTGGATACCACGCCGCCGCCGCCCAATCTGCTGCGCCCATTCCTGCTTTTCTATCTACAAAAGATAATTCCTCTTATCGGAACTCTGCTGACTGGTCAGCGCGACGCCTACACCTACTTGCCGAATTCCACCATCGGCTTCAAGGCTCCACACGAGCTGGCAGCGCTGATGCGCGAGGCAGGCTTCAGTGAGGTTGGCTATCGGCGCTTTATGTTCGGCACCATTGCGGTGCACTGGGCACATAAGCCGCGCTAGAGACGGAGCCCGTCAGCAGAGGCGCGCTTGATTCATGCGCAGAAAGGCGATCACAGCTCGATCGGCACGGCTGATCGGCAGCCGATCGGTCTCTTCGAGCGCGATCCAGGTAAATCCGATGTATCCAAGCGGCTGCGGCGTCAGGTTCTCAGCGTGGCAGGTGTAGGCATGCAGAGTGATCTTGAAGTGCGTGAAGGCGTGCCGCACTTTGGTCAGCAGCGGCCCGACCGTCACCTCAAGCGCCAATTTTTCGCGCGCTGCACGGATAAGTGCCACTTCAGGCGGCTCGGAAGCGCCCGCCTGCCCTTGTGGGAACTCCCACAGCCCGCCCAGCAAGCCCTCGAATGGACGCTGTGCCATCAGCAGCGCGCCCGAGTCGTCCGAAAGAACTGCAGCGCCGACGGCATAATGCGGCGTGGGCGCTTTGGGCAGCCTGAGTGGGCGCAGCGCTTGCGTGCCTGCGGCATAGGCACGGCAAAAGGCGCGCACGGGGCATTCCGAGCAGCGCGGCGCGCGCGGGGTGCAAATCTCACGCCCTAAGTCCATCATGGCTTGGGTGTAGGCCGCTGCTGAGCCACTCGGCGCACTTTGAGCTAACTTCTCAGCAATCTGCCAGAGCTGGCGCTGTGCCTCAGAGCGCTCGATCGGGGCAGGGTAGTCGTACAGGCGCGTCAAGACGCGCATCACATTGCCATCGAGCGCAGCAGCAGGCTGACCGAAGGCAATGCTAGCGATGGCACCCGCCGTATAGCGCCCGATCCCGTGCAGCTGTTGCAGCGCCTCAACGCTCTGTGGCAAGGTGGCCTGGTGCTCCGCCACCAAGCGCCGTGCCGCCCGATGTAAGTTGCGGGCGCGGCTGTAGTAGCCCAAGCCCTCCCAGAGCTTTAGCACGCGCTCCAGCGGCGCCGCTGCCAGTGCCTGGACGGTCGGGAAAGCGGCGAGGAAGCGCTCATAGTAAGGCAAGGCGGTGGCGATCTGCGTCTGCTGCAGCATCACCTCAGCCAGCCAGATGTGATAGGGATCGCGGCTGCGCCGCCATGGCAGATCGGGCGCGCTTTGCGCATACCAAGCCAGCAGCGCCTCGAAAAATGCCTCAGGCATAGCATCCATGCGCCTAGTCCTTGCGCAACATGCCAACCAAATGCACGGGCGGCGTGATCGCGGCGAGGCGGCAGCTCAAGCGGAATAGGAAAGGTGTGAAGGCGAGATAGGTCGGATCGGGGATGCGTTGCAGCTGCTCAAGGCTGCCGCCGACGCGCTCCGCCAAGCGCGCTAGAGCTCTGGGCGTGTTGGCGCGGTAGTAGATGGGGAAGGTATCGGCTTCAGCGCGCCCGTACAGGCGTGGCACCAGGTAGCGCTGCAGCGGGCGCAGCAAACGGCTTAGCATCGCCACTAAGCTGTTGGCATTCGGCGTGATGAAAATTAGCCGGCCTTTCGGCTTCAGCACGCGCATAAACTCCCGGAAAGTCTGCTCAGGCGCTTGTAGGTGCTCAAACAGCCAGCTGCACAGAAGTAGGTCAAAGCTGGCCGCGCGGAAAGGCAGCGCATCGGCGAGGGCGGCAGCGCGCTGCAAGTTGGGCAGACGGTGCTCGCGCAATGAGGCAAGATCGGGATCGACGCCGCAGGGGAGGGCAACTGCCTCGCCAAGTTGCTCCAAGACGCCGCCACGTCCGCAGCCAACATCCAGAACGGCACTGTCGAGGCGCAGGGCAGCCCGAATCAACCCTTCATAGACCTCTGTGGCGGGCTGCCAGCTTGGATGGCGCTTTCGATACTGCGCACGATAGCGATTTTGCTTCTCCAATGAGAGTGCCATCGGCAACGCACCACTTGGATATTTTATATGAAAAGTGATCCTAGCACAGGTGCATTGGCTGCGCAAAGTTGTGTTGATCGGCGCCTAGTGCTAGAATAGCTGTTACTTGCGCCGATTTGATGCGACCTAAAGGATTTTTATGCAAGAGTGGCACTTAACCGCAGAAAGTCCGCTCACCATGCGATTCGCCGCCGATGCACGCCTGAAGCGCACTGATTACACTGACGATCAGGCGTGGGAGATCACCTTTGGCAACACGGAAGAGCCGTTCTTAACGTTTCAGACACGCTACGGCGGGCGCGTCAACCTTGCTCGCCTGGTGCCAATGTGGCTGATTGATGGACGGGTCATCTATGCAAGTATGGGGCTAGCCGAGCGCCCTGTCTTGCGCGTCTTCGCGCCAAGCTACGCCAAAGTGACCGCTAAGCTCACCAATATGCTCAGCCTGACCAGCGAACTATTCGTGTTTGAGTCGCACGCGGCAGGGGGGCGCTTCACGCTGCACAACACTAGCCAAGCGCCGATCGAGGTGCGCTTTGAGCTAGTCGCACAGGTCATGCGCAACGAAAAACAGCTAGATATGAACATCCTGAGCCTTGAAGATGGCACGGATGCGCTCCACTTAGGGCGGGCGGGCAACCTAAACCCGATCCTTGTGGTGGAGAATGCCAAAGCGGCGCCGGTGGCGCGTCTGGTTGCCTTGCCAGCGGCGCCCAAGCTGGTGAGCTTGTTCGGTGTGCCAGCGGAGGGCAGCTTTGCTATCCGCTGGGTGCACAGCGGACAGATTTCGATGAAAGATAGCTTGCAGACTGCCTTCTTCTGGCTGCGGCGCGCCGATTGGGCAGGCGAGCTGCGCAAAATTGAGGGGCTCAGCGCCCAAACGCTCGTCTTCGAGACCGGCGACGCCGATCTAGATGCGGCCCTCGCTTTCAGCCAGCAAGTGGCACTGCGCAGCTTCGTGAATACGACTGGCAGCCTGCCCAATGATTCATTCGTCGCAGCGCGCACTCCCTCGCGCGGCTGGAGCCCACGCGGCGACGGCAGCGATCACGGCTGGCAGTGGAGCGGTCAGAGCGCGGCCCTGGCGGCGCTGGCACTGCCTTCGGTGGCCGCCTTTGCGCCCGAGCTGGCACTTGGAGCACTGCGCAACTTCCTGGCCGTGCGCCAAAGCGATGGCTTCATCGACAACAAGCCCGGCTTGGGCGGGCAGCGCGCCAAGCTGTTGAGCATGCCGCTTTTGGCATCCACTGCCCTGGCGCTCTACGAACAGACTGAAGATCGGGCCTTTCTGGAAGAGGCGCTGCCGATCTTGCGCGCATTCTTCATGCGCTGGTTCGGGCCCGATGTGGATCGCGATCGGGATGGCTTCCCTGAGTGGGCGAACGTGGCCCACAGCGCCTACACCAGCAATCCGCTCTTCTCACGCTTACACCGTTGGGCAGCTAACGCCGATATCAACAAAGCTGAGGCGCCCGACCTAGCTGCGTACCTCCTCGCGGAAGGGCGTGCCCTACTCCGCATGGGCGAGCTGCTGGGCGACTCCAACGGGGCAGAGCCGATCGCAAAGCATGTGGCGCAGCTGGAGGCGCATTTAGAGGCGCTCTGGAACGCTGAGTTGGGCAGCTATCTGTATCGCGATCGGGATACTGATCAGACTCTGCGCGGGGTGAATTTATTCCGTGGCAAAGGCGATGAGGCTTTTGCGGCCAAGACGCGCCTAGAGCCGCCCAATCGCCTGATCTTGCGCGTTTTGGGCGGGCGAGACGTTGCGCCGCGCTTCTCAGCCGTGATCGAGGGCGTGGATGCCAGCGGTCAGCACATTGCCGAGACCCTGCCCAGCAGCGCCTTCGTGTGGTACTACGGCTTAGGCACCGCCGTGACCGAACGGGTCTATGCGCAGGTCAACTACATCAAGTTTGAGGGGCTGATTCGGCTCTTCAATATCGAGGTGGATACGGTAGACCTGTTTCGCCAGAACTTGACCCAGCTCCTGGCTTTGTGGGCGGGGGCGCCCAGCCTCGAGCGCGCTGAGCAGATCGTCGCCACCCTGACCGACCCTGAGCGCTACTGGCGGCCTTACGGGCTGCCTGTCTGCCCAATCAACGACCCCGCTTTCGTAGCGAATAACGATGGCGGCAGTGGCGGAGTCTGGCTGCTGTGGAACGTGCTGCTGCTGGAAGGATTGTTGCGCTACAGCTATCAAAGCCAGGCGGCTGAGCTCTTCAAGCGGCTGCTGAGCGCGCAGATCAAGGCGCTGCGGCGCGATCGCGGCTTCCGCGAGGGCTACAACAGCGAGACGGGCGAAGGTCTGGGCGATGTGGATGAGCTGGCGGGCATCGTCCCGATCCGCAGCTTTTTGAGCCTGATCGGCCTGCGCATTGTGAATGAACGCCGAGTCTGGGCGGGCGGCATCTTTGCCTTCGAACAGCCTGTGACGGTCAGGCGTGGCGCTTTGCGAGTCACGCGCAGCGCCGAGCACACCCGCGTTGAGTTCCCGAGCGGCAAAGTTATTCAAACCGATGCGACTTGGCAGCTGATTGAGGATGACACGTCTGCCTCTGAGCCGGAGCCGCCCTCGCCCGAGCCAGAGTTACAAGACGCGCCTGCCCCAACGCCCGTCAGCATCATCGAGCCGGGCGATGAGAGCCTGGAGGGCGGTCTGACCCCACCTGATGGCCAGGCGATCCCGGTTCAGTCGCAGCGTGACCCGACACAGGAGGTGCAAATCAGCCAGATCGACTTTGATGCTGAGGCGGAGACCTACAGAGCTGTGCCGCCGCACTCGCCCTCACACGGCACGATTAAAATCAAGGTGCGCGACGGGCGGCGCAAGCATCCCGAAAGCGACGAGACCGCCGAATGACAAGCCTGAACGAGTTCTGGGCGGCGACGCACACCGCCGTCCATACATTCAGCGTGAATAGCCTTCCTGCGTCTGGACGTTGTAGCCCGTCAGCTCCACGTAGCCCACGCCGCTGATCGGCATCCCGTTCTGCTGCCCTGTGAGGCGCACTGCGCCCTCGTAGTAGGCAGTAGTCGTGTTCAGCTCCTGATCGCGCATGAAGGGCTGCACATCCAGCTCCAGTAGACCATCCGGCGCTCTGACAGTCAGCTGCCACCCGTGCGGATAGACAGCGCCTGTGCGCGGGCTCGTCCAGCTGCCAAGCGGGGTGATGGTATAATCGCCAGCTGCCATCGAGAGAAACTGGGTGCTGCCGTCAGCGTTGATGAAGGTGCCCTTCGAGGTTGGCTCGACGCCGCCGCCACGCAGCCTGATCTGATAGAGCATGATCTCGCGCCCGTCGTCCAGCTGGAGCGAGAACCAATCCCAGCCGAGCGCATCTTCGCCGAGCACGCTAGTGCTGTACTCGTGATCGAACCAGGCCGTGCCGCTGACGACAAACTGCTCGCCGCGTACCGTGATTGTGCCCTCCAACAGCGAGCGCGTGAAGCTGTAGTAGTAACTGGCGTTGCCCTCACCTTTGTTCTTCACACTGAAGCCGCGATCGCCGTGCAAGACGATGGGCTTGCCCATGCGCAGGCGCACGTCCATGCCAATTTCGCCTTCCGCAGCGCGCAGCCGGTAGCCTTGCCCATCCTCATCAAAGGTGATCGACCAATCCTCGATCCAAATTTTAGCGGACGGCTCGGTGTGTGCGCCAGCTAAGCCGGCTGCCCCACGCGCGAAGCGCTCCTTGAAGTAGAACCTATCCGCTGCGATATCAGCGATGGCGAAATCAGCGAAGTAAACCTGATTAGTCGCCCACTCCGACTGGCGCTCAGGCATCGTCGGCGTCAAGGCCCGCCGAAAGATTGTGAACTTCAAGCCGAAACGCCGCCCATCAGCTGTCTGGACGTTTGCCGTGTTATACCACCACTCGGTCTGATACTCAGGATGCGCGCCGTGATCACGTGGGAAGCTGAATTCCTTCACGCCTGTCACGCGCGCAAAGCCTTCGACGTCGCCGCCGCTGAGCGCCGCAACAACATCCGCGCTGAACTCCGGCTGCGCCTGCCCGCGCAAGCCCGAGACGCTGATCAGGGCCGCGCCCAGCACACTGACCACGATCAAAACTATCAAAATGCCTCTACGCGTCATATCACGTCCCTCACTTACTCCAGGCGTAGGGCGCGAGCGGGCTGAATGCGCCCTACGCGCCAAGCAGGATAGACACCCGCCAATAGCGATGCCACCAGCGCCACTAGCGCTGCTTGAAGGTAGAATTCCGGGCGCAAGCCCAGCGTCAAAGTCCAGCCGAAGCTGCGCAGATTGATGATGTAGACCAGCACCCACGCCAAAACTGTCCCAACTGGCACTGCGATCACGCCAGCAATGACGCCCATCAGACTGGTCTCGATCAAAGTCAGGCGGAAGAGCTGGCGGCGCGTCATGCCATTGGCGCGCATAGTGCCAAATTCACGGGTGCGCTCTAGCTGCAGGCTCGCCAACGCTGAAAGGATGCCGATGAACGCCACAACGGTCGCCAGTAGATTGAGCGCCGTCGTGATAGCGAAAGTCTGATCGAAGACGACTAGCACACTCTCGCGCAGATCGCGATTCGATTGCACCAGCAGCTCGTACCGGCCGTCAAAAGCAGCCCGAATAGCATTCACCACCTCTGAGACCTGGTGCTCGGGCGCTACCCATGCCGCGATGGTCGAGATGAACGGATCGTCATAGTACTGCAAGTAGACGTGCCGCCGCAGCATCACTGTGCCCTGATCGCCGCTGTAATCGACCATGAAGGCGGCGATCGGGAAAGTCTGTTCGCCCCGATCAGTCAAGAGTGTGATGGTCTGCCCTGCTGCGATGGGAATGCCGCGCTGCCGCGCAAACGTCTCGCTGACCATGACCGCACCCTCGCCCAGCGCCGCCCAGACCGCCTCATAATCGCCGATCTGCCAGACAAAACGGCGCGTCCCCATCGAGGTATCGCGGTCGATTGCCGTGAGCAAGACAGGCTGCGGATCGTTAGGACGGATCACATCCACACTGCGCGAGACGCCAACCATCGTCACGCCCTCAACTCGGCTGACCACCTCTGCCACGCTGGGCTCGACAGGTACATCCTGCCGCACTGCCGAGATTGAAGGCGGGCTGATCAGGATATCTGCCCGAATTGTGTCAGCAAGCCAGCCCTGCACATCGTTGCGGAAGCTGCCGACCATCGCGCTGATGCCGACGATCACCGAGACCGCCACCATCAGCGCAGCGATGGCGACGCTCGTGCGGCTCAGGCTGCGGATGATGCTGCGTGGCGCCATCAAGCCCAGCACGCCAATTAGCGCGCCGCTCAACGGACGCAGGGCGTTCATCAGCACCAGCGTGACCAGCGGCGTAAACATTGAGAAACCGACCACAATACCAAAGATCGCCACAAAGTTGACCTCGAGGCTTGGCAGGCTGAGCGCAGCGAGCGAGATCGCCACCAGCAGGGCGCCGCCCAGCGCCGCCACAGGTACGGCGCGCCGCACCTTGCGCTCAATGTCGCTGCGCTTGAGCGCCCCGCTGGGCGGGGTATTGGTTGCCTCGTAGGCAGGCAAGAGGGCGGCAAAGATCGCTGCCGCAACGCCGATCAGTGCCCCCTTGATCAGCGACAGCGTCGGGATATCTACGTTGCGCACAGTGACCGTGAAATATAGGCTGCTCACGGTCTGTGTGACGATGATCACGGCAAGGCGGCCCATCAGCACGCCCGCAATCAAGCCGAAAACGACGCCAACAGCCGCCAGCAGCGCTGCCTCCCAGATGACCATGCCGAAAATCTGCCGCCGCGTGACGCCCAGCGCGCGCAAGGTGCCGATGATCGGGCGGCGCTGCACCACTGAGAAGGTGACTGTGTTGTAGATCAAAAACATGCCAACCACCAACGCCAAAAGTGAAAGCGCCGTCAAGCTGAGGTTGAAGGCCGCTGTAATCTGCCCAACGGCACTGGCGCGCGCACCGGCTGCTTGCACAGTCACGCCCGGCGGCAGATAGGGCTGAAGCCGCGCTAAGAGCGCCTCGCCCTCAGGCGTCTCAGGGATGATCAGATCGATGTTGGTGAGACGCCCCAGCATGTTCAGCACCTCTTGTGCCGTGCTGATGTCGGCGATCAGCATATCCTGCAGGCCTTGCGCTGTCACCTCATCAGAAGGGCGCAACAAGCCGGCAATGGTCAGGCTGTGGCGCGTTGGGCCGTAGCGCAGCGTCAAGGTATCGCCTTCCTGCAAGCCGTACTGCGCCGCGAGCTGCTCCGCCATCAGCACCATATTCGGCTGCGTCAAAAACGTTGTGACGCCGTTGATATCGGCATTGGCGTTGGCAGCACCTAAGTTTAAATAGCCGCGAAAGGGTGCCTCTGCGAACGGATCGATGCCAAACAGGCGCAGCGGCTGCCCATCCAGCTCCAACGCTTGTGCATAAGCGGTCACAACGGGCGCTGCCTCACGGATGCCCAGCTCAAGGCGCAGCTGGCGATAGAGCTCATATGGTATTCCGCTCGGCCCGCCCACAATTTGGTGGGTAGCACGCCCGACCAAGCTCTCAGTGAAGATGCCGAAGGCGCGCAGAGCGCTAGCATTGGCAATATCGATGGCGACGATCATCGCCACGCCCAGCGCCACGCCCAAGATGAACATCGCCGCTTGAAAAGGACGGCGCAATACAGCGCGCAGCATAACGCGCCGCAGCGAATTCGGTAGAGCTAGCATTCAGTCCACCTCGTCAGCTCTCATTCGGATGTAGGATGATCGGCCCGCACGCCATGCGATAAAAATTCGCCCGGCTCATCGCCCGCGCCAAGCGATCGGCGTTCACAGCCTCGTCACGCAGTGTCAGCAGACGGTAGGTGGCGCGCCCATCCGTGCGCATCTGCCAGATAACTCCTCTGCGCCACACGTCATAGGCTGCCACGAAGCTCTCGCCAAGCGGAGTCTGCCAGGCATAGTAGAGCAGGCGGCTATCAGCCGTCCACGCCGCCCAGACGGCCGGCGTCATGTGGAGTGGATTGTGCACACGGATGTAGCTCGCCAGCAGGAATTCCTGCCCTCCGTTGTACGGGCGCAGCACCAGGCGGAAAGTGTGATCACCGTAGTAGGCTGCCACGCTCTCGATGCGCGCCGCTGTGATGTGACGCCTATCAGGCGAGACGGTCTGGTAGCGGCGCTCGAGGGCAGGCACAGGTTTGCTCTCAAGGCGTGCTCCACCCCTCAGATCGTGATGAGTCACCCAGTAGTACGCGCCGTGCCGACTGATCGTGAAGCGCTGGAAGTAGACTAGACAACCCTGACCATCCGCAGCGCCGATCGAGCGCGCCGCACTGAGCAAGACGATCAAGCAAGCGCCCATCACAGCGATCAGACGTGGCACCCGCACGGCACTCTACGCCTTCGGCTCAGCGACCAGCTTGCCCTCGTGGATGTGATAGACCACATCGGCAAACGGAACGACTTCAGGGTTGTGGGTCGCCATGATCAGCGTCTTGCCGGCGTCGCGCGTCAGCTCCAGCAGCAGGTGCAGGACGCTAGCGCCTGTCTCTTCGTCGAGGTTGCCGGTCGGCTCATCGGCCAGGATCAGGAAAGGCTCGTGGATCAGGGCGCGGGCAATGGCGACACGCTGCTGCTCACCACCGCTTAGCCGATCAGGATAGGCATCAGCGCGATGCACCAAGCCGACGCGCTCTAGCAGGGCGCGAGCACGCTGCTCGCTGTGACGGCGTGGCTTGCCCTGTAGCTCGAAAGGCAGGCTGACGTTCTCGAGCGCGGTCAGGGTCGGAATCAGGTTGAAGAACTGAAAGACGAAGCCGATGTGATCGCGCCTGAAGAGCGTCAAAGCGCGCTCATCGAGAGCGGTAATCTTCGTATCGCTGATCCAGATCTCGCCGCTGCTCGGCACGTCTAGGCCACCGATCAAGTTCAGCAGCGTGCTCTTGCCGCTGCCGCTTTTGCCCAGCAGCACGATGAAATCGCCCGTGTACAGATCGGCATCCAGCGCGTGCAGGATGGTGCGCTGTGCACCGCCTTCCTCGTAGGCTTTGCTCAGGTTACGTAAGCGCACAATCGGCGTGCCGGAGCGCGGCAACGCATCACTGCGCTGGGTAACGGTCGAAGTCAGCGCCATAGATCAGCCTTTCTTGCGGGTGAACCTCAACTATAGACAAACTTTAGACGTTCAACTAGATAGATATTAGGAATGTTTAGAACGAACGTCAAGTGAGTTCGTGATGAGAGGCACAAAGTGGCGCAATCTCGCTTCCGATCGCGCCACTGAGGGGGCTAAGCGCGCTGCAGGCGCAGCACATAGCCCTTATAGTCGATCAAGTAGAGCTCGCCGCGCTCATCTTCGCCAAAAGAGCTGATTTGGCGGCGCGTGTTGCGGAAAAGACGCGACTGCCATCTGCCATCGCGATCCTGCTCTGCCACCCATACATTCCCATTGCAGTAGTCACCGTAGAAGTACATGCCGCGCAGCGCCTGCAGCTGCCCGCCGCGGTAGACGTAGCCCCCCGTGACCGAACAGCCCTGTGTGTGGTCATAGGTGACAAAAGGCGGCGCGTAATTCTCGGCTGCGAGCTTATCACTCAGGCGGTTGTGGCCCTCAAAGATGTTCCAACCGAAATTCAAGCCGCCCTTGCTGCCGCTCGGCACGAAGTTCACCTCTTCAGCGCCTGCCCAGCCCACATCGGCGATGTATAGATCGCCCGTCTCGCGATCGAAGCTGAGGCGCCATGGATTGCGCAGGCCGTACGCCCAAATCTCAGGCGCAGCGTTGGGAGTGTTCACAAACGGGTTATCGGGCGGGATGGCGTAGCGATCTGAGGTGAGATCGTTGACGTCGAGGCGCAAAATCTTGCCGAGTAGCACGCTCAGGTTCTGGGCATTGCCGTCGGGATCGCCTTGCGTACCGCCGCCATCGCCCACACCCAGGTACAGGTAGCCATCGGGTCCGAATTTCATGCCGCCGCCATTGTGGTCTTCATAGGGCTGCCGAATGCGCAGCAGGATCACACCGCTGTTGGGATCGGCGCGGTTAGGGTCTTCAGCGCTGACGCGGTAGCGCGCCAGCACAGTGTGTCCATCCCGATCGAAGTAGTAGACAAAAAAAGTGCCATTTTCGGCATAGCGCGGATGAAAGGCAAGGCTGAGCAGACCGCGCTCAGTGTAGCCAGCGCGGAAGGTATCATCGGTCAGCAGGGCGTTGATGTCTAAGAACGGTTGGTCGAGCGTTCGGCCGTCCTGGTACATAATCCAGACCTGCCCAGCCTGCTCTACCACAAACAGCCGTCCGCTGCCATCGCCAGCGTGTGTTAGGTAGAGCGGATTATCGAATTTGCCGCCCACCTGCACAAAACGATAAGCAAAGGGATCACGCGGGTCTTGGGCGTGGGCAGCCGCCGCCTCGAGCAGCCACAGCGCACATAGCAGTACAATTGAGGTCAGCTTTCGCATCGTCGGTCAATTGTGGGTTCACAATCAGCGTTCAGCACAAAGTATAGCGCCTCAGTTGCGCGCCGGGTAATTTTCCTGCACAATAGTCACACCGTCGGCATAGAAAAAAGGGAGAG
Source organism: Aggregatilineales bacterium (assembly GCA_046719055.1). Classification (GTDB taxonomy): domain Bacteria; phylum Chloroflexota; class Anaerolineae; order Aggregatilineales; family UBA2796; genus CP2-2F. The sequence goes on along the minus strand of JBDNDQ010000005.1, from coordinate 73,955 downwards.
TCGCTATGGCTGCCCTTCCCCGCAGGCAAAACCCCATTTTCTGGCAGGAGCTCACCCATCAGCAGCGTGCAGCGCCGCCCAGCACATGGCTCGGCAAGATCGTCCCGCCGCTGATTTTGTTGGCAATCCTGATCGGCGTGCCGCTGACCTTGAGCGATCCTGTTATCGCGTTCCGCCACAGCCGCGACTTCGCGCTGGTCTCGATTTGGGTAGTCCATGCCGTCGTGGCGGTGCGTTGCATCATCGCAGGTGCCAATACGGTCAGCCGCGAGCACGTAGCCCAGACGTGGGACTCATTGGTGTTGACGGGCATGAGCGCGCGTCAAATTCTGCTGGGCAAATGGTTGGCTGCCCTGCGCCGCGCCGCTCCCTGGATTCTAGCTCTTGGCACCGTGCGCCTTGCTATGCTGCCCGTGCTGATGATGGGGGTGCTGCACCGTTTCGCCTACTTCACCTACCGCCGTTACAGCTACAGCTACGGCTACACATACGATGATTTCGTCATGCCGACAGTTGAGTGGCTGCCGTGGGCGGCCTTCGCTGCCGTCGCCCTGACTGTGCTGATCACGCTGGTTGAAGCAGCTTGCTGCACCATGCTGGGCATTTTTGCCAGCACGGCTTTCAGACGGGGCGCGCTGGCTGCTGTAGCAGCCTTTGCTATTCGTTTTGCGCCGGTAGCCATCTTTGCAGGCTTCACGCGCTACGAGCTGGGCGCGGCTTCCTATCGCTGGTACCGTTTTGCGCCCTTTGCTTTTGCCGATGGCGGCACCTCGCCACTGTACATGCTTGTCTTGCCGCTCATCAGCTGGACGCGCGGTAGGCACGTCGAGGCACTTGGCACTTACAGCGGAGTTTTGTTGATGTTGGTCGGCGCGACGGCGATTGCTGTCCTGCTGACGCTGTGGCTGATGCGCATGAGCGGCGCGCTCTCGGCGCGGCAGGCCCGTGCGGAGTCATGGACGCCGAAAAGTGATCTCGCGCGCCCGAATCCAGCCCGAAAGTGGCGCACCTACAGCACGGACGAGGTAAAAATCGCCCAAAACGCCTGACTCGATGTAACCTTCGGTCGGGCCGAACACAATCGCTAGCTCGGTATCGGGCGGCGCCACGCCATTCAAGACGCCGAAGATGACATCGGGCTGCGACCAAAAATAGCCGTTGCGCAGCGTCCAAGCCTGCAGCGGGGCGTCGGGTGGGGCGTCGGTAGGAGTGGGCGGCACAAAAAAAGACTGCGGCAGGAGGTCGCAGGCGCTCAACCATAGCGCTGCTAGCAAGATGAGGATAGTCAGCGTGCGGCTGAGCCGTGCTACAATCATCGCAACGTCCTTTTCAAGACTTTTAACGAGCCGATGAGACGTTTTCGACGCTTGATTATACTCGTCAGTCTGTGCCTGGGCGCACTGAGCAGCCAATTGGCCAGTGCTGCGCCCGACTCATCGCGCTATGACGTCTTCCTGCGCGGGCAGACCCTCACCTTTGTGGATGTGCGCACAGGGCTTGGCACGCCCGTCACGACGAACGGTGATAGACACACGTTGATCGGCGCTGGCGTGCTGTATCGGGCCGCCGATACTGGTAACGCGCTAGTGGCGCTGCCAAATGGCGATATCGCCGTGCATCCCTACATCCCGCGCCAAGACGACCAAACTGTCACTTATTGGGTCGCCTCTGCCAACGGCAAATGGCTAGCTTGGGCGTTCACCATGCGCACTGAGCGCGGTACCGTCAGCGATTTGTTTGTGGTAGAGGGCTTAGTGGGCGAGAATCGCATGGCGCTGCACACCACTTCGACGCGCGGGCTGGGCATCCTGCCGCTAGCTGTGAGCGATGACGGTGCGCATGTTTTCTACACGCGCCGCACCGATCTGTTCGATGAGTTACCGCCCGCCCTGGACTTGCCCATCCAAAGCGCCCTACGCCTCCACGTTGAGAGCGGCGAGGCTGTAGCACTGCCCGACTCGCCCGACTGTCCCTGCTTGATGGCTTTCTCGCCCGATGCGCGCCGTGCCTTGCGCCTGGCCCTAACAGCAGAGGGCATCGTGGTCAGCCTAATTGAGCTGAACGGGCTGATTGAGCAGGCCATCGGCACGCTGCGTGGCTACGAGCGCCCGCACTACCCCGTCTTCTCGGCTGACGGCAAGAAAGCGCTCTTCAGGCTCAGCCGCAGCAGCGGACGGACGCGCTCTGCCCTCGCTCTCGCCGATTTCACGGCCCGCGAGGCCCGCCTGCTGACCGAAATGCTCCCAGAACCGCTGCGCCCTCTGGCCTTCACGGCGCGCGCCGACTCGGCGCTGCTGCTTAGCCTGAGCACCGACGGCACCTTCAAGGTGAACCTCGCCGATGGCACCGTCGTGCGCGTCTCGGCTGAGCAGTATCTGGGGACGCTGCCATGAGCTGGACACGCCGCCGCTTCCTGCTAGCTGTGCTGTTGGCTGCGGCCTGCCGCCCCGAGCGCTCCGTCCCAACTGCCTATCAGCGCGGGGTAACGCCCCCGCCAACCGAGATGCCGCAAGGCGTCATCCCGAGCGTCGCAACCATCCCGCCCTTGCCGGAGCGCATCCCGATCACGCCGCTCAACCGCCTCTACGAGAAGTCTTTTCGCGGCACGCCAACCTTGAGCGAGCCAGAGCGCTGGACGCTGCACATCGATGGCTTGGTCGCCTTGCCGCTGCAGATCAGCCTTGCCGAACTGCGCGCCCTACCGCAGCACAGCACCATACGGACGCTGCAGTGCATCAGCAATCCAGTTGGCGGTGGCTTGATCGGCACACTGGACTGGCAAGGTGTGCCGCTGGCGCCCCTGCTGGCCCGTGCGAACGTCTTGCCTGGCGCGCGCTACGCCCTCTTTGAGGCAGCCGACGGCTACACCACCTCTGTGGCGCTTAGCTGGCTCGCCCAGCCTGAGGTCATGCTGATCACGGGCGCCAACGGCGAGCTGTTGCCACTTCGTCACGGCTTTCCACTGCGCATCTTGATACCGGGCCTGTACGGGCAGAAGCAGCCTAAGTGGCTCACGCGCATCACGCTCTCGGCTGAGGATCAGCTTGGTTACTGGGAGAATCCCAGTCGGGGCTGGTCGAACTTGGCAGCCGTCAAAACGAACAGCGCCTTTCGGGCACCTACGACCAATGTGCTGCCCTTCGCCGCCCCGATCGCGCTGGAGGGCTACGCCTTTGCAGGCGATCGGGCTATCATGAGGGTCGAGGTAAGCGCAGAGCGCGTCGACAGCGCTGGCACAGAGCCACAATCGTCTGTTTGGCGCCCTACGACGCTAGTCGAGCCGCCCAGCCCGCTGGCATGGACGTGGTGGCGCTACTTGTGGACGCCGCCTCAGCCTGGTTTGTATCGCTTGGCAGTCCGTGCCACTGATTCAAGCGGCTTCATGCAGGCGACCCTAACTAGAGGCCTAATCGGCGCACCCTTCCCCGATGGCACGGATGCCATTCATACTGCCAGGCTGCGCCTGCAGGCAGACTAAGGACGCTCGATCGGCGCTGAAGAACTCAGTAAGGTAGGTTGCCTCATTGCTGGGCCCGTTGCGCACAAAACAGCGTCGCACCGTCTTGAAGACCGTCGGGCCGCTTTGGCGTGGCAAAGCTTGGCTGATGGGAGTCTGCGTGCTGATTGCACACGATGCCCTTCAAGCGCGGCGCAGCAAGCCCGAGCCAGCTCCGCACGCTTTGGAAGCGCTCCTGAGGCGCCTCAGCAAGGGCCTTCGCCAGGACGTCATCAAGGGTGGGCGGCAGCTCGGGCCGGCTTGTGCGCAGGGGCGGGGGCTGCTTGTAGATGTGCGCGTTCATCATGGCGTAGGGCGTATCTGCCTTGAAGGGCGCCTCGCCTGCCAGCATCTCATGGAACATCACGTCAAGCGCATAGATATCGACTGCAGGCGTGGGCGGCTCACCGAGCCACTGCTCAGGTGCCATGTAGGCGGGCGTGCCCATCAGCTACCCGCTCTGAGTCAGGGCGCCAGCCTCGCTGAGCATCTTGGCGATGCCCAAATCGGTCGGGAAAGCGTTGCCGAGCATATCGAACAGCACATTTTGCGGCTTCATGTCGAGGTGGACGATGCCTTGCACATGCGCATAGTCCAGCGCAAGCGCTGATCTGCTCAAAGATTCGCATAGCTCGCTCTGAGGGTAGGCGGCCGCCTTCCAGCAGCTCCATGACTAGGGCCATCCTGCTGCCCGTAGTCAAAGACTTTCAAAAATGTGTGGGTGGCTCAGCCGCGCGATCACCTGCGCCTCAAGGGCAAAGCGCGTCTTGAACTCAACCGTCTCGCTCAACTCGGGCTTGATGATCTTGAGCGCGACGTCGCAGTTCATCGAGGTTTGGTGGGCGCGGTAGACCGTCGTCATGCCGCCTCTACCCAACACTGTTATAATACGATGTTGCCCTACAGTCTGTCCGATGAGATTTGCCATGTGTAAGTATGCCATCCGCTTAGCGCAATAGCTCGATTGCAACAGGCTAAACGAATTAAAGCGAGTTTTATGAAAGAGGGTGCATCGCCAGCACGGCTCGGCGGCGATGCAGCTTAGACGGGGGATTACAGAGCCGCTAAGCGTTCTTGAAGGGCAGCATGCGCCTGCTGCAGCTCAGCGAGTTTGGCGCGCTCTTTTGCCACCACGTCGGGCTTGGCGCGGCTGACGAACTGCTCGTTCGCCAATGTTTTCTTGGTTTTCTCGATTTGCGCATTCAGTGCGGCCAGCTCCCTAGTCAGGCGCTCGCGCTCGCTGCTCAGATCGACCAAGCCTGCTAGTGGCAGGTAGAGCGTCACATCGCCGCTAACTACGGTGGCTGCCTGTTCGGGTGCAGGGCCGCTGAGCGGCTCAAGACGTTCCACGTTGCACAAGCGCGAGAACATCTCGGCCTGTGCTATCACAATCGGTGTGAAGGCACCGCCATCAGCGATAGCGCTCAGGCGCTTGGCGGGCTCGACCCTGTACTCAGCGCGCACATTGCGTATTTTGACGATCAGATCGCGCAGCACGTCCATATGCGTCTCAGCGCCCTCATCGATGTAGCGCGGGTCAACTTGGCACCAGCGCGCCAAGATAAGAGGCTGATCGGGCTGTTTATCGGGCAGGTAGCTCCAGATTTCTTCGGTGATATAGGGCATGTAAGGATGCAACAGCCGGAGCACGCTATCCAAGACGTGCAGCAGCACAGCGCGCGTGTGCACTTTAGCGCTTGGATCAGCGCCATAGAGGACGTTCTTGCTATTTTCCACGTACCAGTCGGCAAAGGCTTCCCACACGAAGTCACGAATCTGGCGGCCTGCCTCGCCATATAGGTAGTTATCAAATAGGCGCTGCACAGTGGCGATCAGCTTATTCAGGCGGCTGAGAATCCAGCGGCTGGGTAGATCGAGCGCCTCAGGCGCTGGGAGCGGCTGTGGCAGGTAGCCTTCGCCTAAGTTGGTCAGCACGAAGCGCGCAATCTGCCAGAGCTTATTGCCAAAATTGCGCCCGTACTCGATCTGGCGCTCACCCAAGTTCAGATCGTTGCCCGGTGTGCTGCCCGTCAGCAAGGTGAAGCGCAGGGCATCAGTGCTATATTTCTGCATAGCCTCGCGCGGATCGATGACGTTGCCTTTGGTCTTGCTCATCTTCTCGCCGTGCTCATCGCGCACCAAGCCATGCAGGTAGACGGTGTGGAAGGGCGGCCGATCGGTGAACCACAAGCCGAGCATAATCATGCGCGCCACCCAGAAGAATAGAATGTCGTAACCCGTCTCCAGGACGTCGGTTGGGTAGAAGCGCTGGAAGTCGGGCGTTTGATCGGGCCAGCCGAGTGTGCTGAACGGCCACAAGCCGCTGCTGAACCATGTATCCAGCACGTCAGGATCTTGCGTCAAGCTTGGATCGGTCAGGTCTTCGCGCGAGACGTAGAAGTTCCCTTGGGCATCGTACCAGACAGGGATGCGGTGCCCCCACCACAGCTGACGGCTGATGCACCAATCTTTGATGTTCTCCAGCCAGTTGAAGTAGATCTTCTCGAAGCGCTCGGGCACGATCTTGATGTGACCATCGCGCACAGCGGCGATAGCGCGCTCGGCCAGCGGTGCCATACGCACGAACCACTGCTCGCTCAGTAGCGGCTCGATAATCTCGCCGCCACGAACGGCGCGCGGCGTGATGCGAGTGTATGGTTCTGTCTTGATCGTCAAGCCAGCTGCACTCATATCGGCCCAGAGCTTTTCGCGCGCCACGAAGCGATCCAAGCCTTGATATGGCCCTGCCTCAGCGTTGAGCGTAGCATCCTTGTTCATAATATTCAGGATGGGCAGGTTGTGCCGCTGGGCGATCTGGTAGTCGCTGAAGTCGTGACCGGGCGTGACTTTGAGCGCGCCCGTGCCAAAGGCGCGATCGACATACTCATCGGCAACAACTGGGATCGGCCGGTTGAGGATCGGCACATAGGCGGTCTTGCCGATGAAAGGCTGGTAGCGCTCATCTTCGGGGTGCACAGCGACGGCGGTATCGCCTAAGATCGTCTCTGGGCGCGTCGTTGCCACTGGGATGAAGCCGCCGCCCTCCACAGGATACTTGAAGTAGTACAGCGTAGCGGGCTCTTCGCTGTATTCCACCTCCAGGTCACTGACGGCCGTTTGCAAGCCGGGCGACCAGTTGATCAGGCGCTTGCCGCGATAGATCAAGCCTTGCTCCCACAGCCGGACGAAGGCCTCACGCACGGCACGCGAGAGCGCCGCATCGAGTGTGAAGCACTCCCGATCCCAATCGCATGAGGCGCCCAGCAAGCGCAGCTGCTGCACAATCGTGCCGCCGTATTTTTCCTTCCACTGCCAGGCCCGCTCAAGGAATGCCTCGCGCCCGATTGCCTGGCGGCTGGTGCCTTCTTCCTGCAGCAGGCGCTCGACCATCAGCTGCGTGGCGATGCCAGCGTGATCCGTGCCAGGAATCCACAGCGCCGCCTTGCCGCGCATGCGCTCATAGCGGATCATCAGGTCTTCCACGCTTACGAACATGGCGTGCCCAAGATGTAACTCGCCCGTGACGTTAGGCGGCGGGATGGCGATCACGAAGGGCTTGGCCTCGGGCGGGGCGCACTCAGGCTTGAACCAGCCATTCGCTTCCCAGTAGTGGTAGAGACGCGGCTCTGCCTCGTGATAATCGAAGTTCTTCGGCATCTCCTGAACGTTTTTGGGCATAGCGTTCACTCCTTCCCATGCTGAACATCAAAGGCGTTGTGCCGTTACGTGCAGCTCCCAGCCAATCGTCTCGGCGCTCAAAGGCTTGAACCCTGCAGCCCTGAGCATTGCTTCTAGTTCGGCGCGGCGCAGCGCTCGCTGCAGAGCGCCGAAGCGCCTTGTGACGAACATATCTGCCTTGCCCGTCACCACAAAGGTGCTGTGCAGCACGCTGAGCGGCTCGGTAGCTTGCCAGTCGTACAGATCGAACAGGATGGCGCGCCCTTCAGGCAGATCGTCGTGCACGTGGCGCGGCACAAAATGCGGGCGATCCTCTAGAAGCAGATCGAAAGCGGGCAGGCTGAGGATGAGCGCACCTTCAGGGCGTAATAGGCTGTGCAGATTGCTCAGCGCGGCATAGATCGTTTCATCGGTCAGCCAGTGGGCTAGGATGCCGTTTTTCAGCAGCGCTAGATCGAAAACGCCTGTGATGGCCTGGCACAGCGTTGGCAAGTCGGCGTGCACGAACGTGATATCGTCGTGCAGGTCGAATTCGGCAGCCTTTTGATGGGCGCGCTGGAGCATGTTCTGGCTTGGGCAGATGGCAGTGACTGTCGCTGCGTTCATAGCCAGAGCAATGGCGTGTAAGCCGACCGATGCAGAGCCATCTAAGACGTTGTGCGCATTCCACTTGCGCAGCAGACGGCGTAGCGCGGCGCTCTCGCGTTGAAGGGCGGCCTGCCAATCGCGGAAGAGCAGCTGATGATGCTCGGCGAGGGCATCGTAGTAGGCATTCAGATCGGTTGAGAGGGCAGGCAATGCTTCCGAGAACAAAGGGCTGAACATGCAGAACTCCTGGTTTTCCAACGGATTGCCACAGGCGCACCAAGCGCATGTGGCACAAAAAGTGCCTTTCGCCACACACAAGGACGAAAGGCACAAGACCTTACGTGGTACCACCTTGCTTCCGCCGCAAGCAGCAGCGCTCGTTGTTGCTGTAACGGGCAGACCCGGGCGCACTTAGTGGCATTCCGCGTTCAGCGCGCCGACTCGGCAGGGACATTAGGCAGGGCACTGAGCGATCTCGCAGCCAACGGATCGCCTCTCTGGGGCAGCACGACCTGCTTTTCGCTGCGTCAACGTCTTTCTTGGCGATCATACTAGCAGGGACTTGCGCGCTTGTCAACTTTTTCGCCCATCACCTTGACGTCAGAGAGCGGATCACCTACAATGCAAGTGAGCCCCTGTAGCTCAGTGGAGTAGAGCGAGTGCCTTCTAAGCACGAGGTCGCGGGTTCGAATCCTGCCAGGGGCGCCTCGTAGAAGTGCTGCTAGGGAGAGCTGCCATGAGCTGGTTTCAAGAGGTTGCCACCAATCCGCACATCGAGGTTGCGCTGCTGATGGATGGCGGCGGGCACCTGATCGCTGCCTCGCAGCAAGCCAATACCGAGTTTCGGCGCGCGGCTGCCATGCTCCGCACTGCTGAGATGCTTGCTGACGGGCTTGCCGAAGAGCTCGGGCGCGGCACGGTTACCTTGCTGCAAATTAGCACAGCCGATGCGCATGTCTTGGTCATGCCGGCGGGGAGCTCCCACTACTTAATCTTGCTGACGCAGCGCGGCGCGCCGCTTGAACTGCTGCGCACTTACTTCGGCCGCCTGCTCGAGAGCTTGCCCGAAGACGAGATCGCTGCTGCCGCGCAAGGCATCCCCTACTCCCCCTGGGATGAGCTGAGCGTCGACGATCTTTTCAACGCCCTCTCGGAATGGCTGCGCAATGGTGGCAACTCCTGAGCCGACCCGCGTCCTGCGCTTCTGGAAGCCGTACGGCGTCCTGACGCAGTTCACCGACTCAGAAGGGCGCCCTACGCTTGCCGACTACATCCCTATTAAGGACGTTTACAGCGTCGGTCGGCTTGATTACGATAGTGAGGGCCTACTCCTGCTCACTAACAACGGCGCCCTAGTTGCCCGCCTAGCACATCCGCGCTATGCGCATCCCAAAACGTACCTCGTGCAGGTGGAGCGCGTGCCAAACGAGGCAGACCTAGACCGTCTGCGGGTGGGCATCCAGCTCAAAGACGGTCTGACGCGCCCTGCTAAAGTAAGCCTGCTGGAAACGCCGCCCGATCTGCCTGAACGCACGCCGCCCATTCGCTACCGCGCTAGTGTGCCGACGGCATGGCTGCATATCACGCTCACCGAGGGCAGGAAGCGACAAATCCGCCGCATGACGGCCGCCATCGGCTACCCGACGTTGCGCCTGGTGCGCGTCGCCATCGGCAACATCACGCTGGACGGCCTGCGCGTGGGCGAGTATCGTGAGCTGTCTCGGGCACAAATCGCTGCGCTGTGGCGCTCACTCCGCCAGACCAACCGTTGACAAGACGGACTCTAAAGTTTGGGGCATGAACTTCGACGTTTTCACAATTGCCGCTGTGACAGCTGAGCTGAACGATCTGCTGCGCGGCGGACGCGTACAGGACAGCCTCGAGCTGGGCGATGATGCGCTTGGCCTGGAGATTTACAACAACCACACCCGCCACTATCTGTATCTGAGCGCGCATCCGCAGCTAGCGCGCTTGCACCTCGTCCCGGAGCGCCTGCGGCGTGGTGTCGAGCACCCTTCGCCGCTCGGCTTGATGCTGCGCCGCTACCTGGAGGGCAGCCGCTTCACAGGTGCAGCACAGCCGCCCTGGGAGCGCATCGTGCACTTGATGTTCGTCGGAAGCGCGGGTGAGTTCACACTGATCGCCGAGCCAATGGAGCGGCGTAGCAACCTGCTCCTGGTGCAAGACGGGCAGATTCTAGACTGCCTGCGGCGCGTCGGCCCGGATGAGAACCGCGCCCGTGTCAGCTTGCCCGCCCACCCGTACGTCCCGCCGCCGCCCCAGACCTCTAAGCGCGTCCCTACAACGCTGAGTTTGTCATCCCTTGCCGAGCTGCTCGACGCTGAGCCAAATAAGCTCGTGTGGCGCCTGCTGACCGAGAAGCTGCTCGGCTTCAGTCCGATGTTAGCGAAGGAAGCCGTTTTCCGTGCGGCAGGTGCGCTGGATTGCCGCGCTGCCGATTGCAGCGCTAGCGCCCTGCTGGCTGAGATACAAGGCTTGCTCGGCGCCCTGCTAGCAGAAGAATTCGCACCGCACATCTGTGAGCAGGATGGCTTAGCTGTTGCCTATGCCGCTTATCCAATTACACACCTGCCCAATGCGCAGCCTGTTGAGAACATCAGCGCAGCGCTGAGCGCCTTCTACGGCGCGCCCATCGGCGAGGCAGCCTACGCCAACGCCAAGAGGCCCATCCAGGCGCAGCTGACTGAGGCAATTGAGCGCATCTCACGCCGTCTGGAGGCGCTCAAGCGCTCACAGCGCGATGAGGCTGAGCGCGATCGTCTGCGCCAATCCGGCGAGCTGATCCTCGCCTATCAGTATCAGATAGCGCGCGGGCAGACTTCTTTCAGCGCCCAGTACGACTTTGACATGCCACCACTCGAGATCGCCCTCGATCCGACACTCACGCCGCTAGAGAATGCGCAGCGCTACTTCGAGCAGTACGAGAAGGCCAAACGCGCTGCTGCGGAAGTGCCCAGCTTAATCGGGGCTGCCGAGCGTGAGCTAGCCTTCCTGCGCCAGCTGGAGACTGATCTAGCGCTGGCCGCCAACTATCCAGAGATCGGCGAGGTGCAAGACGCGCTGCAGGCTAACGGCTATTGGCGTGGGGCGCCCACAGCGCGGCCGCGCAGTGGAAAGTCGGCGCCGCTGAAGGTCAGCACGCCAGACGGCTTTGTGATCTGGGTTGGGCGGAATGCGCGCCAGAACGAAGAGGTGACTTTTACAAAGGGCGCTTCAAACGATCTGTGGCTGCATGCGCGGGGCATCCCTGGCGCACATGTGATCATCAAGAGCAGCGGCCGCATCGTGCCGCAAGCCGTCCTGGAGCGAGCAGCAAGCCTAGCCGCCTACTATAGCGCGGCGCGCAACGAGGCATACGTGCCCGTCGATGTGACAGAACGCCGTTATGTGCGCAAGCTCAAAGGGGGGCAGATGGGCATGGTCACTTATCGCAACGAGTCAACCCTGAGCGTGCCGCCCCGCCCTGCCTAGAAATTGACGATCAGCCAATAGTAGGCGCACACACTGCCGACGTAAACCGCCGCAAGGATGCCCATCGTCCACACCAGACGCTCGCTGCGCGGCTGGCTCCCGCGCCGCATAAAGCGGTGCCAGATGAGTGGCACAGCTACCAAGCCCAGCGGATACAGGATCGGTGGGATGATGCCGAACAGCGCGCCACAAACACTCAAGGCCACCAAGAGCGCTGTGCTCAACCGCAGCAGATAGACCGTCGTGCGCAAGCCCGTCTGGGTGGTGAAGTTGCGGTCGGTGCGCCGATCGACTTTGTAGTCGCGCGCTTGTTGCTCTAGCTGCGCCGAGAGCGAGCTGAGGAAGAAGAGCGTCAATAAGAGGTAGTCTATTGGTTGCCAGGTAGTGCCAATCAGAAACAAGCAGATGAAATAGGGGAAGGTCTGTACAAAGAGGGCATGGGTGATCAGATCGAAGAGCGGGCGGCTCTTCAGGCGCAGTGGCGGCGCCGAGTAGGCCCACAGCGCCACAAGCGCGATACCAATCAGCAGCAGACCGCGCTCGCTGAACTGCAGGAACGAGAGCAGCGCCACGCTCAGGGCCAGCGGCGCTGCGACGTACCAGTAGCGCAGGCTGCCTTGCCGCGTGAAGAAATTACGGTAGCGTTTTTTGGGGTCTTGGGCGTCGTAGGGTGCATCGCACAGGTCATTGTAGGCGAAGGCAAGCCATGCCACAAGCGCCATGCCAATCAGCAGGAAGAACGTCTGCCCGTTGAGCGCGTCGTGCAGTAAGAGGCATAGCGCCCCGATCACAAAAGTCAGCACGACTGCGTCCAGATGATTAACCAGGAGCGCCCTGATGTGAATCGGACGCACAGACTCTGCGGAAACCATCGCCACACTTTTCTCCTGAGCCTGATGACTAACACATTCTTCAGCCAGGCGCCTTAGCGCGTGCTGAGACGGCAACCATAGTTAAAGAGCGCGCTGAGCTAGGCAGAGGGGTTGCTTGTGGAGCGAGGACGTAGAGCGTTAGTTGCCGCAAGTTATCGTAACATAACGAAGGACTGAGCGTGATTCACAAAAAGATCACGATCCCAGCCCTTGTCAGCGAGATAAATAACAATCGGTGAACTTCAGCTTTCCTTCTTGTCCTTGTCTAGGGTAAGCACTTGCTCGCCGCCGTAATAGCCGCAGCTCGGGCAAACCCGATGGGCAAGTTTTGGCTCGCCGCAGTTATTACACTTCACCAGATGCGGCAGCGTCAGCTTATCGTGATTGCGGCGCGTGCGCTTGCGCGTTTTCGAGAGTTTTCGCTTCGGCAGCGGACCCACAGTCAGAACTCCTTGGTCGGTCTCAGCGGCACCACAACGTGCAGGGCGCGCTGTAGGCTACAGGCATGTATGCGCGCATTATAGCAGGCGGCGCTAGGCTGTCAACGCTGATCTGTCTTTCAGCGCGGCGTGAAAGCGCCAATTAGCGCCAAAAAGACCGCACCGCCGATCAGGGCGAAGACCACCAAGCCAATCACCAGGCGCGGGCTGTGCACCAGCACATAGCCCAATGTGCGCGGCTTAGCAGGGTTGAGTGAAAATTCCAGCGGCTGTCTATCTTCTACCCGTGCGCGTACTACTTGGCGATTGCCCCACCACATCAGAAAGGTCAGGAAGGCGGCAAGGGTGGCAATCGGCCCGACAACCAGGAAGACTATCCAGATCAGCAGCCAGATGCTCTGCTCAGGGGTCATGATCAGCGCTGAGGCATTCGGGTTGGCGGTTTGAGGGCGCACGCCAGGCAGCGTCCCGCCTTGCCCAATAGCGCTCAGCACCACGCCCAACCCAATGATGACTGCCAGCACAAGCCCAATCGAAAGAAGCCGTTTCAAGTGAGTTTCTCCTGCCAGGCAATGCGTTGTTTTGAAGATGAATTCCTGCTCAGATTGTAATCACCTTCACAAGTCTGCGCAACGCCGAAAAAGTAAATCTGTGCTGAGCGCACCTTGCACTAGGCGCCCCTTTTATGCTAAATTGAGCAAAAGACACGCCGCGTTGCTGCTGCAACATCTAAGTAGTTGAACGCGTATAAAGTAGGCCAGGAGAGTAAAGCATGACAGCCTGGTGGGGAACTCGTGAGAACGTCTCGATGCGGCTGCGCCTCGAGGTTGAGGCAATGCGCGCCGCCTTCGGCGATACTTTCCGCCTTGTGGTGAAGCCCGGCGGCGTGTTGTACTGGCTTGGCACGGTTGAAGTCAACATGAAGGGTGTGCCAGTCCGCGATCATACCTTGAAGATCATCTATCCGAGCGATTATCCGCAGCGCCCACCCGAAGCTTATGTGGTCAAGCCGCGCATCTATAGCGAGAAGCACCAATATGAAGACGGTCAGCTGTGCCTGTTCAATCCGCGTGACGGCACCGGCTACGGCTGGAATCCATCGCGCTCAACCGCAGTGACTGTGGCTGCTTGGGCCATTCAGTGGCTCTACGCCTACTACACCTGGCGGCAGACCAGTAAATGGCCCGGCATCGAGGAGCGCGTGCGCTAGATGTTCTTCAGACGTTTCGCTCGCAACCTTGACCCTGCCAATTTGCCGCGCGCCACTTTTGCCCAGCGCGTGATCGATAAGATCGTCGCCAATGCGCTCATCTACCAGACCGAGACAGGCGAGTCGTTGATCGGCTTCGCGCTGCGTCAAGACGGCCGCCCCGAGCCAGACCTCTATGTGCTGGATACCATCGCCCCAGATGCTAGCGCCGTGCGTACCAGCGCCTACTTTGAGCAGGGCGACGACCTACAGGGCGATATCTTCAATTGGTTCTACGATAACTGGGAGACTATGCGCGTCCGCATGCGCACCATCAACAGCGATGGCGCCCTGCCTAAGTGGGATGCGCCGCTGTGTCATTTGGGCGATTGGCATAAGCATCCTGGCACGCTCGTCAAGCCGTCTTGGGGCGATACCTCGACGGCCCGTGCCCACATCAACGACCGTCAAGCGGGCGCGCCGCAGCTCTTAGTGGTTTTAGCCACGCTGTGGGAGCGCGCCTACTTTCAGGGCGATGCGCTAGACAAGGAGACGCCCGAAGCGGATGAGGAGACGCCTGAAGAGTTCGAGCCTGAGCACGGCGGGGCGCAACCCATCCTGGTGCCTGTAGACGAGCACTGGCTAGTGCGCATCGACGTCTGGTACATGAGCCGGGCCATTCGGCGCTTCACTCAACTGACACCAACCGTCGTGCCGGACGCTGATCTGCCAGAGCTGCCGCCGCTCGGCTGGCACTTAGCGCAGCCCGAACGCCTGCGCAGCGAGGTGGAAAGCTTGAATCAGGCGGGCTATGCCGTCTCGCTGGAGCAGTACGATACTGACCGGGTGCCGCCGCTTGAAATTTGCCTCTCGCTAGCGCGGCGCGATAGCGAATATGCCATTATCCTGATCACCGAGCCCGACTATCCCGCACACATGCCGCGCGTTCGCCTGACCCCGATCAGCGCCCTACGCAACCTACCTGAGACGGCCAATCTGTTCGATCGCCTTTGGAATGCCTCGCAACCGCTGGCACAGAGCGCCTATCCGCTGTGGTCTTGGACGCAGAATCATCGCCTGATAGACCTTGTGCGTGAAGTTGAGGCGCACCTTGCCGAAGGAAAGCCGACATGACTGAAAAATGGGACCGTATCGAACGCTATCTAGGTGAAGATGCTCTGGCGCAGCTTGCGCGCAAGAGAATTGCCGTCGTTGGGCTTGGCTCGGGCGGCGGCTTTGTGGCGCTGACGCTAGCTATGAGCGGCGTTGGGCACTTTGTGCTGATTGACGACGATACGGTCGAGGTCACTAATGTGGTGCGCCACGTCGCCGACTTACGCGATGTTGGGCGCCCGAAGGTGGAAGCTGTCGCCGATTTGATCCGTGCGCGCAATCCCAATGCCGATATACAGACTATCATCGGGCGCATTGAAAATCACACTGAGGCGCTGCACGAGGTTGACTTGGTCGTAGTCGGCGTGGATGGCGAACTAGCCAAGTATACCATCAACGAGGTCTGCCGCGCTAAGGGCAAGGTGGCGATCTATGCGGGCGTCTACGAGCGCGGGGAGGGCGGTGATGTGACGATCATCTATCCCAACGGCGATGGCCCGTGCTACGCGTGCTGGGCGCAGCAGCTGCGCGCCGATGTGGCGCAGATCACGGCGGCCGAGAGCGCCGAGACCGACTCTGGCGAGCCCGGCCTTGACTATGGCATGATCGGTGAGGATGGCACCATTGCAGCTGAGCCGGGCTTATATCTGCATGTAGTGCGCGTGGCTGCCACGCAGGCCGATATGGCGCTGAACTTCCTGTTGAAAGGTCAGCCGATCTATCGCGAGCATCCGGCCAACACTGTTGTGATAGCCAATGTGCCGCTGATGATTTTCGAGGGCATCACAACGCCGCAGTATAGCGCCCAGTGGCTCAATATCCCGCGCGACCCGCACTGTCTTGTCTGCGGCGTCCCAGAGCAGAGCGCGCTCTCGCTTGAGAGCCTTGTCGGGGAGTTGATCGCCGATGTGGACTCAGAGGCAGATGAACAGCGCTTGATCGAGCACCTTGAAGAGCGCGCACAGGCGAAACGCCAGACTCAGAGCATGGGCACAGTAACTAGTGAGGAGTGAAGATGACTGAAGAGACACGCCAGCCACCATCGGATGAGAATGTCAGCCGTCAGCCGCCGCTACCACCCTTGCCGCCCTTGCCTGACGAGGAACAGCAAGCTAACGAAGCAGCTGAGGCGGGCATGATTCAGGATCGTGTCAGCCGGCTAAGCGGCGAGCCCGCGCCGGATATCTCGCCGGAGGAATTTGCGCGCCTGCAGCAGCACGGCGCGATCAACATCGACTCGCGCGGGCGCATCCGTGTCAATCGACGCGATGAGGTCGACCCGGGCGTCACGCTGCGCAAGCGTCGGGCTTGGTATGCATGACCTCGCCCAGCTGAGCCTCGCGCACGTCCGGGCGGCGCTAGCCCTGCCAAACTTTGATTCAGTCGCTGCTCAGCGCCGCATGATGCCTATCGTGCGCGTACCACAAGCCTTCACAGTCAGCGCGCCGCCTAAGCCAGCTGCCGTCCTGATCCTGCTGTACGAGCGCGGGGCAGAGCTGTACTTCGTGCTGATGCGGCGCGCTGAGCACACTGGCGTTCACAGCGGGCAAATTAGCTTGCCTGGCGGCAGGCGCGAAGCGGGTGAATCGCCCATCCAGACCGCCCTGCGCGAGACGTACGAGGAGCTTGGCATCCTGCCTGAGGCTGTCCAAGTGCTTGGGGCGCTAGCGGAGCTGTATATCCCGCCCAGCAACTACCTTGTACAGCCGATCGTAGGCGTCTGTGAGGCGCAGCCGCGCTGGCAGCCTAAGAGCGATGAAGTGGCAGAGGTGATCGAAGTGCCGCTGCGCCTAATCTTCGACGAAGCGCTCAAGGGCTCCGAGGAGACCACGCGCTACGGCTTGCCCTTTCACATCGCCTACTACAACCTGTTCGGACACAAAGTCTGGGGCGCCACGGCCAGCTTCCTATCCGAGCTGGAGATGCGCCTGAAAGCGACACTGACCAATTTCGAAGATACCTCTCTTCTTTATTGACAGTCTCGGCAGGCTGTGTTACACTTCCGAGGGTAGACCGCATTTTCCCGATTGAGAGAGGCAAGAGCCATGACCGATCTGCTGGAACAGCCCGATGTGCCAACTGAGGTCGAGAGCACTGATGTGCCCGTTCTGACTGTCACACCGCTCGCCATCGCCAAGATTAAAGAGCTGCTCGTGGCGCGCAACATTCCCAATCACGCCTTGCGCGTGTTCGTCTCAGGCGGCGGCTGCTCAGGCTTGCAGTATGGCATGGCATTTGAGGGCAATCCGCAAGAGTACGATACGCTGGTCGAGATCGATGGCGTGCGCCTAGTGATTGACCCAACCAGCCTGATGTACGTTGGTGGCGCCACCATCGACTATGTGGATAGCTTGATGGGTGGCGGATTCCGCATCGATAACCCGAACGCCGTCTCGACATGTGGCTGCGGCACATCTTTCAAGACGAAAGGCGAAAACAGTGCAGCCAGCTCGGGCGGTGGCTGCAGCAGCTGCGGCTGAGAGCGGAGTGAGCTCGATTGAAAACGAAGGCGGCGTTCAGCCGCCTTTGTGTGTCTCGCGCAGGGCGAGCGCTGCAGCGCGGAGCGTCTCTTCGAAGGCGAAGCTGCGCGTTTGATAGAGCGTGGCGCCGAAGTGCCAGCTCAGGCTGAGCTCAGCCAAGTAGAAGGCGCCAGTACCATCGTCGTGTTGCACATATGTGCCCAGCTGCGCAGCATGTTCAGCTGGAATAGCTGCTCCATGCGGTACAAATGCGCCGTAGTGCGCCTGAGCTAGATACGGCCCAGCCAACTCAGGGCTGCTCAGGGTGACGGCATCTGCCCCGAGCGCATCTTCAAAGGCAGCACGGACGTACTCTGTGCTAGCGAACGGTGCGTGCAGCACCTTCAAGATGCCGCTCGGTACGTAGGCGAGCGTCCGCTCAAGCGCAATGATGCCTGCTGCCCCGATCGCCAGGTAGGCGCTCAGGTGAAAGATATAGGCGCAGGCGAGATCGGCGGTCGTGTTGATGATCAATTTGCCCAGCGGCAAGAACGGATCGTCAATTTTGGCAACTGCTGCCGGCAGCCTATCCAGTGCAGGCGCTAAACCTATCGCCAGATTGCCGCCGCTGCGCGCTTGGGCCGCTTGCCAGCGCTCGCGGAAGCTGGGCATGGCTACCACTCAACAACCGTCCGCCGGTAGTATGGCGTGAACCACTGCGGGTCATCGCGATAGGCGTGCGTGCCATCTGGGAAGATGCGCACGACGGCGCGCCGCGTGGCATGGCAGAAATGATGCACCGACATCGGCATGCCGCCCGTATGCGCATAAGCGCACTCAATCTTCACGGCAGCGATCGCCGTCGCACCTGGGAAGCCCATCGGGCCGAAGCCTGCCCGATTGCCTAGCTCGGTCAGTTCCTCTTCCAACTCGGCCACCATCGGATCAGGATTGCGATCAGGTACATAGCGCAGGCAGGCCGCCTCTTTGCCCAGTCGGAAGCAAGTATCCTTTGTGCCGCCCAGCCCGATCCCCACCACAGAGGGCGGGCACGCCAAGCCGCGCCGATTGAACTCCGCCACCACATCCAGGAAGAAGCGCTTGATGCCTTTGATGCCATCGCTGGGGAACAACATGCGGTAATCGCTGCCGAACAATCCACCTTTGTGCACGGCGATGATATCAATCCAATCGGCGTCCGGCTCAAAGGTGTAAGTGACCTCTGGCGCGTGCATCCCGACGTTGTTGTCGTGATCGACGCGCGTGAGCGGATGCACCCGATTAGGGCGCAGCGGCATCGTCTTGGTGACAGTGGCGACGGCGCGGCGCAGGGCGTTCTCAAAGGCGACCATGCCGCCTTGAATGCGCGGCGCCTCATTGCCAATCTTGACGTAGTAGCGCGGCAAGCCCGTATCGCCACACATTGGGCGCCCGCTCTGGATGGCGAGTTCAGCATTTGCCTTGATCTGCTCTAGGACTAGCAAGCTCAGCGGCTCAGTCTCCAGCGCGATCAGCTGATCAAAGCGCTCCATCACATCCGCAGGGATTGCCATTGCCGCTTTTTTGTTCAGCGCTACGGCGATCTCCTCGATCAAGCCGACTGGAATCGCATCTTGCACTAGGGTACTCACAGCACATCTGCCTCTCACGGTCTACGAGGTACGCTGCTTTGATTGGATATCAAGTTGGGCGGTCTGTCAAGCGCAAACCGCTGAGTGGGCCCACCCTTTTGAAGCTGTGTTATAATCGAGCCGCTCGAAAGAAGAAAGAGCCACCTATGTACAAGCAACAGCTACTTGAACGCATCAACAGCCGCTCGGCTACAATTGGCATCATCGGGCTGGGCTACGTCGGCTTGCCGCTAGCCGTCGCCTTCGGTCAGGCTGGCTTCACTGTCATCGGACTCGATCTGGATCAGCGCAAGGTCGACCAGCTTAACAGCGGTCACAGCTACATCGCTGATGTGCCAAGCGCCGCGATCGCCGACTTGGTCGAACGCGGCAAGCTGATCGCCTCTGCCGACTATGAATCGCTCCGCCAAGCGGATGTCGTCAGCATTTGCGTGCCAACCCCGCTGCGCAAGACCAAAGACCCAGATATGTCTTACGTGATCAGTGCCACTGAGTCGGTTGCTGCCATCAGCCACGCCGGGATGCTGATCGTGCTGGAGAGCACCACTTATCCTGGCACCACCGAAGAGATTCTTGTGCCGCGCATGCGCCAAGCAGGTCTAAGGGCTGGTGAGGACGTCTTCATTGCCTTCTCGCCCGAGCGCATCGATCCGGGCAACAAGCAGTATGGCGTGCGCAATACGCCAAAGGTGGTAGGCGGCTACACCGAAGCCTGTGGCGAGGTAGCGTGCGCTTATTACGCCACCGTCGCTGATCAGGTGGTGCCGGTCAGCTCAGCACGCGCTGCCGAGATGGTCAAGCTGCTGGAAAACACTTTCCGTGCGGTGAACATTGGCTTGGTCAATGAGATGGCGCTGATGTGCGATAAGCTGGATGTGGATGTCTGGGAAGTCATCCGTGCCGCAGCGACGAAGCCCTTCGGCTTCATGTCGTTCTACCCTGGGCCAGGCATCGGCGGCCATTGCATCCCCATTGATCCGTTATACTTGAGCTGGAAGCTCAAGACGCTCAACTACACGGCGCGCTTCATCGAGCTGGCAAGCGAGGTGAACACCGCTATGCCGCGCTACGTGGTGAACAAGGTGGCAGAGGCGCTCAACGATGAGGCGAAAGCCGTGCGCGGCGCGCGCATCGCTGTGCTGGGCGTTGCCTACAAGCCTGATGTCGATGATGTGCGCGAATCTCCAGCGCTGGATATCATCCAACTGCTAGTTGAGCGCGGCGCCCTGGTCAGCTACCACGATCCGCATGTACCCAGTCTACGCCTTGAGCACGAGAAGGCCATGCACAGCGTCGTTTTGAACTCAGAGTGGCTGAGCAGCGCCGATTGTGTCGTGATCGTCACCGACCACTCGGCTTACGATTTCGGCTGGATCGTCGAGCACAGCCGCTTGATCATGGATACGCGCAATGCAACGGCGCACATCACAGCTAACGGGCACGTCAGCCGTGCACGGATTGTGCGGCTTTAGTCTTGCCAGCTGACTGAGAGCAAGCTACCGTTGTTCAAGGCTAACTTCCCGTACAGCGGCGAGGAGCCGAGTGCCCTGCCGATCCAGGTGCGCCTGGGCGCGCATGCCCAGTTTTGCGGGCGCGGCGTGGTGATCGCCTTCCTAGACTCGGGCTTCTACCCACATCCCGACCTGCACGGGCGCATTCTAGCGCATGTAGATGCCGTCACACGGCGCACCATCAGCGGCGAACAGTTCTTCCATGATCATGGGCTGAGCTGGCACGGGCAGATGGTCAGCGTGATAGCCTGCGGCGATGGGCGCACCTCGCAAGGCCGATACCGCGGCTTGGCTGATGGTGCCCAGCTGGTGCTGGTCAAAGTCAGCGATTTTCGCGGCAACATCAAGGAGCGCGATATCCTGCGTGGGCTGCTCTGGGTGATCGAGAACCATCGGGCTTACAACATACGGCTGTGCAACATCTCGGTGGGCGGCGATTTCCCATCCGACGACCCTGATCACCCGATCTACGCCGCTATCCGCGCCCTGTACGCCGAAGATGTGCTGACGATCTGCGCGGCGGGCAACAGCCCAGATAGACCACTTCTGCCGCCTGCTAGCGCCCCTGAGGCGCTGACCGTCGGTGGTGTGGATGACGGCAACACCACCGATGTGGCGCAGTGGCGCCTGTATCATCACAGCTGTGGCGCTGCCCACGATGGCACGCCGAAGCCCGAGATTATCACCGCGGCGCGCTGGATCGCCTCGCCAATCCTGCCCTACTCGGCGATGGCGCGCGAGGCGCGCTGGCTGGCACCGCTGCTATGCGTACGCACCCACTCTGAGGCAGAGGCGATCCTGGCGGCCGGCTGCAGCGACCTGAAACTGGGCAACTTGCCGTGCGCGCTAGAGACCGAAGCTCAGCATGCGGCGCTGCAAGCGCGCATCCACAAATACAAACTGATTGATGCCTGCCATCAGCATGTGGATGGCACTTCTGTGGCAGCGGCGATCGCCACGTCAGTTGTGGCGCAGATGCTGGAGGCGAATCCGCGCCTGAGCGCGGGCGCGATACGTGCGCTGTTGCGTGCGACGGCCATCGTTCTGCCGCATCTGCCAGAGATAGCGCAAGGTGGCGGCGTTATGGATGCTCACACGGCCGTCCTAGCGGCGCTGGCACATGCCTAGCGCCAGCGCTCGCCCGCGCCGTATAGCCCAATGATGTTGCCGTCCCGAGTGCGCAGGAAGAGGGCGTTGGCGCCCTGCTGAAGCTCAGTCTCGAAGGCACTTTCGGGCGCGGTTGCCCAGCCCAGCCGCCGGCGCACATTCTCGCGGCTGCGCCACGCTAAGCCAAAGCCGCGCACCGGCTGCTGCAAGTTCTCGGGCGGGCTGAGGCTCGGATCGCTCTCTGGCTCCCCATCCCGATACTCATCTGCCAGCGAGAGCCAAGCTGGCGAGCGCCCATCGCTGAAGAGCACATAAATTGTACGCCCTTCGGCGATCCAGAACATGACTCCGCGCTCAAAGGGCTGGTAGACGGCTAGACTCGTCACGACGGGCGACGCAGGGCAGCCAGCATCGTTCGGTGCGGGCTGGAAGAACCAAGTCTCTGTGCAGCCCGCCGTAATTTGCAGTTCCTGAGCGATCTCCTCGATGCCATTGCTCACGACTAGCACAAAGCGCGCTAAGCCATCGGGGTTAGGGCGGACTGCCACGCGCAATGAGCCGCTGCGCGGCACACGCCAAGCCTGCCCGCGCTGGAAGGGCTCGCTCTCACCTTCAAGGCGGTAGATGGTGGCTAGATCGGCGCCTTGCACGCCCCAGTAGAGCGTGATCACATCGCCAGCAGCGGCTGAGGTCACATCAGCCGTGAAATACTCAACCCGCACTATGCCAATTGGCAAGACCTGCGCAGTGGTGGTTGGCACGTTGGAAGGGCGCGTTGGCACGAAGCCGAGCAGCGGCGTCGGGCTGGCGCCCGCAGGCAGCGTCGGGCGCGGCGTTGGGCTGATGAGCAGTGTGGGTGGCGCTGTTTCGGTGGGCAGCGTTGTGCGCGTTGGGCGTGGCGTCGGCAGGATTGGCTCCAGAGCAGCGCTGCACGCGCTCAGGCAGGCTAGAAACGCCACAGCGCAGGCAAGGCGGCGCATAGGCGCAGACGATCACTCCTCAGGCGGCGGCACTGGCAGCTGATCTTCAGGCACATCCTTGTAGCGCTCGCCAATCTCGATCATCATGCGCGGGATGCCGTCCACGATAGGATATTTGTAGCCCGAGTCGTCGCAGACGAGCCAGCAGCCGTGCACAAGCCG
Source organism: Aggregatilineales bacterium (assembly GCA_046719055.1). GTDB lineage: Bacteria > Chloroflexota > Anaerolineae > Aggregatilineales > UBA2796 > CP2-2F. The sequence goes on along the minus strand of JBDNDQ010000005.1, from coordinate 51,237 downwards.
CAGCTTGCCTGGGTCATCGCCACGATCTGTGTAGTGAACTGCCACCGGGCAACGCAGCAACTCCAAGAAGTCCGAGCTGAACACAAGAGTCTCCTGCGGGTTGTTTTCAGCATTCGTCATGGCGTGTAGCGCCTCACAAAGTTAGAATTAAATTTAATGCGCCCAAGAGTATAGTCAGGCGGCACGGGCAAGTCAAATTTATCTGCCATAACTTAGCATCCCGCCATGCGACCCTTCACCTACTTCGATCTGATTGAGGCCTTTGCCCAAGCGGGCTGCCCTATGTGCCGCCTAGCCTTGCGAGATGCCGAACGCTACCTCGGTAGTTTGCTCTACGAGTACAGCACTGATCCTGAGGCGCATCGCATGGTGCGCGCGGGGCGCGGCTTATGCAACGCACACAGCTGGCAGCTGACTCAGATTATGGGCGGTGCCCTGAGCACAGCCGTGCTGTTCGGCTCGGCGCTGTTGGAGGTACGTCAAGTTGTGGCAGCCAACGGCTCGGCGCGCCGTCTAGCAGAGCGCCTTGCGCCGCGCATTGCGTGCCCTGCCTGCCAAAGCATGCGCCAGAGCGAGCGCCTATGCATCGAGACCTTCGTGACCTATCTGACTGAGCCAACTTTTGAGGCGGCTTGGCGCACCTGCGATGGCTTGTGCTTACCGCATGTTCGCCTGCTGCTACCAGCCTTAGCCTCAGAGGGCATCGAACGATTGCTCAGCCATCAACAAACGGTCTGGGGGCGCCTGCAAGCCGACCTAGAAGCGTTTCAGCGTAGCTTTCAGGCGGAACACGCCGCCGCGCCCTTGAGTGAGCAGACAGCAGTAAGCTGGCAGCGCTGCATCGCTCTGCTAACGGGGGAACGCGGCGTCTTCAGCGCAATACATCCCTAAAGGCGGCATGCAACGCGGCACGGAAGCGCAAAATCGCTCGCCATTCTGTGACGTGCTGCAGCGGCGCTCCCCTGAGCTCAAGCGCCTCAAGATTCTCTAAAACGCGCCCTATCGCCTCTGGATGAATGCGTACCAAAAGCGCCTCGAAGTAGTCAGGGAAGCTGCGATCGAGCCACATTAGCGTGTTTGGCGCGATCTGAGCTGCTAGGAGGTGCGGCAAATACTCGGCGAAGCGCAGGCTAAAAGGTGCCGACCAGGCGTGATCGCAGCGCGCTAGGTAGGCATACTCGCTGGGCAGCCATGGTCGGGCGCGCTTGAAAAGCGGTAAGACGTCCGCCTCACGCTGCTGAGGCGAGGGCGTGACCTGAGTCAGCTGGTTAATCAGATCTGTTGCCGTCTCGCGCACACTCAGCGTCCCGTCGGTCTGTGCGATGCGGCTCAGGAAGGGCAGATCAGCCTCAGAGAGATTGTAGCTCAGCGCCTCCAGCAGGGCGGCGCGCTGCCCTGCCGACTCGCGCTCCCACGTCTCTTCCAGCAGCCGACGCCCGCGCTCAGGATCAATCAAGCGCAGCGCGCCGAGATAGGTGGTACGGGTGGTCGGCTTGCCCGTGCGCCAGGCTGAGTCGTCCTCGAGCTGAAAGGCAGCGTACGCCCACTGGCCGCCCAATAGGGCCGCCAACCAACGTCCGCGCACGCCCACGACCAATGCGCCTAGCGCGGGCTCGCAGGACGCGCTTAGCGTCAGCAGCTCAGGCAGATATTCCTCTGGCGCACGCATGCTGTGCTGAAAGGCGAGGCGCAGCCATTCTTGCAACAGGTAGGGGCGGCCTGCATCCAGCTGCGCGAGCAGTGCAGCCGCTTGGCGCGGGACAACAGGCTGCGGATCGGGCGGGCAGGGGGGCGGCAGGGCCCGCCCAAACGCTGCGATGGGCAACCGCCCGGCCCGACGCATATACCCAAGCGCAGCGGCGACGCTCAGCAGGGCGCCCTCAGGGTCAGATGGATCGAGGTGCTTGAACAGGTCGCCCAGCGCGCCCTCAGCCTGTGGCAGCTCGAACGGTTGCCGATCCGTGCCAAGCAGCGCCGCTGCGAGCACTTTTTCCCACAGCTCCTCGAAGATCTCCGCGTTCATTGCAAGCTCCGCCACCCGCCATCAAAAATGTGCCAGAGTTGATAGCCTGCCGCCTGGTAAAACGATGGTGAAGCCGTCCAGCCAATATGAGCAGTGCGCACACCGCAGGCCTTGAGAGCCTCCGTGCCGCGGCCAACCAGCGCCGAGCCGATCCCACGTCCGCGCGCTGCCTGGCTGACGCCAACCGCCGAAAGCGCACCGATCGGCTGAGCCAGCTCAGCCCACCATAGCACGTCGCCGCGCATCTGCTGCGATCCTGGTGTGAATAGAATCAGCGTGCCGAGCAATGCGCCGCTATCTCGATCGCGTGCGATCAAGATATCTCCGCCATCGCCGACCGCGATGACGTGGGCGTACTCAGGCTGCCAGTTGGGGAACTCACGGGCATGGAAGGCGAGTACGTCGGCGTGATCGGCGGGCACAGCCGCTCGAATCTCTACATTACAAGCCCGGATGTGCTCTGCGATGTGCGGCGATGTGCGGTAGGCGCTCAGGTCTTGGATCAAATCGCAGACTGCTGCCTCAGGGCCGCTGATGAGGAAGCCTTGTGTGGCGAAGAAGTCTGCGGCGGCAGGCAGGATGCGCGGCACGCCCGGAAAGAAGCGCGGCAAGTGCCCACCCAGCCTGATGTTGGCTGCGCCTGCCTGCGCTGATGCTTCACAGACTGTGCTGAGCAGAGTGCGCCCGACCCCTTGCCGCCAAAACGGACGTGCCACGCCAAGCACACACAGACAGGCGTGCAGCGGCGCGTTGGGCGGTTGCACCAGCTGGGTGAAGGCAAAGCCGATCACTGCATCAGCGCGCAGGGCTACGAAGTGGTCGCCAGGGCGGTATGGGCCTGTCGTCAGTGCGATGGTGCGCAGGGCACGCTCATCGATGCGGAAGCGCCCTTCGAAGGCGCTCTGCCAGGCGGCAATGACACGCTCGGCATCGCGCCCATGCTCGTAGTAGTCAATGATAAAGCCGGGCAAGGTCTAGTCTCCCCATCCTGCACAAGCCTAGCATAGCGCAAGATCGGCACTTGCGCACATCCGTGAAGTGTGTTATATTTCCACATGTGATTGGGGGATAGTTTAATTGGCAGAACGACGGGTTCTGGCCCCGTTAGTCTTGGTTCGAGTCCAGGTCCCCCAGCAAAGTCGATGGTCATGTATGGGCGCCGTTGCAGAGAGCGGGTCGACCCGTGGAAGGTGCTGAAAGTGACTGAAACGCTCATCCCGCTCGATCAAATCCCCAACGAGACGCCTACGCGCGCCCGCCTAGATGGGATGCCACAGTCCGAGCGCCCCCAGCGCCGGCCGCCGTGGATTAAGGTGCGGGCGCCTGGCGGCTCTACCTATGAGGTGGTGCGCTCCCTGATGCGCAGCAAGGCACTCAACACGGTCTGTGAAGAGGCGCACTGCCCGAATATTGGCGAGTGCTGGGGCAACGGCACTGCCACCTTCCTGATGATGGGCGATACCTGCACACGTTCGTGCGGCTTCTGCGATATTAAGACCGGTCGCCCTGCCCCGCTGGACTGGACAGAGCCAATCCGTGTGGCAGAAGCCGTGCGCGCCATGAATTTGCGCCATGTGGTCATCACCAGCGTCAATCGCGATGAACGCCCTGACGGCGGCGCACCGATCTTCGCGATGGTCATTCGGCGCATCCGTCAAGTGCAGCCTGGCTGCTCCATTGAGGTGCTGATCCCAGACTTCAAAGGCAAGATTGAGGCGCTCAAGATCGTCATGGACGCCCAACCCGAGATTCTCAACCACAATGTGGAGACTGTGCCGCGCCTGTTCAAGCGCGTGCAGCCGCAAGATAAGTACGAATGGGCGATGGCTACGCTGGGCAACGCCAAAGCGCTCGATCCCCTCGTGCTGACTAAGAGCGGCATCATGGTGGGCCTGGGCGAGACGTTCGACGAGGTAGTCGCGGTCATGCGCGATCTAGCCACGCTAGGCGTGGATATCCTGACGATTGGGCAGTATTTGCAGCCCAGCAAGAAGCATCTGCCGATCGAACGCTACTACGAGCCATCTGAGTTTGCTGAGCTCAAACGCATCGGCTTGGAGCTGGGCTTCAAATGGGTGGAGAGCGGCCCACTCGTGCGCAGCTCCTACCGCGCTGAAGAACAGGTGCGCGCGCTCTCGCAGCTGCAGCACTTCCGCCTGCGCGGCGAGCAGTAGATATCGAGACTTTCTCTCATTATCTCGCCACACCGCCAAAAATGCTTGTAAAATTCTGAGAGTTTCTTTTTTTAAGAAAGGACGCTCACAGAATGTTACAAGCTAAAGTGGCAGTAGTGCGCGAAGCAGGTGCCCCTTTTCAGATTGAGACGGTTGAGATAGATGCGCCGCAAGCTGGGGAGGTGCTGGTCAAAGTCAGCGCGGTGGGCATTTGCCACACAGATATGTACGCGCAGAGCTTTGCTGGCATAGCCTTCCCAGCGCCGATTGTGCTAGGGCATGAGGGCGCGGGCGTGGTCGAAGCGGTTGGCGCAGGCGTGACGAAGGTAGCAGTCGGCGATCACGTCGTGCTGACCTTTAATTCGTGCGGCCGCTGCTTGAACTGCGAAGATGGCGCGCCGGCCTACTGTCAGCATTTCCCAATGTTGAACATGGCAGGTGTGCGCGCCGATGGCTCCACCACGATGCACCAAAACGGAACGCCTATTCACGGCGGCTTCTTCGGGCAGTCCTCGTTTGGCACGTATGCCATCGCCTATGAGCGGAATGTAGTGAAGGTGCCAAAAGATGTGCCGCTAGAGCTGCTCGGCCCGCTCGGCTGCGGCCTGCAGACGGGCGCTGGCAGTGTGATGAATGCGCTCCGGCCGGAGGTGGGCAGCAGCATCGCGGTTTTTGGCACGGGCGCAGTTGGCATGGCCGCGATCATGGCTGCGCGCGCTGTTGGCTGCGGCATGATCATCGGGGTGGATGTTAAGCCCAACCGTCTGGCTCTAGCGCGCGAGCTGGGTGCGACGCACATCATCAACGCGGCAGAGGTCGATCCAGTCGAGGCGATTCGCGAGCTGACAGGCGGCGGCGTGCGCTACAGCCTGGAGGCGACAGGCATCATCAAGGTCATGCGGCAGGCGGTGGATGTGCTAGTGCCGCGCGGCATCTGTGGCGTGGTTGGCTTGCCTGATCCGCAGACCGAGCTGCCGCTGGACGCCAATCACGTGCTGTTTGGCCGCACCGTGCGCGGCATCATCGAGGGCGAGAGCGTGCCCGATATCTTCATTCCGGCGCTTGTCGAGCTGTACAAGCAAGGACGCTTCCCCTTCGATCGGCTGGTGCGCAAGTTCCCGTTTGAGCAGATCAACGAGGCGATGCATGCCTCAGAGTCGGGCGAGGTGCTGAAGCCGATCCTTGTGATGTAAATTCGATCGGCTGCCGCAGCATATAGACGGGCAGATCACAGTGTGATCTGCCCGTTACGCGTTACTCTCCCTTGCCTTTGCGGCGCACTGGCTCGACCTTTGCGTTCGGATCGATCCAGCGTTTGCCGCGCTTGACCCAGCCTGGATGCGGCGGCGTCTCGCCGTCAGCAGCAGGCGCTGGTGCGGATGCCTGTGCCTGAGGGGTGGGCGCAGCCTCTGCTTTGGGCGCCTCGATCTGCGGCGCAGCGGGCGGCTCGGCGACTGCGACGGCGGCAGAAGCTGGCTCTGGTTCGGCAGGCTTGGCGGCGTACGGGCCAGGCCGCGATGGCTCAAGACCTGCCTTCTTGCGCGCCTTTTGCACGTCAGTGTGGTCATAGCCGCCGCGTGCAGCCTCTTCCTCAGCAGCGGTAGTCGGGGCGATGGACTGCCAGTAGCGAATCTCGCGCGAGAGCCGCGCTTTATCGTGGATGTGCGCCGAGGTGCGATCGTAGGAAGCTAGCTCATAGTTGTGATCCATCTTGATCGCGTCGAATGGGCAGTACTCAGCGCAGTAGCCACAGTTCATGCAGATGTCGATATCGATATAGAACTGTTCGGGCTCTGGCTTAGGGCGCCCGGTCTTGGGATCGGTGCCGCGCACAATCCAGATGCATTGCGGCGGGCAGACCTTTGCACAAATGCCACACGAGGTGCACCAATCCTTGCCAGGGTAGTCAGGATCGTCTTGATTATAGGTGACCAGAAACGGCGTGAAGCGGAAGCGCTCCGGTACAGCCAGCTTTTCGTCGGGGTATTCCACCGTGACCAAGCCGCGATTCGCCAAACTTTGCTTCTGCTGAAAGACCTCTACATCGCGCTTGCGCCCAAGCCACTGGATATCATCAATGAAGGTGGTGATCAGGTGACGGAATGTCACGCCCAAGCCCTTAAGGATGCCGGAACCGTACATAAAACTCACTCCTAGCGATCTGTCTCGCCTAGCACGATATCGATGCTGCCGAGAATGGCGACCACATCCGCCACTTTTTGCCCTTTGCACATCTCGCCCAGCGGCGTTAGGTTGATGAAGCTGGGCGCCCGCACGTGATAGCGCCACGCGTTGCCGCCGCCCATCGAGACCAGGTAGAAGCCCAGCTCGCCCTTCGGATTCTCGGCGAAGCCATAAGCCTCCCCGGCCGGCACCTTGATCGAGTAGCTGGTTTTGCCGCCGAAGATGGGCTGCCCCTGCGTATCCTTCAGGCGTGGCAAAATCTGCTTTAGGATGCGTACGCTCTGGCGCATTTCATCAAGGCGCACACAGTAGCGGTCGTAGATATCGCCGTTCGGGCGCGTGCAGATATCGAACTCCAGCTCGGGGTAGATGCTGTAGGGATGGGCGCGGCGGATATCGTAAGGCACGCCTGAGGCGCGCAGCAAAGGCCCAGAGGCGCTGTAAGCGATCGCCATTTCGGCAGGCAGCAAGCCGACGCCGATGCAGCGACTTTTGATGATCTCGCTCTGCGAGAGCAGCTCATCCAATTCATCGATCGAGCGCGGCAGGCGATCGTTGATCAGCTGATCAAGGTACTCCATTGTGTCCATGTCGCGGACTTTGTCGTTGATCAGGGCCACCTCACTGCGGATGCGCGCTGTCAAATCCTTGTAGACGCCGCCGATGCGCATGTAATTACACATCATGCGCGCGCCTGCCGTTGCCTCGAAGAAGTCGAGGATGTACTCGCGAGTCTGGATGGCGTAGAGCGCTGGCGTGAAGAAGGCACCCAGATCGTTGAGCAGGAAGCCGATCGACCACAGATGGTTGGTGATACGCGTCAGCTCGGCCATCAGCACGCGGATAACTTCGGCGCGGTAGGGCACACTGACCTGCCCGCCCATCATCTGCTCGACGGTGATGGCGTAAGCCATGTTATTGCACATGCTGCAGATGTAGTCTAGGCGGTCGGTGAAGGGCATGTTGCCGTACCAGGTGTTGCGCTCGCCGATTTTCTCGTGGTTGCGATGCAGATAGCCCATTACAGGCTCGAGCGACTCAATGGTCTCGCCAGTTAGCGCCACCATCATGCGGAAGACGCCGTGCGTGCTAGGATGGTGCGGCCCAAGATTGACCAGCAGCCGATCGGTGCGGAAGGCGGGATCGCCCATGATATCGACGCCGAGCGCCATGCTCTCTTGGAACTCTGCCTCGCTGTAGGGTTGGTAGTCATCCAGGGTGAAGCCGGCCGGATAGCGCACATTGTGCCCGAACGGATTGTGCTCCTCGCCACGAAAGACATGCCCGCTGGGCCAGCGGCTATCAAACGGCTTGGTCTCCTGCTCGTAGTAGGCTTCGTGGTAATCCTTGCGCATGGGATGCCCCTCGAAGCCTTCCCAGAGCAAGATACGCTTCAAGTTCGGATGCCCCGTAAAGTGAATGCCGTAGAGGTCATACGCCTCGCGCTCTTGGAAATCAGCGCCGGGATAGATGCTGACTAGACTGGGCAGCACGGCGTCTTGGCGGTCGGTCTGTGCCTTGAAGACGAGTGGTTTGCCGCCGCTGGGCACGCGGAACGCGTGATAGACCACCTCAAGGTGATCGCCATGCCCTAGATAGTCCACAGCGGTCAGGCTGGAGAGATAATTGAAGCCGTACTCATCGCGGATGACGCGAGCGAACTCTGGCAGGGTGGCTGCATCGACGATCACGCCCTCATAGCCGCTGCGAGTGTCATCCTTGACAGCGCTCGGGAAGCGCTCTTTGAGCGCTGTGATGGTGCCAGGCAGGTCGGTAACTTGCGGTAGAACTTGATCAGTCATAAGTTGAAGCTCCGTGAGGTGACTTAGGCGCTCTCTGGCTGCGCAGTTTGGGCGAGTGCCTCAGCAACTGTGGGCGTTGGGCGATTTTTCTTGGCTTCCTTGCGCAGCACTTCAGCGTGGCGCGGATCGATGATATCCGGCCCGAGGATCGGGACGGGGATTTCCTCGCTGGGTCCGCCGCCATACCACGGCACGCTGGCGCCCACGCCTAGCGACTGCTTCTCGATCTTCTTCTGCAGCGCAATCAAGCCGTAGAGCAGCGCCTGAGGGGTGGGTGGGCAGCCCGGCACATAAACGTCCACAGGGATGTACTTATCGATGCCGCTGACAACGTTGTAGCCTTCCTTAAAGGGGCCGCCACCAGAGGCGCAAGCGCCCATCGCCAGCACATACTTCGGCTCTGGCATTTGGTTGTACAGCCGCACGATCGGCACCACCATCTTCTTGGTGACCGTGCCCGAGACGATCATCAAATCGGCTTGGCGCGGGCTGGCGCGCATAACTTCCATGCCGAAACGCGCTAGATCGAAGCGACTAGCCGCTGTAGCGATCATCTCGATGGCGCAGCACGCCAAGCCGAACAGCATCGGCCAAATTGAGCGGCTGCGCGCCCAGTTGTACAGGCTGCTCAGGCTGGTGACCGCAATGTTGGACTGCATCTCCTCCGGCACAGGAATATCGGGATGCTGCAGATCGCGTAGGTTGATCTCACCGTTGCTCATAAACACTCCTCACTTGGCGCTGCCGCCCCGTGCGCACAGCGCGATAGCCCTACTTAAAATCGGCGTTTACCTCTTCCCACCACTCGCGCAGAATCTGGCTGAGCAGGTCATCATTGGCTAGGGCGGGATCGTCAGCGAAATTGGGCAAGGCTACGATCAGCCTTTCAAGCTCTGCTAAGCCCAGCGAGTCCACGTCGATGTATGGGTGCGCCGCCATGAGCGCCAGCACAATCTCGTAGCTGGCTTCCCAGTATAGCGCATTTTGAAAGTCAGCTTCTGAAGAATATTCTAGCACGTTTGATCAGCTTTTCACAGACGTTCAATCGCATCAAGGAAGTGGTGTGTCGCCCTTTTTAGCAGGCGTAATGACTTTTCCTCTCTATGCTATAATGACTCTGGCAAAGCTGGCAAATAGAGGCACGTCATATGCTGATCATGGGCATTGACCCTGGCACAGCTACAACAGGCTACGCCTTCGTGCACGAGGACGACTCAGGCGCGCCTTGTGCTGTCGCCTATGGCGCGATCCTGACGCCGCGCGATCAGCCAATGCCGCAGCGCTTACAACATATCTATGCCGAAGTCAAGCGCCTAATCGCCGAATATCAGCCGACAGAAGCCGCCGTCGAGGAGATGTTCTTCGGCCGAAACATCACAGCGGCGATCACGGTGGCACAGGGGCGCGGCGTGGTGCTGCTCGCGCTTGCTGATGCCGCCTTGAAAATTCGCGAATATAAGCCCGCGCAGGTTAAGCAGACAGTCGCGGGCTCTGGCAGCGCCGATAAGAAGCAGGTGCAAGCGATGGTCAAGACCCTGCTGAACTTGGAGCGCATCCCCAAGCCCGATGACGCCGCAGACGCGCTGGCGATCGCGATCACGGCGCTGCAGAGCTCGCGCTGGGAGCGTCTAGAGAGCGAGTAGCGGCAATGATCGATCGCGTGATCGGGCAAGTCCTGAAGCGTGACAGTACCTCACTAGTGATCCTGATCGGCGGCGTCGGTTTACAGGTGCACGCCACGCGCGGCGCGCTGGAGCAGGCACAAGTCGGTGGCGAGGTCATGCTCTACACGCACCTGATCGTGCGCGAGGACGAGCTGAGCCTGTACGGCTTCAGCAGTGAGGACGAGCGAGCGCTCTTCGAGGCGTTGATCAGCGTCTCAGGCGTTGGCGCCAAGCTGGCGCTGGCGATTTTGAGCACGCTCAGCGCCGATCAGCTGCGCCTTGCCGTGCGCCGGGCCGAGCCAGAGCTGCTCACGCGTGTGCAGGGCATCGGCAAGAAGACGGCTGAGAAGATCATCTTTGAGCTGAAAGATAAGATTGGCGCCGCTGCGGACGCCTTGAGTGAACTCGCCGCCATTGATGATGTAGACGCTGACGTGATCGCCGCGCTGACTAGCATGGGCTTCAGCATCGTGGAAGCGCAGAGCGCCATCCAGCGCCTGCCCCGCGATGCGCCTAAGGAGATCGAAGCGCGGGTGTTGCTAGCGCTGCAAAATCTCGGCTGAGCCCGCCTAGCCCTTCACAGAGCCCGCCAACAAGCCGCGAATGAAGTAGCGTCCCAGCAGGATGTACACGAGCAAAGTCGGTAGCGCAGCCAGGAACGATCCTGCCATCTGCAGGCTGAAGTCTATGGCCTGCCCGCCCATCAGCTGGCTCAGTGCAACCGTAATCGGCTGTGAGATTGGATCAGTCAGCGTGACGGCAAACAAATACTCATTCCAAATCTGGGTGAACTGCCAGATGATCACGACCACGAAGCCCGGCAGCGAGAGCGGGAAGATCACGTTAGCGTACAGACTGAAAAAGTTAGCGCCGTCGATTTGGGCTGCCTCAACCAACTCGTCAGGGATTTCAGTGTAGTAATTGCGGAAGATCAGCGTGGTGATCGGCAAGCCGTAGACTACATGCGTCAAAATCAGGCCCCAGAGCGTGCCTGTCAGGCGCAGCTGACTCATCAGCTGAAAGAGCGGGATCAGGACGCTCTGATAGGGGATGAACATCCCGAACAGCATGAGCGGGAACACGATATTTGCCCCACGAAAGCGCCATTTACTCAGCACGTAGCCGTTCAGCGAGCCCAACAGCGCCGAGAGGACTGTAGCAGGCACAGTCAGTGCCACGCTGTTCATAAAATTGGGGCTCAAGCGCTCTAGAGCGGCGATGAAGGCATCCGCAGAGACTTGGCTTGGCAGCGCCCAGATCTGGCTAAGTGAGACCTCCGCGCGCGGCTTCAGGCTGGTAACGAGCACAAGATAGATCGGAATTAGGTAGATGAGCGCCCAGAAGATCAGTGTGACATAGATCGCCACGCGCCCGAGCGCGCGCCGCTGGAGCGCCGGGCGGCGTTGTTGAGGCAGGGCAAGCGTGCTCATCGTCTCACCTCAGAGCGGAAGGCGTTGATCAAATACGGCACAATCACGAAGGCCACTAGAATCAGCATGATGACGGCGATCGCAGCGCCCAGCGCGAAATTATTCCCACGAAAGGCGGTCAGGTACATATGGATACCTGGCACGTCCACGCGCAAGTTATCCCCACCCGCCATGACGTAGATCAGGTCGAAGATCTTCAGCGAGATATGCCCTAAGATGATCATGGCGCTGAGCGTGATCGGCTGCAGCAGCGGTAACACAACATACCGATAGACTTGCAATTCGTTACAGCCGTCCACGCGGGCGGCTTCACGCAGCTCCTCTGGGATGCCGCGCAGCGCAGCGAGGTACATTGCCATCGTATAGCCGGACATCTGCCACGTGGCGGCGATCACGATCGAAATCATGGCCAGGTTTACGCCGTGTGGCGGCCGCACGACCGTCCCTAGCGCCTCGAACGCGCCGCCCAAGAAGAACCAGCCGATCAGGCTCAGGCTCAGCATGCCCGTGATCAAGGCTTGCGTGGGGCGGCGGCGCACAGCCGCTGCGACCGCCAACGCCAGCAGTCCGGCAATGATCAGAGTGACGACCGTCCGTGAAGCATCTGCCCACGTGAAAGTGACCAGCTGCCGCCGATCGGTGAACCACGCCCACTGATCAGGAGACAGTGGCGCGCCGCCGAAGAGCGTGGGCAGGGTATTCAAGCCGCTGCGCGGTGAAAATAGCCAACGCCAGACCGTGCCCGTCACCACGAAAGAGAGCGCCATCGGAAAGAGGAAGATGGTACGGAAGAGCGTCTCAGCACGGATGCGCTGATCGAGCAGAATGGCAAGAAACAGACCGAGCGATAGACAGGCAGCGATGAACAGCACCGTGAACACCACTGTGTTCACGAGCGCCTCGCGGAAGCGGAAGAACGGCAGACCGCTGCCTACAAACAGCGCCTCGAAGTTCTGCAAGCCAACGGAGCGAATTTCCACCGCGCTCAAGCCTTGCCAGTTGGTAGTGGCAATGTAGAAGGTCTGCCCGATGAAGCCGTAGACAAAGACAGCGAGCAGGATCACAGAAGGGGCAAGGACGGCGAGCGCCGTCAGTCGATCAACGTTCAGGCGCATGAGAACGTCACCTCTACGGCTAAAGCAGCAAGGCGGATCGCCTGCTGACGACCCGCCCTGCGCCTAAAGACTCAGCCCTAGCGCACGGCAGTCGTCTCTGCCAGCGCCTGCGACGCGGAAGCTGCTAGCTCGGCATCGCGAGTGGCGATGAAGACCGAGATGACCGTCTGGAAGTCGTTCAGGAATGCCTCTGGGGCAGCAGCGCCATGCATCAAGCTGCCCACAAGCGCGTTGCTGGCGAAGTCGGCGGCAGCGCTCTGCAGGTAGCTGTTGTAGAGATTCGGATTCTTCACGTCAGCATCGATGCGAGCTGGGATTGAGCCCTTGAGCGGGTTGAAGGCATCTTGCCCTTTCACCGAGCCGACAAGGCGCAACCAGGCCAGGGCGTTCTCACGGTTGGGCGCGCCCTTCGGCAGGCCGAAGGCATCGCTGAGCATGTTGAAGACCCCAGCCGTGCCAGGTGCAGGTGCATAGCCAAAGCCCTCGCCAGGCGTCAGACCTTTGGTGGTGGTCATGTAGCCGGCTGCCCAGTCGCCCATGATGTAGAAGGCGGCCTTACCCTCGATGACCAGGTCGTTCGCCTGCTGCCAGCTGAGCGAGGCAGCATCCGGGTTAGTGCAGTCCAGAATCTTATCGAAGAGCGTCCAGGCGGCCTTAGCCGAGTCGCTCTCCCAGCTCAGCTTGCCGGCGAACAGGTCGCGGTAGCCCTGCACGCCCAGCTGCGCCAGCAAGACGTTCTCAAACAGGTGCACCGCCGTCCAGTTCTCGCCCATTGCCAGCGGCGTCACGCCCCTATCCTTAAGCGTCGGGCAGACCGCTAGGAAGGCATCCCACGTCTCAGGTACCTGAATGCCCCACTCCTGCAGCTTGGCGGGCACGTACCACATCACGTTGGAGCGATGGATGTTAACCGGCACCGTCCAGATTTCGCCCTCATAGGTGATCAGGTCGATCAAGTCTTTGGGGAACTTATCCAGCCAGCCCTCGCTGCGGAACAGCTCGGTGAGTGGCTCCATGCGGTTAGCGACTACCCACGTGCCCGTCAGTTCCTGCCCAGCGTGCACCTGGAACGAGTCGGGCGGATTGCCGCCCAGCATGCGCGTCTTCAGTACGGCACGCGCCGCAACGCCTGCGCCGCCGGTGACCGTCGCATTGACCACTTCAACGTTGGGATTTTGCTGGTTATAGAGCGCGATGAGCGCCTCGAGCGCCGGGCCTTCATCGCCCGCCCACCACGAGAAAATCTCCAACTTGCCGCCGCCCTGCGCCGCAGCACTACCGACGAGGAAGAAGCCCAGCACAATCACAATTGCTAAACTAAGGAAACGCTTGTTCATAATCTTTTCTCCCGAGAACAGGTAACACTTTACCATCACGAGTCTACATGCTCTTTACGCAGCGGTCAAGAAGGTGAGGCAGTGCGCTGTGCGCCTCGTATGCAGCAACAACTTGCTCTACTGTGCCTTCCGCCATTAAGCGACCCCGCTCTAGCCACAGCGCGCGGCTGCATAACTCCCGCAGCAAGTCCAAGTTGTGAGAGGTGATCACCAAAGTGCGCCCTTGTGCCTGCAACTCGCGCAACTTCGCCACGCAGCGCGCTTGAAATGCCCTATCGCCGACGGCAAGCACCTCATCCAAGAGCATAATCTCAGCAGGCGCTGCCATCGCCACGCCAAAAGCTAGGCGTGCTTGCATCCCGCTGGAGTAGTACTTGAGCGGCGTATCGAGGAACGCCTCGACTTCGGCAAAAGCTGCGATCTCTGCCACGCGTTGTGCCATTGCCGCCCGCGTGTACCCATAGAGCGCGCCATTCAGCAAGATGTTCTCGCGACCGCTCAGCTCACTGTGAAAGCCTGCCCCTAGCTCTAAAAGGGCCACTAAACGCCCACGCACAGTGATTGTGCCGCTTGTGGGCGCGTAAATGCCCGCGATTAGCTTCAAGAGTGTGCTCTTGCCGCTGCCGTTCGCACCGATGATGCCAATTGTCTCGCCCTGCGCCACACTCAGCGAGATATTCCGCAGCGCCGTGAACGGCACGTGCTCCAGGCGCCGCCAAAAACGCAGCCAATCGATGAAGAATCCGCTGACCGTCTTAGCACGGTTGCGCACAATCACGAAGGTCTTGCAGACGTTGCGCACTTCAAGGCAGTTCATAGCGATTCGGCGAAGTGGCGGCTAGCCCGCCCAAAGATCAACGCACCGATGCTCAGAAAAACAAGGGCGGCCAGTACTGAGGCGCCCACAAGCTCGGCATCGGGCAAACGCCGTTCATAGATCGCCTGCCGAAAGGCGCTGATCAGCGGCGAGAGCGGATTGATGAGCTGAATGAGTGCGCGAGCGCTCATGCCTGCAATGGTGCGCTCAGGCGGAACTGCCTCTAGGCTGTAGATGATCGGCGTCATGAAGAACCAGCCGAACATGAAGACGTTCAAAAACTCTTGTGTATCGCGCAGATAGACGTTCAGCGCAGCAAAGATCATGCCCAAACCGCCTGCCAGGCACGTCAGCAGCCCGATCAAAGGCGGCAAAGCGAGTAACCCTACGCCTATGCCGCGCCCCGTCAGGTGCAGCAGAGCAAGCACAACCCCTAGGGCGAGGCAGAAAGTCGCCAGCTCGGTCAGAATGGCCGCGGCAGGCAGCACAGCTCGCGGAAAGGCGATCTTCAATACCAGACCGCGCCCGTTGGTCACGCTGATGGCTGCACCAATCACTGCCGCCTGAAAATAGTTCCACGCCAAAAGCGCCGAGAGCACAAAGATAGGAAAATCGGGTGTTTCGTTGGGCAGCAGCACTGTGAAGACGAAAGTGAAGATCAGCGTGAAGAAAAGCGGGTTGATCAGGCTCCACGCTGCGCCGATCAATGTGTTGTTGTAGCGCAGGCGTAGGTTGAGCAAAGCAAGGCTCAGTACGGCATCGCGGTAGCGCCACAGACTCATGCCGATGTGCCTGCTAGCAAGTATTCCAGCACTTTGAGCAGCGCAGTATTAGGCTGGGCCTCGCGCCGCAGCAGCTCGAGCGCAGCGCGATACTCTGCAGCCGCCTGCCGAGCCTCGCCAGCCTCATCGCCGCGTAACAGCGCCAAGAGCGCTTGCGCCGTTGGGCTCTCTGTGGCAAAAGTCAGCTCGTGGCGGCGCTGACGCAACAGTTTCACCAAGTCCGTGCGGTAGGCCAAGGCATCCTTATAGCGCCCAAGCGGCAAGCTGTGCTGCAGCTGCAGCGCAATTACAAAGACCAGGCTGTACAGGTCGGGCAGAGGCGCCCGCTCTAGCAAGGCACGGGACTGAGTGGCAGCGGCAAGCGCTTGCTCGTGACGTGCGATCTCAGCGCGCACTTCGGCGAGAGCGTGCACCGCTTCGGGGTTGGCAGCGCTCTGAACAGCTTGACGAAAGCTCTGAAGGGCAGCGGCCAGCATGCCGAGCGCTCGTTGCGCCCTGCCGAACATCAGGTAGGTCTGGTTGAGGCGCTCAGGGTTGGGGCGCAAGGCAGCCTTTTCGAGGCGCAACGCCTCTGTGCAGACTCGCAGCACCTCATTATGCTGACCAAGCTGCGCGTACAGGCGTTGTAACTCACTCAGGGTTGTCAAGGCGGCCTCAGGATCGTGCTGCTCATCCTGATAGACTAACGCGCTGTGATGGTAGGCTGCGGCGCGCTGCAAATCGCCACGCTGCTCATGAGCAGCGGCAAGCAGCTGTGAGAGCGCGATCAAGTTGGAGGGGACTTTGCGCTTGCGCCATGTCTCCAGCTTGAAGGCGCGCTCTAGGTGTGGCAGCGCCTGATCGGGCTGTTGCAGCGCAAGGTGTATCTCGCCGATGGCGCGCTCAGCGGCTATCGTATGCGATGGGCGCCGCCGCCAATTGAGCTGGGCAAGCGCTTGTGTGTAAGCCGCCAACGCGGCCTGCAGATCGGGGCGGCGGCGCTGCAGATCGCCTAGCGCAACCCAAAGGATGCCGAACATGGGCTCAGGCGCCTGCGCGATAGCGCGCTCGTAGTGCTGTTGTGCCGCATCGTAGTCGTTCAGGGCAAGGTAGCACTCGGCCAGGGCACGCTCGAGGGCGACTCGGCGCATCGGATCGCCTTCAGGGATATCTAGCGCTTGTTGATAGACGCGTGCAGCCGCCTCATGCTGACTCAGCTTGCGCAGCGCTTTGCCCAGCTCAGCCAGCAGCCTTTGGCGTTCGGCGGGCGCATGGTCGAACTGCAGCACCTCTTGATAGGCAGTGGCAGCGCTCTGGTAGGCTTTGAGGCGCATCTCGGCCCGCGCGAAAGCTGTTAGGATAGCCGCATAGTGCTCAGGCGCGCTGAACTGATCGATCAGGCGCAGCGCCTGCTTGAAGGACTCAGCTGCCTGCCTTGCCCGCCCGACGTTTGCCTGTGCCGTGCCAAGCGCAGCGTAGAGCTGCGCCATGCGGGCTGCTGTCGGCCTGGTGGTGCGCTCAAAGATGCGCAGCGCGCCCTTCAGCGCCTTAATCGCCTTGCTATACTGCCCGATCTGTGCACAGAACTCGCCTGCCTCAGCCAGAGTCTCAGCTAGGCGCTTGTCATCGCCCGCCCGTCTGAACTGAAAGGCAGCGCCCTCGTATGCCGAAACAGCCGATGAGTAGTGCTCGTTGTTAGGGGCCGTCTGCGCCTCGCCAGCGCGCCGATTGAGACGCGCCCATTCGAGGTTAATCCAACCTCTTGCGTGAGGGTCTGGCTCATACCTGTGCGCCTGTAGGTAGTAAGAGAACGCCTCCGCAGAGAGCGAGGAAGCCCGTGCCGCGCACAAAAAGATATCTCGCCAAGTGAGTTGGTGGGCCGCCGCGATCTGCGAATGATGGGCGCGCTGAAAGGCGATCAGCGGCGCGAGTACTTCCATCGCCTCGCCATTCCGACCCAGCCGCCTGTACAGCTCGGCCAGGTCGCGGCGCGCCGCCCAGACCGCCAGGCTGTTCGGTGCACGTTGCTCAGCCACCTGAGAGGCGCGCTCAGCTTGGTCGATCAGCGCGATAGGGTCGTGTTCGGCGAGGGCTGTCTCCCAGTTGGCTCGCAAGCGCAGCCCGGTGGCGAGTGCATTCAGGGCCGGTTCAGGATGTGCCAGCGCCTCTTCAAGGCGCGCCGCCAGAATCTGCACCCATTGATCGCCGATCACTTGTGCTCGCTCCGAGCGCCCAAAGCGGGCCTGCCGATCAGCCTGCCGTGCGTAGGCAAAGCCAAGCAGCCCTAGATCAGCGTTTTGGCGCTGCGGATGCAGTGCTGTGATCGCTTCGGCGCCTGCCTCGAGCGCCTCAGCGTGCCGCCCTGCTGCATCAAGCGCCTCAGCGAGAGCCAGGTACGTCAGCAAGCTTTGCGCGGAGGCAAAACTGAGCGCACGGCGATAGCAGGCGATGGTGCGCTCAAGATCGCCATTCTCGCGATGGAGATCGCTCAGCAGGTGCAGCAGCTGCGCGCGAGTCTGATCGTCGCGCAGGGCAGTAAGTGCCTTCAACGCCGCCTCAAAGGCGATTGCCGCGCCATCCAGTGTGCCGTCTCGCCACGCCAGTCGGCCTAGTACGCAGCAGGCGATCGCCTCAGCCTCTAGATCAGGGCGCTCAAGGCGGATGGCGCGCGCTTCTTCAGCAGCGCGTCTTGCCTCGTCGTCTTGGCCCAGCATCAGGCAAAATTGGGCGTAGAGCGCCAGGCTGAGGCGCTGACGGGCAAAGGCAGGGTATAGCTGTCGGGCCTCATACCAAACGCCTTCCGCACCCACCAGCAGCGCTGCCTCGCGCAGGTTGCCCGCCGCCGCCAACGCCCGTGCCTTAGCGCGCGCCACAATGCCACGCCAGGCGTGCGGCGTGACGGCCTCTAGGTCAGCGTAGGCAGAGAGCGCGCTAGATAGATCGCCGCTCAGATGGGCAGCCAGCGCCCGCGCCCACATGGCAGCGAAACTGCTCGCAGGCGCACTGCGCAGCGCCTCTAGGGGGCGCCCTGCCAGGATCAAGGTCTCGGCGCGCCCCACTTGAGCAGCCAGCCAGCTGTCTTCGTCTGCCTGGTCTGAGAGCGCCCGCTCGTAGTGCTCCAGCGCTGCCGACCACGCCCCGCATGCCCTGTGAAGTGCTGCCAAGTCTACAGCGGGCACCGACTCGTCATCCGCGATCGCCAAAGCCGCCTCGAATCTGCCCTCGAAGGCGTAGGCACGGCACAGCGCAAGGCGCACGTTCTCCAGCGCCACCGTGTCATGGAGGTCGTGCAGTATTTGGGCTGCCGTCTCCAACTGCGAGATTGCCGCCGCTGCATCGCCGTTCAGGTAGGCAAGTCGGCCCAGTGCGCTGAGCGTCTCCGCAATGGCGTAGGGCAAGTTGAGCTTCTGACGTATCGCCAGCGCCTGCGCCAACGCCTCGTGAGCTTCCTCAGGGCGATTTTCCTCAATCAAGGCGAGACCTTGCGCTTGCAGAAAGGCTGCACGCGCTGCTTGCTCATCTTCTACGTAGGCTAGGCCCTCAAAAGACTCAAGATCAGGCGCCGAGATGTCGAACGGAGTGCTCTCAGTGGGGCAGCGCGATGCTGGCAAGTCGAATAGGACGCTGCACAGCTCGCCTTCAGACGTGGCGTGCAGCTGGATCAGCCGACGGCGCGCCAAAAAGCTCAAGGCACGCCGCGCCGCCACAGGATGCGCCAGGCGCGTCGCGATCAGCGCCGAAGGTAAGCACTTGACGGGTGTTGCCGCCAAATCGTAACAAATGGCGCGGTATTCAGCCGGAAAGCTGCTGATCGACTCGCTCAAGAGGGCCGTGTAACGTTCTTCAGGCGGCACCTGGCGCAGGAAGTCCAGCAAAAGCGGCAAGGTGAAGTCATCTTCCGCCAGAAGCGCAGCCGATAGGCGCAGCAAGGCAGGCGATCCGCCGATCAGGGCGGCTAGCGCTGCACCTTCGGGCTCAGCCAGACCGGCTTGCGCGGCCAGATAGCCCAACACGGTCGACTCAGGCAGCGCATCCAGCCTGATGAGCTCAGCGTCGGGCGCGTTGCCTTGCCAGAGGATGTACGGCCTTAGAGCAGCCAACCACGCCTCAGCGGGCGCCCAGTCGCACAACAGAAGTGCCTTTGCGCGGTATATAGCGCTGCGCAGGGTACTCAGCGCAACTTCGGGTCGCGCGTCGAGCGCGTCGGGCACGTTCAGAGCAAGGGCGAGCAGGCGCGCGAAGGTCTCATCAGTCAGGGGCGTTCCCAGCCACCACACGTGGCTAAAATGTGCCCTCAGGCGCGCATCGGCGGCGAGGGCGCGCAGAAAAGCCGTCTTGCCGATGCCACTGGGCGCCACACATACGGCTTGCCCCTCACACAGCGCTTGTACAGCGCGAGACAGCTCCGCCTCACGCCCGATCAAGGTTACAGGTGGCGGCGGGCGTAGGGCGTGGCGGACTTGCTCAACAAACGCTGGAGCGAAATAGCGCACCGACTTAGGCGGTAAAGTGGGCAGATCGCGCGGGCGCGGCGGCTCGATGCGCAAGCGCAGCGCAAAAGTGTCCAGGACTGAGTCGGGCAGGCGGGCGGGCGGGGGAAGTAACTGTGCACTAGCCGCGATCAGCTCGGTCTTGTGGTGATCGCTCAGGTTAGCAGTCAGTTGGCGTGCATCCATGCCGTTGAGTGTACCACAAATGCCCTGATCAGGCTGAGGCGTAGCGCGTCTCGATCAACTTGCCATCGCGCAGCTCATGGACGACGTCCGCCTCAGCCATCACCATCGGATCGTGGCTGACGATCACGAGGGTGATGCCGCGTTCGCTCACCAGGCGGCGCAGCAAGTCCAGGATGCGCCGTCCTGTCTGACTATCCAGCTGGCCGGTCGGCTCATCGGCGAGCACAATTTGCGGCTGAGCAGCCAGCGCACGGGCAATGGCGACGCGCTGCTGCTCGCCGCCGCTGAGCTCGTAGGGGCGGTGGCGCGCCCGACGTGCCAAGCCAACCCATTCTAGCGCCTCGCGGACTCGCGCCTCGCGCTCTGCGCTTGGCACGCCGCGCATCCGCAGCGGCACTCCGACGTTCTCTGCAGCAGTGAGCAGCGGCAATAAGCCGAAGCTCTGAAAAATGAAGCCGAGTCGTTCGCGGCGCAAGGTCAGGCGCGCTTTCTCGTCCATCTGCTGCAGCGATTGCCCCATGATCCACACCTCGCCTTCCGTCGGATCGTCCAAGCCGGCGATCAAGTTCAGCAATGTCGTCTTACCGCTGCCAGAGCGCCCAACGATCGCCGTCATCTGGCGAGGATAGATAGCAAGCGAGACGCCGTTGACAGCGCGGATATCCTCGCCTTCTAGGTGATAGATGCGCGTCAGGTTCTCCGTGCGGATGGCAGGATCTGACGTTTGAGGCTTGCCGTTCGCACTCATGACTGCGTGTCCTGCCTATCGGGGTAGACCCCGACGTGATCCTCACGCAATTTCAGGCGCGCGCGCTCAGCGATGCCGAGCTTTTCGAGATAAGCCTGCGGCAGCTGCAGCCTGCCGACGCGATCGACGATGGCGTACTCATCCGCGGCAATGATCTGCCCGTCATCAGCCCTGCGGCGCAGGATCTCTGTGCTAGTGCGCCCATCGCGCATACCAACTACGCGATCAACGCGCGCCGCTACGCTGGCATCGTGCGTCACCACGATGATCGTCACGCCGTGCTGGCGGTTGAAGGCGCGCAAGGTCTTGAAGATTTGCTCGGCAGCTTCGCTATCAACCTCGCCGGTCGGCTCATCAGCCAAGAGCAAGCGCGGCCGGTTAGCCATCGCCACAGCGATAGCGACGCGCTGCTGTTCGCCACCGCTCAGCCGGTCTGGACGATGCTTCAGGCGCCCGCTCAACCCGACCTGCTCTAAAAGCGCTTGCGCCTGCTGCCGCCGCTGCCGGGCAGGCACGCCATCCAGCGCCATCGGCAGCTCCACGTTCTCCTGCGCGCTCAAGTAGGGCAGCAAATTGCGCGCCGTCTGCTGCCACACAAAGCCCACCTGCCGGCGGCGATACAGCACCTGCTCACGGCGCGTCATCTCCAACAGGTTGTACTCGCCCACGTTGACTCGGCCTGCCGTCGGCACATCTAAGCCGCCCAGAATGTTCATCAACGTGGACTTGCCCGATCCGCTCGGCCCGACTAGTGCTAACATCTCGCCACTTTGAACGGTTAGGTCTACCCCCTGCAGCGCTACCACCTCAAGGTCGGCTACTTTGTAAATTTTGACCAGATTCTCACAGACAATCAACGGTTCTTCGGACACCTCTCGACCTTCCTTATGACTACTACGCCGTGTGCCTACTCCTCACCCAGCCGCAAGACCCGATTGATCTCGAGGCGGCTTAGCCACCAGGCTGCCACACCGATCAGCGCCCCAAAGCCGACCAGCAACGCGCTGACCACGCCAAGCACGCCCGAGAGCGGCAAACTGAGCGCCACACCGCCGAAAAGCGTCAGGAAAGGCAGGATGACGTAGGCGAGCAGCGCGCCAAGCCCCACCCCAACGGCGAGCGCAGGCCCGATCAGCGTGGCTTGCTCGGCCGCCAGCAGCCGCCAGATGTTATCAGCGCGCCAGCCCAGCGCGCGCAGCACTGCAAAGCCCAAGGCACGTCGACGCGCCGTCACAGCCAGGTAGAAGCTAAAATCCAGCAGGCTGAGCAAGAGCGAGACCCAGAAGCCAGCATAAAGCATGCCCGCCACAGCCGCCGGCAACGGCTCGCGCAGAAGGTCGATGTAACGATCCCAAGCATAGCTTACGCCCTGATAGCCCTTCTGTGCCGCGATCTGCGCCTTGAGGGCCTGGCCGGGTGCGCCTTGCGGCAGCTCCAGCCAGACTTCATTCGGCACCGGGCGGATGAGAAGCGCCACAGCCGGCTCAGCGAAGATCAGCCGCCCCAGGTGCCCGTAATCGAGGATCAGGAACTGCTGAGTCGCCTCGAGGGATGGAAAAGCACGTAAGATGCCACTCACGCGGAAGTGAATAGTCCAACGGGTGTTATTCGCTAAGAGCACTTGGAGGCTCGCCGCATCGCCGATGCGCAGCGGCTGCCGATCGGCGCGCTGGGCGGCGCCTACCTCGCGCGCCAAGCGCTCTGAGACTAACACAGGCACAATCAGCGCCTCGACAGGGCGCCCAGTCTGTCGGTTGAACGACCGCTGGAACGCGATATCTTGCTCTTGCAAGGGCGCAAGCGCTCTGGCCGTCTCTGGGAAGCGCTGCGCAAGCGCCTCGCGCGGGACGCCCAGCAGCGTATAGCTAGGTGTGCCCGCCTGCTGCGCCGACTCGATCCGCAAGACTGCCTCAGCGCCGCGCACCTCTGGCAGGGCGCGCCATGCCGCCAAATCGGGCGGATCGCGTCCATCCAGGACAACGCGAATGGCGCCACCCGTCGCAGCGCGCGCTGCCGCCCATGCCCCGATCTCACGTGTATGGCTCAATCCAAGCGCCGCTGTGCCCAGTGCCAAAGTCCCGATGAGCAGCAGCAGAAGCTGCGCGTAATGGCTCGGATCGCGCTCGACCGTCCAGACTGAGAGCGGCGCCGTGAGCCCGGTGCTGCGCCGCGAGAACAGCCCGATCAAGCCTATCAAGGCGGGGAAAAGGCGCAGCCACAGCAGTGCCAAGCCGCTCAGCAGCAAGCCCGCCCCAAGCAGATTGAACGGATCAGCCAGACCGCCCGTGCGCGTCGCGCCATCGACGATCTGCTGGATCAGGGCGGGCGGATCGCTGAGCAGCAGGCGCAGCGTCTGATCCAGATCGCCCTCGACAAAGAAGAGCAGGCGCGCCGTAAAGCCCAGCCCAATTGCCATCAACACCAGGTCTAGCCCGTAGCGCCGCCAAAACGGCCGACCCGGCGGGCGTGCTATCAACTGCTTGAATTGGGCTAGGCTCCGCTGCGCGGCGGGCAAGGCGGGCAGGCTGAGCATCACTAGGGCTGCTAGAGCTGCCATCCCACTGAGTAGATAGGCATTGGCAGGGATGCCCGCCATCAGCCCGCCCTCGCCTGTCCCCCCCAGCGGACTGATCCGCCACAGCACATGCAACAGGATCAGCGCAAGCGGCGCGCCCACGATTGCGCCAATCGCGCACAACATCAGCATGGTGAGCGTCTGCAGACGCACTAGCTGCCAGATGCTCGCTCCGCGACTGCTCAGCGCCGCCCATTCTTCGGCTTGCGTCTCCAAATACAGGCTGACCGTCGCCACCAAGTGGTAGAGCATCAACAGCAGGACGGCACCCGCCAACAAAATGACCGGCGGCTCGGTGCGCGCCACCTGATCCGCGTAACGGTCGAGCTCTCGCAGCAGCGGATTGGCGCTCAGCAAGCCTGGATAGTCTGCCGTCAGCTTATCCACCGCGAATTTCAGGCGTTCCCGCAGCGTGCTGAGTGTATCGGCGGTGATCGCCCTGCCGTCCAGCCGCATCAGCCAGATATAGCTGTTGTTGGCGCCGCTGCGCACGGTCTGCGTCGCCTGAGCGATCCAATCGCTGTAGGCACCCTCAGTCACAATGAAGGCAAGCTGGTACTGCCTATCGGTTAAGCCGACTTGGATCAACTCCCCTTCAAGCGCCCGCCGATTGCCCCGCCAGACCAAATCGTCAGGATCGGCTGCCTCAACAATGCCGACCACATGCACCACAACCCGATTGGCGGCGAACTCGCCGATCGCGAAGCGCGAGCCAACGCTGTAGCCACTCTGGCGGGCCGCCTCAACGCCGATGACTGCCTCGACATCGCCCGTCGAGTACATGCCAATGCCCTTGTCGATCCGTTCTTCTTCGCTCAGCGCCTGGCGCTCGGGGGCGTCGGGTGGCGGCAGACGGCGCGGCAGGCGCCCTTCAATCACACGCAAACGTGCCTCCAAGTCCGAGAAGGCGTAGGCGTGAAAGGTGAACGCGGAACGCGGCGTCAATTCGGTAGTCGGCTCGCCGTATAGATACGTGAAGCCGCCAAAGGCAGAGGCAGAGCGCGAGATGCGCGTCAAGCTGCTGATCAAGCCGCCCAGCTGCTCAGTTAGGAACGTCCAGTCGGCTGGTGCGAAGGGCTGCGGATTGATCAGCTCGAGCGTCAGGCGCTCAGGCGGCGCTGAATCGAGCGTGAAACGGATGCCCGCCTGCACCATCGCACGCACATACAGTGGCGGTAGAGCGAAGAAAGCGGTCACAAGGCTGACGGCGACCAGCAATACAGCAAGTTGCCGCCACGATCGGCGTGCGCGGCGTAGGGCAAGCGAGAGGTTCACAGATATCGGCTCACCGAGTTACTCTGACTTTCCGAGCGATGAGCATAGCGCGCATTGCTGCAGAGCGCAATCCATCAGCGCGCCGAGTTCCGCCTCAGCGCATAGCCGATCGCTACAGTTCCCACCCCTGTCATCAGCAGGCTGTAAACGAAGGCAACCGATGGCGAGAACACAGTCCACAGCGCGCCCACCACAAGGCTAGAGACGAAATCGCCAGCGCCGTTGACAGCCGCTAAGACCCCAAAGCCCGCGCTGCGCACCGATTCATCCACCAGGTCAGCGGCGATGGCCCGCTCCAGCGCCTGCTGCGCCGCATAGACAACGCCGCCTAAGATGAAGATCAGCACCACGACTATCACGGCGCTCGGCGCCCCCACCAGCAAGACGTTCATCAGCACGGCAAGGCAGTAGGCTGCAATCAGCATCGTCCGCTTGCCAATTCGATCAGCCAGCCAGCCAAACGGATACGCCCCAACGGCGTAGAACATGTTGTGGATCGTGTAAAGCAGGATGGCGAGACTGTTGGCTGCCCCTGCGCCCATGTTTGGGGCGAAAAGGGTTGCGGCATACAGGATCAGCAGCGTGTGCGAGAAATCGCCGGCTCCAAAGATGGCGATGCCGATCAAATAGCGGCGGAAGGGCGGCGGCAGCGCACCTAGCGCCGCCCTGAACGAGCGCTGGCTCACGATGCGCCCTGCCCGTTCCCGCACCAAGCACAAGATGCTAGCAGCCGCCAAGAGGCCTGGCAGCATCCCTAGCACAAAGATCAGCTGATAGAGGCCCAGCGCTCCTTCGCCTGCAGCGAAGGCTGTTACTAGCAGCAGCGCGATCGCTGGCCCGCCGATCGCGCCGAGTGTGTCGGCTGCCTCATCCAGCCCAAAGGCGCGCCCGCGCGCTTCCGATGGCACGGCATCGGCTAGGAGCGCATCGTGCAGCGGCGAACGGAAGCCACGTCCAGCCCAGCCAAGCGCCCGCGCCGCCAAGACGCCCAGCCAGCTGCTGGCCAAGGCGTATAGTCCGGTGGTGATGCCCGTGATCGCGTAGGCGACAGCCGCCAAGCCGCGCCGATCCTCGACCCGGTCGCCGATCCAGCCACCTATCAGCTTGAAAGCGCTCGATAGCCCATCCGAGACCGCTTCGATCAGGCCCAGAGCGAACGGCGGCGCTCCCAGCAGCGTCAGGAAGAGCGGCAAGATGGTCGTGCCTGCCTCGTGCCCGAAATCTGAGAGAAAGCGATTGAGCGCCAAGCCGACCACATCGCGCGTCAACCAGCGCTGCTTGAGCTGTGCCATATTAGGTTAATCTTCGCCCAGTCGTAAGGTCTGCGACAATGAGAGTTGCCGCACCAATACTGCGCTCACCAGCAGCACCACTAGCAGCACCGTGCCGATCAGCGCGCCATATTGTAGTAGTGCGCCTGTCTCCGCCTGCACGATGAACGGCGGTGTAATCTGTGCGCCGCTAGCATCCTGCGCCAAACGTGGTACCACCTGATCGCTCAACAGGGCGCCCAGCAGCCCGCCCAGCAGCGCCCCCAAGCCGATTACAAAGCCTTGCTCAAAGGCGAGCTGCCCGATCACGCGCCCGACGGGCAAGCCCAGCGCCCGCAGCACGCCAAACTCAGCCCGCCGCGCTGCCGCCGTGAGCGCCGTGTAGGTCAGCAAGCCGACAATGCTCAGCGCCAGCGCCACAATGAATTGCGTGAACATCAAGCCCAGCAAGCCGCGTCCTAATGGATCAGTCTGCAGCGTTTGGCGCTCGCCCTCGAGCGTCTGTAAGCGCAACCAGGCGCGCTCGCCACTCGGCTGGAGTGCTGCCACTATCTGCGCCGCCGTGAAGCCCTCAGCCGCCTTCAACCAGACTTCATCGGCGTAAAGCGCTGCGCTAGGGCGCCGATTCAGCGCATAGAGCAGCTGATCGCGCTCCGTTACAGCAAACGGCATGAACTGCCGATCCTGCACCCACGCCCCATCGCGCTGATAGCTGTCGTAGAGTGTCGGATAGTAGTCTAGCGACGCCTCACTGATGCGGAACGACACATCGACGCCCAAAACGTTGCGCAAGGTCAGCGTCTGTCCAGCCTGCAAGCCCAGCCGCTCAGTCAGGCTGCGGCTGACCAGCAACGGGAGCGGCGCCAGCGCCGGATAGTTCAGCAAGACGCCCATGCGCGCTGTCTCAGCTGCTTGATCCCACATGATGCCCAAGCCGCGCCGCCCATCAAGAGAGTCAGGCGTGGCGTTACCGCGCACCTGCGCGCCGCTGTCGTAAGCGAACTCCCAATCGCCTTGACGTAGAAGCGGCAGCGCTTGGCGGTTGCCATTTGTATCTGTGGCGCTCAGATCGGTCAGGTAGAGCCGCAAGAAGCGCTCGCCGATGCTTGAGCGCCCTCGATGCTGCCAATACAGTGAGACTAAACGGATAGGCGCCTGCGGTGCGCAGCTGAGCGCCGTCAAATCCGCCTCGAAAGCAGCCCAGCCGTTAGCGTAGAAGCTCTCGCTGCCGCCATAGCCCGGCTGGGCACTGCCCGTCCGTGCATACTCAATCTCGACTGGGCGGAACGGCACATTCAGCCAGCTGCCTGCCGCATCTTGCAGCCGTGCGTAGAGTGTCGTGCGCTGCAACAACCGATCGATATCTGGCGCATGCATGAAGCCCGTCCAGACGTCAAAACGCGCCCACAGCCGCAGCGTCTGCGGCACAAAGGGCAGCGCCTCGCCAACCAGTGGCAAGGCCTGCGCCGAGTCGGGCGGGCTGGGCAGGCGCAGAGCGCCCAAGTCGGCACGCCAACGGACGCTCTGCGCAAATGTGGGCGAGTCAACTGCCAAGAGCTGCCCATTCAGCGCCGCCCGCGAGGCATCCGGCTGAAAGTTCACGGCGCGCAGCCGGTAGGCTACCGAAGCCGCTGCAACCTCAGGCGCCGCCGTATACGCCTGTGGCGCAAGCGCCCGCCCGGCATTCAGACGCAAGTCGCGCTCGTTGAAGCGCACATCCGCCCCGACACGGTACTGCGCTTGATCGGTCTGGCTGCGATCGACTGTGGCGCGGAAGCTGGTCGCAAACCAGCCAATCCCGATCGCCAAGGCCAGCAGGAAGGTGATGCGCGCATAGTGAAGCGGCTCCCGGGAGAGCTGCCAGGCACCTAATACGCTCGCAGCGCCGCGCCCTAGCGCTAACAGGCGCGCCATCAGCGCTGCCGCCAGTGGAAAAACACGCAGTAGGATGCTGCCCAGCCCGAAGAAGAGCAAGGCTGGTGCCAAGAGTAGGAAGGGATCGGTGGCGCTGCCGCCCGCCGTCGTGGTGAAGAGCGGTGTCTCGCGGCTGACCAAACGCAAGAGCGCCGCCACCCCTAAAACGGCAACAATCACATCCAAATAGTAGCGCTGCCACCAGGCTTGGCGCTCTCCGCGCTGCGCTGCGCCGCCTGCTGCAACTAAGGACAGGCGCAAGACCGGACGCAGCGTTGCCATCAGCGCCAAAAACGCTGCGCCCGCCGCCAGCCCCGAAAATAGAAAAGCATCCGCTGTGAGCAGCAGCGGCAGACCGGGATAGTCGGCGAAGAATGGGGTGATCAGGATCAGCAGCTGTTGGGCGAGGAAAGGAGCACACAGCGCTGCGATCAGGCAGAGCACAAAGGCCTCGAAGCCGCGCACAGCCATCAGCGCGCTATCGGAGGCACCACGGCTCTGCAGCATAGCGATCTCGCGCCGTTCGCCTCGCCGCACCAGCGCTGCCGTCACCAGCAAGAAGAAGAGCACCAGCGCGCCCAATTGTAACAGCAGCAGTGTGAAGGGCGCATCCAGTGAGCGTATCGCGCGCTCATAGGCCAGCAAGATGCCGTTGTCCACGTTCTGATCACCCTGCACTTGCCAGTGGATCAAGCGTGTGAAGCGCACAAGCTGCATCAGAGTGCCGTCTTCAGCTTGGCGGAAAGCTTCGACCAGCGCGTTATCGTACTCGAGCAGGGCTTTGCGCGCCTCTTGGCTGCGCGCAAAGGGCAGACGCGCATGATCAAAGAGCAGCCGCCAGCCAAAGCGGACAGGCGTATCCGGGATGAACTCAGCGGCGGCACGCAAAAGGGACTCCTGCGTGGTGAGCGCCACAAACTCAGCGCGATACTCGCCGCTCGTCTCGGCATAGCGCAAAGGCGAGGGATTCATAAAGTAGGCGCGCTTGACGGATGGTAAATTCTCGGGTTGCGCTGCCACGCCGACGATGCGCGCCTGAATGTTGCGGCTGCTCGCCCAGCCGCCGCGCGGGCCGCCCTGATCAAGCGTGATCACCTCTCCCACACGGAAGCCGTGCGCACTTTGCGCCTCAAATGGAATGACGATCTCGAGGTCAGCTTCAGGGTCGGCGCTCAGGTCGCGCGGGAACCTGCCCTCCAGCAAACTGACCGACTCCGTCCAGCCAGCGTGGTAGGCGAGGAACGTGCGCAGGGTCGGGTCTGGAATGCGCGTCTCGCCTGGCTCGGGCGGCGGATTAATGGCTAGTGCGCTGCTCTCAGCGTAGAAAGCAATCTGGCCCAGCCAATCGGGAAAGGCGGCGAAATGTTGAGCAACAATAGCGCGGAATTGAGCATCGTAGCCATCAAAGACATCCAGCAGCGGCTGCGGCAGCCGCTGATTGGGCACCACAGCCAGGCTGGCATGCACATGGACTTCTTCAAGCGGCAGTTGGCTGAAACGCTCCACAAGGCTGACCTGCGCCACAGCGCTTTGGTAGAGTGGGATCAGCGCGCCGACCGCTGCGCTCAGCAGCGTGCCGATGATCACAGTCAGCAGTGAGCGCCATTGTGCGCCTAGACGGCGCAGCGCAAGGCGCCCTGCCCAAGCCAACGAGAGGCGTTCAGACATGTGGAATACCTCAGCCCAGCACCCGCCTAGATGCTTTCGCCTTCGCTGGGGCCGCGCCGCACATAGCGATAGGTGATGCGGCCCCGCTTCAGATCATACTCGCTCAGCTCAACGCGCACCCGATCGCCCAGCAGAATGCGAATGAAATTCTTGCGCATCTTGCCCGAAAGATATGCCATCACCTCGTGACCGTTATCAAGCAGCACGCGGAATGTGGCGTTCGGCAAGGTCTCGATCACTTCACCTTCCACTTCGATTTTCGACTCTGACTCTTTCGGCATAGCCGTCCTTTCTGTGTAGCTTTTTGGCACGGGGCTCTCACCCAAGCACTGCCCGAGTGAGAGCGCAGCTGAATTTACCCGTTATAATTGCGCTGCTGCTTGCGGCGGGCGCGGCGAATCGCTTTCTTCTTGGCGATGCGGCGCAGCTCACTCTTGGAGACGTGCCAGCGCTTGCGGCGCACCGTGCTGAGGATGCCGCTTTTAGCTACTTGCTTACGGAAGCGCCGCAGCAGCTGATCTTGGGTCTCGTTTGGGCGTAAAGTTACCGACGTCACGCGATTGTTCACCTCCTCTCTGTGTTAAGGTCACTCAGCGAACTGCTACCACACAAAACACGGCAAGGGCAAGCCCATCTGCCTGCCCTGCCGTTTGCGAAGCGCTGCTATGCAGTTACGCACACTTGCAATCGGACGCTGCAAACCTAGCCTGCTACCTCAAGGTTCTGATCTGCAGGATAGTCTACCGCAGCAGCAGCGTTTTTACCAGTGCCGGGTGGAATGACCGCTAGGACCGTGCCATGTTCTTGCGTCCAGCGCGCCCGCTCTTCGTCGGTTACATCTTTCAGGCTCAAGCCCAGCCGCTGCCGATGGCTCTCGATGCTGATGATGCGCATGAGCAGCTTATCACCCTCGCACAGCACTTGCGTCGGATCGTCGGGCGGCGGATCGCCCATTTGATTGGTGTGCAGCAGTGCCTCGATGCCCGGCTCTAAGCTAATGAACGCGCCGAATTGTGCCACGCGGCTGATCGTGCCCTCGACCAGCTGCCCAACGTGATACATCTCATCCACCAACGACCAAGGATTGGGCTGCAGGCGCTTGAGCGAGAGCCCAATGCGCTTGCTATCCTGATCGAGCCGCAAGATGTAGACATCCAGCTCCTGCCCGACCGTCAGCAGCTCACGCGGATGCTTGACGCGATGCCAGGCAAGCTCGCTGATGTGGATTAGGCCGTCGGCGCCGCCCAAGTCTACGAAGGCACCGAAATCGCGCAAGCCGCTGACTACGCCGCGCCGCACTTCGCCTTCTTGCAAGTTCTCCAAGAGCGATTCCTTGTTCTGATCGCGTTGCCCGCGCTGCGCGTCACGCTGGCTCAACACCAGACGACGGCGTTTGCGATTGACCTCGATCACCTTGATATAAATCTTCTTGCCGATCAGGTTCGCCATGAAGTCCTTACGTTCGTCTTCACTCAACCCGCGCGGCAGGTCAGCTACGTGGCTGGCAGGGACAAAGCCACGCAAGTTGCCGAACGGCACGATAATGCCGCCCCGATTGGCATCTGCCACCGTCACCTCGACTGCTTCGCCGCTCTGCATCAGCTCTTCGGCGCGCAGCCAGTCCTCAGTTTGGCGCGCCTGCGCAATCGAGACCACCAGATTGCCGTCTTGATCCTCAGGATTTATCACGATGATCGGCACTTCCTGCCCAACCCTAAACGTGACGCCCTCTAAGCGCTCAAGATCAGTGCGTGGCACGACTGCATCGCGCTTCATCTTAACATCCACAATAATGCCCTGCTCGTCGATAGCCAGAATCGTCCCCATCAGCAGATCGCCGCGTTCGGGCTGCTCCATCTGGCTGAACGATTCCTCTAGCAAGGCGCCAAAGTCCATCTCTGGACTCACTCCGATAACCGATGATTCCATGTCCCTTCAACCCCCTAAGGGTGTTTTTTGATTCGTGTGAGGCACACTCACCAAGCCTGCTGCTGCGTGTGTCAAGCAGCCTGCAAAACTCGCTGATTAAATAACGCCAAGCGCGCGCAATTGTTATGCCGGGTGCGGCCGTTACTTTTGAAGCGTCAGGCGAGCGCGTCCTTTGCCCGAATCTTCCTCAGTATAGCCGCTTGAATTGTGTTTTGTCAAAGGGCAGAACGCCTAGAGGTGTATAGAGTAAAACAGATGGTATAATTTGAACATGAGTAAGTGTCCGCATTGTCAAGCTATACACCAAGTCAAGGACTGCTTCAACCTCTCAGCCTCTCAGCGTTGGCTGTGCCGTGTCTGTCAGCGTGCCTACACGCGTGCGCCCACTGCTAAAGGGCATTCGCCACGCCTGCGCCAAGCCGCGCCCAAGCTCTACCTCGAAGATATGACCTTCCGCGCTATCGCACACACACTGGGCTGCAGCGCCCAGCGTGTGGCTGACTGGGTCAAGGCACACGCTAAAGCTCTGCCCATGCCGCTGCTGCCCGAGCAAGTGCAGACCATCGAGCTAGATGAGCTATTCACTTGTGTCGGGCAGAAAAAAGCTGGCTTATCTGAGATAGCAGTCGACCGCACCACGCACTGTATTGTCGGGCCTGCAGCGGGGTGGGATAGTGACCTCTGCGCTGAGCGCTGCTGCAGCGATGCCTTCAGCTTGTACACCTTAGGCATCCATCCAGGCGTGCATCAGAGGCTGAGCAGCAAGAGCCAGACCTACGGGGTGGAGGCGGGAATGCTGAGCTAAGGCAGGCCTCAGAGGGCCTGCAGCGGGCATCGCGGTGTTTCTTGCATTCGTTAGCAGCTTTGTGCGAGGCAGTGCAGTGCTTCATGTGCGCTTGATTTTGGACTTCCTAAGTTCTACAGTGCACTGAGTGTGGCTCAGGCTTACTAGAGGGATAAGTGCTGGGCGGCTCAGGCACAGGAAAGTCAGAGTGGCCAAGCGGGGCCGCCCAAGTAACGCCGCTCCCACAGGCCAGAGCGCCCATACTCATCAACATGCGTTAAGAACACCAGGAGTCATCAGATGCAACCACCCAACTCGCCACGCAGCGCCTCAGCAGGCGGTGAACCCGTCTACCAGATGCTGTGGGACTGCAAATTCTGTGGCACGCAGAAGCTGCTCGGCGTTGATCACCGCTTCTGCCCAAACTGCGGCGCTCGCCAAGACCCTGAATGGCGTTACTTCCCCTCTGAAGCAGATAAAAAGCTGGTAACCGACCCGAAGTACACCTATCACGGCGCCGACCGCGCCTGCCCATATTGCCAGCAGCCCAACAGCGCCGCTGCTCAATTTTGCGTCGCCTGTGGCGCCGACCTGAGCAGCGCAGCAGAGGTGGCACGTCGCGCATCAATCATTGCTGGCTCGGCTGAAGATACTGGCAAGGCGCGCGATCTCGTCCTCGAGCGCTTCCAAGCCGAGCTTGCAGCTGCCAAGCCCAAGCCAAAGTCCAATCGACTACCGTTGATCCTGATCCTGGCAGCGATTTTCGGCTTCTTCGCCTTCATGTTTGTGTTGGCTAGCCAGCGCACGCCCGCTGAGCTGGTGGTGGACGAGCTTGCGTGGTCGCGCGTGATTGAGATCGAGCGCCTCAGCACGCTGACGGGCAGCGGCTGGCACGATCAAGTGCCGCCTGGTGCTTATAACGTCTCTTGCAGCCTGCGCGATCGCCCCTACACGGTTACGGAGCGAGTGCAGACGGGCATGCGGCGCGTCGATCGCGGCGATGGCACCTTCATCGAGCAACCCATCTTTGAAAATCGCAGCCGCACTGAGTATCGCTCAGAGCGCTACTGCAACTACACTTACGATCAGTGGCAGCGCGCCCGCGAGGTCCGTACAAGCGGCGGCGCAGACGATCCACTGGTCTGGGGAGCGGTTAATCTGGGGCCCCGCGAACGCGAGGGCGGCCGTGAAGAGCGCCTGTTGGTGTTCTTCAAGCGCGTCGAGAAGCCTGATGACCGCCGCCTAGAGTATCGCGCTAAAAGTGAGGCGGAATGGCGGACTTTCCGCGTGAATGCTCGCTACATGGTCAACTTCGATGGCTTCGGCAATGTGCTCTGGGGCGACCTAAAGCCGCAAGAGCCACGCTAGAGAGATAGCCTATATGCCCGTGCGGTGTGCTGCACGGGCTAGGTAACGCACATTCTGAGGACTTTAGGCGTTATGTGCTATAATGCTCGAAAACGGCTGAGGACTCCCGCCATGCGTGCACACTCTTTGATCATCGTGTTGAGCATTGCTCTGCTCAGCGGCATTGCTCTGCTTGCGCTGAGTGCTGCTCCGCCGCTGCCAACCGCCCATGCGCAAGGCTACACGCCGCCTTTTGAGGGCTTCGAACCCGACGACGACCGCGCCGAGCCAAGCCCAACAGACCGCATCGTCATCTATTGCGATGCCAAGTGGCGCGAGTTTGAGGTCTGGGGGGTGCGCGCCGACAGCACGGGCTATCCGCTGGTCATTTTCGAGTTCGATGAGCTAACTGAGGCAGCAGGGCGCGCTGTGACCAAAACGGCGAAAGATGGCAGCCGTGTGGCTGCCTCAGTCGACCGCGTTGTGCCCGTCTTTACAGTTCAGTGGTTCAGCGCGCAACACGGCGCAAATGGCTTGCCGCCCTTCGCAAAGGTCTTCCGCTGCCCCTTTGAGTGGATACGCAGCACGCCGCTGCCACGCCCGCCGCGCCTGCCCGTCATCACGCTGACGCCTTCGCCCACGCCCACGCCACTGCCGACTCGTCCGGGCTTCTAGGCGCTGTGTGCCATCCCCGCCTGTGGCGTCTCAGGCGGCACCTGCGAGACTAAGACGCGATCAACACGGTAGCCGTCCATATCGACGATCTCGAAGCGCAGCCCATCTGCCTCGTAGACGTCGCTGACTTGCGGGATGCGCCCGAATTGGCTCATCAGGTAGCCGCCGAGCGTCTGATATTCGCGCTCCGACTCGTCGGGCAGGCGCAGCATCGGGAATAGCTCGGCCAACTCGTCAATCATGATCATCCCGTCCACCAGCCAAGAGCCATCCTCGCGCTGAACTACCTCAGGCTCGCTCGTCTCTTCAAGGTAGATGCCACCGACAATCTCAGCCAGCACGTCGGCAATCGTCACCACGCCGCGCAGACCGCCGTATTCATCAATGATCAGAGCGATGTGCGTATTGGCATCGCGGAAACGATTGAGCAGCTTAAGCGCTGTGAGCGACTCCGGCACAAATAGGGGTGGCTGCAGACAGGCTGTCAGGTCAAACGGCTCGTTGGCGAGCGCCCGCGCCAGTAGGTCTTTGGCGCGCACCACGCCGATCACATCATCCAGGCTGCCGCGCGCCACAGGGAAACGCGATTTGCCGCTCTTGACGAGCTTGTCGCGCACTGATTCAATCGGCTCGTTCACATCGAACCAGGTTACCTCGGTGCGGGGCGTCATCAAGGCATCCACGCGCACATCAGCAAGGCGAAAGACGCCATCTACCAGCTCGCGCTCAGCCTCTTCAAAGGTGCCTGCCTGCGTGCCTTGCGCAATCATGACCTTGATCTCCTCTTCGGTCACCTCAGGCTCAGTTGAGGCGCGCGCGCCCAGCAGAATGAGCACTAGATTGGTAGAGCCGTCCAGAAAGCGCACTAACGGCGCCGCCAGACGAGAAAGCAGGCGCATCGGTGCGGCGACCAGCCCAATAATGCGCTCCGGGCTAGTTAGGGCCAGGCGTTTGGGCACCAACTCGCCGATGATCAGCGAGAGATAGGTAGTCAACAGCACGACGAGGCCGAAGGCAAGTGGCTCGGCTGAGGGCGCCAAAAAAGGCACACTGCGCAGCGCCTCAGCCAGGCTGCCTGCGATGGTAGCCCCGCCGAAGGCGCCCGCCAAGATGCCGATCAGCGTGATACCGATCTGGACGGTGGCAAGGAAAGTACTCGGCTGATTAGCAAGCTCAAGCGCCGCTGCCGCCCGCCGATCGCCCTGATTGACGCGCTGCCGCAGCCGTGCCTTGCGCGCCGAAAGCAAGGCCGCCTCCGACATGGCAAAGACGCTGTTGGCCACAATCAGCAGCAAGATAATCAGCAGTTCGCCCATGCGGCACTCCGCCTAGTAGGCGTTCTTGCTCTTGCCGGTCAGAGTCTGCACGATAGTGCGCAGGATGATCTTCACATCCAGCCAGAACGACCAGTTTTCTACATACCACAGATCATATTTGATGCGCTCTTCAATGCTGGTATCGCCGCGCAAGCCATTGACCTGCGCCCAGCCCGTCACGCCCGCCTTCTCGCGATGGCGCTCCATGTAGCGCGGGATTTTTTCACGGAATTGCTGCACAAAGTGCGGCTGCTCCGGGCGCGGCCCAACCAAGCTCATGTGCCCGAGCAGGACGTTGATCAAGTTCGGAATTTCATCCCAATTATTCCGGCGCATCCACCGACCAATGCGCGTCACACGCGGATCGTTGGCTGTCGTCCAGCCTGGGCCGTTCTTCTCGGCATCCATGCGCATGGAGCGGAACTTAAGCATCGGGAAGGGACGGCCGTCTAGTCCCATGCGCTCCTGGACGAAGAAAACTGGGCCAGGCGACTCGCGTTTGATCAGGATCGCAGTCAGCAGCATGAAGGGCGAGAGGAAGATCAAACCGAAAGCCGCCCCGAAGATATCCAAGCCGCGCTTGAGCGAGAGCTTCCAGCCGCGCAGCGCCACATCGCGCACCGAGAGCAGCGGCAGCCCGCCCAAATCGTCTACGCTCATACCGCCCGCCATGTAGCTGAACAGGTCGGGGTAAATTTTAATGCTGACGCGCCCGCGCTGGCAGCGCGCCACTAGGCTGACCAGCTCTTGGCGCTGGAGCTCTGGCTGCGCAATGATGACTTCATCGATGTGATAGGTGTCAATCAGGTCGGAAAGCTCTCCTGCCGTGCCGATGATCGGCACGTGTGCCACTGCGCTGCCCGCTTGCCCGTTCACAGCGCCAACGATTCGGTAGCCCAAGTGCGGATTAGCCTGAATGTGCTGAATGATGCCTTGTGCCACCTCGCCGCAGCCAACGATCAACACCCGATCCCGTGCGAAGCCCGCCTTGCGCAGCCGTACAGCAACCTGGCGATGCACCTCGCGCCCGAGCGTCGCCGTAATCAGCGTGAAAAGCCAGACGTAGAGGATCATCTGGCGCGGATAGTCTGTGCCGACGCCAGTGCCTTTCAAGAGGATGCTGGAGATGCCGTTAGACATTACCACGCCAATCGAGACCGACGCCGCAATGGCGTAGAGCGTATCGATACGGCTAGCCGCGCGCCGCTGATGGTAGAGCCGCGCGAAGTAGAAGATGGTCAGGATCGTCGCCAATTGAATCAGGAAGACAGGGATATAGGCCCGCAGTGACGGCGGATCGATCGGTGCAGCGAAGAGCGGCAGCTCGCGGCGCGCCATGTAGCCGAGCCAGAAGGCTGCACTGAGCGCCGCGATATCGATCACTACCAGCAAAGCCGCCAAAAAGCTGCGCAAGCGCGGTGGCGGCTCGGCGGTCAGCGTGACTTGCTTCGCGCTCGGATGTCCGCCCACAGCGGGCGCCCGCCCTTGATCAACAGCCCAGTTAGGACTGCCCAGTGCATCAGGCGCGGCGTCCGCTGGGCGAAGTGTTTGTAGTAAAAGGTCAGGCTGGCGCGCTGAAATTCCAGCCGAGTTTTCGGATTCTGGCGGCTGGCTGCCCGTTTGATGTGCAGCACTGTCACTTTCGGATAGTAGAGTATCTTCCAGCCGGCCTGCTTGATTCGGTACGCCCAATCTATATCTTCTCCGTACATCCAAAAGGTCTCATCCAGTAAGCCGACGTGCTCGATCACCTCGCGGCGCACCCACATAAAGGCGCCCACGACGCAGTCCACCTCAGTCTCGAGGTGTTCATCAAGATACGTCAGATTATAGCGCCCAAACAACCGACTTCTGGGGAAGAGCTTGCTCAAGCCTAGCATCCGCCACATGGCGACTTCAGGCGTAGGGAAGCTGCGGCGGCAGGCAAGATCGAGCTTGCCATCTGGCAAAACCAGGCGCGGCCCGCCAGCCCCTAGCCTCGAATCAGCGTCGAAGCGATCGAGCATCAAGCGCAGGGCCTCTGGTGGCAGCTCGGTATCTGGATTGAGCAGAAGCGCATAGCGTGGCGCCTCTGGGGAGCAGGGCTGCCCAAAACCAAGCATTCGCAGACCCAGATTGTTCGCTGCCGCGTAGCCAATGTTCTGTCTGTTCTCCAGCAAGGCAATCTCGGGGAATTCGGCGCGCACCATCGCTGCGCTGCCATCGGTGCTGGCGTTATCCACCACCACAGCGCGCCAACACACGCTCTGATCGCTAGCCACTAGCGAACGCAAGCAGCCGCGCAACAGATCGCGCGTATTCCAATTTACAATGACGATGCCAACATCCAGGTGCGCGCTGAGAACCCTATTCGCCATCGGTGCGCTCATGATCATGCCTCATTGGCCCTGAATTTAGCACCGGGCACAGCACGAGTCAATAGCGTGGCTCCTTAACGCCGTTTAACAACCTGTTGTGTTATGCTTGTGATTAAAGGACAACCGTAGGGGCTTAGCATGGAGAAAAAACTGACAGGGACGCGACTCGGCGCATTCACAGTCGGTGAGCTGATTGGCGATGGCGGGATGGGCTCGGTCTACAGGGCGACGCACCCTGCCTACACCACGCCAATAGCCATCAAGGTGCTCTTGCCGCAATACGCACAAGACTCCGAGTTCCGGGCGCGCTTTATCCGCGAGGGACGGGTGCTGAGTGAGCTCTCGCATCCGCACATCATCCCCGTCTATTATTTCGGCGAGGATCGCGGCTTACTGTACTTCGTCATGCGCTATGTGAATGGTAAGTCGCTTTACGAGCTATTGCTCAGCCGTCGCTTCACGCCGATTGCCGCCTGGCAGATCATCAAGCCGATCGCTGAGGCGCTCGATTACGCCCACGAGCGTAACATCATCCACCGCGATATCAAGCCTGCCAACATCCTAATTGAGGTGCAGCAGGTGGATGGTAAGCTGCATAATCGCGTCTTTCTAGCTGATTTCGGCCTGAGCAAGGTGCTGACCTGGACGGCGCTCACGACGACGGGCGTGAGTGTTGGCACCCCCCAGTATATGTCGCCCGAGCAGGTTATGGATTACCCGCTGACGCCTGCCTCGGATATCTACTCATTAGCGGTCGTGGTCTACGAGATGCTGCTGGGACGGCTGCCGTTCTACGCCAAGCGCCCAGAACAGCTCGCCTTCCGCCACATCGATACAGCCCCGCCCGCACCCAGTACGCTGCACGCCGATTTCCCTAAGCCTTTGGAGGCAGTCCTGATGCGAGCCTTGCTCAAGGAGCCTGAGCGCCGCTACCAACGAGCAGGCGACTTCGCAAGCGCCTACGCAGAGGCGGCACGCCAGGTAGGTCGGGAGCGCTGTGCGATGCAGTATTACGTTGGCACGCCGCCCCACAGCTACTAGCGCAGCAGCAAGAAGACGATCAGGGCGGCCAAAGCTAGCACGAGCACTATCAGCGCGATTAGCAGCCCTTGATCGCGCTGGGCGAGGTGTTTCGGCGCTTGTGCAACAGCTCGACCTTGAGCCGTCTGCCTAGCTAGCCCCTCTGGGCGGCGCACAAGCGTCGATTGCTCGTTTAGCTCCCGCAGCACGCCACTGCCGCCTTTCACAGGCTTCAGCACGATCGGCGGGCGCTGGCACTGCGGCGGGCTCCAACGCTGCTCCGCCTCTGAGAGGCGCGTCACCGCTGCCTGGAATAGGCGCGCAAATTCGCCCGCCGATTGAGGCCGTTCTGAGGGTGACTTGCTCAGCGCACTGAGCACAACCTCATCTAGAGCGGGCGGCACGCGATTCAGCAGGCTGGGCGCAGGCGGCACGGCGCGCCGATGCAGATAAAAGTAATCGGCGATGCGCTCTGCCTCAAAAGGGCGATGCCCGCTCAGCATCTCGCACAGCAGCACGCCCAAGGCATAAACATCTGTGCGCACATCAGCGGGAGCACCATCAGCCAGCTCTGGCGCCATGTAGGGCGGAGTCCCGAAGGCGAACGGCTCGTTAGCGCGCCGGCCAATCGATTTCGCTAGGCCGAAGTCTGCCAAATACAGCCGTTGTTTGCTATCCAGCATCAGGTTGGATGGCTTCAGGTCACAGTGGATGTAACCGAGGCTGTGTGCGTAGTCCAATGCGTGGGCTAGGTGGGTGAGGGCTTGGGCGGCCTCGCGCGGCGAGTACAGCCGCACGCTCAGCCGATCGGCTACCGTGCTCTCAAAATACGGCATGACTAGATAAGCCAATTCGGGCGAGAGGTGATAATCTTGTAGCGGCACAATGTAGGGATGCCGCAGCTGGCTCATAGCGCGTATCTCGCGCTCAAAGAGCGCCAAGCCGTTCAGGTCGGCGGAGAGCTGCAGCACTTTGACCGCTACAATCTGCCCGCTCTGTGTGTGTTGGCAGCGATACACGCGCGCCATACCGCCCTTGCCGACCAGGCTCAGCACTTGATAATCGCCTAGCCTTTCCAGCTTCGTCTCATCCACGCAATTTCACTCCCGCACTCCTGAGCCAATTATAGCGCCGATCCACCCTTAGGCTGATTTTGGGCTATCAGCCCATGCTATACTCTAAACGCTGCGGCCTTAACTCTCGCTTGAAAGGTCTTTATGATGGATTATCGCAGACTTGGGCGCACAGGCTTGAAGGTTAGTGCGCTGTGCCTTGGCACCATGACTTTTCGCTGGACAAGCTCTGAAGAAGACTCCCTGCGTGTGCTCGATCGCTTCTGGGAGGCGGGCGGCAACTTCATTGACACCGCCGATATCTACAGCCGCTGGGCGGAAGGCAATCCGGGCGGGGTGGCTGAGGAGATCATCGGGCGCTGGCTGAGGGGCAAACCTCGCGACCAGCTCATCATCGCCACTAAAGTGCGCGGCCGAATGTGGGACGGCCCAAACGGTGAAGGTCTGAGCCGCCAGCACATCATGGCAGCCGTTGAGCACAGCCTGCGTCGCCTGCAGACCGATTACATCGACCTATATCAGGCGCACTGGCCCGACTGGGATACGCCACAAGAAGAAACACTGCGCGCCTTTGACGATCTGGTGCACCAGGGCAAAGTGCGCTACTTGGGCGCCAGCAATTTCAAGGCCTGGTATCTGTGTAAGGCGCTCTGGCTCAGCGATAAGCACAACCTAGCACGCTACGAGTGCATCCAGCCGCACTTCCACCTGCTCAATCGGCGCGAGGTAGAGCCTGAGCTGGCGCAGCTGTGCCTTGAGGAAGGCATCGCTGTGATTCCGTACAGTCCCTTGGCGGGCGGCTTCCTGACCGGCAAATACACGCGAGAAGGCGGCATCCCAGAGGGGAGTCGGGGCGGCGGCGCCGCGCGCTGGATGACCGATCAAGGCTTTGCCGTGCTGGATGCCCTGCGCGAGATGGGTGCTGCGCGCGGCAAGTCCATCGCACAGATGGCGTTGGCGTGGCAGTTCAGCTTGCCCTTCATCACAGCGCCGATCGTCGGCGCGAACACAGTCGCCCAGCTTGAGGAGTCGCTTGGCGCTGTAGGTGAGCGCTTAAGTGAAGAGGAGATGGCGCGCCTCGACGAGCTGACCGGCATCAACCGCGACTACAAGGCGCGCTAGCAGAGTCGGGCACACTTCTGCTCGCTCGGCCATGTGGTGAGCGCTTTCCCACGCTCACCACACTTGCCTAGCGCTTCAGGGTCGGATCGAAGGCATCGCGCAGGCCATCGCCAATGATGTACAGGCACAGCACCGTGATGCTGATCATCAAGCCGGGGAAGATGACCAAGTGCACGCCTTTGGTGAAGAAAGTCTGGGCGTTTGAGAGCATGTTGCCCCAGCTGGCCGCCGGCGGCTTGATGCCGAAGCCCAAGAAGCTGAGCGCCGATTCGACCAGGATCAGGTTGCCGATATCCAGCGCTAGCGCCACAATCACGACTGAGAGCAGGTTCGGCAGCACGTGAACGAACATAATGCGCCTGACGGGCGCACCGATGGCGCGCGCGCTGACGATGTACTCGCGGGCGCGGATCGAGAGCGTCTCGCCGCGCACCAGACGGCAGATGCCGAACCAGCCCAAAAAGCCTAAGACCAGCACCAATACTTCAGGGCCCGGGTTGAGCAGCGCCACCAGAATCAGCAAGATCAGCAGCGTGGGCAACGAGCTGATCGTTGCGATGGTCAGATTGACGACGTCGTCGATCAAGCCGCCGTAAAAGCCTGCTACGATGCCGATGGTCACGCCAATCACAATCGAGATGATAGCGGCGGCAAAGGCAATGCTGAGCGAGATTTGACCGGCGTACAACAAGCGCGCAAGGTGATCGCGCCCCAGATCATCGGTACCGAGCACATAAGTGCGGGCATCCATCGCTGAGATACCCGTCGTGAACAAGCCACGCTCCACTATTGTTGAGGCATCCTCGCCGAAGTTAACTTCTGGGATGCGCACTTGATCCATAATGCGCACATTGACGGTGCGCGGCGCGCTCAGCGAGGTGTGAATCACATGCAGGCGGGCTGTATCCACCTGTAAGTCGCGGCTGTTGACGCTGAAGGCTTTAGCGCGCAAGGCTGCCTCGCCCTCGCCCTCTGGGCGCCCAAACAAGACCGCTGTAGTGAGTGTCTCAGGCTTGATATCCACCTCTAAAGTGGCAAGTACCTCGCCATCGGCGGTGCTGCCGCGCCGAAAGGTCAGCGTGTGGGTCCCAATTGGAATCTCCAGCAGGCTGCTGATGGTGTTCTGCCCAATGCGGGCTGCGAACGGGCGTGCACCGTCATCCAAGAAGACCGAAAAGGCAGGCGCGCCAAAGCTGGCGTGCGCCACAAACATATTCGCCATGCCTTCCTTAGTGGTTAGTTGGCGGGCTTGCACTTCGACATGTACCTCGCCAATTTCACGCCCGCCAGCGCCTCGATCGTGCGTGATCACCACATTCAAGCCCTGCGACCGATAACGGTTATCAGGCAAGTAGATCAGGCGTGCTGTGCCGCCCGGCGGCAGAAAGGCGTTGTTTGGATCAGTGCGCGAGTAGCTGACGCCTAGAATGTCCTGCTCGATGACAGGCGCGAAAATCGCCAACAGCACCAGGATCAACACCACGCTCATGGCGATCAATGTGAGGGTATCGCGGCGCAGACGGCGCAGCGCCAGCTGCAGCAGCGATTGCCCTGCGTAATACTTCTCGTCAGCCTCGTCTTTTAACTTAACGACCTCTGTACGAACTGCCATAGTTGATGACCTCAGTTGAAGCGAATGCGCGGATCGATCAGGGCGTACAGGATATCGGAGATGATGAAGCCCAAGATGGTCGCCACCGCTGAGAAGACAGTCACTGCCATGATCATCGGGTAATCCAGCGCAGTGAGCGATTGTAATGTCAATCTGCCGATGCCAGGCCAGGAGAATATTTGTTCGGTGATGAAGGCACCACCCCACACGCCCGCGATGGCCGGCCCAAGAAAAGTGGCCAGCGGGATCAGGGCGTTGCGCGCGCCGTGCGCAAACCAGACTGTCCTATCCTTCAGCCCTTTGGCACGTGCCGTGCGGATGTAATCCTGCCCGATCACATCTAACATCGAGGCGCGCAGATAGCGCGAGTAGCCCGCCAAGCCACCGCCACCCAAGACGATCATCGGCAGGATCAGATGATTGAGCCGCTCATGTAGCGGTGGGCAGGTCTCCAGGGTGGTTGGGCAGCGACTGCCCATCGGCAGCAGGCCCCTGCCATCCGGCCCTTTGATGATCACGCCGAAGAGCAGGATCAGCATCAAGCCCAGCCAGAAGTTCGGCACAGCGTTGATGATGACTGCCAGCACACGCATACT
This sequence comes from Aggregatilineales bacterium, assembly GCA_046719055.1. GTDB lineage: Bacteria > Chloroflexota > Anaerolineae > Aggregatilineales > UBA2796 > CP2-2F. Next base: position 7,972 of record JBDNDQ010000005.1, on the reverse strand, counting down.
GTTATCGAACAGGCTGCCACGCACAACAGCGGAGATAATCCCGATTGGCACGCCCAGCGCCAGTGCAAACAGCAACGCCGAGATGCCCAGCTCCAGCGTGGCGCCCAGCCGCTCAGCAAACAAGTCCAGCACACGTCGGTTCGCCACAAACGAGTGCCCGAAGTCTAGGCGCAGGATGCCCAAGCGCGTGCCTGGCTTTGGCTCGCCGCTGTTGTCGCGGATACGCCACTCCCAGTCGTCACCGATCAGCCAGCGCAAATACTGAATCGGCCATGGGTCGTTGACGCCGAGCTGCTCAGCAATGCGGACGCGATCTTGCGGCGTCAGGTTTGGGTCAAGCAGCAAGCTAGCCGTCGGCCCGCCAGGCGCCAGCGAGACAATGATAAAAGCCAGCACTGTGATCAAAAACAACGTGGGAATCGCTTGCACAATGCGGCGCGCAATATATTTCGCCATCGCTCTGAGGGAAGTCCTTTCACCCCAACGTTTAACGTGTTTTTATAATACCCTAGCCACTGTGAAAACGCCATTGCTATGTGCAGCTTGAACAATTCACAACGCCTAAATCGGGCGATTTAGGCGTTGCAAAGCAGTGGATAGGCTTAGCGGCGCAGGCGCAGCGTGATCGGATCGCTGATGCCTAGCTGCGGCGCATCATCTTCGCTGCTCAGGTCGTAGATGGCGATGAAGAACTGAATGCGTGACTCCTTGACGTCGCGGAAGGCAGTGTTGGGGATGAACAGGCTGACACCTTCAAAGCGATTGTTGCGCCCGCGCACGTTCACTAGGCGCCCCGTGGCGATGGTATCGAAGAGCGTGTAGTCTTCGAGGACGCTTGGCAGAGCGTTGCCGTTCATATCCGTGAAGATCGCCACCACTGCTAGCCGACTGCCGCTGTAGTTCTGCAGTATGAAGGAGGTGTTGATGCTCAGCCCGACAATGCCCCGCACCTTCACATTGAACTGAGTCCTCACGTCAGTCACCGTAGCCGTAACGACCTCTTGCTCGCCGCCAGTGTCTCTTTCTTCCTCGCTGCCTAACACGTTGCCCCCATCAGGATCGACACCTTCAGGTGGTGGCAACATCAAGCGCCCAGTCCCGTAGACGATATCAGGCCCTTTCTCACCCAGATCGATCACGCTCTGCATCAGAAATGCCTTCAGCTGTGCGTTGCTCAGGCTCGGGTTGGCCTGCAAGACCAGCGCCGCCGCCCCAGCTGCCACAGGGGCCGCCCCAGAGGTGCCGCCGAAGCCACCATCGTAGCCTGGCACAATTTCGTTGGTTGGTGCGCTGATATCCGGCTTCAGCCGATCATCTTGTGTTGGCCCCTGCGAGCTGTACGCCTCTATTTGATTCCCGCCCAGATCGGTGGCGCCGACCGTCAGGACGCCGGGTGAGTCGGCAGGTGTGGCAATGCTATACTGCGGCACTTGCGCCCAAGGCGCCACTTCGCTGTTGTTGATGATAATATCAATGGTGTTTTTAGTGGTGCCACGTGTGCGCGCCACTGCCAGGAAGTAAATCTCGCCAGGCTCGCTGCGGAAAGTCAGGATTTGGAAGGGGAAATGGTTGCGTCGCCCGCGCCGCTGCTCGGCGGCAACACCCACCTCCTTGCCGTCCCTATCCAACACAATGAAGATGTACTCTGTATTCTCGCCGCCCTTCCAGCTGCCGTTCCAGTTCATGGCAATCGTCGTTACGGGCGCAAAAGTCATGAAAGGCAGTAGGGCTCGGTTTCTACCGAAGGAGTGAATGCCTTTTCGGTCAGGATTGAACTCGAAGAGCGTGTGCGAGAAAGCATAGTTGCCCGATGAGTTGATCCACAAGGCGCCTGTGCGGCGCATGAACAGCTCCACCAGCTGTGCGGTGTAGGATGAGCCATCGCGCGGGCCGATCAGCTGCGAGACCGAGTAGTTGACCACCTGCACCTTGTTATCTTCCAGCCACTGCAGCACATCGGCGAAGCTGCGCGCACTGTCATCCTCAAAGGCCAGGTAGAGCTCAGCATCTGGCGCAACGCGATGGATGACTGCCGCCACCGCTGTGCCATGATTCTCGGACTGGCGATCCATACGATCGATCGAGATGTTTGTCTTGACGGTGGGGGGTAAGTCCTTGCCTAGCAGCTTCTTAACGCCGCCAAAGCCCAAATCCACAACCGCGACGCGCACGCCCTTGCCCGTAATGCCAGCCGCATGCCACTTATCCGCACCGATCGTCTGGGCGATGGGGCTGCCGCTGCGCTGCAAGCCCAAGCTGCCCGTCACCGCCGGGATGGGCAGCCGCCAACTGACCACATGCTTGGTGTTGCCGATCGCTACCAAGTAGCCGAGCAGGCTGCCGGGCGTCTGATACTGTGCCAGCAGCTCCAGCGGGATGCCAATCTCGACTTCCTCAGTTGTCAGGTCAAAGCCGTAGACGCTGACGCCGAGATTTTCCTCAAGGTCTTGCTTGAGCGCCTCGACATTGGCGGGATCGTCCACCAGCAAGTAGGCAACCAGCTCATCTTCTTCATTGATCAAGCGACGGGTGCGCGCTAGCTCCTCAACGGCTTCCAAGCCACCTTGATCGAAGGCGATCAGCAGGTCGAGGTAGCTGAGCGGGATATTCAGCTTTTCCAGGATGTCGCTTTCCTTCAGGAAGACAGCCACGCCTGTGGCCCCGCGCGCATCGTAGATTTGGAAGATGCGCCGGTAGAGCTCTGAAAGGTCGAGATCGCCCAAATCCAGGTCGCGAATTTGATCGAGATAAGGCTTGAGGTCGGGGAACTGTTCCAGCAGCTCTTCCAGAGTGGGTGGCGGCGTGAAGATGGGCGGCGTACCACCGAAGCCGTCATCGGGCGGCTGCAGCTTAGGCACGATAGGCGTTGGCGTTGGCTGTTCGGGCTCCAGCTGGATACCGCCGGGCGTCGGTGTGCCTTGTGCGGGCGGCTCCGCCAAGACGTTAAAGGGCAAGCTGGCAACCATGCCGAACAGCAAGGCAGCTGCCACACACAGGACTAACACAATTTTACGCTTCATCACATGCATCCTTCCATAAGAATGAGAAAGACGGCCTAGCACAGACTGCGCTCAGAACGGCTCGTTGCGCCGCAGCGCGAAGTGGCTTGCCGTCATGAAAACTGCCGAGAAGCCCAGCAGCGCCAGCCAGCGCAATGCCAGCTCGCTGGCATCAGTTGCGTAGCTCACGCTGAGGGAGGGCGGCGCAGGGAAGAATTGGCGCGTCAGCGGCGCGTTCGGCAGTGGACGGTTCGTCTTGGGATTGACCGCCTGAGTTGCCACCACGATGCGCCCCTCAGCGTTGCGCTGGATCATATCGGCTGTGCCACCCAGCGCCTCAAGCGCCCAGCGGGTCATGGTTAGGCGCGCGATCGGCTCCAGCGGGCCATCCATCTTGAAGAGCACGCCCGGGAACAAGATTTGCACAAACAGCACCGCCAGCACCAGGTAAGTCACAGCGTTCACCTGCCGATTGAGCGCTGAGATCAACAAGCCGATGCTGACACCTGCCAACGCCGTCAGCGCCATTGTGATGAGCAGCTCCAGAAAGCCGTTCATCAGAATACCCTGTGAGGGCAGCTCCACGCCCAGCCCAAAGAGCAGCAATGCTAGCAAGCAGCTGAGCACGGCTAGCCCTCCGTAGACGATGAACTTTGAGGCGAGATAGGCTGTGATGCGCAAGTTGACCATGCGCTCGCGCAAGAATAGACTTTTCTCCACAACGATGACGTAGGCAGAGGCGAACACGCCGAAGAGCGTGACGGCGAGGGCGAGAATGAACAGCACGCGCTCTGCCTCTGAAGCCGGCACAAAGGTGCCAACTGCACTGACCGTTGGCGCGGCGCGGCGCGTGCTGGACTCGCCTTCAGCGGGCGCGCTTTCCTCTTCAGCGCCTTCGGCGGCTGAGATCGGCGCTACAGATTGTAACGGCACCCGATCCATGAGCACAGCGTAGTCGCGCGGCTTGCCGCGACTGACCAACATGCGCCCACGCCCGCCTTCCACCGTATCGTAGCTGATCAAGCCCAAAAACAGCGCCACTAACGGCAGCACTAACATCAGGGCCACCATCGTGCGCACATCGCGGCGGACCAGAGCAAGCGTCCGCTCGGTCAGGGTGCGCACCTGCTGCAGCAGCGAGCCGCGCCGTACGTAGCGCAGCTTCTTGTTGGTCAGCACCGAATTCTTGGCGCTGGCGCCATGCACCTTCAGGCGTTCAACGATGTATTGTTGGTGCTCGGGCGTCTGGCGATATTTTTGAGCCCATTGGTGCGCTGCATCCTGCGGGCTGAGTTTGGCGCCTGCCACCACTCGCGAGGAACCAGGTGTGAAGACCATCGTATCACTTGCGGCGCGTGCCACCTCTGGCGGCAGGCCGACCTTGTTGTAAATCTCCGAGTAGTCACGCGCCTCGAAGAACTTGAGGGCCTGCTTAGGCGGGCCGAAGTAGGTCAAATAGCCGCGCGCCATCAGCGCCACATGATCGCACAGCTCGATGTTGAGCGTGGTGTGGGTGACTACGATGACAATGTGGCCGCGGTCAGCTAGACGGCGCAGAGTCAGCATCACGGACTTATCCAAGCCTGGATCCAGCCCGCTGGATGGCTCATCCATGAACAGCAAGGTCGGCTCTGCCATCAGCTCGAGGGCGATGCTGACGCGCTTGCGCTGTCCGCCGCTCAGCCGCCCGACCAAACGATCGCGGAAGTCGACCAGCTCTAGGGCTTCTAGCACCCGCGCGATGCGCTCTTGGCGCGACTCGCTCGGCTCGTTGGGAAAGCGCATCTTGGCGCCGTAGTAAAGCGTTTGGTAGACGCTCAGCGCATCCTGCACGATGTCGGTTTGGGGCACATAGCCGATGATCGGCTGGTAGGTCTCGTAGTTTTGATAGAGATCATCGCCGTTGATCAACACTTTGCCGCGTGTGGCAGGCTGCGCGCCGTTGAGCGTCCGCAGCAATGTCGATTTGCCCGATCCGCTGCCGCCGATGATCGCCACGAACTCGTGCGGCTGCACGGCCAAAGAGACCTCGCGCATGGTGTTGAGAGTCACCCGCTTGAGCAGGCCTGCGCGGTAGGTCACCTCGAGGTCGTAAGCATCAATTTCCAGCTTTTGCGCCCCTGCCGTGCGCACCAAGCCCTTGCCGTCGTAGACGAACAGCGCCTGGTCAATTCGGATTACGTCATCCACCTGCAAGCGGTGCGGTGCTGTTAGCTTTTTATCGTTCACGAAGGTGCCGTTAACACTGTCGTCATCCACGATGACGTGCCCGCTGCCTTGCTGTGTGATGATGGCATGGTGCCAGGAGACAGCCAGTGAGTTCAGATGAATGTGCGCTTGTGGATCGCGCCCGATGATGAACGGCGAGCTATCCAGTGGGTAGGTGCGGCCAACAGATGCGCTGCCCAGCGCCCGCTCTATTGGATTTGAGAAGATCAGGGTGGCGCCTGCACCAGAGCGATCCTGCAGGCGGATGATATCGCCATCGTGCAGCAGTAGGCTGCCATCGACGGACTGGTTGTTGACGGTGACACCACCATCGGTCAGGTCGAAGATGCGGTAGGTGGCGCCCTCCTGCGACAGACGGGCATGGCGCGCGGCAACACCTGCTGCTTGGATAGGAATATCTTGGTGTGGCGCGCTGCCAATGTTGAGGATGCGCTGCACCACTAAGGCTGTGTAGGGCGTGCCGCCATCGGGCTGCACACGCAACGTCGGATCGCGGCTATCTATCTCATTGCGGCTGAGCGAGAGCGTGCTTTTTTCAGGCATGGCACGTCCTAAAAACTATCCTGCCGAAACTTTCGAAGCACTATTGTACAGCGTTTTCGGAAATCAGACGCTTCGGGCAAGCCTGCTGTTCCTGCTCATACCAAATCGTTGCAGCTTTTTTACAGGTTCTTTACAGTCCGATGGGGCGCCTTCTGCCAAAGAGTTATCCACATGTAGTTTCTGTTATTCAGAGGCCGTAGTAGAGCCTGTGGATATGTGGATAACTCGGGCTGAAAATTCCGCACAGATGTGCTAAAGCGCCATATGTGGCATATGTGATAAGTCATAAAGCCCATATATGGCGTTTCGGCGCAGCTTACAAAAGTCTACTTATCAACATCTGGGCTGTTGATAAGTCGCCGAGTTATCAACAGTATCAACAGAGGGGGTATGAGCGTGCAGCTTACTGAGAAAAGTTATCCACAATCAGGGCGGAGTTATCAACAACTTATCCACAAGTTATCAACAGGCTGCAGCTCGAGATGCTGGCTTGTGAACCAGCTCTAGCAGACTCGCGTTGCCGAATTCGGCAATCTGGTGGTAGACTGATCGTGCAGTGGAGGATGTGGCGCAATGATGTACGGCAGACTAGACGTCTATTGGCCTAATGGGCCGTCTGAGAGCTATCCGCTGGAGAAGCCGATCGTGGCCATTGGTCGTTCGTCGGGCAATGATATTGCCCTAGATGCCACGTCTGTTTCGCGCTATCACATCACCATCTCGCACGAGAACGGACAGGTGGTGCTGCGCGATAAAGACTCGGGCAACGGCACTTATGTGGATGGCAAGCGGATCAAGCCTGAAGAACCGGTCATCCTGCGCGGCGGCGAGGAGATTCAAATCGGCGATCTACGTCTGATCTTCCTGCCGCTGCAAGATGATGTGCCAACGCAGCCAATGAGCGCTCTAGAGACTACGCAGCGCGTTGAGGTGCCAGGCTTGAACTTCTACATTGAGCTGGAAACGCCACTGATGCCCGTCACGCCTGGTGCCCACACACAAACGGCGCTAGTGATTCACCACACTGGTGAGGCACCAGAGCGCTATACTGTAGGAGTTGAGGGCCTGCCGCGCGAATGGGTGCGCATAGACCGCACAGAGTTAGAAGTAAGCCCCGAAGAAGCTGCTGCAGTTACCCTGAACTTTAAGCCGCTGCGCCGCAGCGATACACGCCCGGGCGACTACACCGCCCAAGCGATAGTGCGCGCCAAAAATGCGCCCGAGCGCAGCATGACTGTGCCCTTCAAGCTGATAGTGCGCGCTTACAGTGGCTTCGGCATGGCGCTAGCGCGCTCTGAGGTCGAGCTGCCGGCGCCTTTCGATCTGTATGTGCAGAATCAGGGCAGCGCCCCTCTGCCGATCACGCTCTTCGGCAAGACTGCTGATGGCAGGCTGGACTTCGACATTCGCCCGTCGGCGATCACCCTAGCGCCTGGCGAGCGCCAGCGCGTGCACGGCTACATGCGCCCTAAAGCGCGCAGTCTGCTGGGCGGTGCACAACGCATCCCCTTCGATGTCATTGTTCAGGCACAAGACCAATCCAAATTCCTTGCCAGCGTGCCAGGCGTAGCCATCGTCAAGCCGCTTTTGAGCAACTTGCTGAGCGGGGCGCTCGTTGGCGGCTTGCTGCTGGCGCTGATCGCGCTGGTGATTGTGCTAGCGCGCCCGCGCCCTGCCAACATAGTTGCCTTCACGGTGCAGCCAACCTCGCTCATCCGTAACGTGGAACAACCGCTCACTTTCTCGTGGCAGATCGAGAACGCGCAGGCCGTCACCTTTGAGGTGTTGGACGAGGGCAACCCTAAACCCTTTCCCAACCAAGCAACTAAGACCAGCAACACTATGAACATCATCCCTTTCGGCACTGTGGTGCTGCGTCTAGTTGTGCGCGGCGATGACGGCCAAACCCTAACCGAAAAGCGTACTCTTGCAGTGAGTGAGCCAGTCTGTCAGCTGCGCAGCGATCAGCCCAACGCAATGCTCTACAGCGGGCCGGGCGAGGTCTACCCGCTTCGCGCCACAGTGGATATCTCACAACGAGGCGTGTACAGCCCCGATCGGCGCGATGCCAGCGCGCGGTGGGTGCGCCTTGCCGCGCCTGAGGAGTATCGCGGCGGCTGGCTGGCCGCACAAGCCCTCAGCTGCGGCGGCTTCACTCCCGACCGCCTCCGCAGCATTGAGGCAGATCGTTGAAGAGCACT